>JAZUFX010000050.1:0-133538 GCA_045640885.1 Bacteroidaceae bacterium | reverse complement strand
CTTTCAATTGTCTGGTTGCGGTCCGGACCTACAGATACTATGGAAACCGGAGCTCCCAGATATTCTTCAATGAATGAAATGTAGTTGTTGAACTCCTCGGGGAATTCATCTTCGCAGTGAAGGGCGGTAAGATCGGTCTTCCAGCCCGGCAGTTCCTCGTAAATTGGGGTGACGCCTTCGCAGTCGAACGGGAACTCATCGGTCTTCGTGCCGTCTGGCAGCTGGTATGCGACGCAGGCCTTGACGGTGTCAAAGGTATCAAGGACATCGCTCTTCATGAGAATCAGGTTTGTAACGCCGTTAAGACGTACAGCATAGCGCAGAGCGACAAGGTCAACCCAGCCGCAGCGACGGCGGCGTCCTGTTACAGCACCGAATTCCTGACCGCGGTCCGACATTGCCTCACCGTCCTTGTCGAACAGCTCGGTCGGGAAAGGACCGCTGCCCACACGTGTGCAGTATGCCTTCATGATGCCATATACGCGGCCGATGGCACTTGGAGCTACGCCCAGACCGGTGCATGCGCCTGCGCAGATGGTGTTCGATGAGGTTACAAAAGGATATGAGCCGAAATCTATGTCAAGCATGGTACCCTGCGCACCTTCGCAGAGAATTGTCTTGCCGCTGCTCAGCGCATTGTGGACATAATGTTCGCTGTCAATGAACTTGAACTGCTTGAGGTACTCGATGCCGTCACGCCATGCGGCCTCAATTTCAGTCAGGTCATATTCGTAGTTCAGGCTCTTGAGGGTACGCTCATGAGCTGCCTTGGCGGCGGCATAGCGTTCTTCGAAATCCGGGCGCAGGATGTCACCCATGCGGACACCGGTACGGGCCACCTTGTCAGTGTATGTGGGACCTATGCCACGGCCTGTGGTGCCGACCTTGCCGGCGCCCTTCGATGCCTCGATAGCACTGTCAAGCAGACGGTGTGTAGGCAGTATGAGATGTGCCTTCTTTGAAATGAGCAGACGGTCCTTGAGATTGATGCCGGCTTCTTCAAGAGCCGATGCCTCGGCCTTGAACAGCGCTGCATCGATTACCATACCGTTGCCTATAATGTTCTGCTTGTCACCCTGGAATACGCCCGAAGGGATTGACTTGAGCACAAATTTCTTATTGTCAAAAATAAGAGTGTGACCGGCATTCGGACCGCCCTGGAAACGGGCTACCACATCATAACGCGGCGTCAATACGTCAACTACCTTGCCTTTGCCTTCATCACCCCACTGCAGTCCCAGAAGGACATCAATTTTCTCCATAGTAAATATCTTTATTTGTTTTGTCTGTTCTTTATCTGTTTCATTCTGCGCTTCAAAGCCTGACTGCACTTGCTGCAAAGACCGAAAATCTGCAGCGAATAGCCTGTCATCTGAAAACGGCGCAGTTTCATTTCATGTACCAGTCTGTCAATACGTTTGTTCTGGATTTCAGTTATCTGCCCACAACCGGAACACACCAGACTGACGTTACAATTTTCATGCCATCCCAGTGTGTATTTGATTTTACCTTCGTGCAGCAGACGCTTTACCAGTCCTGCCTGCTCAAAAATAGTCAAATTGTTGTAAACTGTGGCACGGCTTACCCTGAAATTCTGTCTTTCTGTCATTTCTTCAAGAAGCATCTCAGGAGTGAAATTGCCGTCAAACCCGAAAACGGCCTCAAGAATGGCGTTGCGTTCAGGTGTGCATCTGAAGCCTTTTGCATGAAGGTAGGTCTCCAATGCCTGTTTTGCATTGTCAAATGACATGTCACTCCTTTCCATGGCTTTCCATACAGTCTAAGGCGGTACGTGCCGCCATGGCTACCAGAGTCTGACTTTCTGCAATGGCGGCCTGAGCCTGATCCTTCAACTCGGCGACATAACTTTGGGACATTTCACGACCCTGACGCAAAAGGTGGGAAATGGTCAGGAACCCGCAATAGCGCACCATCTCCGCATCGGATGCAATCCAATGGAAAGCCATGACCGATGCCTGATTCATGCGGCTGAAAAGATACATGCAGCATACCTGCGCCAAATCGGGCCACTTGATTTCCTGAACCCACAAATCGGCCAGATCGGCCTGGAATTCGTTTTCAGGATATATGAGGGCGGCAAGCATCTTGCATTCCCTGATATTCTCTTTCCATAAAGCAATAGCCAACGAACCGTCATGAACGGTTTCGCCGGCTATCCTTTTAAGAGCCTGCAGGCCTACTCCGAAATTCAGCCCGTAGTCCATGCCGCTGTCCCTCATGCTCTTCGACGCGACTCCATTCATTTCAAGCCTTAACTTGCTCTTTATCTCCTGGATTCTCGGGTCGTATGTCATGATATGTCAAGCGGTTTGTTCTGTGTACTATTACTGGTTTTGCTGATGACGTTTCTTGTATTGATGGGGTGCCTCTCCCTTTTCCTTGTAGAAAGCGGCATAGAACGACTGCCGGTTAGCGAAGCCCGACATCAGTCCGATTTCCTCCATTGTCTTGTCCATGAAACGCTTGTCAGTGAGCATGTGAACGGCGTCACGTACTCTGAGTTCATTCACCAGACATGAGTAGTTCATGCCGAAACGTGAATTAATGACGGCTGACAGGTACCTTGGATTCGTGTCCAGGTCCTTAGCCAACTGCTTTGCCGAATACTCGGGGCTGCGATACTTCTTTTCCGCCACAATGATGGTAAGGATGCGGTCATAGAGTTCATCGGCCAGCTCGGCACGGATCAGACTGCGGTAAGATGCCTCCTTTTCAGTCTTTTCCTTAATCTTGTAGGGTTTTGATTCTGTTGCCATGTTTAGTATGTAATGCGAGGCCAAAAGTAGCAAATTTTTAGTTACAAATTATTTTTTATGCACCTAATTTATTACAAATAAAACACTTAAATGCAAAATAAAATTAAACCAATCCTTCCTTCACCTTCTTGTGGAGGTTTTAGTATCTTTGTCACAGCTATTCCAAACGCCGTTTACAACTCATGATTGACCAGCTGACAATACAACGGATACTTGATGCCACAAACATCGTTGATGTGGTGTCAGAATTCGTGACACTCAGACGGCGCGGAGTCAATTATGTGGGTCTTTGTCCGTTCCACAATGAACGCACCCCGTCGTTTTCAGTATCTCCCGCCCGTGGAATATGCAAGTGTTTCAGCTGCGGCGAAGGCGGCAATGCCATCCATTTCATAATGAAGCATGAGCAGATGTCTTTCTCCGAGGCAGCTGTATGGCTGGCACGGAAGTACGGCATCCCTGTCGAACAGCGTGAGATGACCGACCGCGAAAAAGAGATACAGAGCGAACGTGAATCAATGTTCATTGCAAATGATTTTGCACGCGAATGGTTTCATGACAAACTGCGTAACACCCCGCAGGGAGTGGCAATAGGGATGGCTTATTTCCGCAAACGCGGGTTCCGTGATGACACAATTGAAAAATTCCAGCTTGGATACTGCCCCGAAGGTGGAGACGTCCTGGCAAAGGAAGCACTGGCCAAAGGCTACAGTGAAAAGAACCTGGTTTCAACAGGTCTCTGTTACAAAAAGGATGACGGCGGGCTCAAGGACCGTTTCTGGGGACGTGTGATTTTTCCCGTATTCTCACTTTCCGGCAAAACGGTGGCTTTCGGCGGACGCGTGATGCAGTCCGATGCCAAGACCGCAAAATACGTCAATTCGCCGGAATCGGCCATCTACTCGAAAAGCAATGAGCTGTATGGGATATATCAGGCAAAGAAAGCCATAATAAGCAAGCAGAACGTATATCTGGTCGAGGGTTATGCCGATGTCATAAGCATGTTCCAGTCCGGTGTAGAGAACGTGGTCGCGTCAAGCGGCACCTCACTCACCACGGGACAGATACGCATGATACATCGTTTCACCGAGAACATTACGGTGCTGTATGACGGTGACAGCGCCGGTATCCACGCATCGGAACGCGGTGTACGCATGCTTCTTGCCGAAGGCATGCACGTCAAGGTGGTGTCGCTTCCGGACGGCGAGGACCCGGACAGCTACGCACAGACGCACACGCCCACACAGCTGGTGGAATTCCTTGAGGGCAACAGCACCGACTTCATAAGCTTCACGCTGAAGCAGATGCAGAAGAAAGGCCAGAACGACCCTGTTGCACGTTCCAAGGCCATAAGCGAAATAATAGGCATAATAGCCGTCATCCCCGACAACATACTCCGTGCAGTATATATCACGGAAATAAGTCAGGCTATGGGCATATCCGAAAAGATTCTTGTGGCCGATGTCAATGCCGCACGGATAAGCCAGGCGTCTGCCCCGGCACGGCCAGCCAGACCAGCCCAGGACGACCTGCCGGACGACCCTGCGCCATCGGCCGGCGATGATGTGCAGAATGATGGAGACCAGGCGGGAAATGAGCCGGAGCTGTCGGCACAGGACAGGCTCAGGAACGAAATAAAGAGTCTCAAGCTTCAGGGATTCGGCCCCATGATGGACCGTGAACGTCTGCTGTCAAGACTCATTGTAAGATTCGGCGGCAAGATACTGTGCACAATTGAAGGCGAAAACGGCAGCCAGGACATAACAGTCGGACAGTTCATCTGTCAGACACTGGCCGGCGACGGTCTGGAATTCCATCACCCGGTGTATAAGCGTTTCGTCGAAATATACAATCAGGATGGCTCACAGCCAGGTTTTGACAGCGAACGGCATTTCCTGTCGCACCCCGAGAACTTTGTAAGCCTCACGGCAGCAAGCCTTATGGAGGAACGCTATCAGCTCAGCTCGCTGTTTGAGAAGAACAAGCCGGTCCGGGACGAGGACCATCTCTATGACCTGACACGGCACATAATGGCCGATTACCAGATGGAGGTTGTGCGGATGGAACTCAAGAAAGTGGAACAGCAACTGCAGGACACATCGGTCTCAGACAACCCGCAGCTGCTTGCCGAAGCACAAAAGCGCTACCAGTCCCTGCTGCTGGCCAGGACCACGCTCTCCCGCCTTCTGGGAGACCGCATAATGTAAACATTCTGTCAGATTACTTCCTGTAGAGAAGATTCATGAACTCTTCTCTGGTGGTGGCACGGTTGAAGGCACCGGTAAAGTCCGATGTGGTTGTAATGGAGTTCATCTTCTCCACACCACGCATCTGCATGCATGTATGCTGGGCCTCGACAACCACCATAACTCCAAGTGGATGAAGAGTTTCCTGTATGCAGTCCTTGATTTGTGAAGTCATGCGCTCCTGTACCTGAAGACGGCGTGCAAAGGCATCGACGACACGGGCTATCTTGCTCAGGCCCGTAATGTATCCGTTGGGGATATAGGCAACGTGAACCTTGCCGAAGAATGGAAGCAGATGGTGTTCGCACAATGAGTAAAAGTCAATATCCTTTACTATTACCATCTGGCTGTAGTCCTCCTTGAACAGAGCCGATTTCAACATGGCCGAAGGGTCGATACGGTATCCGCTTGTAAAATCCAGCATGGTTTTGGCAACACGCAACGGCGTGCGCTGCAGGCCTTCGCGCCCGGAGTCCGGCTCTATCAGTTCGAGAATGCGCGAATAATGCTGCATCAGCTCCTGAAATACAGGAGACTGTTCATCGTCAAAGGGAATAAGACTGCTCATAGGGGAACATTGATTTCCTGATTACGCAAAAGTATCATCTGCTTGTAAGGTATTCTGGCCTTGCGCATCTTTCTCATGGCTTCGTATGCCTCCTCGAAATTCAGGAAGTCGCCTGCGGCACAAGTCCAATGCGGTGTCTTGAAAATGACGTAGACAGGCAGCTCAGGGAAATTTTCACGGATGTACTGCTCGGCCCTGGCGGCATTCTCCTTGGCTGTACGGGTATTGTTGCCCGAGTATATTTGAATGCGGAAGCCCGTAGCCTTGACCGTTTCACCGTTCAGTGCATCGCATTTCGGGCCCAGAAGGCTGTCCAGCCTTTCGTCCATTTCAACTGTAACGCGTCCTTTCCCTGCTTCTTCCTTCTCCAGATCCTGAACCAGTGTCCCGTTTTGGGCACCGGCCAGGAAGGAGATGAGGAGGAAAAGACAAAGCAACCCTGTCTTTTTCATTTGTTTCAAGTTTATTTTTTCCAAGCGTCAATGATGCCCTTGAAGTCAGCAACCTTCAGTGAAGCGCCGCCAATCAGGCCACCGTCGATGTCAGCCTTCGAGAACAGTTCGGGAGCATTTGAGGCCTTGCATGAACCGCCGTACAGGATGGAGGTGTCTTCGGCAACCTGCTTGCCGTACTTGTCAGCGATGACTGAACGGATGTAAGCGTGGATTTCCTCGGCCTGGTCAGCAGTAGCGGTCTTGCCGGTACCGATGGCCCAGATCGGCTCATAAGCGATGGTGATGTTTGCAAACTCTTCGGCGCTCAGGTTGAATACCGAACCCTCAAGTTCTGCCTTTACAATCTGGTTCTGGATGCCCTTTTCACGCTCTTCAAGAGATTCGCCGATGCAGAAGATAACCTTCAGACCGTTAGCCAGGGCCAGCAGCACCTTTTCCTTCAGGATATCGTATGTCTCGTGATAGTATTCACGACGCTCGGAGTGGCCGAGAATTACGTATTCGGCGCCTGTTGACTTGACCATCTCGGCACTTACTTCGCCGGTGAAGGCACCCGATGCCTTGTCTGCACAGTTCTCGGCTGACAGACCGATGAGCTTGTGGTCAATGATGTCTGAAACCTTTGCCAGATGAATGAATGGAGTACCGATGATAACGGTGCAGTTAGGCTTTTCAGCGGTCAGTACTTCGTTCAGTTCTTTTGCAAGAGCCATACCCTCCTGGAGATTCTTGTTCATCTTCCAGTTACCAGCAACAATTTTCTTTCTCATTTTTCTGTTAAGTTTTATATGTTAATGAACCAATTTTCCAATTTTTTCAATCACCGCCACAAGCAGCAACGGCAACAACAGCAGCAGGGCGATGCCATACGGCGTACGCAATGGGTCATACGGTCTGTGCAATACATCGGGGAGCTTTTCAAGCGGAGCCGTCAGTTCGCTGTCCGTCGGAATGTCACTGTGACTCCACTTGTTTGAAATGACCCCATTGTCCAGCAGCACAACGCCCGGATTCGAACGCACCATTGTCTTGAGCGGGACGGCATCACAGTTCAATATCTCATAACCGGCTGCGGTATTGGCCGTCCACTCGCGTATTTCCTCGCGGCCCGACGCGGTAAGGCATACCATGCGGTAACCGTATCGGTCACAGTATTCCAATAAATCGTCTATCAGGTCAAGGTCACTCCAGCTGGCCGATTCCAGATAGGGGGAGGATATCAGGAAAACGTAGCCGGAGTCAAGCAGCAGATTGGCGGTCACATCGTCAAGATTGCGGTCCATGATGACAAAATCGGTCATCTTCGGGTTATGGCGGTCAAGCACTTCGGCCCGCAAATCGGTCCCGATCCTGTATGGGCGGAAATCTATTGCCGGAAGTCCGTTTACATTCTCTATCATGAAACGGGCCGATATGGCCAGCACCACCAGAGTCACCACCCACTGACGTTTTTCGCGGACTGGAGAAACGACAAGCCCGTTCCATATCCTGACCGTTACAGCCAGTGCCAGCAGTACGACGTTCTTGATGAACGTCTGCCAGTTTGTAAGAATGACCGCATCACCGAAACAGCCGCAGTCCTGTACCGGATTGACAAGTGCCACATATAGCGTAAACGGAGTAAGCAGCCCCATGAATACAAGAACGAGCAGGCTCGACCCGCGACGGAAAACACCCATGAGCAGATATGCGCCCATAAGCATTTCAAATCCGGACAGCACGCATGACATAAGAAGCAGAGCACCGTCGGGGATTATTCCACCCAGGCTCATGGCACTGAGGTAATCGGACAGCTTTATCTGGGTTCCGACGGGATCAATGGCCTTGACAGTTCCCGAAAACAGGAACACAAGTCCCAGCAGCACACGGCACAGATTTACCGTCACTGAAAGCCATCGTTTTGATTCCGTCTGTTTCTGCATCATTCCGGGAAACTGATTTTTATAAGACCGAATACAGCGTAATTTATCATGTCCAGATAATTGGCGTCAATGCCCTCGGACACAATGGTTCTGCCGCTGTGGCTCTCTATTTCCTTGGTACGGTTTATCTTTGTCAGGATGAGGTCGGTGTACGACGTCGTGCGCATTCCACGCCAGGCTTCATCGTAGTCATGGTTTTTCTTCTTCATGAGTTCCAATGCAGCCTTGGCCTTGCGGTCATATTCACTTATCGCCCAATCGGCATCGACATCGACGGTATCGCTGTACCCGTGTTCCAGCTGGATGAGAGCTATTATGCCGTAATTGACAATGCCTATGAGCTCAGACTTTATGTCGTCGTCAATCAGGGCAACGCCCTTGGTCTCTATGCTGCGGATACGCTTGGCCTTGATGAAAATCTGGTCGGTCAGCGATTCGGTACGCATAATACGCCACGACGGACCGTAGTCCTGCATCTTCTTGCCGAACAGGCTGCGGCACATTTCTATTACCTGCTCAAACTGGCTGTTCGTATCGGGAGACTGAGGTTGGGGTTTATTTGCCATAATGCTGATTGGGTTATTTGATTCTTATGGTCTGGCCTTCACGCAATATTGACTTTGAACTTATGTCGTTCAACTTGCACAGCCGGGAGACCGACGTCTGGTTGCGCGATGCTATGGAACTGAGTGTGTCACCCTTCCTGACTTTGTAGTATTCAGGAGCCGATTTGACAATGTACATATAGCAGTCCGTGACGGCCTTGTGTGAAGGGAAGTCAAACAAAAGAGCCGGATTTATTGCCTGCCCGGCAATACGGGTTTCAAAATGCAGATGCGAACCGGTTGAACGTCCGGTATTGCCACCCAATGCGATGGGATCGCCTGCGTGAACCACCTGGTTTTCATCGACAAGCTTCTTTGACAGATGACCGTAAACCGTCTCCAGTCCGTTCGGGTGGCGTATTACAAGATAATGGCCATAGCCCTTGCGCTGATAGTCTGCCACCCTGACTTTCCCGTCGAATGCGGCACGTATGGTATCGCCAACCAGAACTTTCACGTCAAGACCGTTATGAACCCTTCCGCGCCTTGGACGGTATCCGAACGTGTCGGTTATGCGGGTGCTGTCGGTCGGCATGAAATAGCCATCCATTGAAATGAAAACCGTATCGGGAAGTCTGATGTCGCCATAGTTGCTTATGCTCTGTCTGTTGTCCCACTCCGGATACAGAAATGACGCAGGATTCTCCAAATCGTATACAGGTGTCAGAGAAATAGGCTCAGGTACGGTCGTTACCGGAAATCCGGTGACAGTGGAAACAAAGACAGGCATCGGTTCCTGTGCCGAAACGTCTCTGATGGAAAGCAACGTGAAAAGAACGGCCGAAAATATAGCGTACAGACGATTGGACATATCAAAAAACAGTATCTCAATACAACCTGCAAAGATACGATTTTATCATGATATTGAGGACCAGTCTATTGGACTTTTCTTGAGTCGGGCAAGAGTTCTTGCCAGCACGCTGTTGCACTGCTCTGACAGACTCGGATCAGACCCGATTATGTCGCGGGCCACATGACGGACATGCTCGATAAGCTGGCCGTCACGCGCCAGACTGGCCAGGCGCAGGTCAAACGCCATGCCGCTCTGCTGAGTCCCCTCCAAATCGCCTGGTCCACGCAGTTTCAAATCGGCCTCGGCTATCTCAAAGCCGTCGGTGGATTCAGTCATTATTTCAATGCGACGGCGCGTATCATCGCCTATCTTCGAAGGAGTCACAAGCATACAGTACGACTGTTCCGCACCGCGGCCCACACGCCCGCGCAGCTGATGCAGCTGGGACAGCCCGAAACGGTGGGCATCCTCAATGACCATTATGCTGGCGTTGGGTACATCGACCCCGACCTCAATGACTGTCGTGGCCACCATAATGCGGGTCTCGCCACGCTTGAACCGCTGCATCTCGGCTTCCTTTTCGGCAGGTTTCAGTTTGCCGTGGACCTTGCTGACAGCATACTGGGGAAAGCGTTCACAGACAAAGTCATAACCGTCCTGCAGGTTCTTCAGGTCAATTTTCTCGCTCTCCGCGATAAGCGGATACACTATATAGGCCTGTCTGCCCCCCGCCAGTTCACGGTCCAGAAAGGCAAACACCCCGGTCATGTTCCCGCTGTAGTGATGGGTGGTGCGTACCGGCTTGCGGCCCGGCGGCAACTGGTCTATGACCGATACATCCAAATCACCATACAGGGTCATTGCCAGGGTACGTGGAATCGGAGTGGCGGTCATGACAAGGACGTGCGGCGGCGTATCGCTTTTTCTCCACAGTCGGGCTCTTTGGGCAACCCCGAAACGGTGCTGCTCGTCAATGACGACAAGACCCAGACGGCTGAACTGAACCGGGTCTTCAAGCACTGCATGGGTACTTACCAGTATATTCACGCTTCCGTCGGCCAGACCTTCAAGAATGTTCTGCCTGCGCTTGCCTTTGATGCTTCCGGTAAGAAGCTCCACCCGCAGGCCAAGCCCGTCGAGATATGAGGAGATGTTTGCAAAGTGCTGTTCCGAGAGTATTTCGGTGGGTGCCATTATACAGGCCTGATAGCTGTTGTCAATGGCTATCAGCATTGACATAAGGGCGACCATGGTCTTGCCGCTGCCCACATCGCCCTGAAGCAGACGGTTCATCTGACGGCCCGACCCCAGATCTGTACGTATTTCACGCAGGACACGCTTCTGCGCATCGGTCAGGCTGAAAGGCAGCTTCGTGCTGAAGAATGTATTGAATTTTTCACCGATTCGCGGAAAAGGAAAACCCTTGAAGCGCCTCAGCCGTTCACTCTGGTAACGGGCCAGATTCAGCTGCACATAAAACAGTTCCTCGTATTTCAGACGTGCCTGTGCCAGGCGCAGTTCCATTGCATCGTGAGGCTGGTGTATTGACTTCAGCGCTTGAGTCAGGGATACAAGGTGTTCGCGGTCAATGAGCCATTGCGGCAGCGTTTCGGGCAGAGGCTCCACAATAAGAGCCAGCAGATTCTCTATCAGCTTGCGCAGTGCGGCCGAATTCAGGCCGGCGCGCTTCATGCGCTCGGTTGTGTTGTAATATGGCTGCAAGCCCATCTCGGCCAGATTGAGCTTCGCCTCCGGGTCAATTTCCGGATGCGATATGCTGACCCGTCCCTGAAACATGGTCGGCTTGCCGAACACGACATATTCTATGCCGGGACTGTACTTGTCCACAATGTATTTCGCACCCTGGAACCAGACCAGTTCGGCTGTGCCGGTACCGTCACTGAAATACGCAGTCAGGCGTTTCTTCGGGCCTTCGCCCTTGGTCTCAAAACGCTGGATACGCCCTTTCAGCTGGATGTACGGCATAGTGCCGTCCACCTCGTTTACATGGAACAGGCGGCTGCGGTCAATGTATTTGAACGGGAAAGTGTAAAGCAGGTCCTTAAGAGTACGCACATCAAGTTCATCGGCCAGAAGGGCAGCCCTTGTAGGGCCTACTCCTGTCAGATACTTGACGTCACGCGAATCCAGATCCTGCATATTACCGGCATGTTTGCAAGGCTTTATTGCAATACGAAGAAGTATGTAATGGTACCTGTCTTGTTCTCAGGACTTGGAACAGGCTTGAATCTGGCCTGCCTTGCGGCACTTACCGCCCTGTCCCTCAAATCCTGGTTGGCGGTTGAGGTACGTTTGTTTATGGTTGCGGCAATGACCCGCCCGTCGGGACTTACCGTAATGTTGACAACTACTGCAGCCTGCTCGGAAATGCCCTTGTTGCTTGGCATTGGCAGAATGCCGTCCAAATCACGGCCTCCCATATCCACGACACCGTTTGCACCCTTGCCCGTAAGCTTTCCATGAACGGCATTGCCTTCGGGCGAACCCGCAGACCCGTCTGCACCGGCTTCGGACTGACCCTGTGCGGTCTGCATATTGGAGCTCTTGGCAAACAGGTTGTCCATACTGCTGGCAATTGCCTGCGCCTTCTCGCGCTCACGCTGTTCTTCCTGGGCACGCAGTTCCTCTTCGGTAAGCTGCACGGGGTCCTGCCTGGCCTGCGTCTTTTCGCTGCCGTCTTCAATTGCAACGGTCTCTTCAAGATTCTGGGTGATGACAGGGTCTGCCTGATTGACGCTGGCCGATGCCGAGGCGCTTGAAGAAGACGGGACCTGCATGGTTTCCACCGGTGTGAAGTCAAAACCGGCCGATGGGTCCTGGATATTTCCCATCATGACAGGGACACCGCTTTCGCCCATTCTTTCGGGCATGTCAATGCCCATAAGAACCAGCAGACATATTGCCAGCACATTTGCAAGAAGTGCCAGAAGCAGTGACTTTATGTCAAATTCCTTCTTCATTTATTTTCGGTCAGGCTTGCGCGTTGCCAGGACAACCTTAAACTGATTGTCGTTGGCAATGTTCAATATTTTGACAATCTCGCTATACGGAACGGACTCGTCGGCGTACAAGGCGACGTACATTTCAGGTTCCTGCGTCTGGCAGTCAAGAAGGAACGATGTCAGTTCCTCCTCCATGACAGGCATCTCGGTATCATTGCCGAAAGCGGCGTACCAGTTCAGGTCACGGTCTATTATGACTCTGGCAAGAGGCTTTGCGCTGGTCTGCTGTGAGCTTTGCGGCAGCAGCACCTTGATGGCGTTCGGGCTCACCAGAGTCGATGTTATCATGAAAAATATCAGTAGCAGGAAAATGATGTCGGTCATTGACGACATGCTGAACTGCGGCGATATCCTGTTCTTTCTCTTTAGCATATCGGACTTTGCTTTGCTTGTTTATTCCGGAAGTTCCAGGTTAACGGAATAATCCTGGATCATTGACTCCATCTGATTGGCAATGGCATCGACCTTGCTGACCAGATAGTTATAGGCGAACAGGGCAATGATACCTACAATAAGACCGCCTACAGTGGTAATCATGGCTTCATATATACCGCCTGAAAGCAGCGACACGTCAATGTTGTTGCCGGCACCGGCCATTTCCCAGAAAGCGCGCACCATACCGATTACCGTACCAAGGAATCCGATCATAGGAGCGGCACTGGCAATGGTTGAAACGCCGGAGAGACCCTTTTCAAGATTTGCAATCTCAATGTTGGCGGCATTCTCCATGCCGGCCTGGATGTCGGCACGGCTGTGGCCTGCCAGACCGATGCCTTTTTCAACGATACGGCTCAGCGGAGAGTCCGTTGACTGGCAGACAATGCGGGCCGATTTCTGGTCACCGTTCTTCATATAGTCAAGAATCCGGTCCAGGAAATGCGGATCGCCTATTCTGACTTTGCGGAAAACCGATATGCGATTGAAGAAAATGTAGAAACAGACTATTGACAGCAGCAGGAGAACCAGCATTATCCAGCCGCCCTTGACAGCCATTTCCAACAGGTTGATACTCTGTGCGCCCTCTTCCATCTGGATAGCGGCTTCGGCAGCCAGCGTATCGCCGAGCATTTGTGTAAGTGATGTTGATTGAAGTAACATGATTTCAGTCTTCTATACAGTGTTTGTACTCTTTTATTGTCCTGTCAAGTCCAAGATAAAGTGCATCGCAAATCAGCGCATGCCCTATCGATACCTCGTCCAGCCACGGAATGCACTTTTTCATGTAAGCCAGATTGACCAGACTCAGATCATGGCCGGCATTCAAGCCCATGCCACAGGTGCGGGCCCTTTTTGCAGCCAGCAGGAAAGGTCCGATAGCCTGTTCCGGACCAAGCTCAATGTAGTTCCGTGCGTATGGTTCAGTATAAAGTTCCACTCTGTCGGCTCCGGCTTTGGCCGCCATTTCCACCATTTTCTCATCGGCATCGACAAATATCGACGCTCTTATCTTGGCAGCCTGGAGCGTTGAAACGATATCTGAAAGGAACTGCTGGTTCTCTACTGTGTCCCAGCCGTGATTCGATGTTATCTGGTCTGGAGAATCGGGCACCAGGGTTACCTGTGCCGGCTTGATTGCGGTTACCAGGTTCATGAAATCCGGTGACGGATATCCTTCGATGTTGAATTCCTTCGCAAGAACCTTTTTCAGGTCAAAGACGTCCTGCCGGCGTATGTGCCTTTCGTCGGGTCGTGGGTGTACCGTAATGCCATCGGCACCCATACGCTCGCAGTCAAGAGCAGTTTTTACCACATCAGGATTATTGCCGCCCCTGGCGTTTCTCAGAGTGGCTACCTTGTTGATGTTCACGCTTAATCTTGTCATCTGCAGCAAACTTTATGAAAAAGCCGTTATCTTTGCAACAAAGGTAACAAATTATTTGGAATCATGCGTATTGCCTTATTTGGAAACACGTCGGCTCAAAAATCGGAACAGTGCGAAAGCAGGCTGACTGCCATTCTGCAGAAATTCGGTCACACGGTGCTGCCTCAAAAGGAGTTTCCGGAATCCGATGGTCTTGCTGAGGCCGATGTTGTCATAACGATTGGCGGCGACGGAACTTTTCTGCGTGCCGCAGCCCAGGTAGGCAGCAAAGGCATTCCGATGCTCGGAATAAACACGGGCCGTCTCGGTTTCCTGGCCGATGTCAACGCCAATGATCTTGAAAGTGCCATCGAAAAGCTGGATTCCGGCCGTTTCACCATTCAGAAGCGCCATCTGCTTGAACTTGACATGAACGGTCTGCCCGCCGGCCACACCCCATACGCTCTGAATGACATAGCCATTCTGAAGCATGACATCTCGTCAATGATTTCAATTTCGACACGCGTTGCAGGACATGAACTCGTGACATACCAGGCCGACGGTCTTGTCATAGCCACTTCGACAGGTTCGACCGCCTATTCACTCAGTGTCGGCGGCCCCATTGTCGAACCCGGCACCAACGTCACGGTCCTTACTCCAGTCGCTCCGCACAGCCTGACCATGCGTCCGCTGGTCCTGTCGGCCACACAGACCATCGACCTTGACGTAGCCAGCCGCAGTCACAGTTTCCTTGTCTCAATTGACGGAAACAGTTTCTCGCTGCACGAACACACCCCACTGTCAATCCGCCGTGCACCCTTTACCCTGAGCGTAATAAGACTGGAGGGCAGCAGTTTCTATGCCACCCTCCAGCAAAAGATGCTATGGGGTTCTGACTCCCGTCAGTAACCGCCACGTTTTCAGAATCACTTCAAGAGGTCCGAGTAGGCTTCAAGGAAACGGTCGGCCTGTGCCTTGCCCAAACAGAGAGGCGGAAGCAGACGTATCACGTTCGTACCGCTTACGCCGGTAAATATGTGCTTCTCGAAAAGCAGACGCTTGCGAAGTTCCTTGATGGGCTCTTCGAATTCCATGCCGATCATCAGACCGCGGCCGCGGACCTCCTTGGGACCTTTTATTCCCTTAAGTTCCTTAAGCAGATACTCACCTACCGCAGCGGCATTCTCCACCAGATGCTCCTGTTCTATCACGTCAAGTACGGCGGTGGCAGCGGCACATGCCAGATGGTTGCCGCCGAACGTGGTGCCCAGCTGTCCGGCAATAGGTTTGAACATGGGGCTGATAAGCAGACCGCCGCACGGCAGGCCGTTGGCAATGCCCTTGGCCACGGTAATCAGGTCAGGACGTACGCCGTTGTACTGATGGGCGAAGAACTTTCCGCTTCGGCCGTATCCGCACTGTATCTCGTCCAGAATCATGACCGTTCCGTTTGCGGTGCAGGCCTCACGCAGACCCTGCATATACTGGTCCGACGGCACTTGAATGCCGCCCACGCCCTGAATACCCTCGATTATCAGCGCAGCGACATCGCCCTTTGAGAGTTCTGCCTTTGCAGCCTCCAGGTCATTCCAGGGCAGATATGTAACGTGGTTGTTGGCGTTTATGGGAGCGATAATCTTTGGGTTGTCAGTGACCTCGACAGCCAGTGAAGTGCGGCCGTGGAAAGCCTTCCTCAAAGACAGCACACGGCTGCGGCCGGTATGGAACGATGCCAGTTTCAAGGCGTTCTCGTTGGCCTCGGCACCGCTGTTTATCATGAAGAAGCTGTAGTCATCATAGCCCGATGCCTTGCCAAGACGCTCGGCGAAATTCTGCTGCAGCCTGTTGATGACCGAGTTCGAATAGAAGCCCAGCGTTGCAACCTGACGGCTCACTGCCTCAACGTAATGAGGATGTGCATGGCCGATGCTTATTACGGCATGACCGCCATACAGATCAAGATACTCCTGTCCGCTCTCATCCCAAACCTGACATCCCTTGCCGCGGACAATGTTGACAGGGAACAGGCTGTATACTTCAAATAGATTCATAGCTTCAAAAATAAAGTAACCACACAACAGCAATGACGGCAACAATAACCAATGCAAAAATAACAATTACAATGGTTCCATGTTTCCTCTTTTCCGGTTTGCCGTCTGCAGTAACGCTTTTTACGGAGGGAAGCATGGCAAGAAAGTCATCGACTGTCTGCAGACGGTTTTCCACCATAGGCTGCATTGCAGCCTTGATTGCATCGATACTCTGCTGGCTGACATTCTTCTGCACTAGCGGAAGCGTGTTCAAGCCTTTGTTGGCAATCTCCACGGCCATCTGAGGAGTGCATCCCGTGAGCATCTTGTAGTACGTTGCACCCAGGCCATAAACGTCGAGCGTAGGTGCGAACACCAGGCCGTATTCCTTGGACGACTGTTCAAGCGATGCGTACCCCGGTGTGCCTGCTCCCAGTCCGTCGGACGATTCGGACTCTCCGCTGTTCTCGTACTGCTGTGACAGTCCGTAGTCTATTATCTTCACGTTTCCGTTGTCATCGAGCACGATATTGGCGGGTTTGATGTCAAGATGCAGCATCCTCTTGCCATGCATGTATGACAACGCATCGCATACCTGCCTTACATACTTTACAGCCTCGGCTTCCGGAAGTCCGTCATTTTTCCTTATGAGTTCGCTCAGACTTCCTCCCGAAAGGTATTCCATGGAATAATAGCACGTATTGTTTGCAACGAAGACCTCCAGCACACTCACGATGTTCGGGTGCGACAGCGTTGACAGTTTGTCGGCTTCAAGGTAGAAACAGCGCGCGAAAGCCGATATCTCGTCATTTTTCAGGTCCCTGTCCACAACATTGCCGGTGCGGGTCATGCGCTCCACCATAAAGAACTCCTTCAGGGTGACGCAGACATTGACCTTGATATCGCCCAACTCGCCGTGAACGACAGCCTGTGTGGTGGCAAGATATGTCACACCGTAGGCGCCGGCACCAATCACGTGCATTATCGTGTATACACGGCTTGGACTTTTTACCTGCGTTCCCGGTTGCAGTACGTTCTTGTATTCCATACGTTTCCTATAATTTCAAAAATCAGGAAAAACGATCAATCAGACGGTTGAACAATCCTATTCTGTGACGGCATGACTGCCTGGCGTATTCTATGGGCTGCCCGTCATCGGTCATCACTGATTCAATTCTCACAATCCACGCCGTATGATTGTCCTGATTGTCCTTGCAGAAATTGAGCAGAATCTGCACACGTTTCTCGTCGGTGTAGTCCGGATTGGTAAGCATGGCGCACAAATCCTCATCGTACAGACCCTCCAGCATACCGTCGGAACAAAGGCAGAACACGTCGCCCGGCATGATGTCGGCAGTCTGGTAAATGTCAGGTACGGCACGCTCCTTCTGCCCGGCCTGAATGGCTTTCATCAGCACATGACGCTGCGGGAAATGCTCTGCCTGCTGGAATGTGAGCGTACCGTTCTTCAACAGCATGTTCACAAGCGAATGGTCTTCGGTGCGGAACAGAATTTCAGGATGCTTCTTTCCTTGCGAAAGACGGCAGTGATATACACGGCTGTCTCCAATGTGGGCTATGGTCGCACCTTTCCGGTGGAGTTTGAGCAGTGTCATCGTCGTGCCCATCTTCAGTGTTTCTTCGGGATTGTCCTGGGCATCGAGCGCATCAAAGCACTTGTCAACCGCATTGCGGATCATGTCACCGTCAAAACCGTCACCCCGTGCTTCAGCATCGGCAATGGACCGACTCATCACATCGCATACCGTACGGCTGGCAACTTCGCCGCGACTGTGTCCGCCCATACCGTCACACAGAATGAACAGCGTGTCATCGGTATGCGGCACACCCTCAAAGAAAGCCTCTTTCCGCTCCACTCCGTCATAGTGGCATGCCTTTGTCATCGGGGGGAAAAACGCATCCTCCTGATTCCTGCACTGACCGATGTCGTGGATAAGATAGGCCTTCAGAGTATAATTCATTGCCTCACGGATTTCCAGTCGGACAGCGGAATCAGAATCCCGAAGGCTTCAGCATCAGTCCGGTAGTCTCCTTCAGGTTGAACAGCAGGTTCATGTTGTGTACAGCCGTTCCGCTTGCACCTTTCAGAAGGTTGTCAATGCAGCTGGTAACAAGCAGCTGGTCCTCGTGACGGTCCAGATGCAGCAGACACTTGTTGGTGTTTACAACCTGCTTGAGGTCAACGGGTTCCTCAACGACGTGAACGAACGAATCGGCCTCGTAATACTCAGTGTAAATCCTGTACAGTTCGTCAAGACTGTTGGTGTTCCTTACCATCACGGTAGCGAAAATGCCACGGGCAAAGCAGCCGCGGTAAGGAATGAAATTGATCTTTGAATCAAAACTGCTCTGAAGCTGCCTGAGCGATTCGCCAATCTCCGCCAGATGCTGGTGGGTGAAAGGCTTGTATATGCTCATATTGTCGTTGCGCCATGAGAAATGGCTGGTTGCACCCGGCTTGACTCCGGCACCTGTGCTGCCGGTAATGGCATTCACGTAAATGTCGTCGTTCAGCATCAGGTTGCGGGCCAGCGGCAGCAGCGCCAGCTGGATGGCTGTGGCAAAACAGCCCGGATTGGCAACATACTGGCTCTTGCAGATGGCGCGTCGGTTCAGTTCGGGCAGACCGTATATGAACTTGTTGTCATCGGCCTTGAGACGGTAATCCTGCGACAGGTCAATGACCTTCAGATTTTCAGGCAGCGCATTGGCTTCCAAGAACTTGCGGGTATCGCCGTGAGCCGTGCAAAAGAACAGCACATCAATCGTGTCAAGCGGCAGTTCACCGGTAAAGGTCATGTCGGTTTCGCCAATAAGACCCTCATGTACGGAACTCAGGCGGTTGCCTGCGTTACTGGTGCTGTTCACGAACACAAGTTCTGCGTCCGGATGGTTCAGCAGAAGCCTTATAAGTTCACCTGCTGTATAACCGGCACCGCCAATAATGCCTACCTTTATCATTTTTCAGCCGGCATTACAAGTGCAAGAATTCAGATAAGCCAGAAGTCCTACGCATCCGCAGAAGAACAGCACGATGAAAATAACGCGCATAACGGTAGGATCAAGGTCAAAATACTTGGCCAGACCGGCACAAACGCCACAAAGTTTCTTGTCAGATGATGAACGGTAAAGTTTCTTGTCAGCCATATCGATAATTTTATTTATGAATTGAATAGTTAATTATTATCTCTCCTCATCGGGATGCACGCTGTAATATGCGCGCAGCGGGGTCGATGTAATCTTGATGAATCCTTTAGCATCGTCGGCAGTCCATGCCTTGGCACCCTCGCCGTATTCACCCAGTTTGTTGTGAACCAGATCATCGGGAGTGTCGCAGCCTACGGTCTGGAAACTGTACGGACGCAGTTCCAGGGTAACGGTACCGTTCACGTTGCGCTGTGAACTCAGGAGCATGGCTTCAATGTCGGGCATTACAGGCTCCAGATACTGTGACTCGTGAAGGAACATTCCGTACCAGTTTGAAACCTGGTCCTTCCAGTACTGCTGCCACTTGCTCAGAGTATATTTCTCAAGGAAACGGTGAGCGGCAATAACCAGCATGGGGGCAGCGGCCTCAAAGCCCACACGGCCCTTGATGCCGATGATGGTATCGCCAACGTGGCAGTCACGGCCTATAGCGTACGATGCACCTATCTTCTCGACCTCCTGAATGGCCTTGATGTGGTCAGTGAATTTCTTTCCGTTCACGGCGCAGAGCTCGCCCTTCTCGAAACCGAGGCTCAGAATCTCGCTGCCGCTCTTGGTCGGATGCTTCAGATAAGCGCTTTCAGGCAGACCCTGCTTGCTGTCCAGAATCTCGCCGCCACAGATTGACGTTCCCCAGATACCTACGTTATATGAGTACTTGAGCTTTGCAAAATCGGCGCTGAAACCGTTGGCGTTCAGGTAGTCTATCTCCTCCTTGCGGCTCAGGTTGCGGTCACGGGTCAGAGTGATTATCTCAACGCCCGGGCACATTACCTGGAAAGTCATGTCGAAACGTATCTGGTCGTTACCGGCACCGGTGCTTCCGTGTGCAATGGCCTGCGCGCCTATCTCCTTGGCATAGCGGGCAATTGCCAGAGCCTGGAAAATACGCTCGCTCGACACTGAAATGGGGTAGCAGTTGTTCCTGAGAACATTGCCGTAAACCATATACTTGAGCGACTTCTCGTAATACTCCTTCGTAACGTCAAGGGTAACATACTTCACAGCACCCAGCTTATAGGCGTTCTCCTCGTTGGTCTTGAGCTGCTGCTCGCTGAATCCGCCGGTGTTTGCGCAGGCGGCATATACTTCATAACCCATTTCACGGGTCAGGTACATTACATTGTAACTGGTGTCAAGGCCTCCCGAGAAGGCAACGACCACTTTCTTCTTTCCCATATCCTTAATATATAATCAGTTCTGTTCTATCTTGTCTATCTCGATGATACGCTTCATGTCCTCGTCCGATATCTTGGCGGGCAGGCTTTCGTGCGGATCGAAAAGCATACCGGTGCAGATGCAGTACTTGCGGTTTGTCCTATGCAGCACATCGACGTTTATGCAACCTTCGCAGCCTTTCCAGAACGATTCGTCATCGGTCAGATCGGCAAAGGTCACCGGCTTGTAACCCAGCTTGGTGTTCATAGCCATGACGGCGGCACCGCTGGTAAGAGAAAAAATCTTTGCGTTCGGCCAGCGTACGCGGGCAAGCGTGAACGTCATGTCCTTGATGCGTTTTGCCAGACCCAGACCGCGGAAGTCCGGGTGGACAATAAGTCCCGATGTGGTGACGTACTTCTTGTCCTGCCAGGTCTCTATGTAACTGAAACCTGCAAAACGGTCGCCTGCAAGTGCAATTACAGCCTTCGCTTCAAGCATTTTCTTCAAAACATATTCGTGAGTACGTTTGGCAATGCCGGTACCGCGAACTTTGGCTGCATCAGAAATGGTGGAGAGTATTGTATCGATGTACTTCTCGTGGGATGCATCGGCCACCATTACCTTTATTTCTGTTTCCATTATTATACTACAATGATACTATTATAGGTTCAAGCTGGTGTTTGATTTCCATGCGGTTGGCATTCTCCGACAGCACAATGAGCAAAGTGTCATCGCCTGCAATGGTTCCCAGAATTCCCGGAATATTGTGACCGTCAATATCGTAAGCCAAACTGCTTGCATAGCCCGGCTTTGTCTTGATGACAGCCATGTTGCCGCTGAAGTTCAGCGAAACGAAACCATAACGCGGCTGGTTAAGCTGCGGTTCATCAGGCTGACGGGCACTTGCCTTCTTCTGCAGAAGAGCATGGTTTGGAAGGACATAAAGATAGTCCCCGTATGTGTTGGCCACTTTGGAAATCTTCATTTTCTTGAGGTCACGCGACAAGGTTGCCTGTGTCACGCTGTAACCTCGAGCGGTAAGAATTTCGAGCAACTGCTCCTGGTTCTTTATGTCCTGCTCGGAAATGACCATGCGGATGGCCTCAAGACGGTTGTTCTTATTCTTCATATTGCATAAAAATTCTATACGCGGGTGCAAAAATACACATATTAGTCATACGATATGCAAGAGTATGCAAGAAAAAACGCAATATAAAGCATCAAAAAACGCATATCTGTAAAAATATGCGTTTTTGGTTGAAAATATGCAAAATCATGAACCGGTCTCAATCCAATTCCTGATCGGCCTCGTATCCGCCAAGCAGACGGATCTGGTTCTTAAGCATGGCGAATTGGACAAAAAGATCATGTACCGGTGCTTCGTCATCATAGGTCATAGGTTTCTTGACATAAAATGAAAGCCATTCCTGGACACCGCTCAAACCGGCACGGAGCGCAAGGTCTGTGAAAAGTGCAAGATCAAGACAGATGGGTGCGGCCAGAATTGAATCACGGCACAGGAAATTCACCTTTATCTGCATAGGATAGCCCATCCAGCCAAAAATGTCAATATTATCCCAGCTTTCCTTCTGGTCACCACGCGGCTTGTAATAGTTGATCTTGATTTCATGGCTTATGTCGGAATACAAATCGGGCTGCTTTTCCGCATCCAATATCCACTCTATGCTTGATGCCTTGCTTATCCGCTTGGTCTCGAAATTGTCAGGATGCTCAATGACCTGACCGTCACGGTTACCGAGTATATTGGTGGAGAACCAGCCTTCCACACCAAGCAGACGGGTTGCGAAAATAGGCGCCATTGCGGTTTTCATCATAGTCTGACCGCTTTTGAAATCCTTGCCGACGATTGGCAGCCCCTGTTTCTTTGACAACTCGAACATTGCCGGAATATCAACGCATACATTCGGAGCGCCCATTATGAAGGGGCAGCCTTCCATAAGCGCGGCGTATGCATATATCATGCTAGGTGACAGATGCTTGCGGTCATCGGCCTTCATGGCAGCCTCGAAACCGGCCAGCGTTCCATGTACTTTCCCGTTACGTGGAGTGTATGCCTCGGTGCTGGCTATCCAGAAAACTATTACACGGTCACAGCCATTCTCCTTGCGGAAACGCTGTATATCGGCACGTATATTCTGCGCATAGTTCCAACGGGTGTCATCGGGCATGGCCCAAAGCGGATCCGGCACACGTCCGAACTGAGGGTCCATAAGGTTCTGCGCATAATCAGCATCAAAGCAGGCTTTCATGGGCCTGATTGACTCAAGTTCCTCCCTGACCGGTTCAATGTCACTATCGTTCAACACCTTACAGAACTTTGCACTTTCATATGCATTATCTTCAAATACGTCCCAGGCACCGAAAACAATGTCATCAAGACGTGTCATCGGAACTATACTGTCGACTGTCAGATACTTCTTTGCTTCACCACGGCCTACGCGCATTCTGCCCATCTGCGTAAACGAGCCCACCGGCTTTGCAAGTCCCTTACGGGCCATAAGAGTACCTGTCATGAATGTGGTGGCAACCGCACCCAGTCCCACACTTAAAATGCCTAATCTGCCATTGGCAGGCTTGATGTCATTTTTCATTGTCATACTATATTATGATTTTCGACTTACCACACGAAACAGCTTATCGCCCCGGCGCACTTTTTCAGGGGTCTTGAACGATACTTTCACACCCTGCGGAACCTCGGTTACACTCTTCAAATCCACCCTCGGGTCAACAAGATTGAATGTAATACAGCCCGTAGCGTTGCCTGTTACCATAAGTTTATCGCCAGCCTTTATGGCCGATGCCTCCATAAGAAACTCGCCCACGCCCAACTTTGAGAAGAAGTCGGTACATTTTCCAGCATACACTTTGGTCTCGGTAGCCTGAGAACCGTATTTTTCGTTCCACTCGCCAAGACGCTGACCCAGGTAGTACCCATCCCAGAAGCCACGGTTGAACACTGTCTTGAGCTGAACGTCCAGACTGTCCTTGAGCTCATCGGTAAACTTGCCGTCAAGACATGCCTCAATAGCCTGGCTGTAGCACTGTGTCACGGTCTTTACATATTCAGGGCCACGGGCGCGGCCTTCTATCTTGAACACGCGCACACCGGCATCAATCATACGGTCCATGAAACGCAGGGTCTTCAGGTCCTTGGGCGACATAATGTACTGGTTCTCAACGGCCAGCTCAATATCGGACTCCTTGTCCCTGACAATATATCCGCGACGGCACACCTGCATACATGCACCACGGTTGGCGCTTGCACCCAGCTCGTTCAGACTCAGATAACACTTGCCGCTTATGGCCATGCAAAGCGCGCCATGGCAGAACATTTCAATGCGGATAGGCTTTCCGCCGGGTCCGCAGATATTCTCCTCCTGAATATGACGGTAAATATCGGCCACCTGGGTCAGGTTCAGTTCGCGTGCCAGGACGACCACATCGGCAAACTGCGCATAGAATCTGAGCGCCTCGATGTTGCTTATGTTCAGCTGGGTTGACAGATGCACCTCCATACCTGCCTTGCGGCAGTATGTCATAACCGCTATGTCGCAGGCTATGATGGCCGATATCCCGGCCTCCATGGCAGCATCGACTATTTCATGAATCAGCGGAATGTCCTCGCCGTACATTACGGTATTAAGCGTCAGGTAACTCTGAACGCCATGTTCTTTGCACTGTGAGGCTATTTCACGCAAGTCATCGAGCGTAAAATGGTTGGCGCTCCGCGAGCGCATGTTCAATGACTCCACCCCAAAGTAAATGGAATTGGCTCCAGCCTGAAAGGCAGCCGCCAAAGACTCCCATGAGCCCACCGGCGCCATAATCTCAAAATCGTCCCTGGTCATCCGCATCGTCACTAATTATCCGCAAAGTTATCATATTATTCAGGTTCGCAATAGCGGAAGTTCGCAAATTTCAGCAGAATAAGAATGCATGCTTATTGCAGATTAGGGAATCGGAATAATTGGAACATTTCAAAACAGATTCTAACTTTGCAGAAGTTATGAAGATAGGCAATATAGAGTTCCGCGACAGACCGGTGTTCCTGGCACCCATGGAGGACGTGACCGACCCCGCTTTCCGCCTCATGTGCAAGCGCTTCGGGGCCGATATGGTCTATTCGGAATTCATTTCGAGCGATGCGCTGGTACGCGAAGTGAACCGCTCCATGCAGAAGCTGCAGCTGTGCGACGAAGAACGCCCCGTCGTGATTCAGATATACGGCACAAAGACCGATGCCATGGTGGGCGCCGCCCAGATGGCCGAGGCCGCGGGGCCCGATGTCCTTGACCTGAACTTCGGCTGTCCCGTAAAGAAAGTGGCAGGCAAAGGCGGCGGAGCTGGCATGCTGCAGAACGTGCCCAAGATGCTTGAGATAACCAAAGCAGTCGTTGATGCCGTGAAGATTCCCGTCACCGTCAAGACCCGTCTGGGCTGGAACGATGACAGCAAGATAATAGTCGAACTTGCCGAACGCCTTCAGGACTGCGGCATACAGGCCCTGACCATACACGGCCGCACCCGCGCCCAGATGTACACGGGCCAGGCAGACTGGACCCTGATAGGCGAGGTCAGAAACAATCCCCGCATGCACATCCCCATAATAGGCAACGGCGATGTCACCACCCCCCAGCGCGCCAAGGAATGCTTTGACCGTTACGGAGTCGATGCGGTGATGATAGGACGCGGAAGCTTCGGCCGTCCGTGGATATTCAAGGAAGTGCGCCACTATCTTGATACTGGCCAGATTATGCCGGACCCGGGCTTTGACTGGAAGCTGGACGTCATAAAGCAGCAGGCCCTTGACAGCGTTGCCCGCCTTGACGAGCGCCGTGGAATAGTCCATATCAGGCGCCATCTGGCCCAAAGTCCCATTTTCAAGGGCATTCCCGATTTCCGTCACACAAGAATCGAAATGCTCCGTGCCGAAAAGCTTGATGACCTGTTTGCCATTTTCGAGCGCATAAAACAGATGCCACATGAACCCGAACAATAAAATATAGAAGCGTATGAAATGTCTGATTCTTGCAGCAGGCTATGCCACAAGGCTGTACCCTCTTACTGAGAACTTTCCGAAACCCCTCCTCAAGGTTGGTGAAAAGACAATCCTTGACTGGCTTGTCGAAGACATAGACAGTACAGGGCTCGTTGACGGATATGTTGTCATTTCAAACCACAAGTTCGCAAACCATTTCAACGACTGGGCCGCCACCAGAAGCCAGAAAATCACCGTTGTCGATGACGGCACAAGCACCAACGAAACCCGCCTTGGCGCCGTACGCGACATCCAGTATGCCATTGACAAACTGGGCATCGATGACGAACTGCTTGTCATAGCCGGTGACACCATTCTGGATTTCTCGCTCGGCAGATTCCTGGAGTACGCAAGACAGAAAGGCACGTCGTGCGTCATGCGCTTCTACGTTGCCGACCGCAGCCGTCTTACCAAGAGCGGCGTGCTTGATGTCGATGACAATGACCTCATAACCGGCATGGTTGAAAAGCCGGCCCAGCCCCAATCCAACTGGTGCTGTCCACCCTTCTATTATTACACGAAGGCCGATGCCAAACTCGTTGCGAAAGGCATCGAAGAAGGCTGCGGTGTCGATGCTCCCGGCAGTTACATTGCCTGGCTCATTACCCAGACCCCCGTCTATGCCATGCTTATGCCGGGCACACGCTTTGACATAGGCGACATGGCATCGTACAAGGAAGCCTGCGACACTTACAAAGGCATTGTCAGATAAATGACGAAACTGCAGACCACAGTACAGATCCAGCCCATGGAGCCGCGGTTCGGCTATCCATGCAACGGTACGGTCACATCGGCCCACAACTCAATCATGTTCGTGGGCTCGTGCTTTGCGCAGGAAATGGGACGCCGCTGTCAGGAACACTACCTTGACACGCTTGTCAATCCCTTCGGAGTGCTGTTCAACCCATGCTCCATAGCCAGCTGCCTGGGAAGTCTTGAAGGTTACAGCATCAACCCATGCGGCTGCAGTTTCGTGCCGTCCGATGTCATAGAGACAAGTGCCGGATTCTGCTCGTTCTACCATCACAGCAGCTTTGCAAGACCGTCGGCACAGGAATTCCTGGACAATGCGAACAACAATCTGGCAACGGCAAGCCAGTTCTACGAACGCAAGGGCTGGGTGGTCGTGACGCTTGGCAGCGCATACGTCTATACAGACAAGGACAGCGGCATTGTGGTCTCCAACTGCCACAAGCTGCCTCAGAGCCGTTTTGAACGCCGCCGCCTGAGCGTTGACGAATGCGTGCAGGCACTTGGACACTATGTGGGCGGCAATCCGCAGCGCCAGTGGATTTTCACCGTCAGTCCGGTACGCCATCTGGCCGACGGACTCCATGACAACCAGCTCAGCAAATCGACACTGCTTCTGGCCGTAAACCGGATAGTGGAACGCTTTGAAAACGCCCACTACTTCCCCGCATACGAAATCATGATGGACGAACTGCGTGACTACCGCTTCTATGCCGATGACATGCTGCACCCGTCCCAGCTGGCAGCCGACATCATATTCGAGCGTTTCATGGAATGGGGCTTCGATGCGCGGCAGAAACCGCTCCTGGACGAAGCCGCCGACCTGCGTTCCCTGATGGCGCACCGCCCGCTCAACCCCGACACTGCAAAAGCAAAGGAGTTTCTGGCCGAACGCGACCGGAAACTCCAGCAATTCCTTGCAAAAATCCGCTGACAGCCGTCTTACTGCTGCTTCGTCAGCACAAGCACTCCGGCGCTCAGTGCCGGAACCGTGAGTGTTGCAGTACCGTCAGCAATCTCCGGTACAGCATGCTGCAATGCCACGGCATTCTTGTTCTCCATACTGTTGGCCGCTGTAAGGCTTCCGGGCGCATAGAAATCAAACGCACCGGCACTCAGCCCCTTCCAGTCACCGTTTACGTCAAGAACTACGGCATCGTTTCCGGTATTCACAATCTTGACAATCACATCGCGGCCGTCCTCTGAAAGCGTTGTGCTTATGCTCAGCCCTGCCGTCTCGCCGCTGTAGGCCAGACGGTACTTTGAGAAATGGTCATACCACAGTTCCGTTACCTGGCAGTTCGGAGCCTTGAACAGATCCTTGTAGTCAAAGTTTATGAACGCATTGTTCCAGTCGGGCGAATCGGTACGGCGCAGGAACAGCGCCGCAGCACCCATTGCAACCACGTCACGTGACTCGGCCATGTTCAGGAAACCGCCGGCAAACAGGCCGGTGCGCCAGTCAATGCTGTTCAGATTCCATTCCGATATGAACAGCTTGCAGTTGGGATTGGGCCCCTCGGCAAACATCTTGGCGTAACGGTCATACTGCTGGCCAAGACGTTCAGGACCGGTAGCATAGCCACCCTGCTGCTCATAGTGATGCAGGCTCATGTAGTCAAAGTAATTGCCGCTGCGCTTTATGAAATCGGCATCCTCGGGGAATCCTCCGCAGGCAATGATCTTGATTGACGGGTCAATCTTGCGCATCTCGGTCGAGAAAATGCGCAGGGCCTTCTCGTAGCGCTCAATGCCCATCTCCCACATCTCGTTGTCAATCTCCCAATACTTCACGTTGTATGGCTCCGGATGTCCGTTGGCGGCACGCTTTGCGCCCCATTCGTCAGTTGCCGGAGCGTTGCAGTAGCGCAGCCAGTCAAGAGCATCCTGAAGAATCTGCGGGAACTCTTCGTCAGGGCGTTCGAACTTGACACTGACCACAATAATCGGTTCGGAATTCACCTCACGGCAGAAACGTATGAACTCATCGGTACCGAAGCAGTTCTGGTCATAGTCCATCCACATCCAGTGCGGCCAGCGCTCGCGCTCCTCCTGCGGGCCGATGCCCCATTTCCAGTTGTACTGCGCAACATAACCGCCACCCGGCCAGCGCATGCAGCTTGGATGCAGTTCCTTGACAGCCTGCAGTATGTCGGGGCGGAAACCGCCCAGGTCAAGACCTGTCTGTGTTGTCAATGTCACCTGATCAACCTGTACCGTACCACCCTTCACGGCTATTGCGAAATCGCCGTCACCGCTTTTCTGCGGTATAAGCGTGAATTCATATTTCTTCCACTCCTTTCCAACCTTGCCAAGCGACTGTCTGGCCACATACTCTCCCTTGTCATTGCGCAGTCCCACAATGAGTTCGCCCCTGCCTTTGGCATAGATTGAGCCAACATATTTTTCAAAGGGAATAATGTCCTGCGGCCCCTGGAAAATGCCGGCTTCAGCCTTCCTGCCTGCGGTTATCTCCTGCGAATAGCGCATGTTCACGGCATCGTCCTTGACCAGACGGTACTTGCCGCCATCGCCGAAAGCCGTCCACTGCTGTGCCACAGCGGGAATCCGGACATCGCCCGGAGTGCCCTCGAACAGCACGGTTCCATCGGTCCCGGTAAGCTTTATATTACGGTAAGTTGCCTCGGTATAGTTGACCCAGAAGGTCAGGAAATTGCGGTCAGCCTGCTCAAGTCCATCATAGCTGACCACCTCATTGCCGTCCCAGAACACTGTCGCCCTGCTGCCGCGGCTTTCCACGCGAAGCTTGTGCCACTGCTGCTCCTCGTTCACCTGCTCTTTGGTAGCCTGGGCCGATGCCAACGCCGTCAGCGTGCTCATGCGTCGTCCCGGACGGCCTCCGAAGCCTGCCGTCTCGCGCTCTTCCATGGCGCATATCGAGAAATCGGCCGTCGCGCTCTGCTGCTGGAGAGCTGCACGTGCTGCGGCCTCGTTGGCTGCATCAATCTGCGACTGGGTCTGCGCCGGAGTGAAGGTGCGGCCCTCATAATACGGGTCATGAATGCGTACATAATATGGAGTGCCGTCGGCCTTGTTGCGGAAAGCAAAGCGTATGTCCAGCAGACCACCGCTCCAGCTGCGTCTGGCCAGCTTGTAACTGCGCCAGTTCACATCCATGGTCAGGTCAAAGTCGCAAGTCCCTATGCTGTCAATCCTGAGCGGCTGCTCATAGCGGGTGGGAGAATGCAGGATCATGTCATCGTCCATATACCAGCCGTCAAAGTAGCCGTCACGCGGATGTATGCCGGGATACTGCTCCGGTTCGAACGAACGCTCCTGGATAAGCTCCTGCCAGACGCCGTTGTTGGCCGAAAAGTAAATATGTTCGAAAAGCTGGCCGTACAGCATCTCGTCAATTATTCCACTCGGTTTGGAACTCTCAACGGTAATCGAAGCCTGCCCCGTCTGAGACTGCTGTGGCTGAGCCCCCTGTGGCTGGGCCTGCACATTCAGTCCCGTAACTGCCGCCAAGGCTGCGGCTGTCAAAATTCTACGCATAATCATGAATCTGTTTTGTATTGTTTGGCTATCGGGCGACAAGACCGCCATCTACCAGATAATGTCCTCCGGTTACAAAAGAGGCGGCATCGCTTATAAGGAAATAGACAAATTCGGCAACCTCTTCGGGCTTTCCTGCAGAACCGCGTGCATAGAGCTTGTTCTCCGCAGTCCAGTAATCATCAACCGTACAGCCGTTCCTGCGTGCCATATCAACAAACAGATTGTCAACAAGCGGAGTGCGTACCGTACCGGCGCAGATTCCGTTCACACGTACGCCCTTTGGGCCAAGATCAATGGAAAGTGAACGTACAATCTGTCCTAATGCACCCTTGGTAAGCCCGTATGCAAAACTGTTGGGTTTGCCGACAAAGAACTGGTCAGATACACTTATTACAACGCTGCCGCCACCAATGTTTATTATTTGCGGAACTACCTGACGCAACGTGTTGAAAGTACCGTAAATGTTGGTGCCCACAATGCGGTCAAATTCCTGATCTGTAACATCGAGCAATGTATTGGCACCATGCACGCCGGCATTGGCAAACAGACTGTTTATGGCTCCGAACCGCTCGACAGTAGCTTTGACGGCACGTTCCATATCTTCTTTGCTGCGGGTGTCACCCTCAATGAACAGCAGTTGTTCCGGTTTGTCTATTGTCTTAGACAGCTCTTGTCCTTTCTGCGGATTGAAGTCAAAATTTGCAACATTCCAACCCATGTCAATGAACTTGCGCACTGTAGCGGCGCCGATTCCGGTAGAACCGCCTGTAATGAAAATTGTCTTCATACCAATATCTTTTTAACCGTTATCGTAAAACTATGGTATGCAAACATACAAAAAATTCCGTGTTAATTTCGGGACCTGGAAAGATGTAGGAAAGGTCAGGAAAGCAATAAGGCCTGCAGATACCTGCAGGCCTTATTACTGTGGTGCCACCGAGAATCGAACTAGGGACACAAGGATTTTCAGTCCTTTGCTCTACCAACTGAGCTATGGCACCAGAAGCATTTGTCTTGCGAATGCGGGTGCAAAGATACGTACTTTTTCATTTCCCGCAAGTTTTTGGGCGAAAAAAGTTCTCAAGTTCGAAAATTAGCCTTACCTTTGCATCGTCAAAAGAGATCGGAATGTAGCGCAGTTGGTAGCGCACTACGTTCGGGACGTAGGGGTCGGGCGTTCGAGTCGCCTCATTCCGACCAGAGAACAGAAGTTGACAATGTCAGCTTCTGTTTTTTTTATGCACGCACCTGCATTAGCGACATCGGGGAACAGCAACAAAAAAAAGGCTGGAACCAGCCAGCCTTTTTGTAGGGAAACGTGTGAATTACAAGTTGAACAAGTAGGTCACAGCCAGGAGAACGCGGTTGTTGACCACGAAGTCGCCACCCTTGACGGTGCCTTTGGCCTCGAAGTCGCCGTATGAAACGCCGGTAATGTCGTCCTCGATGCAGAACTGGGTGTTGCCGGCCTTGTACTTGAGGTTCGGGGCAACGCGGAACATACGGTCAATGTTTCCACCGGTTGCATAAATCTTTGAAGCGTCCAGATCATCCTTGGCGCCGAGATTCTTCATGTAACCTGCAAAGCAGCCCACCTTGAAATCTGCACCGTAATCGACGAACACCCACGAAGAACTGGCGGTCAGGGGTGACCACTTGTCAGAGGTGCCCGCCTTCAGGCCGTAGCCCGTGCAGAAACCAAGCTGTGACATATTCTGACCATAGTATGTCTTTGCCATAGCCTGGAACTTGCCGTTCTTATAGACTGCCTGGGCCATGCCGGCAACGCTCTCGACATACTGGGTATTCACCTTTCCGCCGGCAATTGTGGTGTCGGGGCTGATTTTCTGCCATTCCACGCCTGCAGCGAGCGAAAGATGTTCACCGCTCCACTCAACGCCGGCATACAGTTCCGGAATCATGGAACGGCGCTGGTATACAAATGACCGGTTAAGAGGACCGGTCGCATTGTTAAGCGACTGGAAGACTGCGGCAGCATTGAAAGTCAGACCGTCTCCTGCCCTGAAATCGTAGCGCAGCTGGCCCGAACGGTTCAGGGCATTGAACGGCGAACCTACAGCAATGCTGCCCACACCCGGCATGAGCTTGCCCATGGGATGCCATGTATGACCCAGTGTGACCGATGAATTCTCCCAGTCAAACACGGTGTAGCAGTGACGGAAAAGAAAGAACGCACTTGAATTATAGTTGAACACGTCAAACTCGACATTGGCACGCGAATCGGCGCCCAGCACCTTGGGACCGGTCATATTGAAGCCGAAACGGACGGTGGAACCGAACATTGAAGCTGCTTTTGTGTCATTCGCATCGGCACCGTTGACCATAGCCTCGTTCAGCGGATACAGGTACAGATAATCGTCAGCGCCGGCAACGCTCTTCCTTGTGTCCATGTAACTGCGTACATCGACGAAACCGTAGCCGCTCAGCTTGAAATCCTCTTTCTTCTGAGCCGATACTTCCGAACACCAGACAAGCCCCATCAGGGCCACTGCAACGAACAGATTCTTTTTCTGAATCATGATGGATAATAGATTGAAGAATAATTAGTTAAAAAAAGTGTGTGGTAAAAACAAGTTCTTAAAACGCAATTGAATAAGTCTTTCCCTTTCTGGCCTTCACAGTCTTTGAAATGCCGTTCCAACGTACTGTCAGCCTGTTTTTAACGGTAGACTTAATCTTCACGGTGACGGGTTTGCCGTCTTTCCATGAAAGTTCTTCAATAATGAAACCGCCACGGGCACGCAGACCCTTCACGCTGCCGTCCTTCCAGACATCGGGCAAAGCGGGCAAAAGCTCAATGGCGCCGGCATGGCTTTGGACAAGCATTTCGGCAATGCCCGCAGTGCAGCCAAAGTTACCGTCAATCTGGAATGGCGGATGTGCATCGAACAGGTTGGTGTAAGTACCGCCGCTGCCACCGAATCCGCGGCCTCCGGCTACAGGCTTCAGCTGGTCAAGGATAAGCTTGTATGCATGGTTGCCGTCCAGCAGACGCGCCCACAGGCAGACCTTCCAGCCCATAGACCAGCCTGTCGATTCGTCGCCGCGCGCCTCAAGACTGGTGCGGACCGCCTTGAACAGGTCCGGGGTGCCGTCGGCCGTAATCTGACGGCCCGGGAACATGCCCCACAGGTGTGATACGTGACGGTGACTGTCCTTTGGGTTGTCCCAGTCCTGGAACCACTCCTGCAACTGCCCCCAGCTGCCGACCTTCATCGGCGCCAGACGGCTCTGAATATTCTTCAAAGTATCTACAAAAGCCTTGTCCTCCTTCATCAGCGCCGCAGCCTCGATGGTGTTGCCGAACAGATCGGCCAGCATCTGGTTGTCCATGGTCACGCCGAACGATGTGGTTATGTTACGGTTTTCCGGATCCATTTGCGGAGCGTTTTCGGGTGAGTATGACGGTGCGGCAACCAGATACCTGTTGCCCGATACGGGTTCTTCAACCAGGAAGTCAATGAAGAACTGGCATGCGCTCTTCATGACAGGATAAATCTCCTCCAGATAGTCCTTGTCCTGATTGAACAGATATCCGTCCCAGATTGCCTGGCAGAACCAGGCGGCGCCAGTAGGCCACATGCCGTTGTATGCTCCGTCAACCATTCCTGTCGAGCGCCATATGTCGGTGTTGTGATGCAATGTCCATCCGCGGCAGCCGTACATGGCAGCCGTCTCACGGCCATGCTCGGCACAGTCCCTGACAAGCTTCAGGAACGGCTCGAAGTTATCCTCCAGCCCGCAGACGAATGCAGGCCAGTAGTTCATTTCGACATTGATGTTAGTGGTGTATTTGCCGTCCCACGGAGCCTGGCGGCTCTCGTTCCATATGCCCTGCAGATTGGCGGCCTGACCACCCGGCTGCGAACAGCTTATAAGAAGGTATCGGCCGAACTGGAAGTACAGCTCCACGAACTGCGGGTCAGTCACACTGTCAAACTGTGCCAGACGCTTGTCAGTAGGCATTGATGCCTGCTGTGCCGATGGCTCACCCAAGTTGAGTGAAACGGTTCCGAACTGCTTCCGGTATTCTGCAACGTGCCTCTTAAGCATCCTGTCATATTTGCCCTTACCTTCCTCGAAAGGCTTCAGATATTTCTCAGCCACTTCATTCTCATTGCCGCTGACATCCTGATAGTTCACAAAATTCGTTCCTACCGAAATGCAGATGATGACAGCATCGGCATTCTTGACGGTCAGACCATTGTCCGATGACTGGACCGCACCTCCATCAGCTATCACACATGTTCTGTCGGTAAAACGGACTCTGCCTTCAATCCCCTCATGGTCATCGCCCTTGCATGAAATGTACATGATGCCCGTATTCGCCGATGGAAGCAAAGCACCGCGTCCAAGAATGCGGTCCTCCCTGTACGGAAGGTCATAGCTTGCCCTGAACGAAACCGCTCCCGGTTTGGATGCCGTAAGTCTCATCACAACCACCTGGTCGGTAAATGACACGAATGACTCGCGGGTGTATTTTACACCATCGACGCTGTATGTTGTGGTCGACACTGCCCTGTTCAGATCCAGTTCGCGGTAATAGTCGCTGTAGCCTTCGGTTCCATCGAAATCAAGCACAAGCGAACCGGCCGTCTGATAAGGCATGCCATGAGGGCCCGGGGTGTTTATGTATTCGTCACAAAGTGCCTGGGCATCCTTGCGGCGGTTCTCAAACAAAGCCTGACGGATTTCTGCCAGACCGTCCTTGGCCTTGTCATTCACATTGTTGTGAGGGCCGCCGCCCCAGATGGTCTCCTCGTTTATCTGTATGCGTTCCTGCGCCGGCGCGCCGAATATCATGGCACCAAGACGGCCGTTACCGAGCGGAAGCGCATCGGTCCACTGCTTTGCCGGCTGTTCATACCAAAGCTTCAGCCCATTGTCATTCTGTGCATTTCCGGCTACAGAAAGCAAGGCTGCAAACGCAATCGCAAGTACCCTGTTCATAGTTTTTTTTCGGTCTGATTTTTAATTCGGATGCGAAATTACTCCTTTTATATATAATATTCCATATATATTTGATACTTTTGCTATTCCGTTGGGTTGAAAATTAAAAATCAAAATTCAAACACATACAGTATGTATCTATTAGGTTATGACATAGGCAGCTCTTCAGTGAAGTGCAGCCTGGTTGACGCACAGAGCGGAGCCTGCAAAGCAACAGCATTTGCACCAAAGAGTGAAGCACCCATCAAGGCAGTGAATCCGGGTTGGGCCGAACAGAACCCTGAAGACTGGTGGAAATATCTCAAGGCAGCCACTGCCGATGTCCTTTCACAGTCAGCAATCGACGTTAAGGACATTGCCGCCATAGGTATCTCATATCAGATGCATGGTCTGGTATGCGTTGACAAAAACAGGAAAGTACTTCGTCCGGCCATAATCTGGTGCGACTCACGCGCAGTTGGAATAGGCGAGGAGGCTTTCTCACAGCTTGGCCGCTCACAATGCCTTACACATCTGCTCAACACTCCGGGCAACTTCACAGCATCAAAGCTGGCATGGGTAAAGCGCAACGAGCCTCAGATTTTTGAAAAGATTGACCGTGTCATGCTGCCGGGCGACTACATTGCAATGCGTCTTACCGGTGAAATATGCACCACCATCTCCGGATTGTCCGAGGGTATGTTCTGGGATTTCCAGACCGGCGACATTGCAAGTTTCCTGCTTGACTACTACGGCATACCACGCTCATTCATTCCGAAAATCGTTCCCACATTCTCGGAACAGGGCCGTCTTACCGCATCAGCGGCTGCCGAACTCGGCCTTGCCGAAGGAACGCCTATAACGTACCGTGCCGGTGACCAGCCCAACAACGCATTGTCACTGAACGTATTCGAGCCGGGTGAAATTGCATCGACTGCAGGTACGTCGGGAGTGGTATACGGCGTCAACGGCGAAATCAGCTATGACCCCAAGTCAAGGGTAAATACTTTTGCACACGTAAACCACAAGACAGGCTTCAACCGTCTTGGCATACTTCTCTGCATCAACGGCACAGGTATTCTGAATGCATGGATGAAACGCACCATCATGCTTGAAGGTCTGAGCTATTCCGATATGAACGACCTTGCCGCACAGGCACCTATCGGAGCAGGCGGCGTATCGGTTCTGCCATTCGGCAACGGCGCCGAGCGTGTTCTTGAGAACCAGGAACGCGGATGCAGCTTCAACGGCGTGAACTTCAACCTGCATGGTCGCGAACACCTGATGCGTGCCGCACAGGAAGGTATAGTGTTCTCTTTCAAATATGGCATTGAGATTATGGAAGATATGGGTATGCCTGTCAACAAGATTCACGCCGGCAACGCCAATATGTTCCTAAGCCCGCTGTTCCGCGATACCCTGGCCGGTGTAACAGGCGCCACAATTGAACTGTACGATACCGATGGCTCAATAGGTGCAGCCAAGGGTGCCGGCATGGGAGCCCACATCTACAACGACCACAACGAGGCCTTCGCTTCACTGCAGAAAATCCGCGTCATCGACCCGAAGGCCAGCGATATGCCTGCATACAGTGAAGCATACCAGCAGTGGAAATCATACATTCAATAATCACTTTACTGAACTGCAATGAAAACTTTCAAGACTATTGCCCTCTTCGTGGCAACAATCTGCATGGCTGGAACGCTGGCATCGTGCGGTGCTGCAAAAAACGCACAGGGCCAGAAAAAAATGACTCCGGCAAAAAAAGGCTACGCCGAAACAGGGAAATACCGCAATTATTTCAAGGAACTTGGAATACCGCAGGCCGACATTGACAAGAAAATTGCTGACGTTTACGCTGAGATATTCGAGAATCCGGAGCGTGGAGCCTACAAGGATGTCGATGTTGAAGTTGACGGCAAGACCGTTCACATGGGCTACGTATCGGATGTAAAGAACGGTGACGTACGCACCGAAGGCATGTCATACGGCATGATGGTAGCCGTACAGCTTGACAAGCCGGAACTGTTCAACAAGCTGTGGCGCTGGTCAAACTACTACATGCGTCATAACGAGGAAGGACCTTCACATGGCCTGTTCGCATGGTCATGCCGTCCGAACGGCCGCCGTACGGCAAGCGGCAGCGCCAGTGACGGCGAGCTCTACTATGTGACCGACCTGCTGCTGGCATCGCGCCGTTGGGGCAGCTTTGAGGAATTCAACTACCTTGAGGAAGCCCAGACACTGCTCAACCAGCTGTTCTCAAAGGACGGCACGGGCGGTGTGACCAACATCATCAACATGGACAAGAAGCTTATCAACTTCTGCCCTGATACGCGTTCAAACGAGTGGACCGACCCGTCATACCATCTGCCTGCATTCTACGAGATCTGGGCCGAGAGCGCAAAAGACGGTCGCGAAGCCATCTACCGCGAACTTGCCGACAGCGCCCGCGCCTACCTGCACCGCGCTACCGACCCTGTCACCGGCATCAACCCCGACCAGAGCCAGTTTGACGGCACGCCTAACCGCGGCAGCGAATTCCACTACGATTCATGGCGTGTCCCAATGAACATAGCCATGGACTTCACCTGGTACCACAAAGATGCCCAGTGGCAGTCAGACTACGCCAACCGTATACAGGAAGCTGTTGTCGGACGCTATGGCATAACCGAATTCCCCGACCAGTTCGCAATGAACGGCGACAAGCCGCGCATGCTCATGGGCGGCGGACGCTGGAAAGGCAATCTGCGCCACTCGATAGGTTTTGTAGGCACCATGGCAACCACCAGCCTCATGACCGACGGAGCATATAGCCAGGACCTTGTACGCCACATGTTCGACCAGGTTCTCGAGCCATACGAAGACGGATATTACGACGTGTATTATGACGGACTTGTATATCTGTTCTCACTTCTCCATTTGAGCGGAAACTATAGGATGAATTGGTAATTATTCCTTACTGACGGTACACAAATGGCCCGGTGCGGAAAATGCATCGGGCTATTTTTTTATTATTATAATGCTGCATATCAAATAAAACCATTATCTTTATGCGCTTAAAAGCGCTTTTGTACGCCCATTAGCATTATAACCGGACAAAATAATAATCAAAATAACCAATTACAATGAAGAGATTCAACCTCAAGAATGCGCTGAAAGGCCTGTCTGCAGCAGGCCTTATGGTTGCAGCAATCTGCACGCAGACTTCGTGCAGCGATCTTTGGAGCGAGCAGCACCCTGGAACCTATTACATCAATTCCGGTGAGACCATCGCCACCTTCCTTGAAGAAGGCAAATACAAGGATGAGTTCACAGATTTCGTTTATGTCCTCAAGAAAGCCGGTATCTGGGGTGAATTGAGAACATACGGAGAACATACCTGCTTTGCTCCTACCAACGAAGCCTTCGAGGCATACCTGAAACAGAAGTATGAAAGTGCACCGGAAAATCAGAAGCACTTTTATTCATGCCTTGACTCGCTCACTGTCATGCAGTGTGACACCATTGCAAAGACCCACCTTTGCGGAGCCACATTCTTCTGCTCGGACATGAGCGGCGACGGCGCGTTCCCATATCCTAACCTGCTGGACCGTTACTTGACATACTACTCTTTCCCCGATTCGACACCGACCCTCAACGCCGATGGTGACACCATAGCCTGGAAGACCAAACTCGGTTTCAAAATCAACCAGGAGGCAAGAATCATCGAGTCCGATGATACCGTCCAGAATGGCGTCGTACACATTGTAGGAAGCGTCGTACAGCCAAGTAACAAGTGGCTGCCCGGACTTATGAAGGAAAACTCCAAGATTTCAATCTTCACCGAAGCTCTGGAGGCCACCGGCATGAAGGATACGCTCGAACAATATATCGATGCCACATATCCATGGGCTCCGATGAACGGACGCGATCCGAAAATCTACTACGACTCGACCGTATCGCACTACAAGGCAACCGGCACGACTGCCAAGTCACTTATCTACGATACCGGCGCCGAAAAAGGACAGACCGGCTGTATTCCTGATTTGAGATACTTCAAATACACAATGTTCGTAGTGAAGGACTCTGTTCTGAAGGCAGACTATCAGATTGAAAATCTTGAAGGACTTAGGACTTTCGCCAAGGACAAGTATCCCGAAGGCGCTTCGCTTTCCGACAATGCAGAAGGCAGTTCGCTCAGAAAGCTCATCCAGTACCACATACTTCCAATGCAGCTTGAATACAACCAGTTGAATCTTGTCGGCTCGGATGCGTGCAGCATTGTAAAGAAGAACCGCACATTCAAGGATGAACTTGACGTTGAAGACTTCTACGAACCGATGCTCCCGCATTCAATCATGCGAATAAGCACTCCTTATGATGCGTCCGACAACGCTGTCGGTATTTTCATCAATAGAAAGGGAACCGAAAAGACAGGGCTTGAATATACCGGTATAAAGATTGACAATTCCAACGATGGAAACAAGAAGAGCGCAATGAACGGCTGCTACCACTACATTGAAAAGATTCTGCTGTATGACAATCCAACCAGAACCGATGTTCTCAACACCAGAATGAGAGTTCTGGCAAATTCCATGTCGCCTGACTTCATAAACAGCGGTGCATCCAACCGACTCAACAACGGTGGCGGAAAGGACAAATATACCGTAGGTTTCCTGAAAGGCTACTGCAAGAACTTTGAAGCCTTGAACAACAGCACCCAGTTCTGGGTAAGATACGCTGACCAGTCATTCGGCTGCTGGATGGGCTATGAAATGACAATCCGCGGCATTTACGATATTGCCATGAAATTGCCGAACGTACCGACCGACGGTACATACGAAGTACGTTTGTGGGTAAACTCCATGAGCAACTATAATGCAACCTATGGCGGAGCAAACCCGCGCGGCATTGTGCAGTTCTACTTCAGCGACGGACAGACCGACGAATTCGGAAACAAAGTCTGGAGGGCTTGCGGCATTCCTGTTGACCTTCGTATCGCCGGAGGTGACCCGCGTATCGGCAACATCAAGGACAGCGAAATTGAAACCAACTACCCAGACGATGCCGCAGCATACATAGACATCTACGACAAGGCTATGCGTAACCGCGGTTACATGAAGGGTATGGACTCTTATAACCCGAGCGGCTCGGATGACAATAACCTGCGTAAGGACGTTGACTGCAACAGAAAGATTGTCTGCAACGAGTTCATGCGTGCCGATGGAACATACTATCTGCGCATGCGCCAGGTTATGGATGCTGAAAGTGCAGACTTCCCGTTCAACTTTGTGGAAGTTGTACCGAAGAGTGTCTATGCAAGTGAAACAACCCCTGAAGACAAGCATTGATTCAGGGGTATATACAAACGAAGAGAGGTCCGAAATTCGGACCGCTCTTCTTATTTTATAACACTTACCTATTATTGGAATTACCGCCGAAAGGCATACGGTTTTGGAACATCGGATTGAATGCCGGACCATTCTGCTGCATTTGTACAGGGCCATGGAAAGGTCTCTGTCCAAAGCCGTATGGCATCACGCCGCGAGGTGCCGGCATCGGGCCGTGATAACCCTGTGTACTGTTCTGGAAACGGTTCTGCATCAAAGCGCGTACAGAATCACTGACAATGGAATCAGGCAAGTGCCAGTTTCTGCGGAAATTTTCCATCCACTGACGCTGCTGCTCAGAAAGCTGCTCCATATTCTCCATCTGACGGCGACGTGCATCCATAACCTGCGGCTGCATCATCATGAACGGGTGATTCACCTGTGCGGAACGCATCCACATCTGTGTCTGCGCATCCATTTCCTGACGGTTCTGACGCGACCACTGCTGGAAAATCTTCTGGCTCAGTTCCCACTGGGCCATTCCAATCTTCCTGCGTGTAGTGTCCTCCAGCTCTTTCTCAAGCTTTACGTTATAGCTGCCGTTGATTGAATTCCAGCGTTTCATATACTCCCGGTCATCGGGCTTCAGCTCACGGTTCAACTTGGCAAGTTCCTCATTGTATTCGCTGTATATTTTGGCAAACTTCTGATATTCCTTCTTTGAAAGCGATGCCTTTTCTTTGATAAAGCGCAAAGACGCATTTACCATCTGCTCGTCCCTGTCAGGCTGCGACTGGGCAACCGCCCCCCCGCTGACCGACATGGCAAGCAAAAGATAGCACAAAATGGAAGGCAACCTTTTCATAAGGTCAGTCTCCGTAATAATTGCTCATCATTGAATACAGGCCAAGCTCTTCACTTGACATGCTTTGGAAGACCTCATCAATGCTGGCGCACTGTGAGATAGAATCATAGTCAGGCACATTCAGGCCCTTTCCGAACGGATTGAGCAGCAGAACTGCCACAGCTGCGACGCTTGCTGCACCGGCAAACCAGGCGTACAATTTACGCTCTTTGCGGCGGCTGCGCTCTCTGCCTATTCTGGATACGACCTTCTCGGTCATTTCCTCAATGAAATGCTCTGGCATTCTGTATGGCATCTCACGGCTGAGTGAATCCAGATCAAGCTTGCACGGAGCATTTTCCCCTATCAAGGAACGCTCACGTCCTATCTGGCCAATGACTCTCTCAGTCATTTCTTCCATGAAATGCTCAGGCATTCTGTATGGCATCTCGCGGCTCAGGGAATCCAGATCAAACTTGTTCATAGCTGATGTTCTGTTATATAGTTTTTAATTTTCTCTACAGCATAATGATAATTGGTTTTCAGCGTATTTACGCTGTCACCAACTATCAGGTGAATCTCCTCATAACTCTTTTCGTCATAGTAACGCAGGTTGAACACCATTTTCTGCTTTGTCGGCAGAAGCGCTATGGCTTCCTGCAGAAGCACCAGTGTCTCGTCAGCATCGGGACCCGCTTCATCACGGACTGTCTCCTTCAGCGAATCTCCAAGGTCATCGACCGACACCGTACCAACGGCCTTGCTCTTCAAAAGTTTGAGACTTTCATTGGTAGCTATCTTATAGAGCCACGATGAAAGCGGAAACTCATTGGAGTATGTGCTACGATACTTATAGACATTTATCATCGTTTCCTGCAGGACATCCTGCGCATCGTCATGCGCCACCACCATGCGTCTTATGTGCCAATACAGAGGCTCTCCATATTTCTTCATTATCAGACGCACAGCCTGCTCCACGCGACTGTCGTCACACAGCATCTGGGCAATGGAATCATCGCTTACTGATAGAGTTGCCTGGTTATTCATGCTGTCCTTCGCATCACGCTTCGACATTATTATACAGACTAAAGGAAAAGGTTAAAACTTGAAAAAGAAAATTGCACCGGACAGAAGTGCGGACCCCCGACCGATGCAACCGGTTATGAATATCAATACTGTTCCTGATGGAAGTAATCAAAATCGGCCCAACCGCCAGCTTTCAGAGTAGCATAACTGTAAAGACCTGTACGGTAGCCGGTGAAATAATCCAATGAGAAACTCATCTGCAAGACCCCTTCAACGTCGGTCCAGTTCTTTCCATCAAGGGAATAACTCATAAAAGCCTGGTCGGCACCTGCATCATCGTCAGGCTGTGGAGTGAACACATACTTTATTTTGAGCCACACCTTATTCTGCGACAGTTTTATACGCAACGCCTCAGTATCGGGGCTTTGCTGCGGCTGGTTCGGCTGTCCCCAACGCCGCTGCTGAGCACGATGGAATGTTGCCACGAGGTCCTTTGAGCCATCATGGGCCACCTCCACGCCAATGGTGCAGTAATTGCTCTGGAAAGCAACTATTCCTGCACGGTCTCCAGCCTGCATGCCCGATGCATCAAGCAGGACCTCGCTGTAACAGCGCGGACCGACGGTACGCTGTGTAAGCGTATTGCGGGCATCCATCACATTCGTGGCAATCTGACCGGTCTTCAGGCGCAGCCAGCCCTTGCGATCGGTAACGGACCACGCCGCATTGTCCGGTTTGTGGTTCCACTGCCATACCAGATCAAGACCGTTCTTACGGTATTTGAACTCATCGCTGGCCCATGTGCGGTTCACTCCGCTTTCAGGCAGATTGACAGTGAACTGCTTTACAGGAACGGTATTGTCACCAAGAACAGGCCAGCCGTCAACCCAAGTTACAGGTTGCAGCGTAGGAATGCGGCCGACTGCACCGTGATCCTGGAACATCATGGCATACCAGTCACCGTTCTGAGTCTCAATGATTCCACCTTGGGCAACACCGTCACTGCGGCCGTCAAACGGGGCGCTCAGTATCACCTTACGCTCATACTCACCGAACAGCTCCTTTGAGCGCCAGCAAGTCTCGGTACGCACGCCTCCGCTCGGCCAGTCAATCTCAAGAACGTAGTAATAATCGCCTATATGGTAAATATGTGCGCCCTCGGCACGCAGATTAAAGCCCTGACGCGGCGAATCAATGAGAATCCTCTCTTCGGCACCGGCCTTTATCGCGGAACCGTCCGGTTCAAGTTCTATTATGCGCAGTTCGCCGTTTCCCCAAACCACATACAGATGTCCGTCTTCAAACAGCATCGAAGCATCGTGGAACGGACGGTCAATGACCGAGCGCTCCCAGTTGCTCCTGTATATGTCATCGGTGCGGTATATGTATGTCTTCGACTGGTCATTGGCAATGAACAGTGCATAGAAAATGCCGTTCACGTAGCGCAGCGAGGTTGCCCACTGGCCCTTTCCGTATGCGTTGCGCCCGCCGCGCAGGTTGTATATGTCATCATCGTTGAGGACATCATACACATAACTGATTATCTCCCAATGGACCAGATCCCTGGAGTGCATGATAGGAGCACCGGGACAGAAGTACATGGTAGTGCTTACCATATAGTAGTCACTGCCAACCCGGATCCAATCGTTGTCAGGGATATCGGTATATGTAAGCGGATTGACACACTCGGTGGTCCTGGCCTTGGCGCTGCACACGGCAGACAAGGCCAGCATACCAAGCAGACAGACGGCAAAAAGCCTCAAGGATTTCATTTCCTCAAAAAATGTCTCTATTACTCGAATGACAGCCAGTCAACCTGGATCTTCTCACCGCCGGCCATGCGCACTTTCAGATGGTGAATGCCCTTTGAAGCACCGCTGACCTTTGCCTTCGCCTCAATGACCTGACGGTCTGCAGGAACATTGACTGTAGCAATAACCTTATTGTCCTGCATAATTTCAAGTGTTCCGGCACTTGGAGGAACAATCTTTACAGTAACACTCTTCGGAGCCTTCTTGAAGTTTACAGTGTTGTACTGTGCCCATGCGCCTTTTTCAAAGAACACTGTCTTCCAGCCTGCAAAATAGTTGCTCGGCTCAAGATATGCAATAGAGTCACCGCTATTACTTAAAGCCGTATAGCGGTCAAGCTGAATCTTTGTATCTGACTGTGTTACGCCAATGCCGCGCAGTGTAGGCTTTACCATACGGATTGTGCCGTCCGGCTCAAAGAATATCGAGTCGGCGCATACAGAACGGTTCTTGTCAAATTCCGGTGAGAATTCGTTGTGATGATAGAACAGATAAGTCTGTCCCTTGTATTCGATAATAGAGTGATGGTTTGTCCAGCACTTGTTGGCATGTTCCTCAAAGAAGACTCCCTTGAATTCATAAGGGCCGAAAATATTGTCGGCCATGCAGTATGCCAGCACTTCTTCAACGTCGCGTGCCCACGGGAAAGTCATATAATAGTGACCGTCATGCTTGAACAGATACGGGCCTTCAACAAGACCCTTGGTGGGAACACCTTCTACACGGTGGCGGTCGGCCGGGTCTGTCGAGACAGAAAGCCAGTCGTCATTCATCTTTGTAATGGTAATGCCAGGCATAACAAGATAGCCTTGACCGTCGTCATCAACGAAAATACACGGGTCAATGCCGCCTACACCTTCAATTGGAGTCTCCTGCGGAATGTACGGGCCTTCAGGGTAATCGGAAATGGCAACACCCACACGGTTGCCTCCGCCAAAACGCTGTCCCGGCTGAGGCTTTGCACCTGCCGGAAAGAAGAAGTAATACTTGCCGTTATGTTCCTTGCAGTCCGGAGCCCACATTGAGTAACCCTTCTCATTCACCCATGGAGCAGTCCACTGGTCAACAATCATGCCGTGGTCGGTCCAGTCAGTAAGGTTGTCACTTGAAAAAACGTGATAGTCGGCCATGCAGAACCAGTCCTTGCGGGCATATTCGGCCGGAGCCTTGATGTCATGTGAGGGGAATACATATACACGGTCACCGACCACCAGAGCCGACGGATCGGCCGAGAACTGGTCTCTGATAATAGGGTTTTGCGCTGCAGCGAACGCACTGCCCAGTAGGGCGGCTGCCAAAAGAACAAGTCTTGATTTCATAGAAATGAATATGATAAGGTTAGCAGTTCCAAAGTTATTGGCTTTTTTCGGTAAAAACAAATTGGCGGGACTCCCAAATGGGGTCCCGCCAATAATTAGTTATGGTTAACCTTCAATTACTTGATATAAACCATTTTTGAAAAGCGCTTGCCGTTTTTCTTGATAACCTTGATTACAACACCCTTAGGATTGTCAATCTTGATACCGTTAAGGTTGAAGTACTCAACGTCGGCAGCTGCCTCGTCGCTGGCATCGGCGAATGTCGGATATTCATTCAATTCACCAAGAGCAGCATTGGCAAGATCTGCATAGTTGGCAGTTGAATCAGCGTGGAATGTCAAGAACATGTCGTCAATTCTTGTCCAACCCTCATTTGATTTGAGGTCTACCTTCAAGCTCAAATTGCCGTCAGCAATGAACAAGCTGTCAACACTCTTGTTTCCTGTTTGATTCTTTGCAACAGCAATGGACTTGTCATTGGCAGTCACAGTTGAATTGTCTGAAATCTCAATGAAGTTTGTACCAACTGAATACATACCAACCGGCAGATCCTCAAGTTCCTGAGTCAGAGTAGCAGCACTGCTCCAGTCCATTCCAAGGTCGCCGTTGAAGAAGCTCTGAGAGCTGATCTTGCTGTAGCTTGCATCATCAACAGTAACCATTCTGTTACCTGAACCGCCAGCCATGACTGTCCAATCAAGAAGCAGGTCGGTGTATTCAACACCCTGAATCATAATTTCAACAGGAACATTGTTATACTGATGTTCAACAATAACAATGTTGCCACCATTTTCGTCAGCAGTATTAATCACACCCTTTTCCGGCCAACGGAAATCAGAATGATCAACAAGCTTGACACTTGCATAGAGTTCGTTGTTCTTGATAAGAGCATTCACAGGCAGGCTGTCAACATCCTCACCCTTAACGAACTTGTCATAGATAGCATACTTGATAGCCTTCTTGTAGAATGTTCCAAGTCTGTTATACTGTCTGTTGGCAAGCAAATCGGCAATATCCTGGCGCTTGTCACCGTCAAATGTGTACAACTTGCTGGCAAGTGAATCAAGAGCAGCCATATTGAGCTTGCTGACCTTATCACGGTTAACAACATCAATGTACGAGAACAAAGCCTTCAGCAGTTCGTTCCGCATAGCCGAGATTTCAGTTGAAGTAGAAGTAACTTCGTTGAACTTCTCTGCAGTTTCAACTGCCTGAGACAAAGCTGCATATGCGTCGATTTCAACCCAGTACTTGCCGGCAACTGAATCCTGAGCGGCCTTCAGTGTTGCTCTGTACGGCTCAATTACCTTGTATTGGTTAGCCATTTCTGACTGGGCATCCTGACAGATCTTGGTGATAGCCTTAATGGAATCATCGGTGATTTCGCTACCCTTTACATTCTCATAGGTTGCAAGAGCAGCTGCAGCAGCCTTGTATGAACCCATTTCTGTCAGTTCGAGTCCTGCAAAGTAAGCAAGAGTATCGCTCAGCAGACCATACTGCTTCCACATCTCGTCAACAAGAGCAATGCGGTCGGTGATAGCCTTTGCCGAAGCATTCTGTTCCTTGGTAGCAGCAGTCCAAGCGCTAGGAGCAGTTACATCCTCTCCGCTATTGAAATCAGCATACTTGCTCTTTACGCTGTTACCAGCAACATAAGCCGCACCTCCGTACTGATTTACATCGACCTCAGCCTTTGCAATAGCAGAAGCCAAAGTTGCCTTTGCTGCTGCGAATGCAGAAGTGTAAGGATAACCTATTGACAAGAATGCAGGCAGTTCCTTGCCGCTCTCAACAATGCCGAGGGAGAACAGAGTTACATTGTCTGCGTTACCGTACCACCCAAATTGTGGCATATACCAACCGTCTTCAGAATTTGTCAAAACCAATGACATCTTGTAGTTGCCGGCAGCCATAGCATTAAGGGTGAAGTTGATGGTATCAACATTTACAATCACCGAGTCTTCTACTCTCTTCTTCGGCAGAAGATCGTATTCATCGATGTTTGAAACCTTGTTTCCGTCAGCATCATACACTGTGACTCCCAGTTTAGGAGCTGAGCCATGGTGAGCTACAAACAGAAGACTGAAATCATAGTCACCCTGAGCAGAAACGTTGAAAGCATAGTTCAGAGTAGCACGATTGCTAGAACTTGCACCTGTACCTATTGAAGGATCTACGCCGAAGGTCAGACCCTTGTTGAACAGGCTTCCTTCAACAAACTGGCTGATGGCCATATAGCAGTTGGACATTGTAAAGCCGTCAAGAGTGATTTCCTTTGACCTTGCCTTTGACGTCTTCTGCTTTTCAAATGTAACCTTTGCTACAAGACCGTCTGTCTTAGGCTGAGGACCGAACGAGTAAGAGATTGTGGCATCTTCTCCACGAGCGGTAACAGTCGAAGTGTGATCGTTCTTTGCAGCACCGTACAGCTGGACAGCTGTGAATTCAACGTCACCTACAAGAGTTCCTGTGCAACCTGCAGGACGTTCGAATGTAACGATAGTGTCGTTCTGAACTTTAGAAACAGTCCAAAGCTCAGTTGTACTACCATACTGAACCTTCATAAGAGCCAGATTCGATGCATTACCTTTATCATCATAGGCAATGTTTCTTGAGAACTTGAAGTCAAGTGAACGGAGAGTGCCGTCCATCTGGAATGAACCTGACTCATAGGTGTAACCGCCCTGGAATACAGGAGGCAGATCCTTCATTGAATAGATGCCTTCGCCTACAAGAGGATTCGGAGTTGCAACTTCATTTGAGAAGTTCATCACATTACGGCCGGCCTTGATCCACTCGACATCCCAAGCTCTCGGGAATGATGACTTTTCGTCATAGACAAGCTTCTTGTCAGGCTGGTCAACCGGGTTCTTGAATGATACAAGAACTGAATCGAATACATTGAAATCAACATACTCGCCGCCGAAAAGGTCTTCATCCACGTCAGTGAACATGTACATGTATCCGTCTTTCTGATATTCTGCAGAACGGATAGGAACTTCGTACCAGAACTTTTCATCACCCATATCATATTTTGAGCCATCAAGCAGACCCCAGACTTCAAAGTAGTCGCCAAGAATTTCAATTGACGAGATGTTGGTCTTTTCGTATGCCTGTTCGCAAAGATCACTCAGGTTGGTCTGATATCCGAAGTCAACACGAATCTTGTCACCGTTGTATTCGCAACCGCCAATCCATGACTTGGTAAGTGAAATGTCATCAATACCGAATGTCGTGCTGTCCGATGCGAAACCTACGCGAACAAAGTACTTGTCAGGCTGGACAATGTAATTCCATTCTTCGCCGCCGGTTGCTTCAGAAGTCCATGACCATTCTGCATCCCACCAGTAACCGTCAACGAATACATAGTCGTCGGCAATGGAGTCATTGATGTAGTATGTCATGAATGTTACCTTTGACCAGTTTCCGTCACCAGCCTTGTAAACCGCATTGGCCTTATCTTCAAAGACAACATCCTTTTCAAACTTGCGGTTGTACTTGTACTCGCTGCTCTTGTCGATGACACCCATTGTGAAAGGCTTTTCTGAAGCGAAGTGACCGCGCATAACGTCAAAGTACATTGTCGGTTTGTTGCCCTTCTCGCCGGTCTTGGTTGCAGTCACGTAGGCAGTCAGACGGTATGAAGTGGTATCCTGGATATTGACACCACGGACAAAAAGGTTACGACGGTATCTTGCAGCCAGATGACCTGACCATGCGCTCTGATTGGAGATGGCACCTGCAGTATCGGTAGCAACATACTGGAAATACTTTTCACCACCGGTGATTCCGTACTTGGACAACTCTGCACTTCTGTCTGCAGAAATAAGCCTCCAAGAGTCGAATCTCATTGCGTTACTGTCGGTTGGGTTATCGGCAACCATAACGTCGTTTCTCAAAATGAGAGTGGTGTCCCTCCAAGGACCTCTCTGCCACTCGTCACGCTTTTCCCAAGGTTTTGCGTTAGTACCAAGGTTGTCACCGCTTTCCTTCTTGTGTTTGTAGTACTGAACACCTTCGATACGGCCAATCTCCTGCTGCTGCCATGCCTTGAATGCCTCTTCTTCACTCATGCCCTCTGCAGCCTTAAACTCAAAGTCCTGACTGAAGATCTGGTAAGGATCAGCATCAGTCTTTGTGGGTCCGTCCTTCTGTGCAAATGCTGGAATTGCAGCAAGAAGAAGACCTGCAAATAGTAAGTTTTTCTTCATAATGAAAAAATTTAATTAATAAATAGGGTTAATAAAAAGTTTTATGTCAATTGAATCCGGTCCGTTCCGCCGCAGGAAACTGCAGTGGAACGGGCCAGACTGTTTTTATTGTTTCTTCAATTTGAGGAACCAGTTTTCATTATATGACTTGCCGTCGCCAAGAAGTTTTGAATAAAGGGCTTCATCCTTCGTTGACTGGCTGCCGCTTGCCCTGGCTGCAATCTTGCCGGCAAGGAATTCGTTGTCAGCAAAGCCGCCGTATGTAGAGTACGATGCATCCTCGGCCCTGTGCATCGAAATGCGCAGCAGGTCGGCAAAACGGTATCCCTCAAAGCAGGTTTCAAGAGCCATCTCATCAATTATCTTCTCCTCGACAAAACGTACGGTATCGACACCGGCAGGAATCATGTAAGTGGTGTCAAGCTCGGCACAGCCGCAGCCGCGCGAATGGAGGCCCACCATATTGTATGATTCCGGTTCGTAATATGTGAAATAGTCGGCTGTGAATTTTATTCCGGCTCCGTTTGTCTTGGTACGTCCGCTGAAAGTCCATGTTTCGCTTTTTCCGGTCAAATCATATGACCAGAATTTTGAACCGGCAAACATGTCGGTAGTATACAATGCGCCAAGACCAAGGCTGCGCGCCTTGATGGAATCGGCTGCATAGTCAATATCAAGAGCCTTGCCTGTCAGCCATGAATACCCGTCCATGTTATCCATATTGATGCCATACTTCAAGATTGCGAACGCCGTCTTTGACAGTCCGCAACGGTTTAAAGCTTCTGCAAGCCTCAAATATATGACATCATTTCTATATATGCTAATCTTTTCGGCATTAATTTTTGCCAGTGTCTGCTTGTTCCTGTTAAGGTTGATTCCTGTTTCATCCTTGCCTGCAGCCGATGACTTGAGGATTGAGTAAAGTCTCAAATCGCCGCGCAACGACATTGGCAGACTCAGTTTGTCCTCAACGTAAACAGGCGTGGTATAACCGGTTGAAAGGTTGCGCGAATAGTAGCAGTAATTCTGGTCGGCACTGAGCTGCTGCAGGGCCTTTGAACTTGTAAGCTGATACCAGTTGTCATTCTTTTCGGTAGAATTGAAAATGTTGGGCAGATCGCTTACAGTACCGCCATAGACGTCGGCTTCCATCGGAATGTAGCAGATTGGCTTCATGTTCTGGCCGAACTGACCGGAATAGTTGTCATCGCCAAGGTAGTTGAATCCCCTGTCGAACCAAAGTATGCTGGCCGTACCTGTCGGACGCGGATCGTCAATGTTAGTAAGGTATTCGGCATAATTCAAGGCCGCCTTGTCATAATGGCCGGCCCAAAGGTTAAGGTCGCCAAGTATGACTCTTGCAGGAATGATAATGTCCTTGGTGGCATGCGATGCCGATGTCGAACCGTCACCATTGGTGCCGCCGGCAAGGTTTCCGTAATTGGGAATGTCATAATCAAGGAAACGTTTCTCGAAGTCACCGATAAGTGTATCGGCAAGCTGTTTGATGTCAAGCAGCGGAAGCTTGCTTTCATCGGCCTGGTCGGCACTGACAATAGGTTCGTTTGCAAAATAAACCTTGCCGTAAGCCTGAGCCAGCTGCAGGTATGTCCATGCACGGTATGAAAGGACTGCAATATATTCTTTCAGGAACACGTTCTTGTGGTTGCGAACGTATGCAGTGTCGGCATGGTGCAGGAAATAATTGCAGTTGTTGATTACAGCATAATAGTCGGCAGGATTGTCATACACGTTGCCGTTGTTTGAAAAATCCCAGTTGTAAATCTGCTCAAGTGAAGGGTTCTTGTCCTTTGCCCATGATGTAGTAGCCACCAGGTCACCGCGCAGTTCGTTCAACAGAATGGAACGGTCGGCAATTGCCTGTATCTTGCTTACTATACCCATTACCGAATAGACGGTATCGGTAGCATAGTTAAGCGTGTTCTGATACTCATACAATACGACTCTGGAATCAACTTTCAGCATGTCCTCACATGACGAGACTGCTCCTGCTGCAAAAGCTACAGCAAAGAAAGTGCATATAATGTTTTTGAGTTTCATGATTCCTTAAACAATTAGAGGTTAATCTTCAATCCAAGAGAGAAATTGGCTGTCTGCGGTACAAGACCACGGTCTATGCCACGGGTAAGAATGTTGTTGCTGCATGAGAATTCCGGATCAGAGCCAAGATAGTTCGTAATGGTGAACAGGTTGTTGGCCGAGCCCCATATGGTCAGACCCTGCAAGTAGGTGCTGAAAATAGGAATGTCATAGCTCAACGTAATGTTCTTGAGTTTCAGGTACGAACCGTCTTCAATCCAACGGTCGCTGAAACGCGAGTTCCCATGCGGGTCGCCGAACTCAGCCCTTGGCATGTCGGTAACCTGACCTTCGGCAGTCCAGCGGTTGGTGACTGCAACAGTCTGGTTCATGAAACGCGAACCGCTTTCAAGAATCATGCGCTGGTAGTTATAGACATCACCGCCTATTGAATATGCAAGCGTGGCGTTCAGCTTGAAGCGCTTGTATGCAAAGTTGGCGAATATACGGCCGTACAGATCCGGAGTCGGGTCACCAATCTCAACCATATCGGCTTTATCAATGACATGGTTGCCGTCAACATCGACGAACTTCATGTCACCGGCTACAAACTTCTGGTCGGTATTGGCAATTGCAAGGTTCGCATCCATGGCCTGCTGTGCCGTTGCAAACACGCCATCGGTCTTATAGCCATAGAACACGCCTACAGGTCTGCCAACCATGGTACGTACAGTGGCGCCATAGCTTTCAAAGTCATTGTATTCGGTTGGAAGCGATGTAACTTCGTTCCTGTAGTGACCGAAGCTTGCACCTGCCTCCATCTTGAAGTCGGCATTGTTAACAACCTTCACGGCGAGACTGGCATCGAAACCGGTGTTTTCAAGAGAACCGCCGTTTGTCCATGCGTCATCAATACCCGTAAGGAATGAAAGTGCGCTTATTGACAGAAGGTCATCGGTGCGGCTCTTGAAGAAATTGGCCGATACACTTGCACGGTTACCGAACAATGCTGCACTCAGTCCGGCAGTGAATTTCTTTGTGGTCTCCCACTTAAGAGAATTGTTGCCTATGTTATCCAATGCAAGACCGCTCATCTGCAGCACCTTGACGGGCGAGAAATAGGTCTTTGATGCAGAGTTGTTGTAGTTGTCATTGCCTGTAATGTCAAAGCCGGCATTGAACTTCAGGTAATCTACAAAGCTGACATTGAACCAGTCTTCGTTTGAAGCCACCCAAGCTGCGCTTACTGACGGGAACAGGCCCCACGGAGTTCCGAACATCTTCATTCCTGCATCGACATCGGTACCGAAACGTGAAGAAGCCTGAAGACCCAGTCCTACCGAAGCGTAGTACTTTTCAGCCAGATTGTAGTTGCCCTGGGCCCACCATGTAATTGAAATGTCCTTGTTGTCAACACCGCTGGTCTTCTTGTATTTGAGCGAGCTGGTCATGTTAGGCTGTTTGTCGTTACCGGAATTGTAACCGAGCATTGAAGTCTGCTTGAGGGTTGTGTTCATGTAACGTACACCGGCCTGAACATCAATGTTATGCTTGTTGATACGGCGGGCATACTTCATGTATGTGTTGCTCATGAAACCATCCTGCTTGGCATTCATGGCAGCAGCCTTGTTGTCGACTTTACCAATTTTCTCTATTTCGTACTGCGGAGTACCGAACAGAGGCAGGTAATAGTTTTCGTCACTGTTGGCAAGTGTATATGTAAAATGTTCATATACCGTAAAGTAACGGTTTACCTTCCATTCCGGGGTTACCGCAAGAGTGATGAAACGGTTGCCGAAATAGTTCTTGTTCATTCCGTCACCGTTTTCAAGAATTGACAGCGGATTCGACAGAGCTACTTCCTTTCCAAGAACTTCGTCAAGATAGTCGTCCTCGTTGGCAAGGAAGTGCGACTGACGTCCGTTCACATCGAATGCGTATGGTGAAAGGAACGGTGACTTTGCAAGGGCAAGGAAACCTGGAGCTGCAATCATTGCATTGTCAATGTCATCGGCAACACCGTCATCGCGCATGTCTCGTGTAATGTCGCTGTATGAAGCGTCGAACCTCAGGTTAATCTTGTCAGAAAGTATGATGTCCGAGTTCAGACGAAGGCTGAAACGCTGGAAATCGCTTTCCTTAAGGACAGCATCACCGAAAGCATATCCAAGCGAAAGGTTGTAGTTGGCAATTTCATCACCGCCCTGTACGTTCACGTTGTAGTTCTGCACAAAAGCTGTCTGATAGGCTATGTCGCTCCAGTCGGTATCCTGATGATACATGTTGTAGTACAGGTAACTGGGATCGGACTGCAGGAATTTGAATGAAGTCAGGTTGGTTCCTGTCGAGCCGAGCAGTTCCGACGAGTAATTCCTGTACTGGGTGGCATTCATCATTTCCGGAAGCTTGGGCAGGGTCTGGAAATTGCCTGAAAGATTGAAGTCAATCTTGGTGGCCATGCTCTTGTTGCGCTTGGTCTTGATTACAATGACGCCGTTTGCAGCCTTTGCGCCGTAAATTGCATATCCGTTCTTGAGAACTTCAACTGACTCGATGTCCTCGACCTGGATATTTGCAAGCAGGTTGCTGTAATATCCGTCATGCATGGTGACGTTGTCATAACCCATGTCAAGAATAATGCCGTCAAGAACAATCAGAGGCTGGGTCGTGATGTTCAGTGAGTTTATACCGTCAATCTGCATATCAGCGCCAACCGCAAGCTGTCCGCTGCGCATGGTCGACAGAATGCTTCCCTGAAGTGTGTTCTGAATCTGATTGTCAACCGAAAGGTTGTCTGTCAGACCTGAAATTCCGGCCTGCAGTGACGATGTTGACTTTGTGCTGGTGGAATAGATTTCCGAAAAAGCGTCGGAGTACATCTTCACGTCAACGCCTTCGGTCCTGCCACCAAGTGCACATACGGTAGTGTTGCAACCGTCAAGGGCAAAGGTAAGCGATGACACATATTCGGGAATCTTGATTGAGAACGAACCGTCCTCGTGTGTCATTGCCGAATGCAATGCGTTGTTATATGCCGTTACCTTGACACCGGCCATTGGAGTGCCCAAGGCTGCATCGGTAACCGTACCCGTAACGACAACGGTATTCTCCTCAATGTCCTTCTGAGAAAAAGCGGGACCCGAAACAGTCAGCATTAAACCGACCAGTCCCAAAGGCAGGAGCCTGTTAATATTTGAGATTTTCATAATCATATACTTTATTCGATTACAGGTTCAAGAATAATGCAGTCAATCCAGACGGTGGAAGTCTGAGTTTCCTTGTTTGTAGCCTTACATGACAACAAAACTCGGCAAAGGTCAAGATTTGTTTCGTAATTGCAGTGCTTCAAAGAGAAGGCAGGCGACTCTATTACGTCAGGGTCTTTAATATTCGTATTGTTCTTGTCTCCGCAGTAATACTTGTAAGGGTTCAAGCCCGAAGGTTTGTATACCTGAGCTTCCTTTTCAAGTTCGGCGGCTGTCTTGGAGAGATCCTTGAATTCCGAGTAAAGACTTACTGTCGGGAGCAGATAGTAAGCCCTGTTGGTTACGGTATTTCTGCGCAAGACAATTTTCATTTTATAAGATGCCTTAAGGGTGTTGGGAATGTAGAACGGTGCCTCCCAATTGTCGAATCCTGTTCTGTCAACTTCCATGACCGTTGCCTGGAACGAATTTCCGTAATAGTCACGATACAGGTTTCTCGGACGGAAAGTAAAGTCTGAAGCGAGCATCACATCTTCGGCTTCAACCTTGATCGGACGCAGGAATGTCATGTTGTCCTTGAAAGGCCACTTGTCAAAGAAATACACTTTACCGTTACTGCACATTGCAGAGTCTTTTGCCGATGCGAGAATTCCATTTTCTCCTCTTGGATTCTTGTACACATGATACGGAATCGAATCTGAAAGACGTTCTTCAAGTTTGAACAGGGTCGATACGATTGAATCGGCAGCATGCGGATTGACCCCCTTGTTCATGTTGAAGAACATGTCGGTCATCATGGCCTGATATGTGTAGAACTTCTGGAGTGAATCGGCATCGTCCCTCAATGACTCGTATTCAAAGTAGTCCTTGATTCTGTTGAATTCCTGGGAAAGAAGTTCGGGAGCCGGCAGCAGCATTATGTAGTTGCTGTCCTCTTCGTTAATGTAACCGAACTTGTCCAGAAGAACGCTGCTTATTTTCATTACTGAGTCGGCATATACCATCTGACCGTCCACAATACCCTTTTCAACGCTCTTGTCAACATCAATCTCATACTTTGTATATTGAGCAAACCACTGTCCGAATTCCTTATAGTCAGAATTCGTGGTCAGGTATTCATATATGCTTGGCAAGTATTCAATCTTTCCGTCCAACTTGTGCAGAATGCCGTTTGAGCAGCGTATGTTTGTGCCGTTTGCCTGATAATCGGTACCTGCTAATGACGTGGGTGTTGCATCATAGCCCTTTCCGCTGAGCATTGTTATTCTCTCGTCGGTTGCTGAACCTACGGTATGGCTGAAACGCGCAATGTGGTTCATGAGGAACTCAGTTCCGAACTTCAAATGCTCCTCTCTGGTCTTGTCACGGACTGGCTTTGTATATTGTTCCCATACCTCGGGGGCAATTGAACCGTTTGTCGGAAGCCACACTGTCATGAAATTGCTTTCGTTAAGCAAGTCCCAATACGTTACATTGGTCATGTTCTTTTCATTGAAGGTGAATGTGCTCTTCAATGCCTTAACAAAGTTGCTGTACTCGGGCATGCTTTCAATAGTCTGTGCCAGAGTCATTGTAGGAACGTCATCATTGGTTGAATAGTGTTCTTTCCACACTTCACTCTTGCAGGAAGCCAAGGCAAGAACGGCCAATGCTGCCCAAGCAGTCTTCTTAAGTAATCTATATTTGTTCATAATGTTCATATTTTAATGATTAACCTGTTTGTGACAGATGCCGAAACGTTATTTTGCTTTTGCAATGAATTCGTCATCTTCAAATACAGGCAGCTGCTTGAGCATGGTGTTGACTTTAAGCTCATCCTTGTTCAACGGGAAGTACATTGCATCAAGGTCGTTGAGTTTGATTCTGATTGCACTCTGGCTTGCAGCTTCATGCTTTGGCAGAATCTTGGAAACAAGATACTCAGTGTTTCCGTCACGGCGTGACTTGCGTACAAGGTCAAACCAGCGCTTGCCCTCATACATAAGCTCGCGGCGGCGTTCGTCAAGAACAAGTTCCTCCATCTTCGAATCGGAATTGTACTCTTCATACTTCAACGGCTTGCCGTTTGCAAGATACGAACTGTTGTTGAAACAGTTGGCTCGACGGTTAACCGCATCGACAATATTGAATGCCTCCTGCATAAGGGCATTGTGATTGGCCGGATCTTCCTTGGCCTTCATGACCTTTGCCTCGGCTTCCATGAGCAGCACATCGGTATAGCGGTATATAATCCAGTTTGGATACACGTTGTTGAAATTGAAACGGGTGCCATTAAGTGACTGTCCCACGTTACCGGTTGACAGGTCATACTCGAGATTCTGATATACATATTTTGTAATACCGTAGTTGCTGGTCTGCGATCCATTAAGGTTGCAGCACTGATAGTAACGGCCGTCGGTCCTCTGCTTGAAAACGGCATTGCTACCGGAACTGAAACCATTGCCAACCTCAGACGTAGCCCTGAGGTTTCCGTTGCTTGAAGAATTGTTGTTGTAATAGGAACCTACCAGAGGATTGCTGGTCTGCTGGTCAAACGGAAGTTCGAACAGAGTCTCAAATGAATTGCCCTTGCCGAATATCTCATTGTAGGCATTGCCGGCTTTTGATCCGTTTGTTACATCTGAAATAAGCGGATATCCGTTATAGTCCTTTACGTTGCATGAAGTACCCTGTTCGTCAACAAGTTCCTGCCATTCAACCTTCTTGCGGGCTGTAACGGCTTCGCAGCATGCTATGCAGTTGTCCCAGTCGCCCTTCCACAGATACATGTCGGCCAGCATTGCGTTGATAGCCGATCTGGTAAGACGTGCGGTGTTTTCAGCCTGCTCACGCTTGCCGTAACGGTTAACGGCATTCGGTTCGACATTCTTAAGGTCTCTGATAAGAACATCGAGAATAGAATCGAATGACGATGCCGGAATAAAGAAATCGTGAGTATCGTCAATTGAAGGCTCATCGGTGTATGGCACATTCTTGTATGCGCGAATCAGATACCAGTAACTCAATGCGCGCAGTCCCACTGCCTCGGCCTCGTTTGCCAGAAGGTCGCGTGTCGAGTAGTTAGGGTCGTTCTCAGCCACTATAGGTGCAAAGTGGAGAACCGTGTTGGCACGGTTGATAACGTCATAGAAACACTTGTAAGTGGTGAAACTGTTGGTCGGCAGCAAATTGTCACGGGTAATCTGGATAATGTTGTTGTCGCTGTTGTTACTGCTTGAAGTGACGTTGTCCGAGCGCATTTCGCCCCATATTGACATACGGACTACACAGTCACTTGTTTCAAGCGCTGCGTATGAGCCCAGAAGAACAGCATTGACGTCATTCTTGTCAGTCCAGAAGTTCTCAAGGACAATGTCATTGAGCGGCATCAAAGTCAGGAAATCTTCGCAGGATGTAGCTGCAAGCCCTGCCAGTGCCATGCATATTATTGAATTAATCTTTTTCATACTATTCCTTCGTTATAGATTAGAACTGAACTGAAATGCTGGCAGTAACCTGCTTTGACCTTGGGGTCTGGGCATTATCCATTGCCACACTGCCCTGACCGGTACCGACTTCCGGGTCCATGCCCGAATACTTTGTCCAGCAGTGAACGTTGTTCAGACTGACATTGAATGAAACTGAACCGAGACCGATATTCTTTGTAATGGCCGGATCAAGTCCATAACTTATTGAGGTGTTGTTCCAGCGCAGGAATGAACCGTCCTCTACATAACGGTCAGAACCGAGGTAGTTGTAACCGTCCTGATGCAGCGCACGGGGCATTACGGTAACATCGCCCTCGACTCTCCAGCGCCAGTTTACGGCAGCCGATGTATTGTCGGTGTTGTACATGCACTCGGCGTTCATTCTTGAACCGTTCACAATCCTGTTACCCCAACGGAAGTTGAACTGGTTGTTCCATGAAAGACGTCCCCATGCCATACGGAAACCGAAACCGCCGTTCAGTTTTGGAAGTGAACTTCCCAAATATACGATATCAAGTTCGTTTATGTTACCGTCGTGGTTGGTATCTTCATAGATGGCATCGCCGCCCTTGAATTCATAGTTCTTGTGGTCACCGTCGCCATAGTCGAACATCATGGGCTTGGTGTTTCCGTGCTGGTCAACAATGACATTGCCGTTTGCATCCTTTACAACAGGAGCGTTCGGCCCGCTTACTCCGGGAACTTCAACCGGTGAATAGTCGCTGTACTGATATACGCCAAGGTACTTGAATCCGTAGATTGAACCGAACGAGTTCTTGAGTGCAGTGTATGACAGGTAGCTTCCGTTGTTGTAGTCGAAGTCCTTGTTCATCTTGTCAAGCATGGTCGGATTCATTTCAAGAATCTGGTTGGTATTGTCAGCGAACGAAACATTACCGTTCAGGCTGAACTGCTTGCCAAGCAGCTGTCTCTGGATAATGCGGTTGGCATTCAATGAGAATTCCCAACCTGCGTTCTTCATTGAACCTTCGTTTACAACGTCAAGCGACGAGAAACCAGAAGAAGTAGGAATTGAATAGCCCGAGTTCAACATCTTCTCGGTTGTACGTGTGTATAGGTCAATTGTAGCGCTGAGTCGGTCCTTAAAGAGTCCAAAGTCAAAACCGAGGTTCCATGATACCGTCTCCTCCCACTGCATGTTGCTCAAACGGATGTTTGAAGGATAGATGGTCGAGGTGCCAAGGTATGCGTTTCCGCTTGAATATTTGCTGTAGAACATGCCGTCGCCACCGGGAGCATTACCCTGAAGGCCCCAGCTGACACGTGTTGACATCATAGTGAGAATCTGGCTGTCGCGTATCTGATCAAACCACTTCTCATCGCTTATGTTCCAACGTCCTGAAATTGCCGGGAAAGTACCCCAACGTTTGGCATCACCGAAACGGGTGCTTCCGTCAGAACGTGTTGTAATATCAAAAGAATACTTGCTCTTGTATGAGTAGTGAGCGGTGAATGTCACGTTCATGCTGCGGCTGCGGCTTGCACCGGTTGATATGCTTGTAATGTTGCCGTCAAGACCGATTGAATTGAAGTAACGCGGCAGACCGTTCAAACCGCCATTCTGATTCTTGCTGTTGCTGGTGCTCAACTGATACCTTACCATTGCCATGAAAGAATGGTTCGTGTTGTTCAGATGAGGAATGAAAGTAAGCGAATGGTTGGTTGTAAGTGAAGAACTCTTGTTCGCACTTGAAGAAACGGCATTTGCATTTGAATCGCTCCATCCGTCTCTTGAAAGGCTGGAAGGAGTATAACTGTCATTGCCGCTGTTTGTTACACCGAAGTTGATTCGGCCCTCGTATGTGAGTCTGGTCTTCTCATCGTCAACACCAAGCAGGTTATATGTCAGCGAGAAGTCAGGACTGACGTTCAGAGAAGTGCTGTACTGTTCCTTCTCGGCAGCCTCGGCAACCGGGTTATTGTTCTTTGGAAGAGCATCGCTTGCTGTATTCGGCATGATGTAGAACTCATCGGTATCATTGCCGTTTTCGTCCTTGTAATATATGGCAAGGTTAGGCATCATCTTCATGGCAGTACCTATTGCAGCAGAATTCTGCTTGTTCTTGGAGTAGGTCATGGAGAAGTTTGTCGTTACCTTGATGCGCTCCGATACAAAGTAGTCAAATGCAACACGTGTAGTGAAACGGTTCATCTTCTGTCCTATGACTGAGCCCTGCTGCTTGTCAAAACCGGCAGAAATACGGAAGTTGGCCTTGTCACCGCCACCGCTTACGGAAACGTTGTGCGAATGCTGGAGACCGAACTGCTTGACAGCACCCACCCAATCGGTGTTGTTGTCATAATAGATATGGTCAGGCCAGCTCATGTCATAGTTCAATTCCCTGATGTCGGCGGCGGCATCGTTCAAACCCGGGTTGAAGAATGACTCCTTGAGGAACATCGTATACTGGTCACCGTTAAGGAGTTTGTATCCCTCGGGCTGCCAGGTGCCGTTCATACGATATGAGTAGTTTACACGGGTTTTACCGCGGGCACCGCGCTTGGTCTTGATTTCCATGACACCGTTGGCACCGCGTGAACCCCAGATGGCGGTAGCTGCGGCATCCTTCAATACCGTAATGGTAGCAATATCTTCAGGATTGATGTTCAGAAGTTCAGAAACCTTTTCGGTGTTCTGTGATTCGTTCTGGTAGTCGAAGTTGTTCTTGAGGTTGGCTTCGATTTCCCAAATCATGCCGTCAACTACGATAAGCGGGTTCTGGTCGCCGGTCATTGTGGCAACACCACGAAGGTGCATTGTAGAACGGGCGCCAAGGTCACCGCTGGTAAACGCAATGTCAAGACCTGCAATACGTCCGGCAAGAGCTTCATCGACGGTAGTCATACCGTAACCTTCAAGTTCGGAAATATCGATTGTCTGACTTGCTGTAGGAAGTTCACGGATAGGAATCGGAAGACCCGAACCGGCTGCTACAGGCTTTTCAGTCACCACAATTTCAGGCAGGTTACCCATATCCTTCATGTGAATTTCAAAATAGGTCTTGTCAAACGGAAGATCGACGGTTTCCATACCTACGTATGAAATCTGAAGTCTGTCCTTCGGGTTCTTGAGACGGAAAGAGAACTCACCGTTGATATCGGTGGTGGCATGTTCCACAATACGGTCGGCGGCATCGCGTTCCGTAACGTTGACAGCCATCATAGGACCGTACTCATCTTCAACGATACCGCTGATGACATCGCCGGCCTTCTGGGCTGAAATCTGCCCTGGCAGAGCAAGCAGTGCAAATGCGGCTGCCACTCTAAATATTGTATTTATATGTTTCATTTTCATTCAGTTAGCTGGTTAGAAATCAACTTCACCGTTACACAGGGCATCGTCAATCAAATGAATTACCGCATACGAAGAAGTTTCAATCATTGCGGTGGAAACATCGTTGATCAAACCTTGATTGGTTCCTATCTTGAACTCATACTCACGGCACAGGATATTGTACAGAGGCTTGCCGCTTTCGGCGCTTGACTGTCTGAGAACTTTTCTTGTATGTCCCTTGACGTCCTTGACAGTGATATCCTTGCCTCCCTCAACCGTCAGCTTTACGAACTGCTGGTTCTTTCCAACCGTCTTCATGTAAGCGGTCTCGTAGTTGGCAATTGTGGCGGCCGAACCGTCATCGTTGTAACCGGCATCGAATTTGGCATTTGCAATAACCGCATTGTCCTGAATATGGTATCTTACAAAATTCTGCAGTTCACTACGCTTGCGTCCGATAAAAGCGTTAAACTGTTTCAATCCAGTGCTGTCAGGATTAGTTGACTTGACAATTACAATTTCCGGATACTTCTCCTGGATGGATTCCGAGAAGATGGCATCGCTTGTCTCAGGATTCTGTTCATCAAGATTGGCAAACATGGCCTGACCGACCGAATCAATCTCGGTAATGCGATTGGGAGTCATGATAACGCCATCGTTTATCAGTTTTCTTATTTTTTCATTCTCTGGAACATATATCGTATAGTGATATGTGTTGAAAGTGGATACGTTATATGCTGATGCAATGTCGTTCTTGTTCGATGAAGTTACAAAGAGTGTCTTGCCATCGGCACTTACCGCACCGTTCATCAACTTGAAGAACTCCTTGAATTCAGGATAGTTGACTGAATCCGAAAGAACATCATAAACAGACTTGGTTGAGGTAAGCAGAGGCCTGTCAATAACGTATGTCACACCGTTACCGTTATCGGCCTTCTGGTTATGACGTTCAAGAATGGTAATCTTTGCATTCGGGTTCTCAAGCTGATAACCGCCGGCAACTTCCATCTTGTCAAGTTCATCGGCTGCACCGCCCATCTTGAAACGTATTGTTCCACGGCCCTTTGTCGGGAAATAGGCATAACCGTTTTCATCGGTAACGCTGCTGTTCTCAACCTCACCTATTATAATATGATAATCCATAAGGTCTCTAAGACGGTTCTGGATAACGCTGGCTGAAACCGATGATGACATCAGTTCGGTAATGGTGCCTGTAGCCTCGTCATACTTGTAGACCTCGGCCTCTACCTCACTGTCAACGGCATTGTATCTGAATACCATGGCCTGGAGGTAATCGATATCATCCGGATTGTTCTTTCTTACTGCTATGGAAGTGGGGTCAAGCCATACAAGCTTGCCGTTTACATTCGGGTCTTCTGACTTTGCTGTAGGAACAAAGAAACTGTATGTTACCTGCATTGAATTCAGGTAAGCGCTGAACTGAAGCTGTTCGTCTTCAATGGCGGCATTGATTATCTGCAGGTATTCGTTTACAAGGGCCGGATACGATACTGAACGGTATGCAGTAGGAGTGAATACCGAATTGGTATAGTATATGGCACCGTTACAGCACATTACAATCGAATCAAAAGCACTGACAGGATCGGCCACACCATCGAACAATGGGTCCTGGGCATCGTTCAGCACGCTTGGGAACTTGCTTGGCACGGTATTGGTAAGCGAACTCTGCATGTTGTTGTTGATAAGCTTGACAATAACCTTTTCAGGTATGCTGTCCATATCGGCTGCAACCGAGTCCGGACAATCGGGCAGATGTCCGCCTCTTTCCGGATCGAATCTGGCAAGACCGTAGCGTTTGCGCAGAGCCTGTCCCGAAGGCTTGTTCAGCCACCAGTCCATAAGAGTGGCATCAGTAGGCACAAACATTGCAGCCATGTCCTGCTGAAGGGCAATGTCACTTTCAGTCGAACCTGACTCGGCATAGAACTCATTCCAACCCGGATCGAACTTGAGAAGAGCCTTGTCTGTGAAATTCCTGTTTGTGTTAGGAACAATGAGGAACTCTTTTCCATCCTTTGAACGGCTTGAGAAATACTGCCTTGAGAATACTTTCTGGACATTCTCTGAAGTGGCTGGAATTTCTATGCGGCTGAGGACTTCGTCCTGAACGCTCTTGGTATATACCGGACAGCTGAAACGGTCAAGGATATGGCTGTAGATTGAAGCCTTCTCCGTATCACGTTCAAGGTATTCGGCCATGCTGGGAAGCAGGTAAACTACATCGGACATCACATGGAGGAAACCGTTGAAGCACTTCTTGTCCTTGTATTCAATCTTGACGCCGTTTACTGTGGCATCGCCGGGCGTACGGCCGGGTTTGCCATGACGGGCACCCTGATTGAACAGGAAGTCATAGTCATCGTCGGTAATCTTGTGCGATGTCAGGAACTTGTCAACGAAGAAAATCATGGAACGGCGGGTACCGTCATTCATTACCACCATGCCGTTGGGGAACTTGGTCTTGTATTCGCTCCAGATGGCATTGTTTGACGGCATGTCTTCCGGCATTAATATAGGAATAGTATCATATACTGATGCTGCCGAAATTCTTCTCATACAGTTGCCAATTACAGGCGAGCCCGATCCGGCAGGATTCGGGGTGCTTGAAAGCATGGCAACCTGATACACATTGTTCAGCATCGAACCGTTGAGAATCATTGTCTTCTGGGCATGACTGAGATCCTCATAGCAGGTGACACCTTCAAACGGGCAGTTTGCAAAGAAACGCTCGAAAGCCTCATCGTCGGCAACGAAAAGGGTCTTACTGCCTGTCTTGGCAAGAACCGGTTCCAGACCCATGTCACGGATAAGATTAACGAAATTGTTGAAATGGTAGTACTTACCATCATTACCTTCAAAGCCCTGCTGCAAGGTCTCGAAGATACTTGTGCCGAGCCATTCGGGTGTCCTTTTGTCAAGATCGAAGTCGGTCTTACACGAAGTTATTCCGAGCGACGCTGTCAAGACGGCAAGGACCAATCCCTTTAAGCCGAAACGACCCGACAGAGAATTGTTCTTTTTCATTTAATTGGTTATTTTGATTATTATTGTCTTTCTACTTATTTATCTGTGCCCTCAATGGTCTTGATATGACCTTGAGCGTCATACTCAAGTTCACATACCTTCAGGCTGCGCAGCCATGACTTGCCGCCCGATGGAACGCTGTCATGGTGGAAAAGATACCATTTTCCCTTGTACTCGACAATTGAATGGTGGGTGGTCCAGCCCACAACCGGAGTCAGGATGACACCCTGGTATGTGAATGGGCCGTAAGGATTGTCACCGATTGCATAACACAGCATGTGAGTGTCGCCGGTGGAGTATGAGAAATAGTATTTCCCGTTGTATTTGTGAACCCAACTTGCTTCAAAGAAACGATGAGGATCGTCGGCGGTGAGAGGCTTTCCGTTCTCGTCAACGACAAGAACCGGTTTCGGTTCCTCTGCATACTGCAGCATATCCTTTGACAGCCTGACAACACGGCTTGGAAGAGCCGCTTCCTTGCCCTGGGGCAGATGTGCGCTGTCCGGTGTATTGTTTATTGCGGGATCCTCAACTCCGATATTGTCACGATAGCACTGGAGCTGACCACCCCAAAGACCTCCGAAATACATGTAATAACTGCCGTCTTCATCTTTCAGAACAGCCATGTCGATACTGTAACTGCCATGGATAGGTTCCTGTTCCGGAATGAACGGACCGGCAGGATTGTCGGCAACGGCAACGCCCTGACGGAACACGTCGTTTTTGTCCTTCATGGGGAAGTACATGTAATACTTGCCGTCCTTTTCGGCAACATCGCAGTCCCACAGCTGGCGGCCATGCCATGCAATGTCTTCCAGATCAAGGACTTTTCCATGATCAACGACCTCACCGGTCATAGGATCATCGGTAGAAAGCACATGGTAATCTTTCATCACATACTGGTCTCCACTGTCATCTTCCGTGTTTTCACACTCCCAATCGTGTGACGGGTAAATGTACACTCTTCCATTGAAAACATGAACCGATGGGTCGGCCATGTAATCGGCGGGAAATAGGTAACGTTTCTTCATAAGTCGGTTAGTAATTTATACGCGTATTAATTATATTTTCGCACTAAAGCGGTCAAAGATAACAAATCTAAACGAAATGAAAATATACTTTTAACATTTATTTTTGGCATGAACGCAAAAAAATTGCCGTAAGACAAAAAAAAGGGGCACAATCATGCCCCCAAAAGCTGTCGTACCCGGATTCGAACCAGGACAAAGACGACCAAAATGTCTTGTGCTGCCATTACACCATACGACAGTACACCTTGGAAGCCCGTCAAGGCTTTTCCTGCGCCCAAGGCAGCGCAAAATTACTCAAATTGATTCACTCTGCAATAAGCAGGTAATAATTCTTCTTGCCGCGCTGCAGAACTATGTAGCGGTCATCAACCAGATCGGCTGCAGTAATGGCACGTGAGTGGTCGTATGTTTTTTCCTTGTTGATGGAAACGCCACCTCCCTGCATCATTTTGCGGGCCTCGCTCTTCGAAAAAAACACCGGGCACACATCTGTAAGGAAATCGGATGCTTTGATATTCTCCTCCAACCTGGAACGCTGGAAACGGAACTGAGGCACTCCCTCAAATACCGAAAGCAGCATGGACTCATCAATCGACTTGAGTTCCTGCGATGATCCCGAGTTGCTGAACAGGATTTCCGATGCACTGGCAGCAGCTTCGTAGTCGACTTCGCTGTGTACCATGCAGGTCACATCCTTTGCCAGACGCTTCTGAACGAGACGCAAATGAGGAGCGGCATCGTGTTCTGCAATAAGCGATTCACATTCTTCCTTTGTGATATTTGTAAAGATTTTTATGTATCGCTTCGCATCCTCGTCACTTACGTTCAGCCAGAACTGGTAGAACTTGTACGGCGATGTATATTCCGGATTGAGCCAGATGTTGCCACCTTCGGTCTTGCCGAATTTGGTGCCGTCCGACTTGGTTATCAACGGACAGGTAAGGGCAAAGCATTCGGTTCCGTGGACGCGGCGTATGAGCTCGGCACCGGTGGTTATGTTGCCCCACTGGTCGGCGCCTCCCATCTGCAGCTTGCAGTTCTTATGCTCGTTCAAATACATGAAATCATAGCCCTGCAGCAGCTGATAGGTAAATTCCGTAAATGAAAGTCCGTCGCGTGCCTCACCGTTCAGGCGCTTCTTTACAGAGTCCTTGGCCATCATGTAGTTGACGGTGATATGCTTTCCTATGTCGCGGGAGAAATCAAGGAACGAAATGTCCTTCATCCAATCATAGTTGTTGACCAGCTCCGCCCTGTTCGGTGCATCGCTGTCAAAATCAAGAAACTTTGACAACTGCTTCTTTATGCACTCGACATTGTGTTTCAATGTCTCTTCATTAAGAAGATTGCGTTCCTGGGACTTGCCGCTCGGATCTCCTATCATTCCTGTTGCACCGCCGATAAGTGCCAACGGCTTATGTCCGCAACGCTGGAAATGACGCAGTATCATAATGCTGCACAAGTGTCCGATATGGAGTGAATCGGCCGTAGGGTCAAATCCCACATAAGCTGTGACCTGCTCCTTCGCAAGGAGTTCATCCGTGCCGGGCATCATCTGATGAATCATTCCACGCCAGGTCAGTTCTTCTACAAAATCTGTCATCGTATAGAAAGTTATAAGTTTTTCAAAAAACGCCGTTTGAAGCAAACGGACACAAATGTACCACAATTATTTTGTTCAAAGCCTATTAGAGGCCCAAAAAGTCGGCAGCGGCAACGGCACTTGACTCACGGATTTTCTGAACGCTGCATCTGCGGACCGACGCGGCAAGATTCTGGACATCGGAAATACGACACTTGCCATCGGTTTCCAGAATAAGACTGCGCTCAGGTACTGATGCCAGACTTTCAGGGTTGGCACCAATGCCAAAGGAAAGGGAAAAGCCAAGGTCAAGCAGTTGTTTCATTTGCTGTACGCCTCCACGGAATCCGTGTATGAGCCAGTTCTCCGATGGAGCAAGCTGTTTGCGGATGGAGATCAGCAAATCATATTTCCTTACAATATGTAGTATCATAGGCCTCCTGCATTTCTCAGCAATTTCAACTTGCTCGACAAAGACCGAGGTCTGAAAATCCATTGACGGGCCACGCAGTGAATCAAGGCCGCACTCGCCAAGGGCAACGACCGCGTCAAGCTCAATGAGTTTCTTCAGGGCAGAGAGTTGCTCCTGGAAATTATCAGGATTCAGATTCCATGGATGGATGCCAGCCGAATACAAGCCGCCGGGAACTGCGAGACCCAGATCAACGTCTATGCATCTGACTGATTCACAGAAAGGTGCAACAGCCACATGGGTATGTATATCAAAAACCGGCATTATGGCACAGGATCATATCCGCTGCCTCCACCCGGGCGGCAGCGTAGAATACGTTTAACGGCAAGCAGGCTGCCTTTTATCGGGCCATGTTTCTGCAAGGCTTCAATGGCATATTGCGAACATGTTGGAACAAAGCGGCAGCTTGGAGGTGTCAATGGCGAGATGAACTTGCGGTAAAACCTGACGGGAAGTATCATCAACCAAACTGTGAGTTTGGTAATTTTATTCAACATATAAGTTCATGTCAAGCAACTTTCCGAATGCCTGGTCAAGTTTCTGATACAGACTGTTGCTGTCCCAAAGTTTATGATCAGTGAACAGCACGGCCAGCAGCATACTCTGTCCCTTTTTCTCCAACGCACCTTTCAGCCCGTGTGAATGAGTCCGATAATACTCTCTGACTTGCCGCTTGATGCGGTTGCGGTCTACTGCGTGCTTGAAATTCCTTTTTGGTGCACTGATTAGCAGACGCACATTGCCCGCACTGTCATAATCCGAGTCACCAGATTCCAGAACAAGCCATACAAGACGCACAGGGAAACAGCCTATGGAGCGGTTTCCCTGGGTAAACAGTCTGTCTGTCAAATGATTGCCACATAGGCGTTCAGCCTTGTGGAAAGTGAATCCGGACATTACTTCGCCTGTGCAGCCAGCCATGCATCAATGGCTGCCGACATTGATGTTATGCCCTCGACCGGAGCTTCAATGTCAAGTCTGAGTCCGGCATCACGGATGGCTTTGGCTGTTGGGGCACCAAAGCAGCCAATTATCTTGCTGCCCTGAACAAAGTCAGGCCAGTTCTTCTGCAGCGATTCAATTCCCGCAGGACTGAAGAACACAAGCATATCGTATGTATCTATTTCATCCTTTGAAAATTCGTTGCTGACAGTCAGATACATGACAGCCTCGGTGTGGCTGATACCATTCTCGTTAAGCAACTTGGTAAGTTCGCCTGAATGGACATTCGACATCGGCTGCAGGTACTTTTCCGTCTTGTGCTTGAGAATCGGAGCCATAAGGCCATCGACCTTTCCGGTCGTGCCGAAAAAGACCTTGCGCTTACGGTACTGTACATACTTCTGGATATACAGAGCCACCGTCTCGGTAATGCAGAAATACTTCATGTCTTCCGGAACGGTAATTCTGAGTTCCTGACAAAGACGGAAAAAATGGTCTACGGCATGGCGTGATGTGAAAATCACTGCAGTATGATCCAGGATATTGACTTTCTGCTGTCTGAAATCCTTTGCAGGAATGGGATCAACACGGATGAAAGGCTTGAATATGAATTCAATTCCATACTTGTCGGCCAAATCAAAGTAAGGCGACTTGCTTGATGTAGGCTGAGGCTGCGAAATAAGCACCCTCCTGATGTTCATTGCCATCTGTATTACAGAAATAATGTATTTGTTACCATTAGAAACAGCGCCAAAACCAAAGGCGCAATTTCAAGGGCGCAAAGGTACAAAATAATTCCCAATAATTTGCATCGGGTTGAAAATAAGGACGATTTGGCCTTGATAATCTTACCGTACAGACACAACAGCACAAGAAATGACAGCAGAATAATATAAACTGCCGATGGAAAAGGTATGAACATTTCCATCAGGCATATGACAAGCGACGATATTCCAAGGAATGACAGCATGGTCATGCTTAAGGCATTCCATCTCAAAGGCTTGACGCATATTTTCTGTGTGGCATACATTCTGTTGTTGACCACATGTGAAAGCTGTTGCTTGAGCAGAATGCAAAATACTATATATATGAATGCGTGCAGCACGGACACAAGAGTATGGGTGTCGGTCCTTTCCGGTATTATGCCGGCAAGCGCCGATGCAAACGAGACAGACAATACCGATACAATGGCCACTGCTATGGAATGCAAAGGCGACAGATTCAGCGTCTTGAATTCACTGTTCAGGTTTTTTATCCTGTAAACATAAACAAGCGATGTCTTGAGCGTCCCCAGTTGCGGACCGAGAAGCAGACATGATGCCAGGAAAAGGACCAGTAATGCCAGCATGGTCCAGTCATCAAAAAGCTGCATGGAAAAATATCGGTCAATTACGGGCATCATATCACTATACTGACGGTCAATAACGATAGTGTTCTGCCTTGTACGGCCCTTCTACCGGTACACCGATATAGTCGGCCTGAGCCTTGGTAAGCCTGGACAGATGAACGCCTATTCTTTCAAGATGCAGGCGCGCCACTTCCTCGTCAAGATGCTTTGGAAGACGGTATACACCTGTTTCGTATTTCGTGCCGAACAGTTCTATCTGAGCCAGAGTCTGATTGGTAAAGCTGTTGCTCATTACGAAGCTGGGATGACCGGTTGCGCAACCCAGATTGACCAGACGGCCATCGGCCAGCAGTATTATGCTGTGACCGTCGGCAAAGAAATATCTGTCAACCTGAGGCTTGACATTCTGGCATGTTATACCCGGAAGTCTCTTGAGGGCATCAACCTGGATTTCGCTGTCAAAGTGGCCTATGTTGCAGACTATTGCCTGGTCAGGCATTGCCTTCATGTGTTCCGTCGTGATTACATCGATGTTGCCAGTAGTGGTGACGAATATGTTGCCCTGGGGAGCGGCTTCTTCCATAGTAACCACCTCGTAACCTTCCATGGCGGCCTGAAGTGCGCAGATGGGGTCGATTTCCGTTATCAGCACACGTGCGCCGTATGAACGCATGCTCTGTGCGCAGCCCTTGCCCACTTCGCCAAATCCGCATACCACACAGACCTTGCCGGCTATCATAACATCGGTAGCGCGCTTGATTCCATCGGCCAGTGACTCACGGCAGCCGTACAGATTGTCGAACTTGCTTTTGGTGACCGAGTCGTTCACGTTGAAGGCGGGGAAAAGAAGTTCGCCGCGCTGCTGCATCTGGTACAGACGGTGTACGCCGGTGGTCGTTTCCTCGCTGACGCCACGGATTTGCGATGCTATGCTTGTCCAGTAATTGCCGCCCTTGACCTTTGCCACCTTTTTCAATATGTCAAGCAGAGCGCGCTCGTCACCCGACTGGGCATCGTATTCAAGGGCGGACGGATCCTTTTCGCCCTTCACGCCAAGGTGTATCATGAGTGTGGCGTCGCCTCCGTCATCGACTATCATGTTGGGGCCGCCCTCCGGGAAGTTCATGGCCTGGAGTGTGCACCACCAGTATTCTTCAAGCGATTCACCCTTCCATGCAAACACCTTGGCGCTGCCTGCGGCGGCAATGGCTGCGGCGGCATGGTCCTGAGTGGAATATATATTGCATGAGCACCAGCGTATGTCGGCACCCAGTTCATGAAGCGTTTCAATGAGTACAGCCGTCTGTATGGTCATGTGAAGCGAGCCCATTATGCGGGCACCTTTCAGCGGCTTGCTGTCGCGGTATTTGTCACGAAGAGCCATGAGTCCCGGCATTTCCTTCTCGGCCATGTCAAGCTCCTTGCGTCCGAACTCGGCCAATTCCATATCGGCCACCTTATACTCGAGATTTGAGAACAGTTCCTCCATTTCAATCGGTTTTAATTTCACCCCGCAAAGTTACAAAATGTGTTTTTCAATCACAATATCACCTGTAATATCAGCCGATTTCCCTTTTATGTACCTCTGACATACGGAGTATCAGGTGATACTCCGGACATCGACCGTATATCGACCGTATATTGACTCTTGCTCCGCGAAGTTGCAGAAAATTCAGGATATCGGGTGAACCGGGAACAGACATAAAAAAAGTGGGACCGGCACCGTGCCAGTCCCACTTTCCATTCTGTAGCCTTACTTGCGGAGGCCCAGAGCCTTGACAATTGAACGGTAACGCTCAATATCCTTTGACTTGAGGTAGTTGAGCAGGTTACGACGCTTGCCGACCAGCTGGGTCAGAGCCCTTTCAGTGCTATAATCCTTACGGTTCTCCTTAAGATGTTCCGTCAAACGGGTAATACGGTATGAGAACAATGCTATCTGGGCTTCTGGTGAGCCAGTATCAGTGTTGGACTTTCCGTATTGACCAAAGATTTCCTGTTTTTTCTCTTTGTCTAAATACATTTTCTTGAAATTTTTGTGAAAACTCGTTTAGCGGGCGCAAAGTTAGCCCTTCTTTTTGAATACACAATGTTTTTCTAAAAAATTTCCAGTAACTTTGCAGCGACTAAAATAAGACAATGAATATAAGGAACATCGCAATTATTGCGCACGTTGACCACGGCAAGACCACACTGGTCGACAAGATGATGATGGCCGGCAATCTTTTCCGCGAGAACCAGGCCAAAGGTGAACTGATGCTTGACAACAATGATCTGGAGCGCGAACGGGGAATAACAATACTTTCAAAGAACGTATCCATCCTTTACAAGGATACAAAAATCAACATCATTGACACTCCGGGACACTCGGATTTCGGTGGCGAGGTTGAGCGCGTCCTGAACATGGCCGATGGCTGCATTCTGCTGGTCGACGCCTTTGAAGGTCCGATGCCGCAAACCCGTTTTGTCCTGCAAAAAGCCCTTCAGATTGGTCTGAAACCCATTGTTGTAGTCAACAAGGTCGATAAGCCGAACTGCCGTCCCGAAGAGGTGTATGAAATGGTCTTTGACCTGATGTTCGCACTTGACGCCACAGAAGACCAGCTTGACTTCCCCGTCCTTTACGGAAGCGCCAAGCAGGGCTGGATGAGCACTGACTACAAGAAACCCACCGACAACATATTCGCCCTGCTGGATGCCATTATTGAGCATATCCCGGAGCCGAAGAAACCGGAAGGCAACCTGCAGATGCTGGTAACGTCACTTGACTATTCATCATATACCGGCCGTATAGCAGTAGGGCGCATTAACCGTGGCAGCATTACTGAAGGTATGATGTGCAGCCTTGCACATCGTGACGGAAGCATTGAAAAGGTAAAAATCAAGGAACTGCACACATTCGTGGGCATGGGCCGCAAACGTGTTGAATCGGTTGAAACAGGCGATATCTGTGCTATCGTAGGCTTGGAAAAATTTGAAATAGGTGATACCCTATGCGATTTGAACAATCCTGAGGCACTGCCCCCCATTGCAATTGACGAGCCTACAATGAGTATGCTGTTCTCAATCAATGACTCGCCTTTCTTTGGTAAAGAAGGAAAATTCGTCACTTCACGCCACATTCAGGACCGCCTGAATCTGGAACTTGACAAGAACCTGGCTCTGCGTGTACGCCGTACCGAAGAGGATGGCAAATGGGTTGTGTCGGGTCGAGGCGTACTTCACCTGTCAATTCTCATTGAGACCATGCGCCGCGAAGGCTATGAACTTCAGGTAGGCCAGCCGCAGGTTATCATGAAGGAGATAGACGGCAAAAACTGTGAACCTATTGAAGAACTCACCATAAGCGTCCCCGAGGAATTTGCCAGCAAGATGATTGACCTTTGCACCAAACGCAAGGGCGAAATGACTTCTATGGATACCCAGGGCGACCGTGTCGTGATTGTGTTCGACATTCCGTCACGCGGTATCATCGGTCTCAGGACCAACGTGCTGACCGCTTCACAGGGCGAGGCCATCATGGCTCACCGCTTCAAGGAGTACCAGCCGTTCAAGGGCGAAATAGAGCGCCGCACCAACGGTTCGATGGTTGCCATGGAGACCGGTACGGTATTCGCATACGCACTTGACAAGCTGCAGGACCGCGGCAAGTTCTTCATAAATCCGCAGGATCAGGTCTATGCCGGTCAGGTGGTGGGCGAACATGTCCACGAAAATGACCTGGTAATAAACGTTACCAAGGCAAAGCAGCTTACCAACATGCGCGCCAGCGGCAGCGATGACAAGGCACATATTGCCCCTCCCGTTATCTTTTCGCTCGAAGAGGCGCTTGAATACATCAAGAACGACGAATACGTTGAGGTTACGCCCAAGAGCATGCGTATGCGCAAGGTCATTCTGAACGAACTTGAGCGCAAACGCGCTGCCAAGTAACATAAACAGTCCATGAGGAAAGCCGTTTCATACGCTGTTGTAACTGTAATATCGGCCTTTCTGTTGCTTTGCAGCTGCAGGAACAGGGGGTTGTTCACACTTAACGGTACGATTGAAAACGGTTCTGCTGACAGCATACTGGTACTTGGTCTGGATAACCGGTTTGCCCATGTTGATACAATCCGCCCGCAGGATGGAAAATTCAAATGGTCATTCAGACCCGATACCGCCACCACGCTGATTCTTCTGTTGCCAGGCGGACTTGAATATCCTGTCTTTGCCGCCCGTGGGCTTGAGCTGGATATGCTTGTGCCTGATACTGCCAGAAGTACATTCCCGGTTATAACAGGCAGCACCGATAATGAGTTGTATTATGACTTTGCCATGAGCGCTCTGAACGACAGCAGTTTTGAACAGACAGCAGCAAGAATCGACTCGTTCATTACACGTGACCCTTTTTCAGAAGTCACACCTTATTTGATATATGCGTACGCACTGAAACGCTGGCATGCTGACGGTCAGGATATAATGCGTCTTATTGGCAAAATGAGCGGAATAATGCAGGATGCCCCATTTCTGTCATATCTGAAACCTGAATTCAACGAGGATGACAGGAAGGTTAGCCGTTATATAGACCGTATGGAAATATATGACACTACCGGTTATAAACGTGATTTGGCCAATCTGGGTGACAGGAACAACTATACACTGATTTGCCTGTGGGCATCATGGAACGGCGAAGAAGGTCTTGAAGCCCGTCGCGACATGGATACGCTCATTGACCTTTTCCATGGAAGACGCCTTGCACTGACCGATATCTCCATCGATGCAAGCGTGGAAAGATGGAAGGAATCCGTCAGATTGGACACTCTCCCCTGGTTCTCGTATATTGACTATGACGGATGGAACAGCAAACTCATAAAACTGGCACCCGACATTGAACTTCCGGTTTATATATTCCTGACCGAGACAAAACGATTCTCATTCAAGGCACGGACAATACAGGAAACCATTCCATTATTGGAACAGAAACTACCAGGCAAAAGAAAATGAACAACACTAATTCTAATATCCATGATAGTAAAAGTCTTTGGTGCGGCTGTCCAAGGGATAGACGCATACGTTGTGACAATCGAAGTCAACACCTCACGTGGTATCCGTTTCTTTCTGGTAGGACTGCCTGACAGCGCCATCAGAGAAAGTCACGAACGCATTGTATCGGCTCTGCAGTGCCTGGATATGAAGATTCCGGCACGCCAGATTATTGTCAATATGTCACCTGCTGACATACGCAAGGAGGGTGCTGCCTACGATTTGCCACTTGCAATAGGCATTCTCGCAAGCGGCGGGATGCTGTGCAGCGAACATCTGGAAGACTATCTGATTATGGGCGAACTGAGCCTTGACGGCACCCTTCTGCCTGTAAAAGGTGCCCTGTCAATGGCAATCAAGGCAAAAGAGGCCGGTTTCAAGGGGCTCATCCTACCGGTTGGGAACGCTCCCGAGGCCGCCGTTGTTGAAGGACTGGAAGTATTCGGAGCGGAGAACCTGAAACAGGTTATCGGTTTTCTGAACGGCATATGCGTAATTGAACCGTGCAAGGATGTACCGGCTTCCACTTCTGTCCAACCTGCAGGCTCCAATATGGATTATGCCGATGTAAAAGGCCAGATAGCTGTAAAGCGTGCCATAGAAGTGGCGGCCGCAGGGTCGCACAATATTATCATGAGCGGTCCTCCAGGTAGCGGCAAGTCAATGATTGCACAGCGTATGCCGTCAATTCTGCCGCCACTGAGCATGGAGGAGAGCCTTGAAACCACAAAGATACATTCGGTAGCAGGACTGTCAAAGTCCGGTTCATCGCTCATCAGCGTCAGGCCGTTCCGAAGCCCTCACCACACCATTTCAAGTGCGGCACTCGTTGGTGGAGGCGCCAATGCACAACCCGGTGAGATTAGTCTTGCACATAATGGAGTGCTGTATCTCGACGAACTGCCTGAATTCCAGCATACAGTTCTGGAAATGCTGCGTCAGCCTCTGGAAGACCGCAGCATAAGAATATCACGCGCAAAATACTGTGTGGAATATCCTGCATCGTTCATGCTGGTAGCCAGCATGAATCCATGCCCCTGCGGATATTACGGCCATCCCACACGTCCATGCACATGCAGTCCAACCGCAATTTCGCGTTACATGAACAGAATCTCGGGCCCTTTGATGGACAGGTTTGACATACAATGCGAAATTCAGCCTGTATCGGTAAACGACATTGCATCGGCTCAAAATGGAGAACCCAGTGCGGTTATAAGGGAAAGGGTTATAAAGGCGCGCCTTATTCAGCAGGAACGCTTCAAGAATGAGCCGGGGGTATACTGCAATGCACAGATGGACAGCGGTATGATTCAACGTTACGCATGGCCGGACAGAGATGGAATGGAACTTCTCAAAATAGCAATGCAGCGGCTTAACCTGTCAGCACGCGCTTATTCACGCATTCTTAAAGTGGCGCGTACCATTGCCGATTTGGACTCTTGCGCAGTTATCAGGCCTGTCCACATAAGCGAAGCCATATCGTACCGCACCCTGGATCGTACAATAGGCAACAGTTAGAATCTCATGCGTTGTCAAAGAATACTCATGGCCACGAATTTGGAAGCTTCTTGGAAACCAGCTCCATAATAAGGAAAATAAAATGTAAATTTGCAGTCCGATAATTGAAAACTGTCAGTTGTTTATGAAAGATTACAAGAGAATTCTGGTTACATCGGCCCTGCCATACGCAAACGGCCCCCTGCACATTGGACATCTTGCCGGCGCATACGTTCCGGCCGACATTTACGTACGCTATCAGCGTCTCATGGGCAAGGACGTAATGTTCATTGGCGGAAGCGATGAACACGGAGTGCCCATTACCATACGCGCCAAGAAGGAAGGCGTGACCCCGCAGGATGTCATTGACCGTTTCCACTATCAGATGAAGGACACGTTCAAGGGTATGGGCATATCATATGACATTTACGGCCGCACCAGTTCCGAGACCCACAGCAAGCTGGCATCGGACTTCTTCCGCAAGCTTTACGACAACGGCAAATTCATACAGAAGACCAGCGAACAGTACTATGACCCCGAGGCAAAGATGTTCCTGGCCGACCGCTACATTACCGGCGAATGTCCCCACTGCCACAATGAGAAGGCATACGGCGACCAGTGCGAGAAGTGCGGAACGTCACTGTCGCCCACCGATCTTATCAATCCGGTAAGTACCGTTACGGGCTGCAAGCCGGTCATGAAGGAGACCACACACTGGTATCTGCCGCTTGAGCAGTATCAGGAGTGGCTGGAAAAATGGATTCTGGAAGGCCATAAGGAGTGGCGCCCCAACGTATATGGCCAGTGCAAGAGCTGGCTTGACATGGGCTTGCAGCCGCGTGCCGTGAGCCGTGACCTTGACTGGGGCATACCGGTTCCGGTTGAAGGCGCCGAAGGCAAGGTTCTCTATGTGTGGTTCGATGCGCCCATAGGCTACATAAGCAACACCAAGGAATACTGCGACGCGCATCCTGAACGCGGCAGCTGGGAGACATGGTGGAAGGATGACAGCACACGTCTGGTGCATTTCATCGGCAAGGACAACATTGTGTTCCACTGCATTGTGTTCCCGTCGATGCTGAAGGCCGAAGGCAGCTACATTCTGCCGGACAACGTGCCGAGCAACGAGTTCCTGAACCTTGAAGATGACAAGATTTCGACATCGCGCAACTGGGCCGTATGGGTACACGAATATCTTGAGGATTTCCCCGGCAAGGCCGACGTTCTGCGTTATGTCCTTACCGCAAACGCTCCCGAGACCAAGGACAACAACTTTACATGGAAGGATTTCCAGGCACGCAACAACAACGAGCTGGTTGCCATTTACGGCAACTTCGTGAACCGTGCACTGGTATTGACCCAGAAATATTTTGACGGAACCGTTCCGGCATGCGGCGAACTGACAGACTATGACAAGGACACTCTTAAGGAGTTTGCCGATGTCAAGTCAAGCCTTGAGAGCCTGCTTGAGAACTTCAAGTTCCGCGAGGCACAGAAGGAGGCCATGAACCTGGCCCGCATAGGCAACAAGTATCTGGCCGATACCGAGCCGTGGAAGCTGGCCAAGACCGACATGAAGCGTGTGGAGACCATTCTGAACATTGCCCTGCAGCTGTGCGCCAACCTGTCAATTGCCTTTGAACCGTTCCTGCCGTTCTCAAGCGAGAAGCTGCGCGGCATGATTGGTCTGGAAAGCGCACAGTGGAACCGTCTGGGCTCAATCGACCTGCTTCCGGCAGGTCACAAGCTGGGCAAGGCAGAACTGCTGTTCGAGAAGATTGAGGACGAAGTCATTGAGGCGCAGATTCAGAAGCTCCTGAAGACCAAGGAGGAGAACGAGAAGAAGGCAGCCGCCGAAAAGCCGGCCGAACCCATAAAGGCAAATATCGAATTCCCCGAATTCGAGAAGCTGGACATACGCGTAGGCACTGTCCTTGAATGCGCCAAGGTGCCCAAGGCCGACAAGTTGCTGCAGTTCAAGATTGATGACGGGCTGGGCGGCCGCACCATACTGTCGGGCATTGCACAGTGGTACAAGCCCGAAGAACTTGTTGGCAAACAGGTATGCTTCATTGCGAACCTGGCTCCGCGCAAGATTCGCGGCATTGAAAGCCAGGGCATGATTCTGAGCGCCCTCGACGCCGACGGCACGCTGGCTGTCACCACAGTCCAGAAACCGGTCAAGCCGGGCAGTCAGGTCTGCTGATTATTTGACAGGAATTCAGAGCAGCCGCGCCTTGGCTGTTCCGAATTTCAGGTTGAAATCAATGCCTATGGGAAGATGGCCCGCATCGGGCTTGATGTAGATTACCATCAATTCTGTTTCTTTGGTTTTACCTTTTTCAACCTTCGGTTCGATAAGTGCGAACTTGAGGCAATCATTCTGCCTGCCTCCAGCCTTGAGTTTGTCACGGCCTTGGTATTCAAGATATTCAGTCGATACCGAAAGGCCGCTGGCTACCTTGAATTCAAAGCGCTGACCCTGTTTCAACCGCGAAAAATCAAGACTGCGTGCCACCATTACCAGACTGACCATGTCATAGACGGGGTCACTGCACTGCACGGTGTTTGTGCGGAGTTCGCCTTTACGCAATTTTTCCAGTCTGACAGTACCATTTTCAAAACTGACATTTTCGACCGATTCATAATCGGCCTCCTGACTGTGTTTCCAGAAAGCTCTTGGAGTCAAATCTGGAAGTACAATACTGCGGAGAGTATCGTTCATTGAAAAGATTTTGCTCGCTGCCTTTCCTGTCATGGCCAGCAGTTCAATCTTATAGGCCTGCTCACCCTTGTATTTTACAGCGGTGGTCACCAGTTTTGCCGTACCGGCCTTTATCGGTCCCAATGAAAGCGAATACGTGATTGTCTGACCGGCTACAAGCACATCGGCCGGCTTTGCATTTGTTCCGTTTCCGGCAATACCTCCGAGTATTGCGAATAATGCAAATAGAAAAACCTTTCTCATAATGCAGATTATAAAGAATCCCTTTACTTATTGTAGTTACCTGACAGACACAAGTTAAAAAGGATATACCAATGGTGTGATGATAATGTTTGCTGTCAGGATAATAAGGTTCATGGGCAGGCCCAAACGTAAAAAATCGCTGAATTTATAACCTCCGGGCGTATATACAAGCATGTGGGTCGGCGAACCGATAGGTGTTGCAAAACTCGATGAAACCGATATCATCAAGGCAATGCAGAATGTTACTGGATTGGCACCTATTGATTGGGCTGCCGATAGTGCAATGGGAAAGAAAATGGCACCTGCGGCAGTATTCGAGATGAATTCTGTAATGAAAGTGGCTACCAGACAGATAACTGCAAGCAGGACATACGGATTCGTACCGCATAGCCCCAGAAGTCCGTCTGCCATCATCTGTGCCAGTCCGGTCTGCTTGATTGCCACACCTATGGCAATACTGCTTGCAAATACAATGATGATTCCAAAATCGATTTTCCTGTATGCCTGAGTCGGTGTACAGCATCCGAATACCATCATAAGTACCGCAGCTGCCATACATGCAACGATAAGTGGAATTACCTTAAGCGCCGCCATAACAATTGCCAGAATAAAAATCAAGGATGACACCAATGTCTTCCAACTGTATCGGTTTATACCTTCCTGCTCAACCGCTGTCTCAAGATATTCATTCTCCAAGCCAAGCCTTTGGGCTGCCATTTTCAGCTCTCCGGCAGTCCCGTCAACCAGAATATGGTCTCCGCCCATAATGGGTTCTTCGGCATCAACCGGCGAGACAATAAATCCGTCAAAACGGCGTATGGCAACAAACTTGCCGCTATCAAACTTGATTCCCGCTTCATTGCATGCATCACCTATGCCGCGGCCTATATATATGTTGTTCGATGGTACTTTCAATTCCGTTGAAAAGTCTGCGTCTGAGGCGGAATCGAGAGGCGTTTTCCTGTCCGGCAGCAGATTGCGCATGAGCAGCATGCTGACAATACCCACAAACAGACAGAATATTCCGCATAAGAACGGTGCAAAAACGCCTAACTGTATACCGGTCTCCTTTTCAAGCATACCGGAGATGAGCAGGTTGGGCGGTGTACCTATAAGGGTGCATATACCTCCCATACCGGCGGCATAACTCAACGGTATGAGCAGTTTTGAAGGTGAAATGCCCAACTTTTTCGACCATTTCTTCACTATGCCTACAAACAGGGCAACGACAGTGGTGTTGCTGAGGAATGAACTGAGAAAGGCAACCGGAGCCATAATACGCACAAGAGCCCCGCTATGGGATTTTGGCTTGCCCAACAGATATTTGACTATCCAGTTCAGCACGCCGGTATTGTCCAGTCCGGCAATGACGCAGAATAAAGCGGCTACGACAAGAACCGATTCCGAATCAAATCCGCCAAAAGCCTGTGAAATGTCCAGTACACCGGGTATGAAGAACAAGACCATCGTGCACAGAAAGACCATATCGGTTCTGATTTTTGTAAACAACAGAACCAGAAACAGAGACACAACCAAAATGATTGTATACCAAGCCTGCCAAGTTAATCCCCACAGCATAGTCAGCACATTTTCCATACAAAGGTATTCATTTCGAACTCAAAAAGTATATTTTTTTAAATGCTTTGCATAATTTTGAATTCCATAGAACACATATTCTGGTATGAAAGGCGTATATATTTTTTTTGCCGATGGCTTCGAGGACATTGAAGCTCTTGCAACAAGAGACATTCTGAAACGCGGTAACGTTGATGTGAAAACCGTCAGCATAACGGACAGCACAGCTGTCGTATCGGCACGTGCATTAACCGTCATGACCGATATGACACTGACTGAACTGCTGGAAACAGAAACAGAGATAAACTGCTCGGCACAAGATATTCTGATATTTCCTGGCGGAATGCCGGGTTCAAGAAATCTTGGAGCATGCAGTAAACTGATTGGACTTATGAACAGACATTACGGCCAGGGCGGAAGCGTGGCAGCCATCTGTGCCGCACCGAAATTCGTGCTGAGCCAACTGAAAGGGATTGAAAGTGCCACATTTACCTGTTTTGACGGATGCCAGGATCTGTTGCTGTCAATGGGTGCCGTCTTTGTGAAAAGACCGGCGGTTACCTGCGGCAGAATAATAACCGGACGCGGGCCCGGCCACGCCATTGACTTCGGTCTGGAAATACTGAAAAAAGTGCGTGACAGCGAAACTGCACTCGATGTCGCAGCCGCTGTCACGCTTCCCTGTGATTAGCGGTATCCTGTCCTGTATCAGAGACCGAAAGCCTGCTTTACCTTATCGACATAGTCAAGCTTTTCCCATGTAAAGAGTTCTACCTTCATGGTCTTGACTTCGCCGCGGCTGTTGCGGAAAGTCTTTTCAACTTCCTTGGGGCGACGGCCCATATGACCGTAACTGGCCGTTTCGCTGTATATGGGGTTGCGCAGCTTGAGACGCTGTTCTATTGCCTTTGGACGAAGGTCAAAAATCTGACCGACTTTTGCCGCAATCTCACCGTCAGTCATGTTCACATGGCTCTTGCCGTATGTGTTGACCCAGACGCTGATTGGCTTTGCCACACCGATTGCGTATGATATCTCGACAAGAATCTCGTCGCTGACACCGGCCGCAACAAGGTTCTTGGCAATGTGACGTGCCGCGTATGCCGCACTGCGGTCAACCTTTGAGGGATCCTTGCCGCTGAATGCGCCGCCGCCGTGGGCTCCCTTGCCTCCGTAGGTATCGACAATGATCTTGCGGCCGGTCAGACCGGTGTCTCCATGAGGTCCGCCAATCACGAACTTGCCGGTAGGATTGACAAAGTATTTGATGTCGCCGTCAAACAGCGCCTTGACTTCTTCACGGCCTATGCGGGCAACGACACGGGGAATCAGAATGCCGGTCACGTCTTCACGGATTTTGGCCAGCATGGCTGCATCGGCCTTCAGCTGAGCTTCTTTACTGTCATTCTCCGGCTTGATGAAATCATCATGCTGGGTAGAAACGACTATGGTGTCAATGCGTTCGGGACGGCCGTCATCGCTGTACTGAACCGTAACCTGACTCTTTGAATCGGGCCGCAGATATGTCATTTCCTTACCTTCCCGGCGGATTTCAGCCAGGACCTTTAGTATCTTGTGCGCAACGAACAGCGACACCGGCATGTAGCTTTCGGTTTCGTTGGTTGCGTAGCCGAACATCATGCCCTGGTCGCCGGCACCCTGGTCCATAGGGTCCTCACGGTTCACGCCACGGCTTATGTCGGGGCTCTGCTCGTGTATGGCGCTGAAGATGCCGCAACTGTCGGCATCGAACTTGTACTCCGATTTGTTGTAGCCTATCCGGCGTATCACACTGCGTGCAGTTTCCTGAAAGTCTATGCAGGAACCGGATGTTATTTCACCGGCCATTACAACCTGTCCGGTGGTTACAAGAGTTTCACAAGCCACCTTTGAACTGGGGTCAAAGGCAAGCATTTCGTCTACGACTGCGTCCGATATCTGATCGGCCACTTTGTCAGGGTGTCCTTCAGACACCGATTCGGATGTGAATAAATATGACATACGTTATAAAAACAATAATTCCCACTGTCAAACTGAACGACAATGGGAAAAACAAAAACGGTACAACCCCTGACAGGAGTCCGGAAAATGTTGACTTTTAGCATTTTTTTCCGTGGTTGCAAGCTGTCGGTGCATGGAGTCAGAGACTGTCCGCATCCAAATCTTTCCACATTGTCGGTGCAAAGATAGTTCATTTTTTCTTATTATCCACTACCTTTGGACATGTAATGACCGAACGATCCTGATAAGTATGAAGAATCTGGACAGTCAAAACGGAAAGAACTACAGTCTGTTGGGGTTCAGCTACCGCACAACTCTGATTTCAACGACACTGACAGCCATTGCACCGCTCATAACCACACTGGTTGACGGACTTTGCACCGGCAATCTGCTGGGGTCCGATGCATTCAATGCCATCAACACGGTAATGCCGCTGGTCAATGCGGTAAGTGTGCTCACCCTGATATGCAATATGGGCGGCAGCGTTCTGGCAGCCCGGCAGCTTGCTTGCGGAAACAGGAAGCAGGCCAACAGGATTTTTACAGTTTCTATGGCATCGGCAGTACTTGTTGCGCTGATTGCCATACTGGCTATTTCAAGCAATCTCAATGGAATAAGCCACTTCTTGTGCCCTGGAGAAAACAGTTCGGATAATGTCAGAATTTATTTGGGTATCTGCCTTTTATATTTTCTGTTTGTGCCTTTCAACACCACACTGAGCAATTTCATTTCGGTTGAAGGACATCCGGAACTTGTAACAAGAAGTGTAATCATTGCCAACTCGGTCAATGTTGTTCTGGACATTGTCTTCATTGCCGTCCTTCACTGGGGAATTGCCGGTGCCGCCTGGTCAACGGTCATATCGGGCATTACCAATCTGGCACTGTACGTTCCGCATTTCCTTAAAGGAAAAAGCACCTATCGGTTCGTTTGGGAGTCATTCGGCTCAGGCTGGGGAGAGATTCTCGGGCAGAACCTCAAACAGGGTTTCGGATTCAACATTTTCTATATTGTAATCAATCTGTTTGTACTGTTCTGCAATACCCTTGTTTCCCACTCACTGGGCGAAGTGGCTCTGTCGCAATTCGGACTTTGCATTCAGCTTGAATCGGTCACATTCGGACTGGTTGTCGGCATAAGCATTGCAGGCATCTCCCATATTACACGCATGCAGGGAGAACATGACATTGACGGAATTTTGTTTATCATGGACCGATGCCTGAAAATTGTCACAATTTCCTTCAGCATTCTCATGCTGGCAATGATATTCTGTCCGGGACTGATACTGTCCTGTTTTGGAATGAATACACCCGAAATGGCAGCCACCTGCAGAATGCCGTTCACCTGCTTTGGAGTATTCTATCTGTGCTTTGCCTTCCTTGCTGTCTATTCAACCGTAGTAATGCAGCTGATGGGACACGTCGGCAGCAAAGTATTCTTCATATTCGGCATCGGTATACTTACGGCATTGAGCATGCTCGCCTGGTCGGCCGTATCAGCGCGGAAACTGTGGCTTGGATTCGTTACCGGCAGTATTCCAATGGTTATTGCCGCACTGGTTTACGCATATGGTTTCCACCGCAGAAACAGAGGATTCACACGCTTTACCATGCTTGACACCATTCCCGTTCATGTACGCTTTGACTACAGCATGGATTTCGAACTTGCAAGAATGGACAGCATGCTTCATGATCTGGAAGTCTTTACCGATGTATGCCAGCTGCCCAAACAGATTATTGAACACATAAAATACTGCTGCGTTGAATTGTGCAACAGCATCGGAGAGAAGAGACTGCGCAGCAATATAAAATATTTTGACCTGTCATTCATTGAAACAGACAACAGTTTCCGGCTGATTATAAAGGATAACGGAACCCCTGACAATCCTCTGGAATACGATTCGTACCTGGAGGAGCGCATACGCCAGTCCGATTATGTCCCGTCTGAACGCGACACCCGCCTTCACATTGTCAACAGGCTGTCAGACCGGATAAGCTACAACTACCTTTTCGGAATGAACATTACCATTCTCGAATGGGACAAATGATCATTTTCTGCTGCGGGCTACAAGGTCAAGGATTTCCTGACCGTACAGCGACCATTTGACTTTGCCGAATCCGTTTACTGCCAGCAGTTCCGACTTCGTTTCTGGACAGGCATCGGCTATTCCCAGAAGGGTCTTCTGCGAAAGCACCACATAGGCAGGCACTCCAAGATCGATGTACTTTTCGCGGCGCCATGCCACAAGCGGCGGGATGAGTTCCGGGTGACTGATACCCTGATAGATTTCACTGACTGATGACTTTGAGCGCATACCGGCATCTGTCTCCGACGCATTTTTTGAGGTTTTCTCTTTCCTGCGACCCGGAGTCTGAGCGTCAGAGCCACTGTTCAGAATTGCGTCAGTGCGTATGCGGTTATAGGCATCTATGCTGAATCCGTCCTTCTGCACGGCAATCATGCACCGGACTGTTTTTCCAAGTTCCATAAGAAGTTCAGCCGATGCTTCTGACAGTTCCTTGCGTACCTCCCTGTTGTCGGTATCGACCGAGACGATGTTCGCCGTACTGGCGGCCATGTCCTGAAGCTGGGGCAGGAAATAGCCCACCGCACTGTCGGTGCGCTCCCTTAGCTGGGGGGCCGATACGTCTCCACAGGTAAGCTGCTGTATGTGCTGCAGCTGGCGGCGGAACTTTGAGGCAACGTCTTCAAGTGCGTTGCTCCTGTCAAACAGTTCAAGCAGTTCATCCTTCTGGGCCGGATACAGATTCTTGAGATGTTTGGAGAATATTCCGTATGTCCATCCGTACAGGCGTACCAGGGCGGAAAAGTCAAACAGGCCCATAAGGGAATCATAGTAGTAGCCGGTCTGGCATGGGCCCAGGCTTTTCTGAACGGTTTCCTCATCAGGAAACGAATGGCAGAAATCGCTCATGGAGCGGCCCATGGCAAAAAGGCTGGAGCTTCTTATCGGAGATATCAGGACTATGCCGTCAAGCGTGCGGCAACGGGACAATGCCACATAGACCTGTCCGTAGGTGAAGGCCTGGGCCACATCTATGACTACATGGTCAAACGTGAGTCCCTGGCTTTTGTGCACCGTGACGGCCCACGCCAGACGGAGCGGAAACTGGGTGAACTTACCGTCTGTAACGGCACGGATCTCGCCGCTTCCGCTGTCCAGCTCATAGCGGGTATTTTCCCAAGTTTCGCGTTCCACGGCTATCAGGCTGCCGTCCCGGTCCCTGACCATGACATGGTCATCGTCAAGTTCCTCTACAATGCCTATCTTGCCGTTGTAGTACTGGCCGCCACGGCTGTCGTTGCGCACGAACATGACCTGTGCGCCGACTTTCAGGCCCAGGCTCTCATCGGCAGGATAGGCCGACTGCGGGAAGTTGCCCTCAATGTCGCAATCATAGTACTCGATGCGTCCTTTCAGGCGTTCCAGATTACGCAGGTTTTCCGCATCGGCCTGCATATTGTGCGTAGTAAGCCGTATCCACTGCTCCCCTTTGCGCTTTTCGGGACGGAACAACGGATCGACACGGCTGTTCAGCCGGTCAAGCATGGCCTCCGTTATGTTCCCGTCACGGATTCCATTCAGGATATCCAGGAACTGGACATCGGACTGGCGGAACACATGGGTAAGCTGTATGGTCACATACTTCAGACGCTGCATTACCTTGGCACTGAAGAAAAAGGCCGACGGATAAACCTGTTCAAGATAGGGACGCTCCGATTCCTTCACTACCGGCGGCAGTTGCTGGACATCGCCTATCATGAGCAGCTGTACTCCACCGAACGGAAGGCTGGAACGGCGGTACCGGCGCAGAGTGCTGTCAACCGCATCAAGAAGGTCGGCCCGGACCATTGATATCTCGTCAATTATCAGAAGGTCCAGTGTCCTTATTATTTTTACGCGTTCTTTCCTGAGCTGACGATGCGATTCCGGCATCTGGTATTCGGTGACCAGTTCCCTGCAGTCAGGAAGATACGGACAAAGAGGCAGCTGGAAGAATGAATGTATGGTCTGGCCGCCTGCGTTGACCGCAGCGACACCAGTCGGAGCAAGCACTACGCAGCGCTTTGAAGTGGTTTCAACTATGCTTTTCAGAAATGTGGTCTTTCCGGTTCCGGCCTTGCCGGTCAGGAAAACCGACACGTCGGTCTCATTTATGTAGCTCCGTGCCAGCTCAGTTTGAAGATTCGTTTCCATGGTGTTATATTCAATATCATTATGCAGATTGTCCGTATGTCTGTGCAATGCAAATTTATGTCCGTAAGCCAGCATTTCCAAATTCTTCAGCCGGTTTTTACGTTTTCTACGGGTAGCCTCCTTTGGGCAGGGATTTACTTACTATATTGGCAATTATATTTTTCACATATCGATCATATGTATTCATGTTATATCATTATGTTACAGTTCGTTATATGGCGTTTTCAAAATGATATGCGTTAAACGTTATGTTAATTTATGCCAAATGATTAACTTTCCAGCTTAACATTTAGCCGGTTTTTGCATCATATTTGCGAACACCGCAATGAGAGCGGCGACAAAACGGAATAACAAACAAAAAAATAAGAATTATGAAAAAGAACATTATCGCAGCAGCATTGGTAGCAGTTTTCGCAGTAGCTAACGTAAACGCACAGAACTTCGAGTCAGAGGAACCGCAGGTAGAGACTACAGGCATTGAAACAATCGTCAGCCAGCTTAACGAAGAAGATGCACAGAGCTTTATCACAATGTATCAGAGAATGCTCAAGCAGATTGAATGCATCTGCGCACAGGACATGAACAACGACACGAAGGAAAGCAGCATAGAAGACATCAAGAATTTCTATTACGAACTGTTCAGCAACATTCTGGTTACCGAGCAGAACGAAGCTGCCATGAACAGCATCTCACTTGATTACATTTATAGAAGGATAGCAAAGTAAGTTTTCATATTGGATATTTTGATTATTGTGTGCGAAGGCCAGTCGTGAGATTGGCCTTTCGTTTTAAACCTATATATCAAGTAATTATATAGAGTATCCAACATCCGCTTACATATTGTAAATGTTAATTAAAGCCAAATGTTTAACCTATAGACTTAACTTGTCAAAGATTTCTGAATCATATTTACAGACGTGGCCGAATAAGCAGCCACGGGAAAGAATTGAAAAGAAAATTATAAATAGGGGACCTTCCGGTCAGGTTAAGACCGGCATTTGAAATTGGATTTTTGATTATTGGATTGAAGGCTGGTCTTCCGACCAGCCTTCAATCTTGTATATCTGGACAGTTATTTCATATCTTTGCACCGAATGATAACATTTTACCACATGAGAACTATTGGAACAGCACTGGCCGCAACGGCAATATGCCTGTGCAGCATTTCATGTGCCAGGAACAACTATCCTAAATATATGGGATACAGTGATGGTACCGTAGAGTTTGAAACCGTACAGGGAGTGGTAACCGTGACACCGCTCACTGACAACGTCTTCCGCATACGGTGCGTTCCAAAGGGCATGGAGCTGCCTGAACTCAAGGAACTGATATACACTGAAAAAGTGGAAAGGCCGGATATCACATTTTATGACGGATACATAGGACTTAAACGGACCGGCCGGTATGAAATGGGTACGAAAAACGGAAAAGGCCGTGTCCTGATTGACGGCATAAGCGGACAAATGACATTTGTCGACAAAAAAGACAATGTCATACTGGAAGAAGTTCCCGACAGCCGCAGCATAACGGCCGGCAAGACCGGCGAATTCAATTCGGTTTCTGTCAGACAAGGCTTCAGGACTTATGAGGACGAGTTCATTACAGGTCTGGGGCAGTTCCAGGACGGTTATCTGAACAACCGCGGACTGACCAGGCGCCTGACCCAGGTCAACACCCAGATTTCCATACCCATGATCATATCGAACAAGGGGTACGGCATTCTGTGGAACAACTGCGGCCTGACCGACTACAACCCCAGCGACTTTACGGTCGAACTGACACAGGGCGGCGAGAACGGGCAGACAGTCACGGTGAATGCTACCGGAACTTTGGGAAATGTGCGCGAACGGCGTTCTTTCAACGATTTCAATGGAGAGATCGAGATAGACGAAGACGGACAGTATTCCATTCTGCTTGACGTCGGTCAGGCCATGGCACGCAAGTATTTCATGATGATTGACGCAGATACCGTCTTCAACTTCACAAACACATGGCTACCGCCTACAACATCGGCCATAATAACGCTGTCAAAAGGCAGGCATACGGTCAGAGTGAGCGGTTCGCGCGGAGACAGGCCGACAGTCGGAGTACGTAAGGTTACAGATGAGACGGTATTTTCAAGCCCGGTGGCCACAGCGCTGGATTACACGGTATTTCTGGGCACTCCCGACGAAATAATATCGGACTTCCGTGACCTGACAGGACACGTTCCGCCTATGCCTGAGTGGGCATTCGGCTACATTCACTGCCGCGAGCGCTATGACAGCCAGGCCGAACTGCTTGAAAACGCCACACGTTTCCGCACCGACAGCATCCCCGTTGACGTGATTGTGCAGGACTGGCAGTGGTGGGGCAAGTACGGATGGAACGCCATGCAGTTTGACGAGGACAAGTATCCCGACCCGAAAGCCATGACGGACAGCCTGCACGCCATGGACATTAAGCTCATGCTATCCGTCTGGTCAAAAATTGACAGGAACTGCCTGGTAGGTAAGGAAATGTCTGCGAAGGGTTACTACATTGACGGTACCGACTGGATTGACTTCTTCAACCCCGATGCCGCAAACAAATACTGGCAGGAATTCAGTGCAAGACTGCTGCCGACAGGCATTGACGCATGGTGGCAGGATGCCACCGAGCCGGAAAACGACGACCTTGCCGGACGCATGGTCACTGACCCGGTGAAAGGCGGCATGATTCCGGGTGATTTTTACCGTAACGCTTATCCCAACTTCGTCAACAATACCGTATTCAATGGCCTGAAGCAGGATCAGCCGGGCCGGGATCCCATGATTCTGACACGAAGCGGATTCACCGGGATTCAGCGTTACGGCGCCATTAACTGGTCAGGCGATGTCGGCAACGACTGGGAAACGCTGAAACGTCAGATTGCCGGCGGACTCTCGCTCATGGCCACAGGACAACCTTGGTGGACCTTTGATGCAGGCGGATTCTTCCGTCCGGGCAACCAGTATCAGGATACCGACTATCAGGAGCGCATGTTGCGCTGGATTCAGACATCGGTATTCCTGCCGTTCATGAGAGTGCACGGATACATGAGCCAGACCGAGCCATGGCGCTATCCCGAAGACGTAAAGCGCATATTTGTGAACCAGATAAAGCTCCGCTATAAGCTTATGCCCTACATTCTTGAAAGCGCGAAACAGGTTGTCAACGAAAACAGGACCATGGTACGCCCGCTTGTCTTTGATTATCCCGACGATGAGGAGGCACTGAAACAGCAGACGCAATTCATGTTCGGCCCTTCAATTCTAGTCTGCCCGATTACCGAACCAGGCATAAGCGAATGGAAGGTTTATCTGCCAAAGTCAGATACGCCATGGCAGGACATGATGACAGGAAAAAGCTATGACACCCGCAAACGCGGTATGTACATTACCGTTCCGGTCAGCCTTGAATACATTCCTGCATTCTGCCGCGGCAATCTCTCCTTACCAGGAGACCATTACACGGAATGACATCGGTTCTGGAACACTGCCCGCAAAATCGCTGTCGGTAACGAAAATGGTAAGGCCGCCGTGCCAGTATTCGCAGTCAATTGTGCGGGTCCACCGGTCACCATTACCGTTTTCGTAGTGACGGACGCAAGGCAGGGGCACCTGTGAATCGGTACCGGTATAAAGATAACAGTTTATCTGTCCGCCACGAAGCACATCGTAATCTATTTCGTGGCAGTTTATATCGTGTTTGTAATACTGGTTAGTACCATCTCTTTCCGATACTTTGGTCCAATGGTTAACGGAAAATTCACCGCTGTACATTCTTACCTCTTCGGCTACGTCGCTGCGAAGCGTACGGGAATCGTCACACGATACCAGCCCGAATGCCATGAACGCCATGACTGCTGCAATAACTTCTGTTTTCATAGTTTTGAATTTTTGATGGAACAAAGATTGCAGCAGAAAATTCCCCACACAAGGGAAATATCCTAATTGTTCAAGGAAAAACCCTATTTGGAAGCTGTTTTGAAACAGTCTCTTATAACGCAATGCGGTAGCTGAAACTGTAGAATTTGCCGGCTGAAAGGCGCTGGATATAATCGCGCCCGCTTATTTCGCCATCGTAGCCGGCTGCGTCACACCGGCCCTGCCAGGGTTCGATGCATACGAAAGGAGCATTTTTGCGGGGTGGTGACCATAGGCCCCAGACAGGAGCGCATCGGCATTCAAGGCTTAACAGCCAGTTCCCGTATTTGTCGTACAGTTCAACGCAGTCGGTCTGATATTCCTCAAGCACAAGCGCATCGTCAGCGAACAGATTAGGCGTAATTGGCAGTAGCGCATCGCTGTCAAGTGATATCTGACCGGCATCGTCACTGCGGTAACCACCTTCGGCAAGTTTGCCGACAATAAGTCCGTAAACAGGTTCACCATTGGACAGCAGACGGAAAAAACCGTTTATATAATCGGCCGAACTGTAATCGGGCAGGTTGAAACCGGGATGGGCTCCAATCTGGAAATACATTTCATTCTGACCGGTGTTCCTGACCTGCCATGTTACTTCAAGACAGTTGTCAACGGTACGGTATTTGGCCTCAATACGGAATGGGAATGGGTATTTCTCCAATGTTCCGCTATCCGATTCAAGTGTCAGCGTTACGCTGTCGCCCTGAGCACAAAGCACAGCAAAACGGCTGTCACGGGCAAACCCATGTTGCGACATACGGTAACTTTTGCCGTCCACCTTGAATTTACCGTCCCATACCTTGCCCACAATGGGGAAAAGCATAGGCGCATGACGGCCCCAGAAAGCTGCATCGGCCTGCCAGATATACTCCATCGGAGAACCTGCGCGTTTCAAACTTGTAAGTTCTGCTCCATCTTCACTGATGATTGCCTCTATGATGCCATTACTTATTTTCATGATTTTTGAATCTTATTTGCAGTGAGTTCCACAAATTTATGACAAATTTTTGTAGTATCTTTGTGCATTATTTCATCAAATAAACTGATGACCGAATTTGAAATGATAGCCAAGACCTTCCAGGGGCTGGAAGAGATTCTTGCAAAGGAGCTGACCAATCTGGGCGCCAACAATATCTGCATAGGCAACCGAATGGTATCATTCAAGGGCGACAAGGCTCTGATGTACAAGGCCAACTTCAATCTGCGCACCGCTTTGCGCATTCTCAAACCCTTTCTCCATTTCAAGGCCGACGATGCCGACCAGGTGTATGAAATCTGCAAAAAAGTGGAGTGGGACAAATACATGGACCTTTCCGACAGTTTTGCTGTCGATGCAGTAGTAAACAGCGAAGATTTCCGCCACTCAAAGTTCGTGGCATACAGGGTAAAGGATGCCATTGCCGACTGGTTCCGCGACAAATACGGCAAACGCCCTAACGTGAGCGTAGCCAACCCTGACCTTACATTCCACATACATATTTCGCACGATGACTGCTCGCTGTCACTTGACAGCAGCGGCGAAAGCCTGCACAAGCGCGGTTACAAGATGGCTGCCACCGAAGCACCTATCAATGAAGTGCTGGCCGCCGGTATGGTGCTCATGTCAGGTTGGGATGGCAAATGCGATTTCGTTGATCCCATGTGCGGCAGTGGCACAATTGCCATTGAAGCCGCTCTTATTGCCTTGAACATGGCTCCCGGACTGTTCCGCACCAGTTATGCATTTGAAAAATGGAAGGACTTTGACCGCGACTTGTTTGAAGCCATATACAATGACGACAGTCAGGAGCGTCCTTTCGAACATAGCATAATAGCACGCGACAAGGATCCGAAAGCCATAAACATTGCCAAAGCCAATGCCAAGGCTGCCGGATTGCAGGACTACATAAAATTTGACGTGGCCGATTTCAAGGACTTTGAAGCCATTTCAGAACCTGCCGTCATGATTACAAACCCTCCTTACGGTGAACGTCTGAATGATGAACATCTGCTGGAGCTGTACGCCATGATAGGCGAGCGCCTGAAACACGCCTTCAAAGGCGGACAGGCATGGATTATAAGCTACCACTTTGAGTGCTTTGACAAGATAGGTCTCAAGCCCAGCGCCAAAATCCCCCTGTTCAACGGACAATTGCCCTGCGAACTCAGAAAATATGAGATTTTTGACGGCCGTTACAATGACTTCCGTGGCAAAGGTTCGTTCCTCGACAAGACCGAACCTGTAAGCCGCCGCAGCCAGACACTGCGCCATAAGGCACGCGAAAAGGAACGTCTCCAGAAAGTTGAAGACGGAGTTCTGGTAAACGGCAGCGAACGCAGCGAACACGTTGAACGCAAGCCATTCAACCGCAACGGTAAACCGTTCAGTTCACACAACGGAGAGAATCACGTGCCGTTCGGAAACCGGAGCGGGAAAAGCCGCAAGCCGTTCGACGGAAAACGCTGGGATAGAGAACGCGATGAACGCAAACCGTTCAGCCGTAACAGCGAACGCAAACCGTTCGGTTCACAAAGCGGGGAAAGCCGCAAGCCATTCGGTGGAAAACGCGGGGACAGTGAACATGGCCCGCATAAGCCGTTCGCAGGAAAGAGCGGTAATCGCAAGCCCTTCTCGGGCAGTTCAAGAGGTCCTAAAAAGGGAAGCTCATTCAAAAAAAGAGACTAATGGGAAGACAAAGATAGAATCATGAAGATATTGTTACTTGGAAGCGGAGGCCGTGAGCATGCTCTGGCCTGGAAGATAGCGCAGAGTCCACTTTTGGACAAGTTGTTCATTGCCCCCGGCAATGCCGGCACAGCAAACGTTGGCCAGAACGTCAACATCAAGGCTACCGATTTTGACGCCATCAAGACATTCGTGCTTGAAAATGACATCAATATGGTGGTCGTAGGTCCTGAAGACCCATTGGTAAAGGGCATCTGGGATTATTTCAGCAACGATGTCCAATTGGCCGGCATTCCGGTCATCGGCCCCTCAAAGGCTGCCGCACAGCTTGAAGGCAGCAAGGAGTTTGCCAAGCAGTTCATGATTCGCCATGGTATTCCAACCGCTGCATACCGCACTTTTACCGGTGAATCGCTCGATGAGGGACTTAAGTTCCTTGAAACTCTCAAGGCACCGTATGTGCTGAAGGCCGATGGACTGTGTGCCGGCAAGGGTGTGCTCATTCTCCCCACTCTGGAAGAGGCACGCAAGGAACTCAAAGAAATGCTGGGCGGTATGTTCGGTGTTGCATCAGCCCAGGTTGTCATTGAAGAATTCATGAGCGGCATTGAATGTTCTGTATTCGCACTGACCGACGGCAGGAACTACAAGATACTGCCCGTCGCCAAGGATTACAAGCGTATCGGCGAACATGATACCGGACTGAACACCGGAGGTATGGGTTCCGTATCACCTGTACCGTTTGCCGACAAAGCATGGATGAAGAAGGTTGAAGAACAGATTGTACGCCCTACCGTCGAAGGACTCGCCGAAGAAGGGCTTATTTACAAGGGCTTCATATTCTTCGGTCTGATCAATGTCGACGGTCAGCCCAAGGTCATTGAATACAACTGCCGCATGGGTGACCCTGAAACTGAAACGGTAATGCTGCGTCTCAAGACAGACCTTGTTGAACTGTTCAATGGCGTTGCCGCAGGCAAACTTGACGAAATGCAGGTTGAAGAAGACCAACGTTCAGCCGTTTGCGTGATGCTGGTTTCCGGAGGCTACCCCGAACATTACGAAAAAGGATTCAGAATAAGCGGCATTGACCAGGTAAGGGACAGCATTGTATTCCATGCCGGAACAGCCTTTGACAATGACGGTAACGTAGTTACAGCAGGAGGCCGTGTAATTGCAGTAAGTTCATACGGCAAGGACAAAGTTCAGGCTCTTGAGCAGTCATTCAAGAGTGCAGAACTGATAAAGTTCCAGGGCAAATACAACCGCCGCGACATCGGCCAGGACCTTTGAACGGTTTCAATAGACTGAAAATACAATAACTAACCTATAATCATGACGTACAAAAGACTGAACACCATTATCGGCTGGTTGGTTTTTCTGGTTGCAGCCTTTACATACTGCTCGACCATCGAACCGACTGCCAGCTTCTGGGACTGTCCTGAGTTCATAACAACAGGCTACAAACTTGAAGTCGGTCACCCGCCTGGGGCACCTATCTTCATGCTCACGGCAAACCTGTTCTCACAGCTGACCGACGACCCGGGTAAAGTCGCCATGATGGTCAACACCATGAGCGCACTGCTGAGTGCGCTGTGTATCCTGTTCCTGTTCTGGAGCATAACCATGCTTGTCAGAAAACTTATTGCAGGCAACGGACAGCCCACAGTCTGGCAGATGGTCACAATATTCGGTTCCGGCATTGTTGGTGCACTGGCATATACGTGGAGCGATACATTCTGGTTCAGCGCAGTCGAGGGTGAAGTCTATGCATATTCATCGTTCTGCACAGCAGTTACTTTCTGGCTTATCCTGAAATGGGAAGAAGACTGCGATAATCCACACAGTGCACGCTGGCTGGTGCTGATTGCATATCTGATTGGCGTTTCAGTAGGCGTACATCTGCTGAACCTGCTCTGCATTACCGCAATTGTACTGGTATACTATTTCAAGAAAGCCGAAAAACCCACATGGAAGGGCGGTATCATTGCCTTCTGCCTTTCGGGTGTCATCATAGCGGCAGTATTGTACGGCATTGTTCCCGGTATCGTCAAGGTAGGAGGCTGGTTCGAACTGCTGTTCGTCAACGGACTCGGTCTGCCATTCAACACAGGACTAATTGTCTATATTGTCCTTCTGGTTGGAGTACTGATATGGAGTATCTATGAGACACAGCGAGGTGACCGCCAGTCAAACATGTACTTGTCATTCCTGCTCACGATAGCCTTGGCAGGCATTCCGTTCTACGGCCATAAGGCTGGAGGCATTGTTTTCGGTCTGATTGTCCTTGCAGCAGGTGCATTCTACCTGTTTTCCAGGTCAGTTGACGAAAAGTCAAAACCCAGCGCAAGCATCTTGAACACCATTATGCTGTGCGTCATGTCAATTGTCATAGGCTATTCATCGTACGCGGTCATAGTTGTGCGTTCAACAGCCAATCCGCCGATGGACCAGAATTCTCCTGAAGACATTTTCTCACTCGGTGACTATCTGGCACGTGAACAATATGGTTCACGCCCACTGTTCTACGGACAGACATACGCTTCAAAAATCGATTATGACCATCAGACCGGCTATCCGAAGTTCAAGACCAAAGGAAAGACCTATGGCCGTAAGGAGAAATCGGGACCCAATGAAAAGGACAGCTACTATGTAATGGACGAGAAACGGGAATACATATACGCCCAGAATATGCTGTTCCCGCGCATGTACAGCAACGATCCGGATCACATAAGTCAGTATAAGGCCTGGTGCGGTGGTATAAAGGGACACACCGTCAACTATAACGCCGGTGGAAATACCCAGAAACTGGTTATCCCGACACAGGGTGAAAACCTGAAGTTCTTCTTCCGTTACCAGGTAAACTTCATGTACTGGCGTTATTTCATGTGGAATTTTGCAGGACGTCAGAACGACATGCAGAACAGCTATGGTGAAGTAGAGAACGGAAATTGGATAACCGGTATCAACTTCATTGACCGGTTGCTAATTGGCGGAAACTCGAAAATCATGCCGGATTCACTTAAAGGCAAAGGGCGCAACGTGTTCTACTGCCTGCCTTTGCTGCTTGGATTGCTTGGACTGTTCTGGCAGCTTGGAAAAGGCAAGGAAGGCTCACGCCAGTTTGCAGTAGTGATGGCTTTGTTCTTCATGACAGGACTTGCCATTGTTCTGTACCTGAACCAGACACCGTTGCAACCCCGTGAACGTGACTACGCATACGCAGGTTCGTTCTATGCCTTTGCCATTTGGATTGGCATGGGAGTGGCAGCACTTTCCGAGTGGTTTGGAAAAATAATGGGCGAAAAAGTTTCACCCATCGCGGCAACCATTATCTGTCTGTTGGTTCCAATTCAAATGGTGGGACAGACCTGGGATGACCATGACCGCAGTGGCCGATATGCCTGCCGCGATTTCGGACAGAACTATCTTACATCGCTGCCGGAGTCGGGAGTCATATTCACAAACGGTGATAATGACACTTTCCCGCTTTGGTACAATTTTGAAACCGAGGGTTACCGTACCGATGCGCGCTGCTGCAATTTGAGTTACCTTATGACCGATTGGTATATAGACCAGATGAAACGTCCTGCATACGACTCGCCGGCACTGCCAATCTCATTTGAGCGCATTGATTACGAAACAGGTACAAACGATGCCGTATATATCGATCCGGCAGGAAAGAAGGCACTTCTGAAGCAGAACAGCCCCGAAGTGGTTGACAAATCACTTGAACTGCATAATGTGCTTGATTACTGGGTCAGGAAGAACGGAATAATTCCATCGGACACCATATGGCTGAAGATTGACAAAGACGCCGTACTGCGTTCCGGTATGATGATTCCAGAGTGCCTGAAAGGCGCTACAATTGAGGAGACCAAAGCAAATATGCCTGACCGCATGATAATCTCACTCAAGGGCAAGACATACCTGTACAAGAACGAACTGATGGTACTTGACATGCTGGCAAACGCAAACTGGGAAAGGCCGCTGTTCTTTGCCACATCGGTGCCCAAGAGCAGCTATCTCGGGTTGGATAAATACTTTGTTCTTGAAGGTCTGGCATACCGCATAACACCTTTCAACTGGAAAGAACTGACAGACAGAACCTATCCGGTTGATTCCGAAAAGATGTACAGCAACCTCATGGAATTCAAGTTTGGAGGACTTGACAATCCTGACGTCTATATTGACCAGACAGTCACAAGAATGTGTCTTTCCCACAGAAGGCTGTTTGCCGAACTTGCAGAACAGCTCATAGCTGAAGGACAGAAGGAAAAAGCCCTTCAAATAATGGAAAAAGTCGATGAAGGCATTTCTACCGAACTTATGCCAAGAAATGACATTGTCGATTTGCAGACTGCCGAAATCTATCTGAGGTTAGGAAAGCCCCAAAAGACAATTGAAATTCTGACAAGTATAGCCGAAAACTATACAAGCCAAATGAATTGGTATTTGAGTATGAACAACCGCAAGCTTGCCACATCGGCCAATGAATTCCTTGATGCAGTATTCATACTTGACAAATACATTTATCCTCTGGCTTTCAGGCTGTATGACGATGAAAAAAGTCATTCAATCAGTACAGAATTCGATGTACTCTGCAGAGAATTCCAAAAGAGGACAGGAATCAATCCAAGGGACTACAGGACAAAATAGTACACTTTATGTTCTTTGAGAGACCTACTTGGTTATTGAGTTGGATATACCCGAACGGCATCTTCCGGAAAAATCCGGAAGACCGCTCGGTTTATCTTACTTTTGACGATGGTCCCATACCCGATGTAACACCATGGATTCTTGATTTTCTGGACAGCAGGGGTATAAAAGCCACATTCTTCGTGGTAGGACACAATGTTCAGAAATACCCGGAACTGCTTGACCGGATAATTGAACGCGGTCATGTCATTGGCAACCACACATTCAACCATGTGCGCTCAATGAGCATGCGCAACCCCGATTTCATAGATAATGTGAAAAAATGCGATACCCTGTTCAAAACACGTCTATTCCGCCCTCCGCATGGCATTATGCGCCGATGGAGCTACCGGTACATGAAAGGTGAATACGACATTGTATTCTACGATGTCGTTACCCGCGATTATAATCCCAAGATAAAACCTGCCAAAGTATTGCGTATCGTCAAACGCTACACACGCAACGGTTCGATAATAGTCTTCCACGACTCATTGAAAAGTGAACGCAATCTGAAGATTGTGCTGCCCAAGGCCATAGACTGGCTTACAGAACAAGGGTATTCCTTTAAAACGCTTTAAAGGAATCCAGATTACAGATGAGTGAGGGCTATACAGAATGCATCCTGAAACCTGCGGCTGGGCGCCATTTTGACAGCTCCGCTGTTCATTATGGCAAATGCAAGCATGTGACCGCTACGGGTCAGCACATAGCCTGCCAAAGTACAGGCACCGGTTACAGAACCAGTCTTTGCATATACCTTTCCTATTGACGACTTGTCAGACATGCGTGACTTCAGTGTCCCATCCATGCCAGCTACGGGAAGAGAGCTGAAAAATATGTCAAAGATTTTCGCATCAGATTGTACAAGTGAAAGCATATCGACAAGAAAACGCGGAGTCATAAAATCATACATCGAAAGACCGGAGCCATCCACAATATTAAGGCTATGTGAGTCAAATCCGAACTTCCTGTCCACAAATTGCTGCGTATATTTGGCTGCCTGGCTGAAACCGGTTTTGGTTCCTGCAGAAAAACGTGAGGCTCGGAGGAACATACACTCGGCATATAGGTTGTCACTTTCCTTGAGAGCCTGTTTCAATATCTGCGTCAATGGGTGAGAAACCACGCTCAGAGTGCTTGAGACAGGGGGGCACTGACCATATGCATACTTTGAAAACGAAATGCCCGCCTCGTCCAGATATTCTCTGAACAATGAGAATGCGAAGTCTTGCGAAGACCTAACGCCGAATGTCAGGGATTGCGGCTTCGTAACGTTACCGCTTATTCGTACAATATTTCCTGACTCCAGCCAGTCATAATCCATTTCCAATGGCCCTGCCGAATTATCGTTTGTGACAGAATAATTTACTATTTTCACAAAATGGTTCGATGGAAATAGAAGAACATTGGAACGATGACCTTTTTCTGTTGGAATAACCTGCACACGCATACATCCCGCATCGACCATAAGCGGAGAAATGAACGGCTGGTAACTTGACGGCGCATCATCCCAGCTCCAGCCTGGTCCCCATGATATGCTGTCCATCATGCTGATGTCGGCATACAAAGTCCCATTTATCTTCCTGATACCCGCTTTTTTCAAATCAAAGGCCATTTGTCTTAATTCCGCCGATGTGAGAGCAGGGTCAAGTCCTCCTATCAGGTATATGTCACCGTCAAGAGTACCGTCAGACTTAAGTTCACCACGCATATCCACCTTAGTTTCAAAGCTGAAATCGGTTCCAAGAGCATTCAGAGCCACTATGGATGTTACAACCTTCTGAACCGATGCCGGACGGCACATCACATCTTCACGTAAAGCATAAACTGGCTTCTGGAGCGTCAGGTCATATACCATGATTGCAGCATCGACTCCCTTCGGAAGGCAGTTGCCAACAATACTGTCCAATCTGGCTTGAACAGACAGCTGCGAAAAGGAAGTTGTTGCCAGTATGGAAAACAATGACAGTACGAAGGCAATTTTTTTCATTGAAAGTCTTAATTATCAGTATGATACTACAGTTTCAAAACCAAGTCCACGCAAGCGGCTGGCTATACCGTCAAGCACATCGGCCGATGCCTTTGCAAGTGTGCTGACCGGTGTTTCACGTGCCACAGTATAAATGAAAACCTTATACGGCTTTATGCGCTTGAGTGCATCTATCCACGGTCCAACATAGAAATCCGTTGTATTATTCATGTCACGCCCGTCCAGAGTGCCGGTAAGGAACATTGTCTGGATCATTACCCTGCCTTTGAACTCACACAGACGCTCAATCACTTTTTCGACATTATATTCTCCCGCCGGGCTGTCAATCAGATCTATATATTCGGGATTAACCGTATCAAGCTTTTGGATATTGTTGTCAAGACGCAGCAAAGCGTCAAAAACGGAATCGTCAAAAATACGGGTGCCGTTACTGAGTACGCTTACCTCGGCCTTTGGAAAATACTTGTCACGCAGTGCCAGGACATCACTCACAATGCCAGGAAAATCGGGATGGGCAGTAGGTTCTCCGTTGCCGGCAAAAGTCAGCACATTAGGTACTGGCCCCAACTCCTTCATTTCAAGCAGTTTCGATTCAAGAGCCCGTTTTACTTCTTCCCTTGAAGGACGCTTAAGCGACGGACGGTGTTCTGCATTTCGACCGCACTCACAGTATATGCAGTCAAATGTACATATTTTGCCATCGGACGGCATAAGATTTAGGCCCAACGAAATACCTAAACGGCGGCTGTGTACAGGACCGAAAATAGGAGAACTGTATATTACGGTTGACATGGTTTTTAAAACTACTTACCCTTGAGAATTGTCTTTATGTCATTGAGCTTATTAAGCGCCTCGACCGGAGTCAGATTATTCACATCAATTGACAGTATCTGATCACGAATCTGGCACAACACGGGATCATCCAACTGGAAGAAACTCATCTGCACGCCAGCTGCTCCGGCAGCCGTTTCGGGTCCGGGACGTGAAATGCTCCTGTCCTGACCACTTGATTCCATTTCTTTCAGTATGGTACCGGCACGCTTTACGATGCTGGGCGGCATGCCGGCCAACTGTGCGACATGAATGCCGAACGAATGTTCACTTCCACCCGGTACAAGTTTACGCATGAACAGCACCTTGCCGTCCATTTCCTTGACCGATACATTGAAATTGCGTATGCGCCCGAAAGACTGCGCCATTTCATTCAATTCATGATAGTGTGTGGCGAACAATGTTCTTGCATGTGCACTTGGATGATTGTGGATGTATTCTACAATAGCCCACGCAATTGAAATGCCATCGTATGTTGATGTGCCGCGCCCCAGTTCATCAAACAGAACCAGACTTCGCGGACTGAGGTTGTTCAAAATGCTTGAAGCCTCAGTCATTTCGACCATGAAGGTCGATTCACCGGCACTGATGTTGTCGCTTGCACCAACACGGGTAAATATGCGGTCAACCACGCCTATTCTAGCGCTTTGGGCAGGCACATAACAGCCCATTTGGGCTAAAAGTACAATGAGCGCGGTTTGACGCAGCAGAGCTGATTTACCGGCCATATTCGGACCTGTAATAACAAGTATCTGCTCCCTGTCGCTGTCAATAAGCACATCGTTTGCTATATAACTCTCGCCCGTAGCCATTCGGGTCTCGATTACAGGATGACGCCCTTCCTTTATGTCAATTACCAGACTGTCATCTACTACGGGACGTACATATTTGTGTTCACGTGACACCTGCGCAAAGCTTAACAGACAGTCAATACGAGCCAGAAGAGCGGCATCATTCTGAATTGCGGGAACAAATTCGAGTATCGACTGTGCCAATTCTGCGAAGAGCCGATTCTCAATAGCCGAGATTTCATCTTCGGCACCGAGTATTTTTTCCTCATATTCCTTCAATTCCGGCGTAATATAGCGTTCTGCACTTACTAATGTCTGTTTTCTGATCCACGTTTCAGGCACTTTATCCTTGAATGTGTTCCTGACTTCAAGATAGTAGCCGAAAACATTGTTGTATGCAATTTTCAGGCTTGGAATTCCGGTAATTTCGGACTCGCGCTGCTGCAACTGCATCAGGTAATCCTTGCCATTGTACGCTGCATCGCGCAAATCGTCCAATCTGGCCGATATGCCTCTGGCAATAACGCCCCCTTTGCTCAAAAGCATGGGGGCATCCGGATTCAAAGTGGTAAGAATGCGCCGGCAAAGTTCCGGACACAGTTCCATGCTGTCGCCTATTGTCGCCAGTTGCGGATTCCCGCTTTCACTGCACGCACGGCTTATGGGTTCCATAAGTGAAAGCGCCTGTCCCAATCCAAGCACTTCGCGGGGATTGATGCGGCATGCAGCCGCCTTTGAAACAAGGCGCTCAACGTCGCCCATACGCGAAAGCGACTGCTGCAGTTCCTCCTGAAGTTCAGGATTACGGAACATACAGTCAACAACATCGAGACGTCCGTTGATTTCGCTTACATTCTTCAACGGGAAAAGCATCCAGCGCCTTAACTGACGTGCCCCCATTGGAGAACTGGTACGGTCTATTACATCCAACAGCGAAACTCCGTCTTCGCAACCCGACTGGAGCAGTTCCAGATTGCGTACAGTGAACTTGTCAAGGCGCACATAACGTTCCTGGTCAATAAGCTGTATTGATGTAATGTGACTGATATTATTATGCAGTGTCTGTGCAAGATATTCAAGAATCGCACCGGCAGCTATCTTGCCGCTTTCAAGATGGTCAACACCAAAGCCTTTCAAGTTGCGCACCTTGAAGTGACGGCAAAGCTTTTCCCGGGCAGTATCAGACGTAAAGACCCAATCGTCCATTTCACGGTAACACCAACGCAGACCGAACATTTCCTGAACCTTCTGGCGCATACCGTGCTGAATAAGCGTTTCCTTTGGTGCAAAATCGGACATAAGCTTGTCAATATGGTCACGCGTACCTTCTGACAGCATGAATTCGCCGGTCGATATGTCAAGAAACGATATTCCCCATGCTGATTTGCCATAATACAGGGCACAAAGGAAATTGTTCTCTTTGTTGAGAAGGACATTGTCACTCATGGCAACACCCGGCGTCACCAGTTCGGTAATGCCACGCTTGACCAAAGTCTTTGTCATTTTGGGATCTTCAAGCTGGTCACAAATGGCAACACGACGTCCGGCACGGATAAGTTTGGGAAGGTATGCATCAAGGGCATGATGCGGAAAACCGGCCATTTCCATGGCCATGGCCCCATTCTTTCCATTATTGCGGCGAGTAAGTGTAATTCCAAGTATCTCACTGGCAACAACGGCATCCTGAGCGTATGTCTCGTAAAAATCACCACACCGAAACAGCAGAATAGCATCAGGGTGTTTCTCCTTGAGGCTGTAAAACTGTTTCATCATGGGCGTCAAGCCCTCCTTACCCTCGGCCATTGCTTATTTCTTTCTCTTTCTGAAAAGGAACAGTGTTGCGACTATGAATGCAACCACTAGAATGCCAAGCGAAACGAACGTAGCATTCAGACTCTTTGGCGCAAAACCCAGTATAAGCAGAACCGGGAAGCCCAGAATCATGGCAGGAATGTTCTGCAACACAAGATTGTTGGCAGCTGGAGTATCGTAGTGCGGATCTATCTCACGCAACAGTATCATACCATTACTGGCAGTGCCTGTAAGCATGCCGAACATGGCAAAAAAGCCTTCATACTTGTATGCAGGATAGATGCGGAATGACACCCAGCGGACATACAGGAATGTAACTACGGCACCTGCCAGGCAAACGATGGTCAAAGGCAGCCATATTGACTTGAGATTCTCGAAACTGATGGCGGCAGTTCCGGCGACAATCATTATGTCGAACATGAATCCGCTTATACGGTTCAAAAGGAAATCGTTCAGATACTCGCGGTGCATTATACCCATTTTGAGCAGTTTCTTGATTATCATCTTTACAAGCGAACCGAAAAGTATGCCCCAGAAGAAATTGAAGCCGTAAACCAGAGGCTTCAAGGTCTTCTCACCAAATTTGCCAAGATCAAGCCCGCCCACAAATGACATGAGAAGATATACCAGACCATACGTCAGAAGCACTATGGCCGATACCACCGTAAGTTTGTCGACTGATTCCGAATGCGGCAGATCGTTGTTGGTCTCGTAATCCTGGATTGTATGAACGGTCGTAACCTCACCCTCGTTGATTGTAAGCTTTTTCTTACGGTTAAGAATGTTCATATACACAACGCCCACAACGCTTCCAACAAGGAAGCCGAGTGTCGCTATTGACAGTCCGAAGTCGATACCCTGGAAATTTATACCTTGTTCACTGGCGCCAATCTGGTAAATGGTACCGAAATTGAGTGCCTGTCCAGGACCCTGACCATAACCCATGGGAAGCAACAGACCGCTGGAATAGAATATGTCACGGCCGGCTTCCGGGTTTCTCCACCATAGAAACATGGGAATTGTGACAAGAAGACCGACAATGCCCTGGACGATATATGTTCCTATGGTAAGTGTTCCCGTATCAATTACTGTACGGGTATTGGCACGGTTGGAATCCTTCGATGCGCGCAAAGACATTGCGATGAAACCAAGTGCAAGAGTATGATAGGTCACTACCTCCATCATTCTCTTGTCAATCACTTCATTGAATGCCGGCCAAAGCTTGAGAAGCAGAATAATAAGACCCCCAAGCAGGGCGCTTGGCATAAGACTGCGCCTCAGTATCGAAACTTTGCGCCTGAGTACATTGCCGATAAGAACCGCAACGGAAACAATGATAAACTGCACAATTGCATGCCAGACCTCGGGAGTGGCAAACGATGTAACTGCTAATCCTCCTGCATTTAACAACATAAGCTATCTGGTTTTAATGTAACTGGTTATTCGATGTCAACACTTTTCAGTTTTCCGGTTTTTAACGGGAATACCCGTCTTTTTCATGCCGGAAACCATGAAATAAATTCCCGCAATTGCAATAGGAATACTGAGAATCTGCCCCATGTCAAGGGCCATACTCTGCTCAAAATCCACTTGCACCTCTTTGCAGAACTCAACAAAAAATCGGAATACAAAAATTGTAGCAAGACAGAAACCGAAATAGAACCCCGTTCCGACCTTTTCCTTGTGTTTGATATATATCAGAAGTATTATCGCAAAAATTATCACATACGCCAAGGCTTCATAAAGCTGTGCCGGATGACGCGGAAAATCTTCTCCGTTCTGGACAAAGACAACACCGAAATCCGTTCCTGTCGCCTTGCCGACTATCTCGGAATTCATGAAATTTCCAAACCTGATACAGGCGGCTGTGACAGGAGTGGCAACGGCTACCATATCGGCACATTCCAGCAATTTTATCTGATACTTGCGACAGTACAGCAGTATGGCCAAGAAAATGCCTATTGTGCCGCCATGACTGGCAAGACCCTGATAACCGACCATTCTTACCCCATCGGAATAGAATCTGATTGGCAGCAGCATCTCAACAATCCCCTTGAAACTGGTCAGGAATTCCTGAGGCTCGTAAAATATGCAGTGTCCAAGACGGGCACCGGCCAGAATACCGACGAAGCAATAAATGAACAGCGGCTCAAACTTTTCATCCTTGATGCCACGGTCACGATAAAACCGGCGGACAAGGAAATAGGCGGCAGCAAGACCTATTACCCACATGAGCGAATAGTAGCGTATGGGAAAACCGAAAAGGCGGCAAAGTTCCACATTCGGATTCCATACAAGATACAATGCCTGAAATAATGCCTGCTGCATATCCTGTATTTTTTACACGTTGAACCTGAAATGCATGATATCGCCGTCCTGAGCTATGTAATCCTTGCCTTCAACACTCAATTTGCCGGCTTCACGGACAGCAGCCTCACTGCCAAGATTTATATAGTCATCATATTTTATGACCTCGGCACGTATGAAACCTTTTTCGAAGTCAGTGTGGATAACGCCGGCGCACTGCGGAGCTTTCATGCCACGACGGAACGTCCAGGCTCGCGATTCATCGGCTCCGGTCGTGAAGAAAGTCTGGAGGTCAAGCAGTTTGTAAGCGGCCTTGATAAGGCGTACAACACCCGATTCCTTCAAACCGGCTTCCTCAAGGAACATCTGGCGTTCCTCGTATGTCTCAAGCTCGGCAATATCGGCCTCCAGACCGGCAGCCACCAGAATCATCTGGGCGCCTTCGTCTTTGATGGCCTGCTCAACGGCTTTTGTGTATGCATTGCCTGCCACAGCACTCTTTTCATCGACGTTGCATACGTAAAGAACCGGCTTGGTCGTAAGCAGGAACAGGTCACGTACCAAAGGTTGCTGTTCCTTGGTAATTTCTACCGTCCGGGCACTCCTGCCCTGAAGCAGAGCCTCCTTGTATTGAAGGAGCAGCTCCAACAATGCCTTGGCATTCTTGTCTCCGCCTGTCGTAGCCTGCTTCTGTACCTTGGTTATACGGCTTTCAACAGTCTCAAGATCCTTGAGTTGAAGTTCGGTATCTATTATCTCCTTGTCGCGGACAGGATTCACACTCCCGTCAACATGCGTAATGTTGTCATCGTCAAAACAACGAAGCACGTGGATAATGGCATCGGTCTCACGTATATTGGCCAAAAACTTGTTTCCCAAACCTTCACCCTTGCTGGCTCCCTTCACGAGACCGGCTATGTCAACGATTTCAACGGTTGTAGGTATGACACGCTGCGGATGGTCTATTTCGGCCAGACGGTTCAGACGCTCATCAGGTACGGTTATTGTGCCTACGTTAGGTTCTATTGTGCAGAATGGAAAATTTGCCGATTGCGCCTTAGCGCTTGACAGACAATTGAAAAGAGTGGATTTACCTACGTTTGGAAGACCCACGATACCGCATTGCAATGCCATTTTTCTTGTGTTCTTATATTATAGAACGCAAATATAACCAATTTCCGTTAGACCTCCAATCATAGAATCTGATTTGAAAACAGCGTCCTGTTCTCTTTCATGTTTTTTCTGATCGGATCCGGGAGTTTCTCAGATTGTACCGTTTTCTATCATCCAGATAATTTCCTCGATAATCTGGTCCTCGTCATCAAATTCCGGCTGATACTCCTTTTTGAGCGATGCGCCGAACAGGGCGGCAAAAGCCTGATAGAAATGGGCCTTGAATGGGCCGGCAAAAGCATTTATCAGATCATAACTGGACTGGTTGCATTCACGGTCTATCAGTTTTACAAGCAACTTGCCCTGTGCAAGTGTGCAATTGCGCATTACTGGATAATACTGCTCCCAAACACCGTCTTCCACAACTTTTATGTGCTCTTCCCGTGCTTTGTCATCGGGCAGATTCTGCAGATAAAGATAGGTTTCAACAAGAATAGCCTTGATTTCCTTCGATATGGGATACATTTTTATAACATTGCGGGTAAGCTTGTCATATTTTTTCTGCTGGTGTCTTGAGGAATAGGTGCGGCGGCCATATACCATCACTTCCATAAGTTCAAATGTGGGAACTGTATCACCTTTCTCCACACGGCCAAGTCCCGATTTACCTTTGCCGGCCGGTGTACCCTTGCCACGGCTGAAAATCCCGGCATAAGCCGCAGCAGGTACCGCTATCAGCAGCGCCAGCGCCAAAACAACTATTCTGCCGGTTTTCATACCCGCAAAGGTACAAACTAGGCATAATTTCAATACCTTTACGGCAACCAAAATCTATTTGACCATGAAAATAACAGCCATTTTCGGCCTGACAGTGGCATTATCGGCCCCCGGCAGGCTTATTTCCCAGGACAATCAGAATTGGAATTCCGTAATGGAACAACTGGTCAGCTCAACGGACGAAGACACCGACCCCGGGCAGACAGTACTCTACTTTGAAGAGTTGCATGACAACCCGTTGAACATTAACCTCGCCAGCCCCTGGCAGCTTTTGTCACTGCCCTTCCTGTCAGAAAACGATGTTGAGGAAATCAGTGCCTACCTGTATCTGCACGGCCCTTTGCTCAGTATGGGTGAACTGCGGCTGATACCGGGACTGGACTATGAAAAGCGACAGTTGCTGCAACATTTTGTCTACATCGGTCCTGGACCCGATGAGCGTCAGAAAATAAGACTTGGCGATGTCCTCAAATATGGAAAAATGGAAGTCGTTCAAGGAGCTGCCGTTCCATTATACACCAGGGAAGGTTACAAAAGACATTCCGCCGATGTGCTTTACCGATACCCAAACCGTGAATATCTTGGCAGCAGGGTAGGACACAGCCTCAGGCTGGAATTCAGCTGGAATTCGAGAATAAGACTCGGCATCACGGCTCAAAAGGATGCCGGTGAGCCGTTCTTTGAAAAGCGCCCCGCCGGATATGATTTCTACACCCCGTATCTGTATGTTCTGGATGTTGGAGGACTGAATACCGTTGTTTTGGGCCGATACAAGGTCTCAGCAGGCTGCGGACTGCTTCTGGGTTCCGGATTCAGCATGGGCAGCATAGCCGACGCTGCAAAACGCAGCGGCACTGCCGTAAAGCCGCACTCTTCATGCAGAGAAACCGGATACCTTACCGGAGCAGCGGTTCAATGGGGAAAAAAGACGGAATTCACAGCTTTCATGTCAAGCCAGATGACCGATGCCAGTCTTGCGGAAAACGGAAGCATATCATCATTCAAGACCGACGGATACCACAGAACGCTTCTGGAATTCAGCCGGAAACACAACTGCAGGCAGAACACGGCCGGAATGGCTGCACAATATGAAAAGCAGGGAACGGCTGTCGGAGTAACATCGGTACTGGAACATTTTTCAAGAGAACTGCCAGACGGCGGTCATTTTATGGGAGGTCTGTCAGCAGATTTCGCAATACGCAGACCATCGTTCGCCGTATGGGGAGAAACAGCGGCAGACCTTGCCGGCCGTTCAGCAGCAAGTCTTGGCAACCTGATGCTAAGGCTGCCACGGCGGTATGAACTGACTTTATCGGCACGATATTACAGCCCCCGTTACAAATCACTGCATTCCAGCGCGATGGCACAGTCAGCAGTATCAAACGAATATGGTTTCCTGACTTCAGTAAAACGAGAAAACGGACGCATAAATGCCAGTTGTTTTATTGATGTTTTCGGACATCCAGGAGCATCATACTGGTCGGACAGGCCAACCCATGGAATACAATTCAAATCCACAACCGGCTGTCAAAAAGTCCTTTGCGGCAAACTGGATATGAATCTTAACTATAAAGCCATACAAAAGGACTGTAAGGAAACAGACCGTTTGGAATATATGCATACCGCCCGCCTGAAACTGACCTATAAACTGGAAAACGCCGGAGAATGGAGCGCACAGAGCCAGTGGATACTTTGTTACTCCACGTTTCCGGGGAAAGGACAATCCTGGGGGAAAGCCTTGAACGGAAACATCAGATACTCAAAAGCATCAGGTAGCGGAAAGGTCTATGACCTATATGTTTCAGGATGCCTGTTTTCTACCGGCAGCTATGACAGTTCTGTAAGTATTTATGAAAACTGTCCCCGTTACGGTTCCGGATTCATGACGCTGTCCGGACAAGGATTGCGCACCTCGGCAATGATGAAGATATATTTCCCCTGTAAACTTCAACTGACAGCAAAAATAGGGAGTACGATGTACCGTGACCGAGACAGTATGGGCAGCGGAGCAGCCAGACTGGACCAAAGCCACAAAGAAGACTTGGAAATCCAGACCATCTGGAAATTCAGTGCTGCCAATTTCCTCTTTTAAAAAGAGCCCAATCTGCCGATAATTCCTTAATTTTGAAGCCTGAAACACGAAAATAACAATACACAGCATAAAAATGGACTACGATTTCAGACAGATTGAGAGCAAATGGCATGAACTATGGGCAAAACGCGGAACCTACAAGGTTGTTGAGGATGCTTCAAAACCAAAGTATTATGTACTTAACATGTTCCCCTACCCATCGGGGGCCGGACTTCATGTAGGACATCCTCTGGGTTACATTGCCAGCGACATCTATGCCCGATACAAACGCCAGTGCGGTTTCAATGTACTCAACCCCATGGGCTATGACGCATATGGTCTGCCTGCCGAACAATATGCCATCCAGACAGGCCAGCATCCTGCCGTAACCACTGAAAAGAACATTGCCCGCTACCGTGAGCAGCTTGACAAGATAGGTTTCTCTTTTGACTGGGACCGTGAAGTCCGCACCTGCGAACCCGGCTACTACCACTGGACACAGTGGGCATTCCAGAAAATGTTCAACTCATACTACTGCAACAGATGCCAGTGCGCACAGCCCATTGAAAAACTTGTCGAACATTTTGAAAAACAGGGTACGGCAGGCCTTGACGTTGCATGCAGCGAAGAACTGACCTTCTCGCCTGCCGAATGGAACGCCATGGACGAGAAACAGAAGTCAGACACCCTGATGAACTACCGCATAGCATACCAGGGCGAAACCATGGTGAACTGGTGCGCAGGTCTGGGTACGGTACTTGCCAACGATGAAGTTGTCGAGGGCGTATCGGTCCGCGGCGGTTTCCCCGTCGAACAGAAGAAAATGCGCCAATGGTGTCTGCGCGTATCGGCATACGCACAGCGCCTGCTTGACGGTCTTGACAGCATTGACTGGTCCGACTCCATCAAGGAGACCCAGCGCAACTGGATTGGCCGCTCTGAAGGTACCGAGATGCAGTTCAAGGTCAAGGACAGCGACATCCAGTTCACCATATTCACGACCCGAGCCGATACCATTTTCGGCGTTACCTTCATGGTTCTGGCTCCTGAGAGCGAGCTGGTTCCCCAGCTCACCACTGCAGACCGGAAGGCCGAGGTCGATGCATACGTTGCAGCTGTAAAGAAGCGCACCGAGCGCGAACGCATTGCCGACCGCCGCGTTACCGGCGTATTCAGCGGCAGTTATGCCATAAACCCGCTTACCGGCGAGGACGTTCCCGTGTGGATAAGCGACTATGTGCTGGCTGGTTACGGAACCGGCGCCATAATGGCCGTTCCCGCACATGACAGCCGCGACTACGCTTTCGCCAAGCACTTCGGACTTGAAATCCGTCCGCTCATTGAAGGATGCGATGTCAGCGAGGAGAGCTTCGATGCCAAGGAGGGCATCATGATGAATTCGGCCAACAGCGAACTCAACCTGAACGGTCTGACCGTAAAGGAGAGCATAGCCGCCACCAAGAAATATGTGACTGAAAAGGGAATAGGCCGCGTCAAGGTCAACTACCGTCTGCGCGATGCCATATTCAGCCGTCAGCGCTACTGGGGCGAGCCGTTCCCGGTTTATTACAGAAACGGAATACCGACCATGCTCCCCGAGGAATGCCTGCCACTGCAGCTCCCTGAAATCAGTGACTACAAGCCTACCGAAAGCGGCGAGCCTCCACTTGGCCACGCCACCGACTGGGCTTTCGATACCGCAGCAAAGAAGGTGGTCAGCAAGTCGCTCATTGACAATAAGACAGTATTCCCGCTTGAACTCAACACCATGCCGGGCTTTGCGGGCTCATCGGCCTATTATCTGCGCTACATGGATCCGCACAACGGCAAGGCACTTGTAAGCGCTCAGGCCGACGGCTACTGGAAATGCGTTGACCTGTACCTGGGCGGTTCGGAACACGCAACAGGCCATCTTATCTACTCGCGTTTCTGGAACAAGTTCCTCAAGGACCTGGGTATGAGCGTTGTTGAAGAGCCGTTCGCAAAGCTTATCAACCAGGGCATGATCCAGGGCCGCAGCAATTTTGTATATCGCATAAAGGACACCAACACATTCGTTTCTCTGGGTCTGAAGGACCAGTATGACACCACCCCGATACACGTCGATGTCAACATTGTAAGCAACGACATTCTTGACGTCGAGGCCTTCAAGGCATGGCGTCCGGAATATGAGACTGCAGAGTTCATGCTTGAAGACGGCAAGTACGTCTGCGGCTGGGCCGTTGAAAAGATGTCAAAGTCAATGTTCAACGTGGTCAACCCCGACGTGATAATCGAGAAATACGGAGCCGACACCCTGCGCATGTACGAGATGTTCCTGGGCCCGCTAGAGCAGTCTAAGCCGTGGGACACCAACGGCATTGACGGCTGCCACCGTTTCATCCGCAAAATGTGGAACCTGTTCACCGACCGCGACGGCAATCTGTGCCTGACCGACGGCGAAGCCTCGAAGGACGAACTCAAATCAATACACAAGCTTATCAGGAAGGTTACCGAAGACATTGAGAACTTCTCGTTCAACACATCGGTCAGCGCCTTCATGATTTGCGTGAACGAACTTTCCGGTCTGAAGTGCCGGAACAGGACGGTACTTTCCGACCTTGTGAAGCTTATCGCTCCATTCGCCCCGCACATAGCTGAAGAACTTTGGGAAATGATTGGAGGCACCGGCAGCGTATGCGATGCCGCATGGCCAAAGTACAACGAAGAATTCCTGAAGGAAGACAGCGTGACCTACTCCATTTCATTCAACGGCAAGACACGTTTCACCATGGACTTTGCGGCCGATATGGACGCCAAGACCATTGAAGCACAGGTTCTGGCCAACGAAAAGACACAGGGTTACATTGATGGCAAGACCGTACGCAAGGTCATTGTCGTTCCGCGCAAGATTGTCAACATTGTAATAGGATAACGTACATGAAGCTGGTCTTTGCAACAAACAACGCTCACAAACTGGACGAGGTGCGCCAGATTCTGGGTTCGGCGTTCGAAGTCATTTCCCTGGCCGAAACAGGCTGTCACGACGACATACCGGAAACGGCAGACACCCTTGAAGGCAATGCCCTGCAGAAGGCGCACTGGGTGAAGGAACACTACGGTCTGGACTGCTTCGCCGATGATACCGGACTTGAAGTCACTGCACTTGGCGGTGCTCCTGGAGTACATTCGGCACGTTATGCGGAAGACCACGATTCAGAAGCCAACATTGACAAACTGCTGCACGAACTTGAAGACAAGTCTGACCGCAGCGCACAATTCCGCACCGTGGTAGCGCTGTTGCTCAATGGAAAAGAACTGCTGTTTGAAGGAATTGTAAAGGGCCAGATACTGAAAGAAAGGCATGGAACCGGCGGATTCGGATATGATTCAGTTTTCGCACCTGAAGGAAACAGACTGACCTTTGCAGAAATGGGACCCGAAAAAAACAATATAAGCCACAGAGCCAGGGCCGTAGGTAAACTGACTGAATATTTGAAAAGCTTATGAACAGAACAACACATAAAGGAGCATTCGCCGCAGCACTTGCAGCGATGCTCCTTTTGTCTTTCAGTACTGGAAATGCTGAAACGCTGCCTATAGGTACTTGGAAACTGCACCTCGCATACAACAATGCAGAACGCATCGTTCCGGCATTCGGGCAATTGTTTGTTTTGAGTGACGGATCACTGTATTCATACAGTCCGCTTGACGATGAAAACGCTGTCTTCACTTTTGACAAGACAGGTGGTCTGTCCGATGTCAACATAGCTTCAATAGCCTGCTGCGAAGCACTGAAAACACTTGTTCTGGTTTATTCCAGCGGTAACATCGACCTTCTTTATGAAGATGGAACAATGTATAACTGTCCAGATATCGTCACCAGCAATATCGGCAATGTAACAATTGGAAATATAAGTATCTACGGCGATACTGCTTTCATTCCCGTTGGAAAAAAACTGGTCCAGTTCAATATAGGCAAACGTGAAATTTCCGCCAGCTACAATTTCACATCGCAGGTCAATTCGGCCGTCAAACTTGGAAATGAACTGTTCTGTGTCACTGCCGACTCAATTATGAGTACCACCATCGGACAGGAAAACAATCTGCTTGACCCTTACTCATGGAGGACTGTAAGAACCATTGGACTGGTCGGTGCCGTTACATTTGACAACTGCATTTATGCCGTATCGTACGACCACTGTCTGTATAGGATTACCGACACCCATGAATGGCATTTGAATAACCAGACTATACCTGGAAAAGTCTATAGGCTTCCATCGACAGGAAAAGAATGGATGACAGTAAACAATGACGATAGCACCGTTTTCAAATATGTCGCTCCAGACGAATATATTCCATATCGGCTTCCGTTCGCCGTAAACTGTGCCGTTATTTGGAATAAGGAACTTTGGGGAGCTCATGGTGTTGACGGTATTGCCCGATACAGACTTGAAGATGGACAGACCGGCAGTACCGGCTCAGCAGTATGTACAACAGCATATATCAAGCCAAACAGTCCACGCCGCAATTGGATTCACTCCATATCGTGGCCAACACAGGGAAAGATGCTTGCAGTAGGCGGATGCCAGAACTACAATGGAATAGTATGGCCTGGAACTGTCATGACATACGAAAATGACCAATGGAATTTCTTTGATGAAAACATCAGTAATCTCACTGGTTTGAAATATATCAACCTTACTGAAGCTGCACAGGACCCTGACAATCCTTCAAGGGTGTTCGTCGGTTCGGCACGCCAGGGACTATATGAATTCAAAGACGGTAAATTTGAACACCACTATACTTGGAACAATAGTGGTCTGGAAACTATAATTCCCGAATATCCGTATGATTACGTCAGCGTAAGCAGCCTTATGTTTGACAAATCAGGCAATTTGTGGATGACAAACAATGAAATAGATACAATTATAAAAATTCTTACCCCTGAAAATAATTGGAAAAAACTGTACTATCGTGAACTTGCCGGGCTGCCTACATACAAACAGATGAAACAAGATGATAATGGTATCATCTGGATAAATTCTTCAAGATATATTCCCGGCATCGCTGCCATTGATTATGGAGGTACAATTGATGACCAATCGGATGATAATGTAAAATTTTCAGGTTCCGTCCTTACAAATCAGGATGGAAAAGCAGAAGAAATAACAGATATTTTCTGTTATGATTTTGATTTGAACGGCGAAATGTGGTTATGCACCAATAAAGGTATATTCGTTCTGAAGAATCCTGACAATTTTATCAGCACGACAAATCCGGTATTCGAACGTATAAAAATCAATCGCAATGATGGCAGCGGATTGGCCGATTATCTTTTCGACGGAACATATACTACTGCCTTGTATATTGATCAGGGAAACAGAAAATGGATAGGAACATTAAATGACGGTGTATTCCTTTTAAATGAAGACGGAACACAAACAATAGAACATTTTACTGAAGAAAACAGTCCACTTCCAGATAACAATATCATAGGTATTACAGAAGATGGTCGTAATGGCTCCATATTCTTCTTTACAGAACTTGGAATAGCTCAATATGGAGGTCAGGCCAGAGACCCTAAAATAACTCTTCTAAATTCAAATATTAACGTTTATCCCAACCCTGTCATTCCTTCATATGACGATTTTGTAACCATAACTGGATTGACAGAGAATTCCATAGTCAAAATTGTGAATATTGAAGGAAGACTTGTATTTCAAGGACGTTCCAATGGTGGAAGTATAAGTTGGAATTTGACTGACCAGTCAGGAAGAAAAGTACCTGCCGGAGTATATCAGGCAATTGTAACCGATTCTGGAAATTCAAAATCTGAAAGTGTATCAATTACGGTTATCAGATAAATAATATAATGCTTTTTTTCTTATAATTTTAATAGATTCTGATGTTGTTTATAGTCTGTTGATAAAGTTGATAACTATATAAAAATATTGTTTTAAGTACTTGTAATAAGGTTTATTTTATTTTTTATTGTTGATATGATGTTGTAAACACATTGAAAAAAAATATGCTTTTCAACAGGTGTTTTTCAATATTGTTCCAGTATGGAATATGTTTTTTGAATTGCAATTTTTCAGTGTATTTCTTTTGTACTTTTTATTAACAGTTTTTCAACGTATTTTTTTTCTTATCAACTGGCATTACATGTTTTTCAACATATTTATCAACTGAATACAATCTATGAAGAAGCTTGAAATAGAGGAAATGGGGCGAATGAGTGCAGAACAGTTTTCCAAAAGCAGAAAACTTCCACTTACCATTGTTCTTGATAATGTTAGAAGTCTTTATAATATAGGATCCATATTCAGAACGGCTGATGCATTCCGTCTTGAAAAAATAGTGTTATGTGGCATTACAGCTACTCCTGATACGAATTTGACAGAGATACATAAAACTGCTCTTGGAGCGGAAAATACGGTCTTATGGTCGTATTCCAGGGATACAGTAGAAACTATATTAAATTATAAAAACCAAGGATACACGATTGTATCTCTGGAACAGGTTCATGACAGTGTAAAGCTTGATACTTTTATTCCTTTAGCTGACAAGAAATATGTATTGGTATTGGGAAATGAAGTTCATGGGGTGAATCAGAGTGTAGTCGACATAAGTGATTTCTCGCTTGAGATTCCACAATTCGGTACAAAACATTCGCTGAATGTATCAGTCAGCGGTGGCATTGCTATTTGGGAGTTTGCCAGACATCTGTTCGAGACTCTTGATCAGTGAGCTTCCAACCAGTTTTTACCCCATCCGCAGTCAGCTACCAGAGGTACTTTCATAGGCCATGCCTTTTGCATTTCTTCCATTACAATTGCCTGAACTGTAGCTTCTTCACCCGGTACAACATTAAAATTCAATTCATCGTGTACCTGGAGAATCATAGTCGATTTTAATTTTTCCTGCATAAAGCGGTTATAGATGGCAATCATAGCCTTTTTGATAATATCGGCAGCGCTTCCTTGGATAGGAGCGTTAATAGCATTCCGTTCAGCAAATCCACGAACTGTAGCATTATGGGAAAGAATATCCGGCAAATACCTCTTTCTTCCTGTCAGAGTTGTAATAAATCCGTTGTCTTTGGCTTTCTGAATTGACAGATCTATATATGATTTTACTCCGCTATATGTTTTGAAGTAATTTTCTATCAGTTGTTTAGCATCAGTACGGCTTACTCCCATACGTTGTGCAAGTCCGAATGCAGAAATACCATAGATTATTCCAAAGTTTGCTGTTTTTGCTCTACTTCTTTCCTGTTTTGTCACTTCGTCTATTCCTTTTTTGAAAACTTTTGCTGCAGTAGCTGTATGAATGTCATGCCCTTTTTCAAAGTCTTCAATCATACTTTTGTCACCGCTAAGGTGTGCCATTATGCGTAATTCTATTTGCGAATAGTCAGCACTGAAGAAAGAGCATCCTTCTTCGGCAATAAAGGCCTTACGTACTTCCTTTCCGTCCTCATCACGAACAGGAATATTCTGAAGATTTGGATTTGTAGAGCTCAATCTTCCTGTTGCGGTTACGGTTTGATTGAATGATGTATGGATTTTTCCTGTATTTTGATTAACGAGCTGCGGCAGGGCATCCACATATGTACCAAGAAGTTTTTTAAGACCACGGTATTTGAGTATTTCGTCAACAATTGGATTGTCAGCTCTTAATGTTTCAAGAACATCTTCAGAAGTAACATACTGGCCGGTTTTTGTCTTCTTGGGTTTTTCCATGATGTGCAGGTTCTCAAACAGTACTTCTCCAACCTGCTTTGGTGAGAGTATGTTGAAGCGGGTTCCTGCTAATGTATAGATTTTTTTTTCTATCTCTGACATTCGTGCAGAGAACAGACCTGAGGTTTCCGCCAGTGATTCCGGATCAATTCTAACTCCGTTACGTTCCATATATGCAAGCACTTTCACCAGTGGCATTTCAATTTCCCGGAAAGGCTGCGCAGTTCCGTCCTTTTCAAGCTCTTTCTCGAGCAAAGGTTTCAACCTTAATGTAACATCGGCATCTTCACATGCATATTCATAGACTTCGGTTGGTGAAATTTCTGACATGTTCTTCTGAAGTCTTCCTTCACCGATTATTTTTTCTATGCGTATAGTATCATATCCCAAATATATCTCAGCCAGATAATCCATTCCATGTTTCATTTCCGGTTGCAGAACATAATGGGCAATCATTGTGTCAAACATTTCTCCTTCAACGTGAATCCCATAGTTGGCCAGGACTATAATATCATACTTTATATTCTGACCTATCTTTGTAATGCATGGATTTTCAAGAACAGGCTTGAAAATATCTAGAATTCTTTTTTTGTCATTTTCGCTTCCAGTCAGACTAATATACCAGGCCTGATGCTCTTTTATTGAAAAACTGATTCCAACTATTTTTGCCTGAATAGCATTGACGCTTGTGGTCTCTGTGTCAAAGCACACAAAGTCCGATGTAAGCAATATTTTACAAAGTTCACACGCATCATCTTCATTTTCAATAAGATGATACTCATGAGCGGTATTATTTATGTTGCTGAGATTTTGAAAATCCGTTCCATCCCTGTCATTGGTCAGGCTTTGTGCAAACAAATCGCCGTATTCCGGTTCAGAATTACCGTTATTTCTTCCGCCAAACAGATCGCCATGAAAACCATTGTCTGTTTTTGAGTTCTTTATATTGGGAGTGCTGTTTGGTTTTTCCTTGGATTCTGATTCAGTTGGTTCGGACCGTCTTTTTGGTATTGAACGGAACTCCAGTTCCTGGAACAGGCGTGCAAGTTTTTCATTGTTCGGCTGGCGTTGTTTCAACTCGTCCATTTTAAGTTCTACCGGAACATCGGTTCTTATGGTGGCAAGCATTCTGCTGAACTTTATTTGTTCAATTCCGTTTTCAACCTTGTTTTTGAGTGATCCTTTAAGTTTGCCGGTATTTGCAAGCAATCCGTCTATTCCTCCGAATTCGTTGATCAGTTTTATAGCTGTTTTTTCGCCGACTCCAGGGCAGCCTGGTATATTATCGGCGCTGTCGCCCATCAATCCAAGCATGTCAATGACCTGTATGGTATTCTGCAGACCGTATTTTTCAAGAACTTGGGGTATTCCAAGTACGTCATAGCCCTTGTCTCCAAATCGTGGCTTATATATGAATGAACTGTCTGAAACAAGTTGACAATAGTCCTTGTCGGGTGTAAGCATGTATGTGTTAATACCGCCTAATTTGTCTGCCTGATGTGAAAGTGTGCCAATTACATCGTCAGCTTCAAACCCGGGAACTTCATATACCTTTATGTTATAGGCATCCAGAAGCTCTTTGATTATTGGTACCGACTGTCGTATCACTTCGGGAGTTTCTTCGCGCTGGGCTTTGTATTCCTTGTAAAGTTCATGGCGGAAAGTACCTCCTTTAGGATCAAAAGCCACTGCTATATGGCTTGGATTCTCTTTGGCCAGAATCTCTTCAAGAGTGTTTACAAAACCAAGAATTGCACTGGTATTCAGTCCTTTGGAGTTGATGCGTGGGTTCTTGATGAATGCGTAATATGACCTGAAAATCAGTGCGTAAGCATCGATCAGAAACAGTTTGTCCATAATGGTATATCAGCTTTTCCGTTTGTTTCTCAAAAGTACAAAATCAAATTCTCCTTTACCATCTATTTTTGCTAATTTTGCGGGTGAATGGATTATCAAAACACTATATTAAGGCCTATTGCGGATGAGATGACAGAATTCAAGCATCGTTATTCGCTTGTTTTCAAATCGTCCGATTCCCAGATCGATGCTCTTTTGCAGTTTCTTCTGGCTCGACAGGGCAAGTACATGCGGCCAATTCTTGTGCTTCTTGTGGCAAAGGCAAACGGTGGAGTAGATGATAAGGTTTATAATCTGGCATCATCGGTGGAATTGCTCCATCAGGGTAGTCTTATTCATGATGATGTTGTCGATGAGAGTGACTTGCGACGTGGAAAACCGTCGGTCAATTCATCTTTTGACAATAAACTGGCGGTTCTTTTGGGTGATTTCATAGTATCGCAGGCATTGCAGCGTATCATTGCAACTGGTCAGGTTGAATGCATCGATACTTTTTCAAAGCTCATCGGTACGCTTTCTGAAGGTGAAATCATTCAGATTGGTGCTCTTGAAATGCAGGATTTGTCCGAAGAATTGTATTTTAAAATTATTTCCCGAAAAACTGCCGATCTTTTTTCTGCCAGTGCCCGTTTGTCTGCGTTACTTTCCGGTGCATCACAGTCGGATATCAACGCATACGAGGAGTTTGCATACAAGGCCGGTCTCTGTTTCCAGATAATGGATGACATTCTTGATTATCATGACAGAAAAGAGACTGGAAAAGCCAGCGGAAATGACTTGAAAGAGGGAAAATTCACTTTTCCGTCGATTTATGCATTGAATCATAGCAATATTGACTGGTCCGAGGAAATCAAGTCCATACGTTCCCTGAATGCCAGTCCTGATGTTATCGCAAAAGTAACGGAGTTCAGTATATCAAATGGTGGTATCGATCATGCAATGGAAGTAATGAATTCCCTGAAGACCGAAGCATTTGCCGCTCTGCCTTCTTCTTTGTCTTCCACCCTTAGAGATGCCTTCAAAGCATATCTTGACCTGATTACTGACCGTATCAGGTAATACACTATGGATTTCAAGTATGATGTAGTTGTCATTGGTGCCGGTCATGCAGGTTGTGAAGCGGCAGCCGCTGCCGCAGGGATGGGGTCAAAGACCTGTCTCATTACCATTGATATGAATAAAATCGGGCAGATGAGCTGTAATCCGGCTGTAGGCGGTATTGCCAAAGGTCAGATTGTCAGGGAAATTGATGCACTTGGAGGTCACATGGGGCTTGTTACTGACCGTGCAGCCATTCAGTTCCGTATATTGAACCGTTCAAAAGGGCCTGCCATGTGGAGTCCGCGTGCCCAGTGCGACCGTGGCAAGTTCATTTGGGAATGGCGGAAAGTGCTGGAAAATCAGGAAAATCTGAATATCTGGCAGGATATGGTAACCGAACTGCTTGTTGATGATGGACATGTAACCGGTGTCAGAACGCAGCTGGGGGCTGTTTTCCATTGCAAATGTGTAATTCTGACTGCAGGAACCTTCTTGAATGGACTTATGCATATCGGCCGATGCCAGATTCCTGGAGGACGTACGGCTGAACCTGCTTCATATGGTCTTACTGAGTCAATTACACGCCACGGAATACGCAGCGGGCGAATGAAGACAGGTACTCCTGTGAGAATTGACAGCCGTAGCGTCCATTTTGAAGATATGGAGCCTCAGGAAGGGGAAAGCGATTTCCATCGTTTCTCTTTTATGGGTTGTGAACGCCATCTTAAGCAGCTGAACTGCTGGACATGTTTTACTAATGAGCGTGTCCATGAGGAATTGCGTAAAGGATTGCCCGATTCGCCCCTTTTCAATGGCCAAATCAAAAGCATTGGCCCCAGATATTGTCCAAGCATTGAAACGAAACTGGTAACTTTTCCCGATAAGGACCAGCATCAGCTGTTTCTTGAACCCGAGGGTACCGATACCAGGGAGATGTATTTGAACGGTTTTTCTTCATCCATGCCTATGGATGTTCAGATACGGGCTCTGAAGGCTATACCTGCTTTCCGTGATCTGGTTATATACAGGCCAGGGTATGCCATAGAATACGATTATTTTGACCCTACCCAGCTGTCGTGCAATCTGGAATCAAAAGTAATTGCCGGATTGTTCATGGCGGGACAGGTAAATGGCACTACAGGCTATGAGGAAGCTGGCGGCCAGGGTATTTTGGCGGGAATCAATGCACATATTTCCTGCCATGGCGGTGCTCCTTTTACCCTGCGCCGTGATGAATCATATATCGGTGTTCTGGTTGATGACCTTATTACCAAAGGTGTTGATGAACCATACAGAATGTTCACTTCAAGAGCTGAATACCGTATCTTGTTGCGTCAGGATGATGCCGATCTGCGTCTTACAGAGCGTTCTTACAATGCCGGATTAGCAAAGTCTGACCGATATCGTGCCATGTGTTCAAAACGTGATGAAATCAGGCAGTTGCTTGAATTTGCGCACACATATCCGATAAAACCTGCTCTTATCAACCCGTCATTGGAGCAATTGGGTACTGCACCGTTGCGTGAGGGCTGTAAAATATGGGATTTGATAGAAAGACCTGAACTGACGCTTGAAAATATTGCACCTCATATCAACGCTCTGCGTGCAAGACTTGATAAAATCAGTCCTGAACGTAGACATGAGATTATTGAGGCCGCACAAATACAGATTAAATACAACGGTTATATTGACCGCGAAAGGCAGGTTGCCGCCAAAATGAAGCGTCTTGAGGACATAAGAATCAAGGGAAGATTCGATTATTCCAAGTTGCTGTCTCTTTCAACGGAATGCCGGCAGAAGCTTATTGCCCATGATCCTGAAACGTTGGCTCAGGCGAGCCGTATTCCAGGTGTATCTCCGAGTGACGTTAATGTTCTGCTGGTACTGCTGAACAGGTAACAGATATGCTGCTGGTGACATTTTGCATGTAAAAGCATAAATGTTCCACGTGAAACAATTACAATATCCGGCACAAAAATGAGGTTTACTGAAGCATATGAAACGCATATCAAACCGATAGTGCAGAACCTGCCAGAGAAGCCGGGCTGCTATCAGTATCTTGATGAAAAGGGAACGGTAATATACGTTGGAAAGGCAAAAAATCTGAAAAGAAGGGTAAGCTCATATTTCCTGAAAGAAGGACAGACTCCAAAAACAAAAATTCTTGTAAGCCATATTTGGGATTTGAAATATCTGGTTGTGGAAACCGAATGGGATGCCTTGCTTCTTGAAAACAATCTCATCAAGCGGTACAAGCCACGGTATAATATTCTTTTGAAGGATGATAAGACTTATCCGTCCATCTGTATTACAAAAGAAGAGTTTCCGCGCGTTTTCAAAGTAAGGAACACTTCGGCCAAAGGGTGTGAGTATTATGGTCCATATAGTCACGTTGGTACTCTGAATATGCTTCTGGACCTGATTTCCAAAGCATATCACGTCAGAACATGCCGTTTACCTATAAGTTCCGATGGAATAAAAGACAATAAGTATCATGAGTGTCTGGAATACCACATCAGAAAGTGTAAGGCCCCATGTATCGGAGGGCAGAGCAAGGAAGAATACACCGGTCAAATAGATGAAATCCGGGAAATTCTTAAAGGCAGGAGTGCAGAATTGACTCGCAGCCTTGTCGGGCAGATGAAGAGCCATGCCGCCAAACTTGAATTTGAAAAGGCACAGCAACTTAAGGATAAATATGAGATAATCCAGGCCTTTACAGAGAAGAGCCGTGTTGTTGATATGAGCCTTGACAATGTTGACGTTTACAGCATAGGTGAAGACGACAGTTATGTATTTCTGAATTATATGCACGTTGCAAGCGGTTGCATAAATCAGGCTTTTACATTTGAATTCAAGCGCAGAATGGATGAAACTCTTGAAGATGTGCTGCTGCTTGGAATTGTCGAGATGCGTATGCGCTATAAGAGTACCGCCCGTGAAATTATTGTTCCTTTTGAGCCTTCTGCCCAATTGAACGGCGTTTTTTGGACAGTGCCGCAGCGTGGCGAAAAGAAGAAACTTCTTGATTTGTCGGAACTGAATGTAAAACAGTATAGGGCTGATAGACTGAAACGGGCAGACAAATTGAATCCTGAACAGAAGAAAGTTCGCCTCTTGGGAGAACTTGCATCGCTTCTTGGCATGGAAAATATTCCAATGCGTATAGAGTGTTTTGACAATTCACACATCCAGGGTACGAATGCGGTTGCAGCTTGTGTGGTATATGAAGGTGGAAAGCCCCAGAAAAAGGATTACCGTCTTTATAATATCAAGAGCGGTGCCGGTGGAGATGACTATGCTTCCATGCAGGAGGTTCTGACGCGGCGGTGGAAACGTACAATGGAAGAAGGAGGCCGGTTGCCTGATCTTGTTCTGGTTGACGGAGGTAAAGGCCAGATGTCTGTTGCCTTGCAAGTAATTGATTCACTTGGAATTAACTTGGAAATTGGTGGTCTGGTCAAGAATTCCAGACATAGAACAGAAGGTTTGATATCGGCAAGAACCGGTGCCCAGGCCGGGGTCAGGCCGGACAGTGAACTTTTCCGCCTGTTGGAACAGATGCAGGATGAAGTTCATCGTGTTGCCATAAGTTTTCATAGGAACAAACGGAGCAAATCAATGATTTCCAGCCAGCTTACGGAAATAGACGGCATCGGTCAGAATACTGCGGCTTTACTTATGAAAACATTCAGGAGCGTGAAACGTATAAGTGAGGTTCCCCTTGAAGAACTTGAAAAGTCAATCGGTAAGTCAAAGGCCCGTCTTGTGTTTGAGCATTTCAGGAAACAATTGAATCCATCGGTTAAAACTTCTATATGAGAACGGTAATACAGCGTGTAACGCAGGCCAGTGTCAGTGTTGGCGGAAAGGTGGTAGGCGAAATAGGCAAAGGCTTGCTTGTGCTTGTCGGGATAGAGGATTCTGATACATCTCAGGATATTGGCTGGCTGACAAAAAAGATTGTTGGAATGAGAATTTTCGATGATTCACAGGGGGTAATGAACCTTTCTGTAAAGGATGTTGACGGTCAGATTCTGTCAATAAGCCAGTTTACACTGATGGCAAGCACAAAAAAAGGCAACAGACCTTCATACATACGCGCCTCCAAGGCTGAGTTCTCAAAGCCAATGTATCTTGATTTTTGCAAATCTCTTGAACAGGAGTTGGGGAAAACGGTTGAAAGGGGTATATTTGGGGCAGATATGAAGGTGAGTCTTCTGAATGACGGTCCCGTTACCATAGTGATGGACAGCAGGAACAAGGAATAAATTAAACTTTCAGGATATGGATATGATTGATGAAATGGGCGAGCTTGATGCAAAACTGGCAGCTCAGCCACGTATCAGCCGAAGCAGTGAGGCTTTTGCCAAGTACAACATGGAAATTGACGAACAGCAGGTTGAAAGAATTCTCGAGAAGGCTGCAAAGGACAGCATTTCTGCCATGAATCCGGAGACGCTGAAGAAACTCTTCTCGGTGATTGATCTGACCAGACTCAAGCCGGGTGACAGTGAAGATGACATTCTGCAGCTGGTCGAGAAAGTCAATGCGTTTGACAACAGCTATCCCGACATGCCCAGCGTTGCATCGGTCTGCACATATCCGTGCTATGCCAAGCTGGTTCATGACTCTATTGAGGTCGAGAAAGTCAGGACATGCTGCGTTGCCGGCGGTTTCCCGAACGCACAGACTTTCGTCGAGGTGAAGGTCGCTGAAACCGGCCTTGCCCTGCATGACGGAGCCGATGAAATAGACGTTGTTCTCAACCCCGGCTTCATTCTGAGCGGTAATTATGAGGACGCCAGCATGGAAATAGACGAAATCAAGTCCGTGTGCGGTGACAGCACGCTGAAGGTCATACTTGAAACTTCTGCGCTTTCAACGCTTGAAAACGTGAAGAAGGCTGCAATAATCGCCATGTATTCAGGTGCCGATTTCATAAAGACTTCAACCGGCAAGGAAGTTCCCGGAGCCGATCCCAAGTCATTCTGCGTAATGTGTCAGGCTGCAAAGGAATACTTCGTTGAAACCGGCCGAATGGTTGGCGTGAAGGTTGCGGGAGGCATACGCCAGACCAGCCAGGTGCTGCTTTACTGGACCATAGTCAAAAACGTTCTCGGTGACGGATGGCTTTCACCCGAATATTTCCGCATAGGTGCCAGCCGTCTGGCCAACGAGCTTCTCTCTGACATTCTGGGCTCGCCCGTCACTGCGTTCTGACGTGCTACGGACAAATTGAACGGGGTGACCGACAACATCGGCCACCCCGTTTCTTTTCCGCCCTGACGGTTACTTGAACAGCATGGGCGCCAGACGGTACAGGGAGCGCCGCCATGTGAGCCATTCGTGGCCGGTGCCTGTCGACTGGAAGAATATGTGCTTTACGCCTGCATTCACCAGAATGTCGTGGAAGTTCTTCACCGTTGCATACATCTGGGCCGATTCCTTTGTTCCCGTGCTTATGAAAATCAGGTTGAAGTCGCTGTTCATCGAGTCGTCGTAGAGGTCGGCTGTGGTGCCGGGCCCCTTGCCTGAGCCGCTGAAGCCGCCCAGCCAGGCGAACAGGCTGCGGTTGTTCATGGCAATGGTGAAGCTCTGGAAGCCTCCGAGCGACAGACCTGCAATTGCGCGGTGCTCACGGTCGGCCAGCGTGCGGAAGTTCTTGTCAATGAACGGAACAAGTTCTTCAATGACCACTTTCTCGTATGCCGTGAAGTCGAACATGCTTGCGCTCTGAATGCCCGGAATGGTGGCTACGCCATGGTCCATGACCACAATCATCGGTACAGCCGAACCTTCGTCAATCAGATTGTCCATGATGTTGTTCATGAAACCCTGCTTTGTCCAGCCGGTCTGGTCCTCGCCGGCACCATGCAGCAGATACAGTACAGGATATTTTTCCTTTCCTTCGTTGTATCCGGCCGGCAGGTATATGTAGCATTCGCGCGTTTCGCCCGTCAGTTTCGATTCGTATTTCTGAATGCGCACTTCACCGTGCGGAACGTCCCTTTCCAGGTAGTATCCCACACATTCTTCGGGAATCTCAATTCCGCTGGAAGGATGGCCGCTTCCAAAGAACACCTGTGATCCCGGATCGGTAGTCCTGGCACCGTCAACGGTAAGCGAATAGTAGTGGAATCCAGGGTCGATGGGCTTTGTGGTCAGTTCCCACACCCCTTCGGCGTTCTTCTGCAAGGCCTGTCGTCCGCCCAGATCTACAAATACCGACTGGGCCGATGGGGCATCGACCTTGAATGTGACGCTGCGGTCGGGGTTGACTTTGGGATATTCCTTTCCAGGTGCGTTTGTAATGGCACTTTGCTGGGCCATTGACATGGCTGATGCCAGCAGAGCAGCCGTGACAGTTACAATAGTCTTCTTCATAGGTTTTATGTTTGAACGGACAAATGTAGCATTTTTTGATGACCGACCTGCTTAATTGGGCGCGCGAGTGCGGGGGTTATTGTCAGAAATGAGTATATTTGCAGACTTTTGGGAAAACTTTAAAATTTCAATAACAAACAAATTCAAAACTTATGTGGTTAACTGATTCATCAATCGGAAGAAAAGTGGTGATGAGCGTCACAGGTGGTGCTCTCATCTTTTTCCTGACTTTCCACATGGCAATGAACTGCGCAGCCCTGTTCTCGGACGAAGCATACAATGCCGTGTGTGAATTCCTTGGAGCCAACTGGTACGCACTGGTTGGAACAGTAGGTCTGGCTATCCTGGTAGCCCTTCATTTCATCATTGCCTTCATACTGACTTTCAAGAACCTGAAGGCACGCGGTTCGCAGAAGTATGCCGTAACCGAGAAACCCAAGAACGTTGAGTGGGCATCGCAGAACATGCTGGTGCTTGGCCTCATCATCATTATCGGTCTGGCTCTCCATCTTACCGATTTCTGGGCAAACATGCAGTTGCCGGAAATCATGGGCAGTACTGTCAACGCCCTTGGCACATCTACCACCGACGGTGCCGCTCTTCTTGCTTTGAAATTCTCGAAGCCGTATATAGTAATCATGTACCTTATCTGGTTCGCCTCATTCTGGTTCCATCTTTCCCACGGTTTCTGGAGCGCACTTCAGACACTGGGTTGGAACGGCAAGACATGGTTCAACCGTTGGAAGGTAATAGGCAACATTTACGTTACCCTGCTCATGCTCGGTTTCGCTGCCGTCGTTTTGGCATTCTATTTCAGGAGTCTCTAAATCAGTAAACAATTATGGCTACAATAGATTCAAAAATTCCAGAGGGCCCGTTGGCTGAAAAATGGTCAAACTATAAGGCTCATCAGAAACTTGTCAACCCTGCCAACAAGCGCAAGCTTGACATAATAGTAGTAGGTTCAGGTCTGGCCGGCGCAAGTGCCGCCGCTACCCTGGGTGATCTCGGTTTCAAGGTAAAGTGCTTCTGCATTCAGGATTCACCGCGCCGTGCCCATTCAATTGCCGCACAGGGTGGTATCAACGCTGCAAAGAACTATCAGAATGACGGCGACTCAGTCTACCGCCTCTTCTACGATACAATCAAGGGCGGTGACTACCGTTCACGCGAAGCCAACGTATACCGTCTGGCCGAAGTTTCAAACAACATAATCGACCAGTGCGTTGCACAGGGCGTTCCCTTTGCACGTGAATACGGCGGCACACTTGCCAACCGTTCATTCGGCGGTGCGCAGGTATCGCGAACATTCTATGCCCGCGGTCAAACCGGACAGCAGCTGCTTCTGGGTGCCTACTCGGCTCTGAGCTATCAGGTACAGCAGGGCAATGTCGAACTGTTCACCCGCTGCGAGATGCTTGATCTGGTAATGATCAAGGACGCCGATGGCAAGGAGCGCGCACGCGGCATCATCTACCGTGACCTTGTAAGCGGCGAAATCAAGCGCTGCTCGGCTCACGCAGTAGTTATAGGCACAGGCGGTTACGGCAACACCTACTTCCTGTCAACCAACGCCATGGCCAGCAACGGTTCAGCCGCCATGCAGTGCTACCGCAAGGGCGCATGGTTCGCAAACCCCGCTTTCGCACAGATTCACCCCACATGTATCCCTGTTCACGGTGACAAGCAGTCAAAGCTTACTCTGATGTCCGAGTCACTGCGTAACGACGGCCGCATCTGGGTTCCCAAGAAGCTTGAAGATGCAAAGGCTCTCCAGGCCGGAACACTGAATCCTAACGACATACCTGATGAGGACCGTGACTTCTATCTGGAGCGCCGCTATCCTGCATTCGGCAACCTGGTACCGCGTGACGTTGCCAGCCGTGCCGCAAAGGAGCGCTGCGACAAGGGCTTCGGCGTGAACAACACCGGTCTTGCCGTATTCCTTGACTTCAAGTACGCCATTCAGCGTCTCGGCAAGAAGGCTGTAGCCGACAAGTACGGTAACCTGTTCGACATGTATGAGGAAATCACCGACGTGAACCCATATGAGAACCCGATGATGATATTCCCTGCCATCCACTACACAATGGGCGGCATCTGGGTTGACTACGAACTGCAGACCTCAATTCCGGGATTGTTCGCCATCGGTGAATGCAACTTCTCAGATCACGGTGCAAACCGTCTTGGTGCATCGGCTCTCATGCAGGGCTTGGCCGACGGTTACTTTGTACTTCCGTACACCATCCAGAACTATCTGTCGGACCAGATCCAGGTTCCGCGCTTCAGCACTGACCTGCCCGAGTTCGAGGCTGCCGAGAAGGCTGTCAAGGACAAGATTGCCAAGATTATGAATATAAAGGGCAGCCGTTCTGTCGATTCAATCCATAAGGAACTTGGTCATATCATGTGGGAATATGTAGGAATGGGACGTACAGAGAAATCTCTGAAGACCGCTCTTGCAAAGCTTGACGAAGTCGAAAAGACCTTCTGGTCAGACCTGCGCGTTCCGGGCGAAGCCGATACCCTTAATGTTGAACTCGAGAAGGCTATGCGTCTGCTTGACTTCATTGAAATTGGCAAGCTCATGGCATATGACGGTCTTAACCGCGAGGAGTCATGCGGCGGTCATTTCCGTGAAGAGCATCAGACCCCCGAGGGCGAGGCTCTGCGTCACGATGACAAGTTCTCATATGTTGCCTGCTGGAACTATCAGGGCGAAGGCAAGGCACCTGAACTTCTCAAGGAACCTCTGAACTACGAATACATCAAGGTACAGACCCGTAACTACAAGAACTAAAAAAAAGGACAATTATGGAAAATTGCATAAGCTTCAAACTGAAAATATGGCGCCAGAGAGGTCCTAAGGAAAAGGGCCAGTTCGTGGTGTATGAAATGAAGGATATCCCTACCGATACCTCATTCCTCGAGATGCTTGACATTCTGAACGAGCAGCTCGTCAATAAGGGTGAAGAACCCGTTGTGTTTGATCATGACTGCCGCGAGGGCATTTGCGGCATGTGCTCGCTTTACATTAACGGTCATCCGCATGGTCCTGCTACAGGTGCTACCACCTGCCAGCTCTACATGCGTCGCTTCAAGGACGGTGAGACCATTACAGTCGAGCCGTGGCGTTCGGCCGGTTTCCCTGTAATCCGTGACCTTATGGTTGACCGTCGTGCATACGACAAGATCATGCAGGCCGGCGGTTACGTTTCAATCAATACCGGCGGTGTTCCCGATGCAAACGCAATTCCTATCTCGAAGGAAAAGGCAGACCTTGCCATGGATGCAGCATCATGCATCGGTTGCGGTGCCTGCGTCGCAGCCTGCAAGAACGGCTCTGCAATGCTGTTCGTCAGCGCCAAGGTAAGCCAGTTGGCTCTGCTTCCGCAGGGTCAGGTTGAGGCCGCACGCCGCGCCAAGGCTATGCTTGCCAAGATGGACGAGCTGGGCTTCGGTAACTGCACCAATACCCGCGCCTGCGAGGCCGAGTGCCCGAAGTGCATCTCAATCAGCAACATTGCCCGCCTGAACCGCGAGTTCATTGCTGCCAAGCTGAAAGACTGATACAGACAGTCTCTGAATAAGAATCAGGCCGTAATGGGGTGACCCGTTACGGCCTGATTGTTTGAGCAATCGTATCCGATTCCCGGAAAACGGCTTGCGGATTATGCATATCATTGAAGGAAATCCCTATATTTGAAACGCAATTTGTGTGATATCCCTGAAATCTTAAATAATAACCTATATGAGAAATCCCGTTTTCATTGCTGCTTTTGCAGCAGCTGCCATGCTTGGTTCGTGTGTGGCACAGGCTCCAGAAACCTATACAGAGAATGCAATCCTTGAAGAGGGTGGACAAGGACAGTACAAGGCAATCATGGTCACTGAACCGTCTCTTGAGGCACATACCATTTTCCGTCCGCAGGATTTGAGCGCTTTCGGAAAGAAGAACCCTATGCCGATTCTGGTTTGGGGCAATGGCGCCTGCACCAATTCCCCGTGGGAGCATAAGCTGTTCCTTAACGAAATTGCGTCGAACGGCTTTTTCGTCGTTGCAACGGGTGTTTTTCCTGTAGAAGGGCAGGGTCACAGCTACTATGGGCAGATGTCAAAATCGGAACAGCAGATTGAAGGCATTGACTGGGCAATAGCACAGAATTCCGACAAGAACAGCCCCTACTATCATAAACTTGACATCGGCAATATCGCGGCTGCCGGAATGTCATGCGGTGGCCTTCAGACACTTGTCAACAGCGGAGACTCCCGTTTGAAGACAGTGATGATCTGCAACAGCGGAAGTTTCATTAATCCTGCCGGTGCCGTTCCGGGTATGCCTATGCCCTCGAAGGACGATTTGAAGAAGATTCACACTCCTATCATGTATCTGCTGGGCGGTCCTACTGACATCGCCTATGAAAACGGCATGGACGATTTCAACCGCATTGACCATGTCCCGGCTTTTGCCGCAAATTACCCTGTCGGTCATAACGGGACATACGCCCAGCCTCATGGCGGTGAGTTCGCAGTTGTTGCAACAGCTTGGCTGAAATGGCAGCTTAAAGGCGACAAGGAAGCCGGAACGATGTTTACCGGCGAATCCTGCGGCCTGTCACAGCGCGAAAACTGGACTATCCAGAAGAAGGGTATTGACTGATGCCGCGCCCCTGATATGGGTTCCCAAGCTTGATAAATGAGTGTGATATTGGAAACGTGAACCCCGAAAGTCCGGTTATGAGACTTTCGGGGTTCTTATTTCTGACTGTTCCCTGACGGTTACAGTTTCGCGTAGTGTTCCTTGCGTTTCGGGTTCATTGGGAACAGACCTCTCTTTACCCTGCGTTCCTGTTCATAGACTTCCTTTATGCCCCAGAACAGGGAAAAGGCAAGGGCGCCGAGAATGGTTGCTGTCACTTGATTTCCAATGAACATCGAGGCGGTGGCACTGGCAAGCCCGAATACGGCAAAAATGATATTCATCTTCCTGCCAAGATAGTATTCGCCCTTGATTACCAGCGGGTGACAGAGCCCGATAATCAGGAATGTCGCTGCGCCGACAATTATTCCTTGAAAATGCATCAAAGAACCTTTATAAGCTCAACATCGAAAATCAACGCTGCGTAGGGAGGAATGTCCTGACCGGCACCGCGTTCACCGTATGCCAGGTTGTATGGGATGAAGAAACGGTATTTTGAACCTTCGCTCATAAGCTGTACGCCTTCGGTCCAGCCGCTTATAACCTGACGCAGACCGAACTCGGCCGGTTCACCGCGACGGTATGAAGAATCGAATACCGTACCGTCAATAAGCGTTCCTTCGTAGTGGCAGCGTACGGTGTCGCTTGCTTTCGGCTTTTTGCCGGTTCCTTCGGTCAGAACCATATACTGAAGGCCGCTTGCCGTTGTTGTGACGCCAGGCTTGCCGGCGTTCTCCTTGAGGAACTTTTCACCCTCCTCCTTTGCTATTCTGCCCTTTTCAGCGGCCATTTCATTCTGTTTGCGTTCCAATTCGGCAAAGAACTTGTTGAGAACCTGCTGAGCCTCGGCAGCATCAACTTTTGTCTGCGCGCCGTCAAGGGTATCCTGTACTGCAGCTGCAAAATCCTGTACTGACAGACTGCCTTTAAGGCCCATCTGCTTTAACTGTCGGCCAATGTTCATGCCGAGAGAGTAACTAACCTTATCCATTTGTGTCGTTTGAAAAACAGCCAGCCTACGTGGCTGACCGGGAGGTGCTCGAAACGGGACTCGAACCCGTACAGCCGATAAAGGCCAAGGGATTTTAAGTCCCTCGTGTCTACCATTCCACCATTCGAGCTGCCAGTCTGAGTTCGCAATTCTAAGCCTGAAAAAGGCTGCAGTGACGCTCAGCGGGGGCAAAAGTACTGCCTTTTTACTACATGAACGAAATTATTATCAATTTTTTGGCGCATTTCAACACCTTGTATATAAAAAGACGTACATTTGTCTTCTGCATCCGGTTTTTCGGGCCGGGCCACCTGCAAGCACAGTCGTACACATTTTATAAACCAACAATTAACCAATTATGAAAAAATTGCTTTTATTCGCCGGCATCGCTGCTCTTTTGGCAAGTTGCCAGTGCAATCAGGAGAAACTCAGCCCGGTGCTGACAATCGAAGGTGGCCAGGTTCAGGGCGTAAGCGCTGACAAGGTAAAAGGCGTATTCGTATTCCGTGGCATTCCTTACGCAGCTGCTCCCATCAAGCAGAATCGTTGGAAGGCTCCACAGCCGGTTGAACCATGGGAAGGCATTCTGAAGGCTGACCGTTTTGAACATCCTTCATACCAGCACATCCAGTATAAGGGCGGTTATTACACGGAGTGGGGTTACGGCGATGAAGCTCCTTTCTCAGAGGACTGCCTGTATGCAAACGTATGGACCAAGTATCCCGG
>JAZUFX010000049.1:0-21888 GCA_045640885.1 Bacteroidaceae bacterium | reverse complement strand
GGCATAGCGGTAATAGCCCGTTCCGTACATGCGGTAGTTGGTCGATGCCTTCTGGTACTGGTATGCGGCACCGAGAACGAAATTGCTGTGTCCTGCCGACCAGCTCAGATAGTCACTGACATTGTATGTACGGACCCTGTTTCCTGTGCCGTTCGAGAACAGTTCGTAACCGGCGCTCATGAAAGCGTCGCCGTCCTTCATTATGTCAATGTGCGGAAACCATGATGAATTTGAAGAGCGTTCGTTGCTTACATGTGACACCGTTGCCTGCAATTTGTTCGAGATATTGCCACGGTTGCCCAGGCGGCTGTTCAGTTCCAGTACACCTGACCAGGCGCCGTCTTCAATGTCATAGCAGTTGTTGCTGAAAGCGTATGCATTCTGTGACACGCGGTCCGATGCCATTTTTGCCCCTACTGTACTGCGGGCATTGGGGACGTATGTCTGGGTGCTCCCCGTCCAGTTGTACCTTATCATAAGGTTGTGACGCTCTGAAATGTTACAGTCTATTCTTGAAAGGATTCTGTAAACGGTCTGACCTCCGTCCGAAAGGTCAGTACTGCCGGGATTGTAGCCGTACCGTAACAGAGCGTCACGGAAAGCGTCCATATCGGCCTGTGTCACACGGCTTGTCATTTCCCTGGAATTCCCCACTCCGTCATCTGACAGTTTCCATTCGCTTATGGGACCAGGTGAAACTGTGCGTTCCGCATTTATGAAATAGAACAGTCTGTCACGGACAATCGGCCCGCCTATGGTGAGACCTGTGGTGTTGGTGCTCTGCTTCTGCCTTTCCCCAAGGCTGTTGCCGTCAACCCTGTTCCCGCGCATGTTATGGTTGTGGAAATAGTCATAGACGCCGGCATGGAATGTGTTGCTGCCCGATTTGGTGATAACGTTGATGCTTCCGCCCGTGAAATCGCTCTGACGCACATCAAACGGCGCAACAGCCACCTGCATCTCCTCGACAGCATCGATCGATATTGGTGTTCCGGCTCCTGCAAGGTCAGAACTCAGACCCATGCTGTTGTTCAGAATGGCTCCGTCGATGGTCAGGGCGGTCACACGGCCGTCACGACCGCCCAACGTGTTGGCATCGCCACTGTATGGCGAAAGACGTACATAGTCCAGAAGGCTGCGGTTGACCGATGGAAGGGCGTCAATCTGTTTGCTGCTGACATTGTATGTCTGTCCCGTCTTGACCTCGGAAAAGGCTCCGCGCTCGTCCAGAATGACAATCTCGTCAATACGGCTGTAAGTGTCCAGCAGTGTAATGCAAAGGTTGTAATTTCCTGAAGACGTGACATTTATGATATCACTTTTAAAGGTGTCATAACCGACGTAGCTGCACAGCACCTGATACGTGCCGGGCTTGAGTCCGGATACGGAATAGTGTCCGTAGCGGTTGGAGACTGCGCCGTATCGGAACTGGGTGGTCTGTTCGATTACCTGGATTGATGCCAACTCAAAGGGTGTGCCGTCGACATCCTTTACCGTACCGCTTATTTCTGCGGTGGTGTTGCTCTGTGCGAGCGATGGTGCTGTTACAAGCACCGCCATAATCAGGCCAGCCAGCCTGATCAGGCAATTATGCATGTTGTGTTTCATATTCTTCTTTCATCCAGACTCTTACTGTCGGTACCGCAGTTTCAACGGTTCTGCCTTTCGGCTTGCGGACTGTACCGCCGGTCGGGAATTGCACCCTGCCCTGAAGATAAATGTGTTTATTCCTTTACGTCGACTTTCAGACAAAGTTCATCAAGCTGGCTCGGGTCAAGCTGGCCGGGTGCGTCGAGCATCACGTCACGTCCGGAGTTGTTCTTCGGGAACGCAATGCAGTCACGTATGCTGTCAAGCTTTGCGAATATGCTGACAAAGCGGTCAAGACCGAATGCAAGGCCGCCGTGAGGAGGCGCACCGAACTTGAAGGCATTCATCAGGAAACCGAACTTGGCCTGTGCCTGTTCTGGCGTGAATCCCAGTATCTTGAATATTGTAGCCTGAAGCTTGCTGTCATGAATACGAATTGAACCGCCGCCCACTTCTATGCCGTTGATTACCATGTCGTATGCATTGGCACGGACGCTAGCGGGATCTGTGTCAAGCAGCGGAATGTCTTCGGGCTTGGGGCTTGTGAACGGATGGTGCATGGCCATGAGGCGGTTTTCCTCGTCGCTCCATTCGTACATCGGGAAGTCAATGACCCACAGGCACTTGAACTTGTTCCTGTCACGCAGGCCAAGCTCTTCGGCCACCTTGAGACGCAGTTCTGAAAGCTGCTTGCGGGTCTTCATGGCGTCGTCGCCGCTGAGAATCAGAATAAGGTCGCCGGCTTCGGCCTTGAAGGCCTCCTTCATCTTCTGGAGCACATCCTGGGTATAGAACTTGTCAACGCTTGACTTTACGGTTCCGTCGGCCTCGACACGGGCATAGACCATACCCTTGGCACCAATCTGAGGACGCTTTACATATTCGGTAAGAGCGTCAAGCTGCTTGCGGGTATAGACGGCCGCACCCTTGGCGCAAATGCCGCCAATGTATGCAGCACTGTCAAACACACTGAAACCGCAACCTTTCATAATGTCCATCAGCTCAACGAAATGCATGTCAAACCTCAAATCAGGCTTGTCGCTTCCGTAGTACTTCATGGCATCCTGCCAGGTCATGCGCTGGAAAGGCTCGTTCATTTCAATGCCCAGAAGGCTCTTGAACAGATGCTTTGCCAGAGCTTCGAATATCTGGAGAATGTCCTCCTGCTCGACGAATGACATTTCGCAGTCAATCTGCGTGAATTCCGGCTGACGGTCGGCGCGCAGGTCTTCGTCGCGGAAGCACTTGGCTATCTGGAAATAACGGTCAAAGCCCGATACCATGAGCAGCTGCTTGAGAATCTGCGGACTCTGCGGCAGAGCGTAGAACTGTCCGGGATTCATGCGTGATGGAACCACGAAGTCACGGGCACCTTCCGGAGTGGAATTTATCAGTATAGGCGTGTCAACCTCCATGAAGTTCAGACTGTCAAGGAACTTGCGTATTTCCATGACCATCTTGTGGCGGAGTTCCAGATTGCTGCGTACGCACTGGCGGCGCAGGTCCAGATAACGGTATTTCATGCGCAGGTCGTCACCTCCGTCGGTCTCGTCCTCGATGGTGAAAGGAGGAGTGTCGGCCGCATTTATGACATTCAGGCTGTCAACCAGAATCTCAATGTCGCCGGTAGGCATCTTGGGATTCTTGCTGGAACGCTCGCTTACGGTTCCTTCCACCTGTATCACATATTCACGGCCCAGGCGTGATGCCTGTTCGCACAGAGCGGCATCCTGGCTGTCGTTGAATACAAGTTGTGTAATACCGTAGCGGTCACGCAGGTCAACGAAGACCATTCCGCCCAATTTTCTGGCTTTCTGAACCCATCCGGCAAGGGTTACCTTGCTTCCTGCATCGGAAAGACGCAGTTCTCCACAGGTTTTAGTTCTGAACATATATTGTGGTTTTGTTTTTTCCGGCGCAAAGATACTCAAATTTGAACATTACGCAGTACCATATTTTATTTAACTTTGCAGCCGCAGAATATTATTATAGGTATGAACAGAAAAACATTCAGACTACTTCCGCTTCTGGTTCTGGTGATTGCACTTTTCGCCGGATGCCACAAGGACGATGAATTTGACGAAGCACTTCTGACCGGAAAATGGTACAACCAGACCGAAGCTCTGTATTTCAATTTCAACTCCGATCACAGCGGTCGGACCGACGAAGACGGTGAAGGTACCAATGCAAAGCAGTTCACATGGTCTTTGAATGACGATGAACTGTCAATATCCTATCAGTCGCAAAGCGGTTTCCTTGACGGACTGACCGAGGTGTATATTGTAAAGAAGCTCACATCTGCGCGCATGGAAGCATATCAGATTGACGAGCCCGATGTTACTGTGATATTCGAAAAAAGGTAATGAAAGGAACAACTGCAGTAAAAAGTTTGAAGATAGCCGGCATTTGCCTGTTGTCCATATTCGGAGTGCTTGTTCTGGCATTCCTTGTCCTGTCGTGGACCATACTGTCGCCGGCCAGGCTGACAGCGACTACACGCAAGGTTCTTGACAGGTATGCGCCCTGCCCTGTCATGATTGACAAGGTGGAACTGACCCTCGTCAAGACATACCCGTTCCTGGCTTTCAGAATTGACGGTCTTTATGTGCCTGACGAGATGGAGGAATCACCTCTGGATACGCTTCTAAGTGTTGAAAAACTGTTTGTTCAGGCGAATATCGACACACTGATAAAAAGCGGTGACATTGTGGTTACCAATCTTGAGCTGAAAAAAACTCAGGCAGGACTGTTTACGGCCGCATCGGGAAGAAGCAATCTTGATTTCCTGATATCGGCCGATACAGCCCAGGTTGAAGAAGAACCGTCCAACGGCATTCCAAACCTGAGCGTCAGTCTTGCTAATGCCGGAATTTCACACCTCAAGGCATCATATACGGACCTTTCTTCCGGAATAAGTGCTGACATTGCCGATTTCAACGTTGATATGGACGGAAGCATGGACGGTCCTGAAATTATTGCTCATGTCCACGCATATTCAAATGACAGGTGGTCATTCAGCATCAATGATGACACCACCTGTATGGGTGCTGCAATCGGTACACTGTCCCTTAGACTTGACGGACTGATGGCCGATAACGTTTTGAAGGGCAGCATGTCCGTTTCATTTGACGGTATCGATGCCAGTTATGGAACAATAACCGCAAATCTTGGCGGCATTGAGGCTGGAACATCATTCGAGTGCAGTCTTGACAGGAACGGATTGAAGACCGCCGGTGTACATGGTCTCAACGTATCGGCCGACAACCTTGCCGCATTTATGGACGGCATGAAAGCCAGTCTGGCAGTTTTGGACGTAAAAGTTGCGCAGGCAGACTATGATGCACAGACAGGAAATGTCAGTCTGAGCGAAACCTGCATCAATTTCGGACAGACAGACTTTTCCATGACTGACAGTATTGGGAGCAGTACCGTTGCCGGTTTTGACAACCTTACAGCCAGGCTCACAGCGTCGGGCAATGCTGACAGTCTGAGTCTGACCGAAGGTCTTGATGCCAGCATTTCAAACATCACCTTTACCCTTGGTGGCGACACTGCCATTTCAGCCGGTCTGAAAGATCTCCGCATTGTTCTCAATTCGGACATCGACAAGGAAAAGATTGATGCGGAACCATCAATAAGTACAAGCAGTGCCTGTCTGACCATAGGCAATGACAGGATGGTTCCCGGATGGCCGCTTTCACTGAAGGCAAACATTCACACCAATCCGGAACTCAACCACGTCAGTATGCCCGTTTCGCTGAATGTCAACGGCCAGCAGCTTGGTCTGGATACTGACATTGACATTTCCAACAATATGCAGGATTTCAAGGGCTACGCCGGAATATCGGCACAATCGCTTGACATAAAACGCATTATGTCCATGATTCCTGACAGTTACCGGGAAATGGTGCAGGGCATTTCTGCATCGGGCAAAATTGCCTTGAATGCAGGAATACACGGCTCGTACATCGGCGGTGAGCCGAAGCTGCAGTCAGCAAGAGCTACCGTCGGTCTTGACCGTTTCAGTGCCGGTGTAGCCGATACGCTGTTCGTGGAAACCTCCGCCCTTACGGCAAATGTGGTATATCCGAGTGCCGCGGGTACAAAGTCTGATGGCGAAAGCGCTGACCTGAAACTTGTTTTTGATGACCTGGACTTCAATCTTGACGGAGCGCTGTCAAGAATGGCCTGCCATCTTTCGGATTTCAGCCTTGACTCACGCGCAGACGGACCCGTTGACAGCCTTGATCTGATGGGCGTGACTGCATACGCAACAATAGGTATTGGCGGCATTGAGGCATCAATGGATACCGTTTCGGCCACTTTGAATGACCTGACGGCCGATGTCACCATTACTCTGAACGACGGTCTGCCTGCTCTGATGCTGAATCTGGGGTTCCAGTCGCTTGACGGAACGATAGGCAACAACAGCGGCAAGTCTGTGGCCGATGCAGGATTGGGAAGGACCGACATTACCGCAATTGCAAGATACGACAGGGAAAAGGATGACATTCTGTTGAAGTGGGATCCTCGTTTCAGCTTGAGAATGTATGATTCACATCTTGGAACCAATGGCCTGACCGTAGAACTGCCGCAGTTCGATACGGACTTCTCGCTTGGACGTTTCTCGGTCAATGACAGCCGTATTGTCGTTGACGGCTCTGACATATCGTTCTGGGGGGACATATACAATATAGGCGCATATCTTGAAGACAAGGGCCTGCTTACCGGTGAACTGTTCCTTGAATCGGACCATGTCGATGTGAACCGTCTCATGGCACTTACCAGCGGTCTTGGCGTGGAGGAGCCGGCACAGGAAGAAAACACTGCGGAAATGACGGAACCGGCCGACAGCACCATTGCCGAACCGTTCCTGGTACCGAAAGGCATTGACCTGACCCTATACACGAATTTTGCAAGCATTGATTTCGGTGACCATGAATTCAACAATCTGGGCGGCGACGTGACCATCAAGGACGGTACTGCCGTTCTCAAGGAACTCGGTTTCTCGTCCGATGCGGCACGTATGCAGCTGACTGCCATATATACCGCTCCGACCGTCGATTCGCTGTTCATGGCAATGGATTTCCATTTGCTTGATATCCAGATAGATGAACTCATAGACATCGTTCCTCAGGTCGATTCGGTTGTTCCCATGCTGAAAAGTTTTGACGGTCAGGCCCAGTTCCACTTCGCCATCGAATCGAATCTGAAGCCGGATTACACCCCAATATACCCGACTATGCTTGGTGCAGCCGCAATTGAAGGCAAGGATCTGGTCGTTATGGACAGTGAAATGTTTGACGGAATAAAGCGCAAGCTGCTTATGGGAAAGAATGCCCGCAATGTCATTGACAGCCTTGACATTGAACTTCAGATTATACGCAACAAGGTAACTCTGTTCCCGTTCAGGATAGGCATGGGTAAGTATGCCGCTGTCATTGGAGGCCGTCACAACATCAACAAGGGTTTGGACTGCCGTTATCACATTTCTCTTGTCAAGACTCCTCTGCCGATACGTCTTGGCGTAACCGTCAGCGGTCCGCTGTTCGACATTTCCGAGCATCCGCTCAAACATATCAAGCTCAAGAGACCGGAGTACAAGAAACTCTACGAACCGGAAAAGCGCAATGATTACGAGGAAACGGAACTCAGGCTCAAGTCCAACGTACTGAACATACTGCGTTCAAACGTACAGGAATTCCCCGAGCAGTTCTGACCGGACAGCGACAGACAAGAAGAGGATGGCCCGCGCCATCCTCTTTCTTTTACTGTTTTTTGAAGCGGTTTTGGGGCAGATTGCTCCAGAACCGTCGCCGCCCGTGGCGCCGTGAACGGGAGGGGCCCGCGCCAAAGGCGTGGGAGGGATAGCGTCAAAGATGCGTAGTTCTGGAGCAATCTGCCCCAAAACCTTTTACTTGACAGCAAGAGGCTTGGCAAAACTCGAGTTCAGGTCGAAATCCTGATATGTACGGACACCTCCCCGCCCTTCGTGCGGAAGCATGTGAAGTTTGCGGGCCTTCAGATCATATATGCTTGTGTGGACGGTAAACCATAATGGGGTGTCATCAACATACCACAAGCCAGGATCGTTCCATCTGTCTACTGCGGTCTGAATGGCTTCGCTGTATGCCTGACTGTCCCATATGTCATGGTTCTTATACAGGAGCCACGATGGCATTGCGGCCGATGCGAATTCACCGAGCCAGAAATCGTCGGAACCCGGTTCAATGGTGTAAAAATGCGAATACCAGACCTTCTGCATCAGTTTTTCCATACCTGAAAAAGTCTCCGGTATGGAATCGTAGTAATTTGTCAGAATATCGTATCGCTCATAACCGATGCCGGATATCTGCATCAGTCCCTTGTCATAGACAGCGTTTGTAAAATTGGTCATTATGGTACCGAGCGACGGTTTCTGCAGGTCTTTGGCTTCGGTTACGACAAGCTTGTTGTCAATGAATTCCAGAATGCAGTTGCGCTTTTCATCGGCAAGCATCCAATGGAATGCCTGAGTGTGGTCTTTCGACGGATAATCAACCGGGTCATACCAGCTGACGCTTTCTATCAGTTCCAGTGCATGGTCAACCGAACGGGCATTGTCCAGCACGAAGCGGTTCAGATACATTACACAATAAGCGGTGTCTGAAGCTGTATTGGTAAAGTATGCACTGTGCCCCCACTCGTCAGTCACCCAGGTTGTCGAATCAAACGATGTCTCACCGGTAGGCATGATGTTGACACCTATATAGACTCCGTTTTCATTTATGCCGTCGGCAGTCCTGCAAGGCAGATACATGTATATGGAGTCAAACTCTCCACTGACTGCCAAATCTGAAGAAAACTCCTTGCTGCAGCCTGCTACACCAATCGATGCAAAACGTTTTTCATTGGCATTCACCTTTATTATGGCGCATGCATTGCGGTTGATGTAATAATCCAGATTCCGGCCTATGAAATTGCCTTTGCGAACCTCGGAACATGCCGCTTTTTCACGTGGCAAATGACGGTTGTAATATGCCACTCCCGCATCAAAGTCATAATCATCATACTCAATTCCGAACAGATTGCCGGACAGTTGTGTGTTGGCACGCCTGTGTTCCGGTTCCGGCAGATCATTCGAGCATGCCGTAAGCATGAAAAATGCTGCAAATAGGAAACAATACTTTTTCATGTCCATATTCTCTTGATTATATGTTAATTGAAAGCGTATCATATGCGAAATGCATGTGTGGCGGAAACTTGGCATTCATCACTTCATGAAGGCCGGCACGGTGGCTCATGTGGATAAAGTATGTCTCATCGGCCCCTATCCGCTGCGCAAACAGTACGGCCTGACGGACATTCTGGTGTGTGGGATGCTCTTTGGTATGCAGGGCATTGACTACCAGTGTCCTGACGCCTTTCAGAAGGGCAAAGCTGTCATCGTCCATTGACTTCATGTCGGTAATGTAGCCCAAGCTTCCTATTCTGAAACCCAAAATGGGAATTGTTCCGTGCATTACCCTGACAGGCAGAATTTCCGTGCAGCCTACCATGAACGGGACTCCAGGTTCAATGGGCATTGGCAGTATGTTTGCGGTTCTTGGTTTCTTGCAGTCGCCGAAACAGTATGGAATGCGCTGTTTCACATCGTCAATGACGTACTGCTCGGCATAGACGGGAATGTCGTGTCCGGTACAGTACGGCCGAAGGTCGTCAAGGCCTCCCACATGGTCATAGTGCTCGTGCGTAAGCAGCACGGCGTCAATATGTCCGATGCCGGCTCGAAGTGTCTGCTGGCGGAAATCGGGCCCGCAGTCAATGACAATGCTCTCTGTTCCGGTTTCTATCCATGCCGATGTCCTGAGACGCCTGTCATGTTCGTCGGCCGATGTGCAGACAGCACAGTGACAGCACATTTCCGGCACTCCTATCGAAGTGCCCGTACCAAGGAATGTCAGCTTCATATAAGGTTTGCCTCAGGGTTTAACGAAATGCCGTATTTTTCTTTTACACTGTCAGTTATCGCATTTGCAAGAGCAAGAATGTCGGCTCCTGTGGCACCGCCTTTGTTGACCAGTACAAGCGCCTGCCTTTCATAAACGGCAGCCGGTCCCATGCTGCGGCCTTTCCAGCCGGCGTGTTCGATGAGCCATCCTGCCGGCACCTTTATCATACCACCATCGGCAGCCGGGTATGAAGGCATGTCGGGGAATGTCTTCAGCAAGTCCCGGTATTGTGACAATGGAATGACCGGATTCATGAAAAAACTGCCGGCGTTGCCCAGTACGGCAGGGTCAGGCAGCTTCTCGGCGCGTATGTCACGCACAGCTTCGCTTATATTCTTCAGTGTCGGTCCGCCAAGAGCCTCGACTTTCTGTGCCAGATTGCCGTATGACAGCTTTGGAGCGGGTTTCAGACCTAAACGGAATATCACATGGCTTATTGCATACCTGCCTTTCAGCTCGTTCTTGAATATGCTCTGGCGGTATGCGTACCGGCATTCTTCCTTGCTGAATTCACGCACGGAACCATCATCGAGCGAAACGGCGACAACCGTTTCAATGCAGTCCGATGACTCCTGACCGTATGCGCCTATGTTCTGTACGGCCGATGCGCCGACCTGTCCCGGGATGGCGGCAAGGTTTTCGACGCCCCACCATCCATTAAGCACGGAATATGTCACAAAATCGTCCCACACGTAACCGGAACCCACCTTAACCAGCACGGAACCGCTGTCCTGGCCAATCACTTCAATGTCGCGTATGGCCGATACAAGTACCGTACCGTGGAAATCGTCCATGAACACGAGGTTGCTCCCCTGTCCTATGGCCAGCAGAGGCCGTTCCAAATCGTCAAGGATGCACTTGAGTTCCTCCGGCGAGTTCCATTCCACAAGGCAGTCGGCCACGGCATCGATACCCATGGTGTTGTGCCCCTTCAGTCTTGCAGATTGAGTTATCTTCATGCCTGCAAAAATACCTAAAAGTAATTGTAGGCAGTCCTTTTTTTGCTAATTTTGCGGTTTGTAAAATCATTTCAGTCATGATAGAGAAAATAGAACAGCTTATTCAGGAAATTGAAAGCCTTAAAGCGGCTTCTGCCGAAGAACTTGAAGCTCTGCGTCTCAAATACCTGAGTAAGAAAGGCATAATCAATGATTTGATGGCCGATTTCCGCAATGTGCCAGTTGAACAGAAAAAGGTTGTAGGTCAGAGACTCAACGAACTCAAGACCAAGGCACAGGACAAGATAAACGCTCTCAAGGAAGTGTTCGAGACCCAGAAATCACAGGGAGAAAAGCCCGATCTGACACGTACGGCATACCCGTCCCCGCTTGGCACACGCCATCCGCTGACCATTGTCAAGAATGAAATCATTGATATCTTTTCGCGTCTTGGCTTTGTTCTGGCCGACGGTCCCGAAGTCGAAGATGACTGGCACGTTTTCTCGTCAATGAACTTTGCCGAAGACCACCCTGCCCGTGACATGCAGGACACTTTCTTTGTAGAAGCGCATCCGGACATCATCCTCCGTACACACACATCGTCGGTACAGAGCCGCGTTATGGAAAACACACAGCCTCCTATCCGCATTATCTGCCCTGGACGCGTTTACAGGAACGAAGCCATCAGCTACCGTGCACACTGTTTCTTCCATCAGGTCGAGGCCCTGTATGTTGACAGGAAGGTAAGTTTCAGCGACCTGAAGCAGGTGCTGCTCTATTTCGCACAGGAAATGTTCGGTCCGGATACCAAAATACGTCTGCGTCCAAGCTACTTCCCGTTCACCGAGCCGTCGGCCGAAATGGATATCAGCTGCAACATCTGCGGCGGCAAGGGTTGTCCGTTCTGCAAGGGTACGGGCTGGGTCGAGATTCTCGGTTGCGGCATGGTTGACCCTAACGTGCTTGAGCTGAACGGCATCAACAGCAAGGAATACAGTGGCTTTGCTCTCGGTATGGGTATAGAACGTATAACCAACCTCAAATATCAGGTAAAGGACTTGCGTATGTTCTCTGAAAACGATGTCCGTTTCCTTGAGGAGTTCGAGTCGGCGAACTGAAGCGACGGCTTCAAAAAGCAGACATCAAAGAATTGACAAAGAAGAAATTATACACTGAATGCAGCCAGTATTTCAGCCGCACATTACCCGGCGCCGATACTGAGCTGCATTTTTCATCCCCATACCAGCTGCTTGTTGCCGTAATGCTTTCGGCACAATGTACCGACAAGCGTGTCAACATGGTTACTCCGGCGCTGTTCAAGGCATATCCTACCATAAACGATTTGGCACAATCCACTCCACAGGACGTTCTGCCGTTTGTAAAAAGCGTATCGTATCCGAACGCCAAGGCGCAGCACCTTGTGGAAATGTCAGTACAGGTGGTACAGCGTTTTGGCGGTGAAATTCCACATGACATGGACAGTCTTGTTTCACTCCCCGGCGTCGGGCGCAAGACAGCCAACGTGATGCTGGCGGTGGCATTTGCTGGTAATGCCATGCCTGTCGACACCCACGTATTCCGTGTAAGTCACCGCATAGGGCTTGTTCCGGACAGCTGCACCACTCCGTTGAGCGTTGAGAAGGAACTTGTGAAGCACTTCCCGGAAAGCATTCTGTCAAAGGCTCATCACTGGCTTCTTCTGCATGGCCGGTATACCTGCACTTCCCGTGTTCCAAAGTGCGGTTCCTGCGGTCTGACAGGCGTTTGCCGTTATTACAGACAGCACAGATAGCTTATGACTGACATAAATGCAGAAAGTTCAGAACTTTTGGCATCAAGTGTCAAGTAATTTGCTAAATTTGCGGTACAAAATGACTCAAAACCATTAAATCATTGATATTATGACAATTGACAAATTCAATTTCGCTGGAAAGAAGGCAATAGTCCGCGTTGACTTCAATGTGCCTATTCAGGATGGTAAAATCACTGACATGACCCGTATCAACGGTGCTCTCCCAACCCTCAAGCTTATTCTTGACGGTGGCGGTTCACTCATCATCATGAGCCACATGGGCAAGCCTAAAGGCAAGGTAAAGAAAGAACTCTCTCTGGGTCAGATTGTTGATGCAGTGAGCGGCGCTCTCGGTGCACCTGTAAAGTTCGCTCCTGACTGCGCCAAGGCACAGGAGGCAGCTGCAGCCCTGAAGCCGGGCGAAGTTCTGCTGCTTGAAAACCTTCGTTTCTACCCTGAGGAAGAAGGCAAACCAGTAGGAATTGAAAAGGAAGATCCTGCATATGAAGATGCCAAGAAGGCCATGAAGGCAAGCCAGAAGGAATTTGCAAAGACTCTTGCAGGCTACGCTGACTGCTATGTCATGGATGCATTCGGTACCGCTCACCGCAAGCACGCTTCAACGGCTGTAATCGCAGACTACTTTGATGCTGACCACAAGATGCTGGGTCTGCTCATGGAGAAGGAAGTTCAGGCTGTTGACAACGTTCTGAGCAACATCAAGCGTCCGTTCGTAGCCATCATGGGCGGCAGCAAGGTATCGACCAAAATCGGCATCATCGAGAATCTTCTCGGCAAGGTTGACAAGCTCATTCTCTGCGGTGGCATGACATACACATTCTCAAAGGCTCACGACGGCAAGATTGGCAATTCAATCGTTGAACTTGACAAGATTGACGTGGCTTTGGGCGTAGAAGAAATGGCAAAGAAGAATGGTGTAGAACTGGTTCTCGGTGAAGATTCAGTATGCTGCACCGGTTATGACTTCTCTACATTCTCAGTCAAGGAAGGCGCCAAAATCAAGGTGTTCCCATCAAATGCCATCGAAGACGGATGGGATGGTCTTGATGCAGGTCCTGTCAGCCGCGAGAAGTTTGCCAAGGCAATTGAAGGTGCCAAGACCATTCTGTGGAACGGTCCTGCCGGTTGCTTTGAATGCGAAGAGTTTACAGCCGGTTCACGTGCCATAGGTGAAGCCATTGCCAAGGCTACCAAGGAAGGTGCATTCTCGCTGATTGGCGGCGGTGATTCAGTTGCCTGCGTGAACAAGTTCGGTCTTGCCGATCAGGTAAGCTACATTTCAACCGGTGGCGGTGCCCTTCTTGAAGCAATTGAGGGTAAGGTTCTGCCTGGCGTAGCAGCCATCAAGGGTTGATTCTCTAAAATATCATAAATAAGAAGCGGGTGTCCCCTTTACGGGATATCCGCTTCTTGTTTTGGGCGGAAATCATTAACTTCGCAATACCGTAACCAATATCAGAAATGGCCGATCAGAAACAGTTAGTCAGCAAATGCGCCGAAGCAAGAGAACTCATCCTCGATTCCAGGCTGCTTGATGCCATAGGTGTCATGCAGGCCATGAGCATCGGCCTTTATGACTGGTCTGTCGATTCCAGACTGCAGGAGCTCCGCAATTCATACGGAACGATGCTCCAGTATTATGCAAAAGGTACAAAGGACGAGCGTCGCCAGACATTGTACGATGATTTGAAGCGTCAGGCGCTGCTCCTGACAGATGACATTCTGCGTGCAAGTCTGAGCCCCGTTTCCATGGATTTGTACTATCAGTATATAAGGCTTCACCGGAATACCAGGACCATTGAACGTATACAGAAGTCTTTGGAACTGTACAACAGTGCCGGAAACAGACAGGATATAAACCTGAACGCCCAACACGAAAAGGATATTCATGAACTTTTCGGCAATATATGGACAAGCGGACTGTGGACATTGGAAGAACAGTCCCAGGCAATGGAACTTGTCTGTTGCACTGAAGTTCCGGACATTGACAAGCCTGTTGTGGCAAGTGCTGTAACAATCGCCTTGCTGCACAGGTTCGACCCTTTGAAAATGCAGTTTCTGTACACTGTCGCAGCAATGGACCACGTAATGCTCTCGGTCCGTGCCCTTGTCGGACTTGCGTTGACGGTACGCATTCACGAATCTGTCCTGCCACTGTTCCCCGCCATAACCGACCAGATATCACTTCTGACCGATATTCCCGGACTCAAGCAACGGATGCTGGTATGCCAGATGGCACTTCTGCTATGCCGTGAGACCAACAAGATTGACAAGCGTATGCGTGAGGAAATCATTCCAGGCATGATGAAAGGCCAGAAAGCAGGCGACTTGATGACCGACGAACTCATTGGCGATGATGCCAGCCCCGAATGGAGCGACTGGCTTGCCAGAACAGGCATCAAGGACAGCATAATAGAGATGACCGAACTCCAGATGGAAGGTGCCGATGTCTATATGAGCACCTTCTCCAACCTGAAATCCTTTCCAATGTTCAGAGAGCCTTCAAACTGGTTGCGCATATTCGATGTCAACCAGCCAGACGTCCGCGCAAGCCTTTCCGATACCGAATTTGCCAATTCCGCACTGGGGCGTTCAATCATGTCAAGCAGCACATTCTGCAACTCTGACAAATACTCGTTCATGCTTACGTTTTCACAGATTCCTAAACAGCAACGCGACCTTATTGTCGGCCAGATTCAAGGCGATACAGAGCAGCAGAATCACGACAAAAGTAGCGAACAGCTATCTATTAGTCAAGAAGAACATATATTCGCACGCCAGTACTGCCAGGATATGTACCGTTTCTTCAAATTGTTCTACCGCAGGCACGAATTTTCCGATCCGTTCCTCTGCGACCTGAATCTTACCGATGACAAGGTCATGTCGCAGTTCCTTGACGATGACGACTCACTGCGCGAAATAGCTTCGTGGCTGTTGAAGAAGAACTATTACGCTGAAAGTGCCGTGCTCCTGACGCGCATGGAATCACAGGCAAGCAGGTATTCCACAGATGCTGTCTTTTACCAGCAGCTTGGTTATGCCCTGCAAATGTCGGGACACTGGGAACAGGCACTTGAATCTTATTTCAAATCGGACCTGCTTAATCCCGACAACGTATGGACTCTGCGTCACATGGCGCAGTGCCATCGTGTTCTGCACAATCCCCAAAAGGCGCTGGAACTACTTCTCGAGGCGGAAAAATCGGCCCCGGATAACCTGTCGCTCCAGATTCAGATTGGCGATTGCCTGCTTGAAATGGAAAAATATGACCAGGCATTGGTACGGTTCTTCAAGGTTGACTATCTGAAACCGGAATACCCGAAAGCCTGGCGTGCCATAGCCTGGTGTGCATTTCTGGCTGGACAATATGAAAAGGCATCGGTCTATTATGACAAGCTTGCCGCCGTCTCCGACAGTGGTACCGATTTTCTCAATGCCGGTCACAACTGCTGGGTTCAGGGACTGACAGAGCAGGCCGTTGGCTTTTACCGCAAAGGACAGGAACACATGGAACGCAATGACTTTCTGGAGGAATTCCAGAAGGACATCCCCACCCTGATAGACAAAGGTATCGATGACAATGAAATTCCTCTTATGATGGATTGTATCGGCCAATTTTGATTTCTTTTTGTTTTTGGCTGTTTATCTTTTGCCTATTTTTGCACTAATACATAGTAAGGAAATTATTATTACCAATTAATACTTGAAATGAAAGCCAACAGACTTTTCATGATGCTGTGTGCATCGGCCTTGGTTCTGGGAACACAGGACGCAAGCGCAAAGAAAACCACCGAAGGCCAGTTGAAGCCATCGGAAAGGTTTGTCCACAATCTGGGAGCCAATCCCTATCTGCCACTTTGGGAACACGTTCCGGACGGAGAACCGCATGTATTCGAGGATCCTGACCATCCGGGCAAGTACCGCGCATACATCATCGGTTCACACGATGTAAGGTTCGGTTCATACTGCGGTCCTGACATCCGTATGTGGTCAGCCCCCATTGAAGATTTGAACTCATGGCGTGACGAGGGTCCAATTTTCACTTTCCAGGCATCAAACGGCCAGTGGGATGTGATGTATGCCCCCGATATGGCCGAAGTCATTGAGAAGGATGAAAAAGGCAAGGACGTCAAAGTATATTACCTGTATCCGCATTCACGCGGTCCGAGACGTGAAGCCATGGTCTGCAAGGGTTACCGTCCTGACGGGCCTTTCACCCCGATCAATCTTGATGAAAACGAGGCTGCAACAGCCGAAAGCTGCGTAGGTTTTGACCCATCGGTATATATTGAGAACATTACAGACAGCAATGACCCCGACTATGCAAAAGGCTTCCGTGCATACTGCTATTGGGGCTTCCAGCACTCTACATTCGCCCAGCTTGACCAGAACACCATGTATTCGGTCCGTGAGCCGATAGCAGAGAACAAGATTGACCCGTTCCTGCCTGTAGGCCGCGGACGTGGCAACGAGGTTTATGCCATTGCCGAAGGACAGAATCCGACAGACTTCAATTTCTTTGAAGCATCGTCAATCCGTAAGGTCGGCAACAAGTACGTCATGATATTCTCAGGCCATTCGGGAACGGAATACGGTCTTGGTTCAACCAACTCAGCACTGCGTTACTGCTATGCCGACGCTCCAAGCGGCCCATGGTACAGCGGTGGCGTAGCAGTTGACTCGCGTGGCGTTACCCTGAACGAAGACGGTACCAGACTCATCACCACCAACTACGCTCACAACACGCACGGAAGCATCCAGCAGATTGGTGACCAGTGGTACATTTTCTACCATCGTCCTCCACGCGGTTTCGGAAACGCCCGTGAAAGCGTTGTGGCTCCCATCAAGGTTGAATGGGACGAAAAGCCATGTTCTGAAGGCGGCAAGGTTGTTCTTAGCGGTTATGACGTATCGACAGGCAAGATTTGGGATGCCAAGGCTTCAAACGGAGACCACTATACAGGCGCCGAAGTCACTTCCGAAGGCTTCATCGTATATGGCCTGAATCCTTACGGTTACTATTCAGCAGGTTACGCATGTTTCTTCTACAATCCGAACGGCCGTCAGATTGCTTTGAATGACACATGGGACATATGGTCAAATGAAATGACCGCCGACATTGAGAGCGGTGACATTATCGGTTACAAGTACTTTGGTTTTGGCGGTCTTGCCAAGGATGCCAACGGTGTCAAGGCATTTGATCCCACAACATCAAAGACACACTCTTCATTCAACGTATGGCTCACATCACAGACCGAAGGCGGATTCACCATCAAGGTCATGATGGACGGTCCGTGGAAGAACGATGTCTGGAACGGCAAGCAGATTGGCAAGATAAAGGTTCCGTCAACAGCTTCAAAAAATAAGATTGAAAAATATACTGTAGATGTTTCAGAATTCGTTGACGACATCAAGGGCAAGCATGCCATCTATCTGGTCTTTGACGCTGCCGTTGACGGTCCTACCTGCAAATTCTATGGCATGGGCTTCAATCCTGCAGTGACATCGCTCAAGCGTCCTGAGACTCCAGTGCTGAACGTAACCATAGGCGGCAAGAAAGTTGAACTGCCCGCAACTCCGGTACGTTCAACCGAGGCCAACGGTTATGTCAACAACGAGCACTATGAAATGGACTACAAGCTTGAAGAAGGCCAGAAGCCCAAAGTCAAGGTTGAGTGCCTGTGGTCAACCATGCAGTTCTGGGTTGATCAGGTCAAGGGCGAAGAAGGCACGGCTCTCATTACAGCCACCTATCTGTACCCCGGTACCTCCAGCATGCAGACCAAGTATTACAAGATCAACATAAGCAAGTAAAAAAAGCTGTAATGCAGAAACTTATGGAAAGGCCCGCCGGAACAGTCCGGCGGGTTTTTCTGTATCATTGGAATGATTAACTTTGCATTGCTTATGGATAATGACAACGAAATGCTTCCGCAGGTCGATGCGGATGGCAATGAAACAGGCAGCATGACACGCGGTCATGCACATGACGGCAGCAAGATACTGCACCCTGTAGTACATCTGCACGTGTTCAATAGCAAGGGAGAGCTCTATCTGCAGTACAGACCTCACTGGAAAAAGATTCAGCCGGACAAATGGGACACTGCCTGCGGCGGTCACATTGCATACGGTGAAAGTGTCGATGAAGCCCTTGCACGCGAAGTCAGCGAGGAACTGGGCATCAGCGGTTTTCAGCCCCTGCTAATTGAACGCTATATCTTTGAAAGCCGCATCGAGCGCGAACTGGTCTATCTCTACAAGACCATTTACGACGGTGAAATCACACCAAGCAAGGATGAACTTTCAGGCGGCCGCTTCTTCACTCCTGACGAACTGCGCGCCGCCGCCACCGCCGGCACCATCACCCCCAACTGTCTCATGGAACTGACAAAGTACCTGGAACTTCTGTGATCTGAACTTGCACACGATAGAGTACGTCGTGCTGGAAAAAGAGTAAAGGCCCCGGTTGAACCGGAGCCTTTTTTGTGGCGGAAGCTGAGGGATTCGAACCCCCGGTACGTTTCCGTACGCCGGTTTTCAAGACCGGTGCTATCGACCACTCAGCCAAACTTCCATGCTTTTGGAAATGTCTTTCCTTAGCGGGCACAAAGGTGGGGAGAATATTTGGTATAGCCAAGTTTATCCCAGATTTTTTTCTTTATTTTGCGTAAAAATAACCGCTATGGATAAGATTGGAATAATCGCTTTTCTGAAAGAAAGATTCTTTGCCCGTTTCTATTTGGGAGCCGATGCCGCAAAGCAGGAAGAAGTCGATGCGAACATTCGCAAGAGCATTGAAATGAAGGGCACCAACCTATGGGTGCTGATACTGGCCATATTCATTGCTTCGCTGGGACTGAACATAAATTCCACAGCCGTCATAATAGGCGCCATGCTCATATCTCCGCTTATGGGACCGATAATAGGATTCGGCTATTCATTCGGAGTCTACGACATCCAGCTTATGAAAGAATCGCTGCGCAACTTCCTGATAATGGTCGTAGTCAGCCTGATTACCTCAACGCTGTTTTTCCTTCTGCCAATCATCAGCTTTGACCAGAGCGAACTTATGGCCAGGACTCAGCCTACCACATTCGACATACTTATTGCTCTTGTAGGCGGTCTTGCCGGTATGGTTGCGCAGACCAGGAATGAACGTACGGGAACTGTCATTCCAGGCGTTGCCATTGCAACCGCACTTATGCCCCCACTCTGCACTGTCGGTTACGGTCTGGCCACATTCCAGATGCGCTTCATTCTGGGTGCGCTGTATCTGTTCACGATAAACTGCATATTCATTGCCCTGGCAGCATACATCGTCACCTTGATAATGAAGTACAAGGCTGTGGGTGAAATGGAGGCAATTCAGCGCAGAAGGTACAAGAACATAATGATAGGCGTATTGGTCGCCATAACCGTACCGAGCGTCATCATGGCTGTTACAATTATCAAAAGATCAGCCTTTGAGCAGAACAGCCAGCGTTTCATAAATGAAGCATTCAACTTTGACCAGACTGTAGTGGTCGATTCCGAGACCGAATATCACACAGGCCGCAATAACTCGATTATTGAAGTACGTCTGTTCGGCGAGCCGTTAAGCCAGGACATGCTTGACAACCTGCAAAGGCAAATGGTTACCGCATACCATCTGCCCAATGTAGAACTCAGGGTTCGCCAGTCAAAGGACGGAAGCATTGACCTCACCTCGCTTCAGAGCAGTTACGAAGACATTATCAGGGAAAAGAACCTGCAGATTTCGCGACTTCAGCAACAGCTGTCCATGACCACTCTGGCCGATACCGTAGCAGTTTCAAGCATGGCCCGTGAACTTGGTGTATTCGTGCCGGGCGTCAGCGGAATGTCGCTGTCAAAACACATTGCCTACGGAATGGACGGCGCCCCTGTCGATACCGCCTACATCTGCATAATGAAAATCAATGCCGATGCCGAAGAACAGCCTGACCGGTCGATTCTGCGCCGCTGGCTTGAAAACCGTACCGGTTCAAAGAGCATTGAACTGATTATTGAGTGAATTCAAGATGATATACCCCGACAGTTACGAACATAAAGTAGGATTTGATGAAATAAGGCAGATGCTGGCCGAACGCTGCATTTGCGGCTTGGGTGTGCAGCAGGTTGAAGAAATGGCTTTCTGCACCGATTTTGATGCCATAGAATGCATGCTTGACCAGACAATGGAATTTGCCGGCATAATTCGTGAAGGAAAAGCCTTTCCCGACCAGAATTATACCGATCTGAGTGAAGCCCTGAACAGAATCCGCGTTATCGGCACATACCTTGACGAAGCAGAACTGCTAGGACTCTGGAAATCGCTTGAATCAATCGGGGCAATCGTCACATTCCTTACCAAAGAAGAAAACCAGGGACTGTATCCGCGACTTACCGAACTGGCACACGATGTCATGGTGTTTCCTGCCATAACGCAGGCAATCAGCCACATACTGACCAAGTTCGGCAAGATCAAGGACAATGCATCGCCGGAACTGTACCGCATACGCATGGATCTGGCCAACACCACATTCAGCATTTCCAGAATACTGGGAAGCATTCTGAAACAGGCGCAGAACGATGGCTTGGTAGAAAAGGATGCCCAGCCGACCATGCGTGACGGCCGTCTGGTTCTGCCTGTAGCACCCTCACTCAAGCGTAGAATACGCGGTATTGTACACGATGAATCGGCATCGGGAAAGACCGTGTTCATTGAACCCGAGGAAGTTGTCGAAGCAAACAACAGAATACGTGAACTTGAATCCGATGAACGACGTGAGGTCATTCGTATTCTCGTGAACTTTGCCGATACGTTAAGGCCCATGATACCCGATGTCGTGAACTCATACAATTTCATGGCAAAAATGGATTTCATAAGGGCCAAGGCACGTCTGACGGTCGATTTTGACGCATCGAAGCCAGTGCTTGAACATCATGCAACGCTTGACTGGGTAATGGCTGTGCATCCGCTGCTCAGAATCTCACTTGCCAAGCATGAGCGCACTGTCGTTCCGCTTGATTTGAAACTTGACACGAAGAACAGCATACTTCTCATTTCAGGGCCGAATGCAGGCGGAAAATCGGTATGTCTAAAGACCGCAGGACTTCTTCAGTACATGCTGCAATGCGGCTTGCCGGTACCTATGCGCCCGAACAGCCATGCCGGCATATTCAAGAGCCTGTTCATAGACATAGGTGATGAACAGAGCATTGACAACGACCTGTCAACATATTCCAGCCACTTGCTGAATATGAAGAACATGATAAAGTATGCCGACAACCGCAGCCTTGTCCTGATAGACGAATTCGGCAGCGGTACGGAACCCGGAATAGGCGGAGCCATTGCCGAGGCTGTGCTCAAACGTTTCAACAAGAACCGCGTATTCGGCGTGATAACGACACATTACCAGAACCTGAAACAGTATGCAGACAGCAACGATGGGATAAAGAACGGCGCCATGCTGTACGACCGTCATCTCATGCAGCCGCTGTACATACTCCAGGCTGGCAATCCAGGCAGTTCTTTTGCCGTTGAAATTGCCCGCAA
>JAZUFX010000048.1:0-5595 GCA_045640885.1 Bacteroidaceae bacterium | reverse complement strand
ATGACAGCACACAGCGAAGTGCTGCTTAGGAGTTCAGACGACATTCGGGATATCACGAATCTCGTTGCACTGTCGGCCTTCAGGTCGGGGACTCAAATTCTGGCCGATGCCATTATGTCGAACCATATGCATTTTATCATCTTGTCCGAAAATCCCGGAAAATTCGCACTGTCGTTGAGAATTTCCATTACAAAACACTTCAACGCCAAACATTTGAGAAACAATCGTCTGTTTGACAGGAAGGTGTTTATCTGCAAGCTTGAGGGAGCAAGGCACATACTGATGGCTATCAACTATGTTCTGAAAAATCCTGTACACCATGGCCAAACTTCCACACCTTATTCATATCCGTGCAGCACCGCCAATTACCTGTTCTCCACGGAACGTGGAATACGGAATGTAACGACCGATTTTGAAAGACCGGCGCATGCATCGGATTTGTCAGTTTCATATCTTCCAAAAAACGCAAAACTTCCTGACAGTATACGCATGGAGCCTGACGGCACTGCCTGCCGGTCGACCTTTGAGGAGATAAAGTTGGTCGAATCGTTCTATTTCACGTCCAGTTCGTTCGTTTACAATATGAACCGACGCACGTCCGACGAATGGATAAAAGAGCAGGAACAGGACAAAGTCCAACTGCCGGCCATAACACTGGAACTGATAGAAAGGGGCGTGAACTTGAATTCAGTCGGCGAGATGATGAAAAATGAAAGTGAAATAAGGAAGAGAAGGGAGTTCAGAACCGATATGGAGGTATGTCAAATTGTCGACAATGAGATATTGGGCCGATACAGAGCTCCTTCAATATATTGTATCGGCATAAAACAACGCCTGCAAATTGCCATGACCCTTGTAAAAGAACCAGACATTACTCTGCAAACCGCTGCACGTGCCACGGCTATCCCCATCCAGATGTTGCAGAAAGAGTACAATGACTTGTACGATGGAAAACACAAGTAGTATGCTTTTCCCGCCATAATGTGTGGCTGGAAAGCATATTTTTATGGTGAGGATAGGGACGCAGATGGGGCTGTGAGGCCGATTCCCTCCCTATCGTATGGGGTGAATGGCGGAATGGCGTATTCTTATGGTGAGGATAGGGACGCAGATGGGGCTGTGGGGCCGATTCCCTCCCTATCGTATGGGGGGGGCTTGGCGGGAAGGCAGAAGCCAGAAGTGACAAGACAAAAAAAGGAGGCCGAAGCCTCCTTCCTTTTTTGTCGATTGGCAATGTCAATTAGAAACCGCCAAAGCCACCCATGTCAGGCATCTGGAATTCTTCAACCTTGTAGCTTGCAGGCAGAGCGAACATTGAAGCTTCAACAGCCTTCTCTTCGAACTTCTTGCAGGTTGAACCGAATGTACCCATGTCTGAGTTCATCTCGTTCTTGAGCTGGATGCCTTTGTAGATCCAAACGGTCTGGTCCATTGAACCCATCATGCTCTCCATAGTCATTGAATACTTGGTGCATTCAACGCCGGCTACGGTTTCCTTACCGAGTTCCTTGATGTTGTTGGCCTTCTTTACCTCGTCGGTCAGCTTGTTCCAGTTGATCTGAGACTGGCCACCGCCGAAACCGCCACCGAAACCGCCGAAATCAGGCATCTTGGTTGCAGTCTTGGCTTCGTCGTTTACGCGATACTGAACGCCTTCAACCTCGATGGTACGGGTCTTGCCACCCTGGTCACCACCCATCATCATCATTCCACCACCTTCTGATACGGTAGCGGTCTTCTTGCCGTAGTCGTCAAAATAGTATTCGGTAATCATTTCGTTGCCCATCATGTCCATTGACATGGTGTAAACACCAGACTTTACTGCGTAAGGTGCATCGGCCGGAGCCTGAGCGTTTGCAAGAGCTACTACTGCAAGAGCAGCTGCTGCGATAAACATTTTCTTCATTTTGTTTAAGTTTTAATTGGTTTATAAATAGTGGTTTCTTGTGTTATCACCAGTTAGTCAATAAATCATATATGTGACTTTGCGCAAAGTTAAATGATAAAGTCATTTTTTCGCATATTTACAGTAAAAAAGGTATCTTTGCAAGCGTAAAAAAAACACAATCGGGAATGATACCTACAAGGACCTTTGATTATCTCGACAATTTGGGCACACGTTTCCAGAAGGATGACATTTTCGCCCATTGCAAGAACGGTCAGTGGCACAAGACCAGCGTTAATCAGTACATCGAAACGTCGCACGCAATTGCACGCGGCTTCATGGCACTGGGCTACCGGCCACAGGACAAGATCATTGTGATAACCCCAAACCGCCCGGAGTGGAATTTCCTTGACATGGGATGCACCCTGGCCGGCCTGGTTTTCGTGCCCGTCTATCCTACCCTGAGCCACGACGAGTTCCTGTATATTCTCAATCACTCTGACTCCAAGGCGGTTTTTGCAGGTACCGAACGTCTGTATAAGATTCTCGAGCCGATAATGTCGGAAATGGATCATCAGGCCAGTCTTTTCATGATAGACGACAGTTCGGACAAGCCATGTCTGGCATCGGTCATTGCAGCCGGCATGGAAAAGAAGGACGAGCTGGAAAAGGCCGTTGAAAGGAACATCAAGGAGACCGATCCCGACACGGTTGCATCGATCGTATATACATCGGGCACTACGGGTACGCCAAAGGGTGTTATGCTTACCCACCGTAACCTGACATTCAACGCCCACTCGCATGCCGTACGCCAGAATTACACCGAGAAGCACCGCATGCTGAGTTTTCTTCCGCTTTGTCATGTGTATGAGCGTACCATGAACTACGAATATCAGGAGAAGGGCATTAGTGTATATTACGCCGAAAGTCTGAAGAGCATTGCGCGCGATATGGAAAGCAGCCATGCCGATGGCCTGTGCGCCGTTCCGCGCGTTCTGGAAAGCATGTTCGAGAATTTTGACAAGGCCGGACGCAACCTGACCGGCATGGCAAAGAAGATATATGACTGGTGCTGGGATTTCGGCATCAATTTCGACAACCGCCGCCATAACCCCGTCTATGCACTCAAGCATGCGCTTGCCGACCGTCTGGTTTACAGCAAGTGGCGCGAGAAGCTTGGAGGCCACAGGCTGCTGGTGGTTTCGGGAGGTTCGTCGATACGTCCGCAGATAGTCAAGCTGTTCAACGCGGCCCACATGTACATATTCGAGGGTTACGGCATGACCGAGGCATCGCCCGTAATTGCAGTGAACAGTCCGGCCGACGGCTATAATATAATAGGTACCGTAGGAAAGCCGATAGGCGGCAGCGAACTGACATTTGCACCCGACGGTGAGATTCTGACCCGCGGACCGCATGTCATGAAGGGCTACTACAAGAACCCGGAAGCGACGGCCGAGGTCATTGACAGTGACGGCTGGCTGCACACCGGCGACATAGGCACTCTTGTAGAAGGCCAGTATGTGAAGATTACCGACCGCAAGAAAGAGATTTTCAAGCTCTCGCTTGGCAAATACATTGCGCCACAGGCACTTGAGACACAGATTGTCAATTCACCATACTTTGACAACTGCTTTGTATTCGGCCAGGACCACAAGTTCGCATCGGCCGTAATAACGGTAAACAAGGAAAAGGCCCGCGATCTGGCCAAGGAACTCGGCATTGCATTCAGCAGCGACGAATCATTCCTTGAGGTGGCCGATGTACGCGCCCGTCTTATCAAGGATGTTGATGCGGTCAACAGACAGAACGCATCGTTCGAGGCCATTATCCGCCCAATTTTCACTTTCGACGAGTGGAGCACCGCCAACGGCCTGCTGTCACAGACTCTGAAGCTGAAGAGGAAAGCCCTTATGGAAAGATACGGCAAGGCCATTGCCGAAAAGGTCTATAACGACTGATTCTGCTATTCTGAAACAGATTCCAACGCTCCGGTACTGGTATTGAATATCAGCACTGGAGTTTTTCCTTTTTCGAACATGGACTGCGCAATTGCTGCGGTGTATCCGAACTGGGCAACAGGGACGCTTGATTCGGCAAGCATGCGGCGGTTGTTGTATATCCTGATTCCTGCAGTTCCCGGTACCTTATAATACAACATGGGGCGCTGCTTTGAAGCGGGACGTTCAGCCTGAGCCACGGTCCGGTTTTCCACATCAATCCAGACGGGTTCGCCGGCAAGGTCATCGGACTCAAGCACCCCAAGCCGCGAAGAGAAACGGAACAGGATATGGCGGCTGACAGACGAATCGGCAATGCATTCGAATGTATATTCAATGGTTTCGGCAAAATCGGTCCCCGTGAACATGCTGAGCAGTGACTGTTCCTGGACATCGAGCTGCTGGAGTATGTACTTGGTCGATTCACCGTCGGAAGGAATGTAATCGGCCTGACCGCGAGTTATAAGATTGCGGCTTTCACGAATGTCATATATTTCCTTGGCCACGAGTTCCGCCATTTTGGCGTTCGAGCCGGAAAGCAGGATTTCCTCGGTCAGGAAACGCCTCGGGTCTTCAACGCCGGCAGTTTTCTGCGAAAGCGCTCTTGCCGCATTGTCACGGCTATGGAAGGCGTCAGCAACGCCCAACGGAGCGTTGACCGATTTCAAGACGCCCCGATCGGTCAGACTTACGACAGGACTGCCTGACTTCTTGCCGAAATCGACGCTGTAAATGGTTCCGGTGTCGGGAGCGCCGTCAATAAGGATGTCCACGCTTTCTATTTCCCACTGTTCCGAATACTGTGTGCTTACACCGGGCAGGCGCAGATAACGCTCGGCATAACGTGACAGTTCGCCCGGTTTGCAAATGCTGTGAGAGACCTGCACTTTGGCTGTTATTATGGTTTTGGGCAACAGGTACGAGACACCTGTGGCAGTGACCGACGGCTCTGTGGCACGGCTCTGCGCACTGGCGGCAGTCCACATGGACAGTGCTGCGGAAACCAGACAGCAGAGAGTACGCATATTTGATAATCTTGTCATGACAAGGGCAAAAGTACATTTATTTTGCAGACCTCTGGCGACAGCAAGACCATTTTTTGTATTTTTACCGCCGGAGTAAAAGATTGGACAGCATGGATACGATTCAGGTTTCAGACAAGAAATTCGCCAAGTACATTCCGGAAGAGGAGATTCTCAGGCAGGTCAAGCGTGTGGCCGCCGAAATAAACCGTGACTACAAGGACAAGAATCCCCTGTTTCTGTGCGTTCTGAACGGTTCGTTCATGTTCGCATCGGACCTGCTGAAAGAAATAGCCATACCCTGCAACATATCGTTTGTAAAGGTTGCATCGTATCAGGGCACCATATCAAGCGGCAAGATTCGCGAAGTGATTGGCATAAGCCAGCCTTTGCAGGGACGCGACATCATTGTGGTCGAGGACATTATTGAAACAGGTTTCACCATGGAGCACATGCTTGAGAGCCTTGGCACACGCGGTCCGCAGTCCGTTCAGATTTGCACTCTGCTCTTCAAGCCGGAAAAGCTCCAGGTCAAGCTTGACGTCAAGTACGCAGCCATGAAAATATCGGACGGATTCATTATCGGCTACGGGCTTGACTACAACAACTACGGCCGCAACTACCGCGACATCTACCAGGCCGTTCCTGAAGACTGACGCCAAAAGAAGAAAAAGCCCCAAACCGCCAT
>JAZUFX010000047.1:0-48285 GCA_045640885.1 Bacteroidaceae bacterium | reverse complement strand
TTTCCAATCTGCCAGTTCAGGACTTCGTCTCTTATGAAGCCTATGCATTGTTCCTTTGTATCGCCACCGAAATTGTCAAGCAGCCACTTGCCGTTTTCATTGACCATGACAAGGTTTATGGAAACTGTGTGATCTGACAGGACTCCATCAAAAACAATGCCATAGGACAGTTCCAGAAAACAGCTGTCTTCCGCCGCATCGGTAACCGTGACGCTTTTGACCGGTCCTACTGTGCCGTCCTGACCCGTGACAAAGTATGAGAGGAACTCGTCCGAGCCCAGATCTATTTCCCAATGCGGAACTTCCCATGCAACCGCCAACGCATTGTACAGGTCTTCTGTCATGAAGGGCTGCGCTTCGGCAGCGACTTTCGCATGGTCAGGAATGAAGGCGAATGCACGCTGCGCTGCATGAATCACCGTTGAATCGGTCAGAGCAATGCAGTATTGTTCAGCCTGAGCTTCCAATACGGTCGTATCCGGCCGTTCAGTCTGTGCCGTATGCTGTCTGTAGCGGCTGCCGCACGCGGACAGGACAAGACACGCAGACAGGTATAATGCAAGGTTTCTCATAATCCGGTCAGACACCGCCGAATGCGGAGTAGCCGCCGTCAACGGGAATTATCACACCGGTAACGAAAGCTGAAATGTCGCTCAGCAGATAAAGCATGGTGCCGACAATCTCCTCGGGCTCCCCGAACCGGTGGGTCGGAGTATTGGCAATTATCTTCTTTCCGCGCGGCTTGAGCTGGCCGGTCTGCTCGTCTGTCAGCAGGAAACGGTTCTGACTTGTAAGGAAGAATCCCGGAGCAATGGCATTGCAGCGTATGCCCGTCTGGGCAACGTGAACGGCGTACCACTGGGTGAAGTTGTTGATTGAGCCCTTGGCTGCCGAGTATGCAGGAATCTTGGTGAGCGGCCTGATTGAATTCATTGACGAGATGTTAAGCACATTTCCCTTGCCGGCTTCAATCATATCGGTAGTGAACACCATGGTGGGCAGAAGCGTGCCTATGAAGTTAAGGTCAAACACGTCATGGAATCCGGCCATGTCAAGACCGTAGAACGTGTCGGCAGGATTGTCGTCTTTTGACATCTGCTCAACCTTGCAGGTTGCCTTGGGCGAATTGCCGCCGGCGCAGTTTATCAGAATGTCGATTTTTCCCAATTCATTATTTATCTGCACTTTGGCCTGTTCAAGCTGAGCCTTGTCGGTCACGCTGGCCGATATGCCTATGCACTTTATTCCGAATTCCGCTGCAATGGCCTTCGCCTTGTCGGCAGTAGCCGGATTGCGTCCTATTACGGCAAGGTTGACACCTGCCTCGGCAAGTCCGCGTGTAAGAGCCATTCCTATCACACCGAAGCCGCCTGTAATTACGCAGTTGCGGCCTTTCAAATCATCAAATGAGTATTTCATATCCGAATTAAGAACCTGTTTTGAAATTTATGGCAAATATAAGAAGCTATTTCGGAATATAATAGTGTTATTTACAATATAAAAGCAAGAAAGCATTCACAAATTGCCTACCAGAGCCAGACCTTCGGAGAACTGTCTTACCATATCATATTTTGGAGTGATGACAGTTTTCCCATCCTGATTCATGTAACCCTTTGTATGGCGTTTCCGCACTTCACCCCGGTCTTCTAAGATGTGGCCGATTAATGATATTGGAATGAGGAAACGGGTGAATTTCCATGATGAAGAATAATTGTCGTTTCGCCGATTGTATGTTGTTGTGTATAAACAATTTGCAGAAGAAGCTGAAGAATTTTCCAATGCCGTAACGCTTGCCGGATGAATAGAGCATGACTAACTTTGTACTAAGAAGTTGTTTAAATTGATTATTCAAATACCCAACATGAAAAAAGTATTTCTTGCATCGGTTCTTTTGCTTCAGGCAATCATTTCCTCTGTGTATGCCCAACAACCTGGCGATACCATAAAAGGCATTGTCAAGCGAGAATTTGCGCCAGGATATAGGATGGCTTTTGTCCCAATTTTTGAAAGAGATTCAACAAATCATATAGTGTCAATTTCTACCACTGATTCGGAAGGCCGATTCTCAATACAGCTTCAAAATCCCGATGATATGATTGAAGTGTACTGTTCCGGTTACCAGAATAACAGGTTTTCCATTGATAGCCTTTTCCTTGAGTTAATAATGGAACCAATAACAATTACCGTCAATGGAATTACGTATTGCATAACTGATTCGACCAGGAACCGGTTGTGTGTCTTCAAGGCTAATCGTGATCAAGAGGAAATAGTAATTCCCGATACACTTCATTACAACGCAACAGACTACTCAGTAACATCTGTCGGCGATTATGCCTTCTCCTCATCGGATGCACATTCTATCATTTTACCCCAAACCATAAGTCAGATTGGCCAATATGCCTTTAGTGGTTGTAAAAATCTGGAGAGCATCATAGTTCCATCCGGCGTGACAGAACTTGGAAGGTGTACTTTTCACTCTTCGGGAGTCAGCTCGGTCAGTCTGCCATCTGCATTAAAGCAAATTGGTTCGGCTTGTTTCAGAGATTGTCAGAATCTGATATCGGTCGATGTTCCACAAAGTGTAACGGAAATTGGAAACGGAGCATTCTCGAACTGTACTTCTCTTGAAACAGTCCGACTGCCTGACAGTCTGTTTGAAATTCCAAGGCGTTGTTTTGAAGGCTGCGTGTCATTGTCGGACATTTCGTTGCCAAAATGCCTGTATTTTATTGATTGTAATGCTTTTGCCCGATGTGTCAGTTTGAAAGAGATTTGTATTCCCGAATCAATAGCAGAAATTGACTTGAGATCTTTACGGAATTGTTCCAGTCTGTCAACTCTAAGTGTTTCATGTGAAAGGCCTGATACGCTGTTCGTTTCCTTAGGATATGGTGGTGAAGACAGACTGACAGGAACAAGTATTACTCTCAAAGTTCCGGAAGGAACGTTTGAATTATACGATTCCCTTTGGAAAAACAATGTGGTATGGGGACAATTTGCACGCATCACCGATGGTGTCAGGACAACTCAGGAAAAATCGTTCAATGACAACGGAATAATATACCGTATTACCGATGCGGAAAAACAATATGTCAATGTTGCACTTAATTATGCGGTTGGTAATGTGGTAATTCCAACGGTAGTTGAATCGCCATTAACGAAGAAGCAATATTCAGTACAAGGTATTGACAATCAGGCTTTTTGTGAAAATGGCAAATTGATAACGGTTGAAATATCACCGGGGCTCACTTCCATTCCTGATTCCTGTTTTTTCTATTGTTGGCAGTTAACGGATGTAACGCTGCCAAATTCCATAAAGAATTTTGGGCAAGAATCATTTGGTTGGTGCAATGCTTTGAAAACAATCAATATTCCAAAAGGCGTAACGGTTTTGCCGGATGGAATTTTTAACTGCTGCCAGGGTTTGAGTACAATAGAATTGCCAAGGGGGTTGAAAACAATTGGGAAAGAGGCATTCAATTCATGTCCTAGCCTTGAGTCAATTAAAATCCCGGCAAGTGTTGATTCTATAGGGACATCGGCTTTCAATTCATGCTGGACTTTGAAATCCGTAACAATTCCACGAAAGGTTACAGTAATATCAAATTCCATGTTTACGGATTGTTTCGAACTGCAGAAAATCAGAATGAAAGGCAAAGTGTCAAGAATTGAAGACTCGGCATTTGAAAACTGCTACCAATTAAATGATTTTGTCATTCCAAGGAGCGTTGAATTCATTGGAAATGATGTATTTAACCGTGGCGAGCCGTATGGCTTCATGGCTTGGGACACATATCAACTATACTTTGCCGACTAACTATTAGTAATTACGCAATACAAGAGTTGCACTGTGGTAATATGACGTAGTATGCGCAAATATTCCATAAGGTATGGCCGCAGTGAAACTTCATGGCAAATGTCCCGAAGCGGATATATTTCTTGCACGAATAACGTAAATAATATTATTTTTCAAGGTTGTTTCCCTTTTTTATTTTATTTTTACGCGCAAATTTAACTCATATTTGCAATAGCAGATGAAAAAACTGGGAAAGTACTCTTTCGGTATAGGTGACCGATTCTCACAGGAAGGGCAGGCGCAGCTCAGCGCCCTTGTCAAAGCCGCAGAAAAATATTCCTTTCAGTTTATTCCTGTCTGGAACAAATCAAACCGTGAGCATCAGATAGTTGGCACGGTACCCATGGAAACGCGTAAGGAGGCCGATGCAGCCGTAAAGGCATTGGGTTACAAAGGAGCGTATTTTGTCGATGCCGACCACATTAACATGAGCAATGTGGACAAGTTCATAGATGCATCGGACTTCTACACCATAGACGTTGCCGACTACATAGGAAAGCCGGCCGGAAATGAAGAGAAAGCCGCTTTTGTCGAAGCGAATGCAAAATACTGCGGCAAGCTTGCCATTCCGGGAATAGAACGTCCTTTTGACGTTGACAGGAATCTTCTGGAAGAAATGGCCGACAAATACCTGTTCGCCGCAATTCAGGCAGGAAACATTTACAGGCACATAGAACAGAAGAAAGGCAGGGACAATTTCGTTACCGAAGTCTCAATGGACGAAGTTGACAGTCCGCAGACACCGATAGAGATGTTCTTCATTCTGAGTGCCATGGCAGGTCAGGACATTCCGCTTCAGACAATAGCGCCAAAATTCACCGGCCGTTTCAACAAGGGAGTGGAATATGTGGGAGACATCAGGCAGTTTGAACAGGAATTCGAACAGGACCTGCTGGTCATTGACTTTGCCGTCAGGGAATTCGGCCTGCCCGAAGGTCTTAAATTGAGCATTCATTCCGGCAGCGACAAGTTCTCCATCTACCCCATCATGGGACGTCTTATCCGCAAGTATGACAAGGGAATACACATCAAGACAGCCGGTACTACCTGGCTTGAAGAGAACATCGGACTTGCCCTGTCTGACGAGAAAGCCCTCCAATTGGCCAAGGACATTGCAATAAAGGCTCTTGACCGCATGGAGGAGCTCTGCATTCCATACGCCACAGTCATTGACATAGACAAATCCAAACTGCCAAGCAGGGAAGACGTAGTTTCATGGAGCGGTGAGGACTATGCACGCGCCTTGAGGCACAACCGGAAGGATGAAAAGTACAACCCCGACTTCAGGCAGCTCATTCATGTTGCATACAAGATAGCAGCCGAGTATGGCGATGAATTCTATGATGCGATAAGGAGAAATGCCGGAACGGTCGGAGCCCAGGTGACCGAGAATATACTGGAACGGCATATTGCAAGACTTATATGAGATAACCTATTACTAACCTATTTTTACTGACCATACATGCCTTTCATAAACAAGGACTTTCTATTACAGTCAGATACCGCAAAAAAGCTTTATCACGAGCATGCCGAGGGACTGCCTATCATTGACTATCACTGTCACCTTGACCCCAGACAGGTGGCCGAAGACAAGCGTTTCCGTTCCATTACCGAACTGTGGCTTGCCGAAGACCATTACAAATGGCGCGCAATGCGTGCAAACGGCATTGCCGAGGAATATGTCACGGGCGATGCCGACGACTGGGAAAAATTTCAGAAATGGGCCGGGACCATGCCGTACTGCATGCGCAACCCGTTGTACCATTGGACACATCTGGAGCTGAAGACCGCCTTCGGCATTGACAAGGTTCTGAACCCGGACACCGCCAGAGAGATTTATGACGAGTGCAACGAAAAGCTCCAGAGCCCCGAATACAGTGCGCGTCAGTTCATGCTGAAATACGGTGTTGAGACCGTATGTACGACCGATGACCCCATTGACTCACTTGAGTATCACCGTCAGATAAAGGACAGCGGCTTCAAGGTCAAGGTCCTGCCCACATGGAGGCCCGATATGGCAATGGCCGTGGAGAATCCTCAGGCATATTCCAGTTACATTGAAAAACTTGCAGACGTAAGCGGAATCGGAATCAACTGCTTTGATGACGTCGTCAAAGCGCTGAAGGTGCGCCACAAATTCTTTGAACAGGCCGGCTGCCGTCTGAGCGACCATGGCATGGAGGAATTCTATGCCGATGACTTCACCCCATCGGAACTGGATGCCATTTTCGACAAGGTCATGAACGGCACGAACCTTACTGACTCCGAAATGCGGAAGTTCAAGAGTGCCATGATGCTTGAATTCAGCAAGATGGATGCAGATACCGGTTGGGCGCAGCAGTTCCACTACAGCGTTATTCGCAACCAGAACACAAGAATGTTCAATCTGATCGGCAAGGACCGCGGCTTCGATTCCATGACCCAGGTTCACACCGCAAAGGCCATGAACCGCTTCTTTGACAAGTTGAACAGCATGGACAAACTGACGAAGACCATCGTATATAACCTCAACCCCGCCGACTTCGAGGTTCTTGCCACTACACTTGGCAACTTCCAGGACGGCATTACGCCGGGAAAGATGCAGCTTGGAGCCGGATGGTGGTTCCTGGACCAAAAGTTCGGCATGGAACAGCAGATGAACGTGCTGAGCACTCAGGGACTCCTGTCCCGCTTCGTGGGAATGCTTACTGACAGCCGTTCCTTCGTTTCATACGCACGCCATGAATATTTCCGCCGCATTCTCTGCAACCTGATTGGCAGCGATGTCGAAAACGGCGAACTGCCTGCCAGCGAGATGCAGCGCATAGGCCAGATGGTTGCAGACATATCATATTACAATGCCAAAAATTATTTCAGTTTTTAATTTCACCGGAAACTATGATACACAAGAATGTACAAGCCTTATTATCGGCCATTTTATGCCTGAGTCTTTCTACACTGACAAGTTGCGTTGATGAGCAGCATCCCGGAACATACTATACCTTTACCGGGTATTCCATTGCAAGCCGCCTTGAACAGAACGAAGACTTCAGCGAGTTTGTAAAAATACTGAAACTGTCCAGCAAACATCTGTGGGGCAGTCTCCAGACATACGGAAAAAACACGTGTTTCGCCCCGGACAACGATGCAATTGAAGAATTTCTGAAAGAACGCAGCGCCAAGGACAAGGTAATGTACAGTTCTGTCGAGGATTTGCCTGTTGAACTGATTGACTCATTGGCCGAGAACCACCTGGTCGAAGACATTACATGCTATGTCGGAGAAATGCCCGAAGGTGCCTTTTCAAAGGTCAACCGTCTTGACCGGTATCTTCTGCTCAATTTCGACTCCATAAACTATCAGACAGACAATGGCATCAAGACCCGTCTGGCAAGATGCGTGAACAAGTTTTCACGCATAACCATAGCCGATGACACCTGCGAGAACGGAGTCATCCATGCAATTGACCATTGCATTGACTTTTCAGGAAACTATGTCTATGACCTTATCAGCAGCAACCCGAACACTTCATTGTTCTATGAAGCGCTTAAGGTAACCGGTCTTCTGAACACCCTCAACGAGTATTATGACGCTTCGTACCATGTGGGACAGGATTCCATCGGTAGCAGAAGCCGTGTAGAGCTGCACGCTTCGACACGCAACTATACCCTTCAATTCTGGGAGCACAGAAAAACATGCTTCACCATCTTTGTTGAAACAAACCAGGTATTTGCACAGGAAGGGATTACCGACATGAAGAGCATGGCCGAATACGCCAAACGCAAATATGATGAAACTTATCCCGAAGATGCCGACACCATCGATCCAACAAGTCCGCACAATTCCCTGAACAGGTTCATCAGCTACCATATCCTGCCCGAACTTATGGGATACAGCAATTTCAATACGAGAAGTGATGAAATTGACTACTTCAGTGCAAAAATCACTGACCCTGAAGACTATTTTGAAGCCCTGGCGCCCAACTCGCTGATGAGAATATCGACCGATGTCACTTCCGACAATCCGCAAAAGAGGGTGTATATCAACAGACTGGGTAAGGAAGGTAATGGCAGTACCGTTTTCAAAGGCAGTTTCGAGCCAGGCATAGAGATACTCAGTCCAAGCGCCATGGGAGATGTCGAGCAGATTGCAATGAACGGAATAATACATTACATTGACAAGGTTCTGGTATATGACAAAAACGTGCGTGAAAATATTCTCGACAGACGTCTGAGAATAGACGCAGGAACCCTTTCACCTGATTTCATAACGTCGGGCGCACGCGGTGCTTACACCGGAGGGGACAACAAGAAGAGCATAGGTTTCAAAGATCCGAAGCACTATTATTCCTACAGTACCAGTTACAAGATACATTTGAGGCCAGTTGAAGAATCGACCAACACTTACGAAGGCGATGCCGTTGACATTGAAGGCATGTTTGACATTTATGTAAAGCTGCCTCCCGTTCCGCATGACGGCACATGGCAGTTGCGTGTCTCTTTCCGCGCTCTTGAAGATTTCTGCGGTATTGCACAATACTATATGGCATGTGTTCCCCATGGCCAGACGGTTCCGCGCGACGGATGGAGTCCGCTTGGTCTGCCATGTGACCTGCGTGTAAATCTTGACGATGCCAGCGTTGGCTGGATAAGTGACGATGACCTTGATTCCGATGACGACATAGACGCACTTGACAAGTCAATGAAGAACCGCGGCTGGATGAAAGGCCCCGACTCACAGATGACACAGAACAGCCGTTCACACCGCGCCGAAAACCATCAGGGAAGATGCATCATATCGACCGAATACATGAAGGCAAATATGGACTACTACCTGCGCTTCAAACAGCTGCTGGACAAGGAAGATGCTCAATATTGTTTTGACTACATAGAGCTGGTGCCGAAGACCGTTTACGACAATTACGAAGACAAGCACTGATTTTCAGCATCTTATAATAATGCCCTTGCCAACAGATGGCAGGGGCATTATTTTTTTTGAAAAAAGTCAGTCATTCGTTTGGAGCATTGCCACCAATGCAGTACCTTTGCATCGCTTTTGAAAGAAAGATGCGCGATTAGCTCAGTTGGTAGAGCAATTGACTCTTAATCAATGGGTCCAGGGTTCGAATCCCTGATCGCGTACGAAAGAAAAAATGAAGCCAAATGGCTTCATTTTTTTTTCGCACGCGATCTTTCGCGACGTTATTTATTCAAATACGTAGAGTTCTGACGGAGTCGTTCTTTTTAGAGCGCACAACTGGACATCCTTGCCGGGTATGATGCCCACCCCCCTCATCTCATATTCAACCGTCTTGTATGCAATTTCCGGATGGTTGTTTTCTCCGCTGAGATGGCACAGCCAGACATACTTCATATCGGGAGTCATGTTATTTGCCAGAAAATTGGCGGTGGTCCTGTTGCTGAGGTGACCGCGCGGACTGGTAATGCGTTCCTTCAGGAACTTTGGGTAGTTACCCATACGCAGCATATCCTCATCGTAGTTTGCTTCCATGATAAGGTACTGCGCCTGCAGAATGTACTTTGACACGGTTTCAGTAATATGCCCGAGGTCTGTCACGAAGCAGAACACCTTGTTGCCGACCCTTACGCGATACCCAACATTGTCGGTGCCGTCGTGGGGGACTTCAAACGGAGTGACCTCGAATTCATGAAACAGGAAAGGCACTTCCTTCTCGACATAGTGCACACTGCTTATCAGTTTCTCGGTCATGCAGTAGTTGTTGTTGATGCCAATATGCGTCTCACGGGTTGCATATACCGGAATGGCGCATTTCTCGCCGATGTTTCCCAACGCCTTTATATGGTCGGCATGATCATGGGTGACAAACACCGCCATAATCTTTTCAAACTCCAATCCGGCATTCTTGAGGAATGTGCGGATCTGCTTTACCGGAATGCCGGCATCAATCAAAATTGCATGTTCTTCTGTGCCAAGATAGTAGCAGTTTCCACTGCTGCCACTTGACAGGCTCATGAAAAAAGTCTTCATTTATATTTAGTTTTTTCTCCTTCATAACATAAATCAGAACGGATACCCCACCGCAAGATGGAATGCGGCATCGCGTTCAAAATCAGGATGCGTCAGTGGCAGCCTCTCATACTTTGTATCGCCCGCAGGATTATACGCCTTCATTCCGGCATCCAGACGGACGACGAGGAAATTGAAATCAAGCCTCAGGCCCAGGCCGTACGATGCGGCAATCTGTTTGTAGAAACTGTCAAAACGGAACAATCCTCCGGGCTGTTCCGCATAGTCCTTGATGGTCCATATATTGCCGGCATCGGCAAATACCGCACCGTTCAACTTCCAGAACAGTTTGGAACGGTACTCCAGACTTCCACCCAGCTTTATATCGCCTGACTGGCGTATGTAATCGATTGCATTGTCGCCTCCGCCATACGTTCCAGGTCCTAGGGCACGGACAGCCCAACCTCTGACGCCATTGGCTCCCCCGGCAAAATAGCGTTTTTCAAACGGAAGGCTTGACGAGTTGCCATAAGGTACCGCCACCCCCCACTCCACATGGAGCAGCAGGTTATCGGACTGGCTCATTCTCCAATTGGCCGTGAACGAAAAATCGTGTTTTACATATTGTGCAAACGCAATGTTCATGACCATTGACTGCCCATTGGAATTCTTTTTCAGGTCAAGGGGCTCGGAAAGAAGGCTGAAAACATTGCCCGATGTTTCAATTCCCGCCCTTATGGTGTATCTGTATGGCTTGGACGACGTCTGCGCTGTTGAATTGGTATGGTAGAAAGTATATCCTGCCTTGGCAATGAGAAGGTCCTCATAGTTGTACTTGAGAATTGACTTTCCGGTTGTTATCGGATCAAGATATTCGCTCTGGAAATGGGATGAGATCCATGGAACCACCAGATAGTTCAAATCGATGACATCAAGCCTGTTCTGGGTACTCCACGTATCGCCCCACAAATAGCTCCAGCCCGCCGAAAAAATTGTCCTCTGGAATTCAGGACGCTTCTGGGCGTTGATTTTCAAGCTGAACTGCGTCGTGGCCTGAATCTTCCTCTGCCGCCCCTGACTCATCAGAGGAACAAGGAATTCAGGAAAATCAAGATTCGCCTCGGCACCGTACTCAAGATAGGTGTTGCCTGAATAGCCCGGCAAATTTGAGATAGCCTCGTATGCTCCACGTATTTTCAATGTGAACTGCTCAGAGCCTCCGAACAGATTCCGGTCAATGTACGATGCCGATGCGGCGGCTCCCAAGTCGCCTGCGGTATTGGTGCCTTCCACTTCAAGACCGAACGAATGCTTGGGGCGTGTAAGCATCGACACATTGGCTTCCAACATGTTTCCTGCCGTTTCGCGGAAACTGATATTCGAGTACTTCAGCATTCCAAGCCGGGACAATGACTGATATGTATTTGAAACGGTATCGGAATTGTACAACTGTCCCTGACGCAGATATGAATGACTGGCTATAACGTCCGGTTTCAGCTGTGGCTTACGGTCCTTCAACGGATAATACAATGTAAAGCCGTCACCGTTAAGACTGTCGGCATGCAAAAGCATGTCGGCGGTTCTTCCGGCCTCGTCAGAAAGGAAATAATTCACTTTCGATATCATGTATCGGGTTGAAGCCTCGGTTCCCTTGACAAATACGGTAAGACCGACCCTGTCATCAGCCGCAGCCGTATCGGCCACAAACGAGACATTGTCACGGCTAAGAGCATAATAGCCCTTGGTATGAGCCAAATCGACTATACGCTGGCGCTCGGCATCCAACAGTTCGCAGTCCAGACTCATTCCGCTGTGCAGCAGGCTGGACGGCTGTTCCTTCTCGACTATTGCGGCAAAACTGCTGTCCGGAACGGCCATTCTTACCGTATCAATCGTGAACAGGCGCCCTGGCTGCACCACATATTGAAGTTTGACCTTTTTCGCAGTAATATGTTCTGCACGGGGTTCGACTTCGGCGTTCAGGTATCCGCTGTTTGTAAGCGACCGTTCCATATCGCCGGCCGATGCTATTGCCTGCAATTCATCGTATATCACAGGCTCCTCGCCTACTTTGCGCAAGAATTCATTGATTGGACGGTCAGGGTGACGTGTGCCGGCAAGAGAGTATATGCGAAGCGGCACACGGGTTATGCCGAGCCAGCGTGAATTGGGCTGTTGCGTTGAATAGCGCGACAAGCCGTTATGCTTGTCTTTGGAATTGCCGGCATTGACTATTTCAACCCTGTCAAGAAGATAGCTGCCATCGGGAACGTATCGGCAGAGCGAGCACGATGCAGTCATGGCAAGCACGACCGATGCGAACAGCAGATGTCCATAACGTATATCCATTGCAGTATTCTTCTAAAAGTTACAAAATTAGGCAATGTACGGCTCAATTCAAAGTTCAAAACGCAAAATTGACTATCTTTACGACTGAAATATTTTGCCGTATGCTGAGCAGAAATGACATAAGCACAATCAGGAGTCTGCAACAAAAGAAATACAGGAGCGAGACTGGCTTGTTCGTTGCCGAGGGGCCAAAACTTGTATCCGATCTGAGTGGATATTTTCACTGCCGACTGCTTGCTTCAACCGAAGAATGGTCCAATGCGAACAGTTCATTCAAGGCCGACAGGAAAGAATGCGTTTCACGGCAGGAACTTGAAAAAGCAAGTCTGCTTTCAACGCCGCAGGATGTCATTGCCTGTTTCGAAATACCTGAGCACCACCTTGCGCTGGCCGACATGGCACGCAGTAATCTGGTGCTGGCACTTGACAGCATTCAGGACCCTGGAAACCTGGGAACCATAGCCAGAATAGCCGACTGGTTCGGCATACGGGACATTGTCTGTTCCAGAGGAACCGCCGACATATACAATCCGAAAGCAGTCCAGGCCACCATGGGGGCATTGGCCCGCGTCAGATTCCACTACACGGATCTGGAGAAGGAACTGTCCGCACTGCCGGCAGACATTGCCGTTTACGGAACATTCCTCAACGGAGAGAACATGTATCAAGGCTGCCAGCTCAAAGGCAACGGCATAGTGGTGATGGGCAACGAAGGCAATGGAATAAGCCACGGAATAGAACGGCTGGTAAACCGCAGACTGTTCATTCCCAACTGGCCCGAAGGAGCCAAAACGTCAGAATCGCTGAATGTTGCGGTTGCTACCGCCATAATCTGCGCCGAATTTAGAAGGCCGAAATGATTCCCGGCCACAATACAGTTCAAAGAGAATCGGTCTCCACGACAACAGCCGCAGCGGAATCGGGCAATGCCAGCGTATCGGCCTTGCTGTGATATCTCGTCATACCGATTCCGGAGATGAATGCCATGCCGCGGCGCCAGCTTTCGGAATCCTCAAGATACTGAGCCAGGAACCTGACTGATTTCATGCTTTCGACCGAATCAAGGACCATAGAGAACCGTATGCCGTTCGAACCCGATCCGCACAGGATGGTGTCGAGCGTGGATATGCTGTCTGCGTAGGCAAGAGTCATAGCCAAATAAAGACTTGATGAGTTGACGGTATCAGGGCTGATGATTGTAGCGATGCCATTCCAGACAATAGTGTCGCACGGCAAAAAGGACTCGCCCCCAACCTGCTCCATGGTAAGTTTCGACATGTATCTGCTTGAATTCAGAATCATCAGACTGTCCAGATACCAGAGGGATACGCTGTCTCCGCTGCCCACGCTGAAGGACCGTCTTTCCATTCGGGATATGATGTTCTGCGATTCCTTGCATTCGGCATCGATTCTTCTGTTCAATTTCTTGTATATCTTGGCAAACTCACCTGGATATCTGGTGTACCAGATGAGCGAAGTCTCCAATTGTTCACTTGAAATGCCGTTCTTTTCCAACGCCCAGTCAGTCAGGGCCTGAGCCTTGTATTTCTGGTCCTGCGGCAATTCGGATATTATTCCCTGTGACAAATGGTAATCATAAAGGAACCTCTCCATTTCTTTTGGAGACAGCACCTCGGAAGGACGGTGCAGCCGGCAGCCTGAAAACAGTGCCAGTGCCAGAAGCAGTAATATACAGGAGCTATTCTTCAACCGATGATTTGTCATTGGGATCCTTATATTCAAGACCCATGTTAATATATTTCGTATAGAACAACACCAATGCAATCATGCCGCATGTAATGCATGAATCGGCAAAATTGAATACAGGGCTGAAGAATGTCCTGCCTGCCAGGAACGGCATCCAGTCGGGCCACTGGAACAGCGGGAAATACAGCATGTCAACCACTTTTCCATAAAGCACCGAAGAATACCCCTGACCGAAGCACGTCAATGTGGCGACATCGGTGAATGTACTGTCAGTGAAAATCAGACCGTAGAATATGCAGTCTATCAGATTGCCTATCGCTCCGGCAAGAACAAAAGCCAAGGTAACAATATACATTGTCGGGAAGCCCTTGTTCCTGATTCTGGCAATGTACCATATGAACAGTCCGATTGCTGCTATCCGGAAAAGCGACAGGAACATTTTTCCGAACAGTTCCATGCCGAATGCCATGCCGTTGTTCTCGACAAAGGTTATCTTGAACCATGACGCAACGTCTATGGTCTGTGACAATGTCATATTGGTCTTTATCCAGATTTTGCTTGCCTGGTCAATGGCAATGACCGACAAGACTATAATCAGCACTATCAGCCCCTGGTGTTTCGACTTTGATACGGACATTCCTGAACCTGTTTAAATATGACCGGTATGAACCCGGTTCAATGTTTTCCCTGTTTTGCCTCTATGGACAGCGTTGCGTGTGGGACGGCACGGAGCCTCTCCTTCGGAATGAGCTTTCCGGTTTCGCGGCATATACCGTAAGTCTTGTTTTCAATACGTACCAATGCTGCCTGAAGTGACTGTATGAACTTCATCTGACGCTGCGCCAGACGCATGGTCTCTTCCTTTGACAATGTATTTGCCCCTTCCTCAAGAACCTTGAACGTCGGTGCAGTATCATCGGCACTGTTATTATCGGTGTTCATGAGTGAAGCCTTCAGGGCATCATAGTCTCTCTGAGCTATCTCCAGTTTTTCATTGATAAGCTGACGGAACTCTTCAAGTTCTTCATCGGAATAGCGATTCTTTTCGGCCATAACTGTTTGTAATATTAGGTTGTCTTTTTTCAAATCTTTTCTATTGACAGGCGGAAGCTGTATTCGTCGAACGACACATCTTCTCCACCCTGCCAGTCCTTTTCCAGACGGATGCTGTCAGCTAGTACCTGAGTCTTGATCCAATCCTGATATTCAAGAATTGCCGCATCGGTATCGGGGTTGGAGCTGACGGTCAGGTTAATACGGTCTGTGATTTCAAGTCCGCTTGACTTGCGCAAGTCCTGAATTCTCTTCTTGAGTTCACGGGCGATGCCTTCACGCTTCAGCGCATCGGTCATCTGTATGTCAAGAGCGACGGTCAGAGTACCTTCGTTGGCAACTACCCATCCGGGAATATCCTCGCTGAATATCTCAACCTCGGAGGTTTCGACTGTTGCCTGATTGCCATCCAGGCTGAAGGTATAGCTGCCGTTGGCTTCAAGTTCGGCAACCTGCTCCTGGGTCATTGACTGCACAGCGGCAGCGACACTCTTCATGAGCGGTCCGAACTTCTTGCCAAGAATCTTGAAGTTGCACTTCACCTTCTTGACAAGGATTCCGGTTGCACCTTCGACAAACTCAATTTCCTTGACATTGACCTGATCACGGATGAGTTCCACAACAGGTTCAATATGTGAACGCAGCTCGGCGGTGACAGGAATGAGTATCTTCTGCAGAGGCTTGCGGACGTTTATCTTCACATCGTCACGCTTGCGCAGGGCCAGAGTCATTGATGTGAGTTTCTGTGCCAGTTCCATTCTGGTTTCCAGTTCCTTGTCAATCAGAGCGCTGTCAACTGCAGGATATTCAGCCAGATGAACCGATGCATACCTGCTGCCGCAAACGGCGGTCAGGTCACGGTACAGACGGTCTGCATAGAACGGAGCCATCGGCGCCATAAGCCTTGAAACGGTTTCAAGGCAGGTATACAGTGTCTGGTATGCAGCCAGCTTGTCCTGGTTCATGCTGCTGCCCCAATAACGGTCACGTGTCAGGTGTACGTACCAGTTGGACAGGAAATCGTTTACAAAGTCCTGGATAAGACGGCCGGCACGCGTAGGTTCGTAGTCATCAAGACTCTCCCTCACTCCGGCGGTCAGTGTGTTCAGTTCACTCAGTATCCACCTGTCCATGACAGGACGTTCCTTTACCGGAATCTGTGACTGCGAGCCGTCAAAGCCATCAACATTGGCATACTGCGCAAAGAACTTGTATGTATTGTGAAGCGTGCCGAAGAACTTGCGGGTAACATCCTTCACGCCCTCCTCGTCAAACTTCAGGTTGTCCCAAGGCTGCGAGTTGGTGACCATATACCAGCGCAGGGCATCGCTGCCGAATTTTTCAATTGCCTGGAAAGGCTCAACGGCATTACCCAGACGCTTTGACATCTTGTTGCCGTTCTTGTCAAGAACCAGTCCGTTTGAAATTACGGTCTTGAAAGCAACACTGCCGCGTACCATTGTCGAGATTGCATGCAGTGTATAGAACCAGCCACGGGTCTGGTCAACGCCCTCGGCAATGAAATCGGCCGGGAAGAATGTGCCGTTGTCTATCAGGTCCTTGTTCTCGAACGGATAGTGCAGCTGTGCGTACGGCATGGCGCCGCTGTCAAACCACACATCGATAAGGTCAAGTTCACGCCTCATGGGACGGCCTGCCTCCGATACCAGAACAATGTCATCGACATACGGACGGTGCAGGTCAATCCTGTCGTAGTTGGCTGCACTGTAGTCGCCGGGTACAAAGCCTTTCTCCTTGAATGGATTGGACTTCATGACACCGGCTCCGACTGATTTCTCTATCTCGTTGTAGAGTTCCTCCACGGAACCGATACACATTTCGTCACCGTCATCGTTGCGCCATATTGGAAGCGGAGTGCCCCAGTAGCGGCTACGGCTCAGGTTCCAGTCATTCAAGTTCTCAAGCCACTTGCCGAAACGGCCCGTTCCGGTCGATTCAGGTTTCCACTTTATGGTTCCGTTGAGTTCCATCATGCGTTCGCGGGCAGCTGTAGCCTTGATGAACCAGCTGTCAAGAGGATAGTACAGCACAGGTTTGTCGGTGCGCCAGCAGTGCGGATAGTTATGCACATGCTTCTCTATCTTGAATGCCGAGCCCTCCTGCTTCATCTTGAGACAGATGTATATGTTCAGGTCTTCGGCCTTCTGTGCCGCAGCCTCGTCATACTTGCCACCCTCGTTGAACTTGGGGTCGTATGCGTTCTTGACGTATGCGCCTTCATACTCCCTGTAGAGTTCCGTATTGACACAGCGTGCCACGAAATCCGGATCCAGTTCGTCAAGCATCCAGTACTTTCCCGTGAAGTCGACCATCGGACGAGTTTCCATCTTGCGGTTGACCATGAACAGTGACGGAATGCCTGCAGCCTTTGCAACAAAGGCATCATCGGCACCGAAGGTAGGTGCAATGTGGACAATGCCCGTACCGTCTTCGGTGGTGACGTAGTCGCCCGATATCACGCGGAAACCGGCATCGCTTGTTTTGATCGAGCCGTCCTCATCCTTGAAGACAGGCTTGACCCACGGAAAGAGCTGCCGGTAGTGCATGCCCACCAGGTCACTTCCCTTGTATTCGCCCACAATCTGATAGGGAATGGCCTTGTCGCCCTGGGTGTAGCTGTCAAGAGCGAGCTCCGCGCCCTTGGGGTCAAGATATGCGGACAGACGCTCCTTTGCCATGACGGCAGTCAGCGGCTTGCCGTTGTATGGGTTGTATGTGCGTACTGCGACGTAATCAATCTTGTTGCCGACGCAGAGAGCGGTATTTGAAGGCAATGTCCACGGCGTTGTGGTCCATGCAAGGAAGTACGGCTCGCCCCATCCCGTCATCTCGGATTTGGGGTCAGTCATCAGGAACTGTGCGGTAACGGTCGTATCCTTGACGTCACGGTAGCAGCCCGGCTGGTTAAGCTCGTGGCTAGACAGGCCGGTACCGGCAGCCGGCGAATACGGCTGGATTGTATACCCCTTGTACAGATAGCCCTTTCCGTACAGCTGCTTGAGCAGCCACCACAGGGTTTCAATGTAGCGGTTGTCGTATGTTATGTATGGATTGTCAAGATCCACCCAGTAGCCTATCTTCTGAGTAAGGTCACTCCAGTGTTCCTTGTATTTCATGACTTCGGTACGGCAGTTCATGTTGTAGTCATCGACCGAAATCTTCTTTCCTATGTCCTCTTTGGTAATTCCGAGCTTCTTCTCCACTCCAAGCTCCACAGGCAGTCCATGGGGGTCCCATCCGGCCTTGCGGTTGACCTTGAAGCCGCACATGGTCTTGTAACGGCAGAACGAATCCTTGATTGTGCGTGCCATGACGTGATGGATGCCGGGCATGCCGTTGGCCGACGGAGGGCCTTCATAAAACACGAATGAAGGACAGCCTTCACGCTCCTTGATACTGCGGGCAAAAAGATTCTCCTTCAGCCAGTCATTCAACACATCCTTGCCGACCTGCGACAGGTCAAGTTGTCCACGCTCAGCAAACTTTTTCATCAGAACTATTTAATATTCAGATAATTGCAATACAAAACGGGGATTTTTCCCAATAATTTGCCGCAAATTTACTCATTTTAAAAATAAGTCATAGGCAATAAGCCGTCATTTTTCGTAACTTCGCGGCCGAAATCTGTTTTGGAACACAGCACAGCACTACAATGAAAGTTGCAATAGTCAAGTACAACGCCGGCAACATACACTCCGTAATCCACGGCCTGAAAAGGCTTGGGGTTGAAGCCGTCCTTTCAGATGACGCGTCCGAACTGGCCGGTGCAGACAAAGTCATATTCCCGGGTGTAGGCGAAGCCAGCACAACCATGAAGTATCTCAGGGAACATAATCTGGACAAGATAATCAAAAGCCTCAGGCAGCCCGTACTTGGCATCTGCCTTGGGCAGCAGCTCATGTGCAGCCACAGCGAAGAAGGCGACGCCGACTGCCTGGGCATTTTTGACGTTCCGGTACTGAAATTCCGTCCCCAGAGACACGAGGACAAGGTTCCCCACATGGGATGGAATACCATCGAGCCCATTGACAAGGCTCTGTTTGGCGGTTTCGACAAGCCGGAATTCGTGTACTTCGTCCACAGTTTCTACGTTCCCGTATGCCAGTGGACAGCTGCACGGACAGACTATATTCTGCCGTTCAGTGCATCGCTTCACAAGGACAATTTCTACGCAACGCAGTTTCATCCCGAGAAAAGCGGCAGCATAGGAGAAAGAATTTTACAAAATTTTCTTGACATATAAGAATCCGCTCTGAAATGGAGATAATTCCCGCAATAGACCTGATAGACGGCAAATGCGTCCGGCTTTCAAAAGGAGACTACAACGCACAGAAAACGTATAGCGACAATCCGCTTGACGTTGCACTGATGTTTCAGGATGCAGGCTTGAAAAGGCTTCACCTTGTCGATCTTGACGGTGCGCGCAGCAAGCATGTCGTCAATCACCGGACACTTGAGAACATAGCATCGCACACAGACCTTGCCATTGACTTTGGCGGAGGCGTCAAGTCCGATGAAGACCTGAAGATTGCGTTTTCGAGCGGAGCCGCCATGGTGACCGTAGGCAGCACAGCCGTATCGCAGCCGGAACTCATGTACGAATGGATTGACCGTTTCGGTCCGGACCGCATGATACTGGGGGCCGATGTCCGCGACGGTTACATTTCAGTAAACGGATGGAAGGAAGACAGCAAACTGACACTCAATGACTTTCTGAACCAGTACACGGCCAAAGGCATAACCCGCGTGTTGTGCACGGACATAAACCGCGACGGCATGCTCCAGGGGCCTGCCACCGGACTGTACCGCAGCATACTGAAGGACTTCCCCACCCTCGGACTCATAGCGAGCGGAGGCGTAAGCTGCGTGGAAGACCTGACCGGCCTTATGGAGGCGGGGCTTCCGTCGGCCATTGTGGGAAAGGCATATTACGAAGGACGTATAACACTTGAACAGCTGTCACAGCTGGCAAACGGATAAGACAATGTTGGCAAAGAGAATCATACCCTGCCTTGACATCTGCAACGGACGCACCGTAAAAGGCACATACTTCGTGAATCTGCGCGATGCAGGCGATCCTGTGGAGCTTGGAAAGCTGTACAGTCAGCAAGGTGCCGACGAACTGGTGTTCCTTGATATAACAGCATCGTTTGAAGGCAGAAAAACATTTACAGAACTTGTCGAGCGCATTGCCTCGGAAATATCCATTCCGTTCACTGTAGGAGGCGGCATTCACGAGCTTTCCGACGTGGAACGTCTGCTCAAGGCCGGAGCCGACAAGGTATCGGTCAATTCGGCTGCGCTGAAGAACCCGGGGCTGATCGATGAGATTGCGCTGAACTTCGGCAGCCAGGTTTGCGTGGTTGCCATTGACGGCAAACAGACACCCGAAGGGTGGCGCTGTTTCCTGAACGGCGGGCGCGTTCCTACAGACCGTATGCTGTTCGAATGGGCACACGAAGCCAATGAACGCGGTGCCGGCGAGATTCTGTTCACCAGCATGGACCACGACGGAGTAAAGCAGGGATATGCCAACGAAGCCTTGAAAGAACTGAGTGAAGAGTTGACAATTCCGGTAATAGCATCGGGCGGCGCAGGCACGAAAGAACACTTCCGCGACGCTTTTCTTCTGGGAAATGCCGATGCTGCCCTGGCCGCAAGCGTTTTTCACTTCGGTGAGATACCAATTCCCGAATTAAAGCAGTATCTTCGCGACTTGAATATATCTGTCAGATAAATAAGACAATTAGCATAGAGATGGAAATCGATTTTGAAAAAATGGGCGGTCTGGTACCGGCAATCATTCAGGACAACATTACCCGCAAGGTCCTGATGCTCGGTTTTATGAACAAGGAAGCATATGACAAGACCGTCGAGACCGGGAAAGTGACATTCTGGAGCCGCACACGCAAATGCCTTTGGACAAAGGGCGAGACAAGCGGCAACTTTCTGAATGTAAGGGACATCAAACTTGACTGCGACGGTGACACTCTGCTCATCAAGGTCAAGCCCGAAGGTCCGGTATGCCACACGGGTTCCGACACCTGCTGGGGCGAGGAGAACAGCGTTGACCTGAACTTCCTTTCATACCTTCAGGACTTCATTGACAAACGCCACAGGGAAATGCCGGAAGGCTCATACACCACATCACTGTTCAAGAGCGGTGTCAACCGTATGGCCCAGAAAGTCGGTGAGGAAGCCGTTGAAACCGTCATCGAAGCCACCAACGGCACTGACGACCGTCTCATCTATGAGGCATCGGACCTCATCTATCACCTCATCGTGCTGCTCACATCAAAGGGACACCGCTTTGAGGAACTGGCATCCGAACTGGTAAAACGCCACAAGGAATAAATGGGAATAATAGATTTTCAGAACGTTGAAATACGCCAGCAGGACATGTTCGTGCTGGGCAATGTAACATTCCAGGTTCAGGAGGGGGATTTTGTCTATATTGTAGGCAAGGTCGGCTCAGGCAAGAGCAGCCTTCTCAAGACCCTGTACGGCGAACTTGAGGTTATCTGCAATACGTCTGACAGCCACGCGTACGTACTTGGCACCGACATGTGCGGCATGAAGCAGAAAAAGCTTCCGAAACTGCGCAGACAGATGGGCATCATATTTCAAGACTTCCAGCTGCTTACAGACCGCAGCGTTCTGGACAATCTGCGTTTCGTGCTTAAAGCCACAGGATGGACTGACCAGCATCTTATCAGCCAGAGAATACTGCAGGTGCTGGACCTTGTAGGAATGGAATCGAAAGGCTACAAGTTCCCGCATGAACTTTCAGGCGGAGAGCAGCAGCGTATTTGCATTGCACGCGCACTGTTGAACAACCCGAAGCTTATTCTGGCCGACGAGCCCACAGCAAACCTGGACCCCGAAACAGGGAATCAGATTATGGAGATTCTGAGAAGGGTCAATGACTGCGGTACCACCGTTGTCATGATTACGCACAATCCGCGCTGGCCGGAGGAATTCCCGGGCCGCGTATTCAAATGCGAAGACAAGCAGCTTACCGACACCGGTGCTGAATGACATTTTTGAACAAGAACAAATAACACACTTATATGAAAGTATTGAAATTCGGCGGAACTTCAGTGGGAAGCCCGCAGCGAATGAAGGATGTTTGCAAACTCATTACCGAAGACGGACAGCAGAAACTGGTCGTTCTGTCTGCAATGTCGGGCACAACCAACTCTCTTGTTGAAATAGCCCAGTATCTTTACGGAGGCAACAAGAACGGAGCCGATGACGTAATAAACCGTCTGCGCGCAAAGTACTACGCACATGTGCCTGAACTGTTGGCAAAGAAGGCAAATCAGGACAAGGTGCAGAAGTTCCTTGAAGAGAAATTCGCTTACCTCCAGTCATTCAAGTCAGCCGGATTCTCAGAAACAGAAGAAAAGGCCATTCTGGCCCAGGGTGAGCTTATTTCCACTTTCATGGTTACGACCTACCTTCAGGAGCAGGGAATAAAAGCCGCATTGTTGCCGGCCCTTGACTTCATGAAGACCGATCCCGATGCCGAACCCGATATGAACTTCATATCAAATCATGCAGAAAAGTTGCTGGCCGATTTACCTGGAATGCAGATTTACATAACCCAGGGCTTCATCTGCCGCAATGCCGACGGCAACATAGACAACCTTCAGCGCGGCGGCAGCGACTACACCGCATCGATTCTCGGCGCCGCCATCAGAGCCGAGGAAATCCAGATATGGACCGACATTGACGGAATGCACAACAACGACCCGCGTGTGGTTGAAGGCACAAAGCCGGTCCGTCACCTCCACTTTGAAGAGGCTGCCGAACTGGCATACTTCGGCGCAAAGATTCTGCATCCGACCTGTATCCAGCCCGCCAAGGCAGCCTGCATACCTGTACGTCTGCTCAACACCATGGAGCCATCGGCTCCCGGCACACTGATTGACAACAATGCCGAACCGGGACGCATTGCAGCCGTTGCAGCAAAAGAGAACATAACAGCCATAAAAATAAAGTCAAGCCGTATGCTGCTTGCCCACGGGTTCTTGAGAAAGGTATTCGAGATATTCGAGACCTACAGGACGCCGATTGACATGATATGCACATCGGAAGTAGGTGTTTCAATGTCAATTGACAACACACGCAACCTGAATGAGATAGTTGCAGAACTCAAGAAATACGGCACGGTAACAGTCGATGAAGGCATGTGCATAATATGCGTTGTAGGTGACATGGAATGGGAGAACCTTGGCTTTGAATCACGTGCGCTCGATGCTCTGGCTGATATTCCTGTCCGTATGATTTCATACGGCGGAAGCAATTACAACATTTCATTCCTCATTAGAGAAAGCGACAAGAAAGCTGCCCTGCAGCGGCTCAGTGACGTTCTCTTCAATGGTAAGAAATGACAACGCCTTTTTATCAGTATGACCTTGGGGTTCTGGAAGAAACCCTGAAATCAATAGACAGGTGCACATCGGCACACGGCAACTGGCATGTGCACTATGCCATCAAGGCCAATGCCAACCCGATGCTGCTTGAACAGATCAGAAAGTACGGCCTTGGAATAGACTGTGTAAGCGGTGGCGAAATACAGGTTGCCCTTGACAATGGCTTTGCCCCGTCACAGATTGTCTTTGCCGGTGTAGGCAAGGCCGATTGGGAAATTGATCTGGCACTGAATGCCGGCATCTCATGCTTTAACGTAGAGTCTGAAGCTGAGCTGGATGTCATTGCCGAACGATGCCGGGAACTTGGGAGGAAAACGGACATTGCCTTCCGTGTCAATCCCGATGTCGACGCGCATACACACGCCAACATTACCACAGGAAAGGCCGAGAACAAGTTCGGCATAGAAATACCGATGCTGCTTCCAATAATCAGGAAAGCATTGGCCAATCCTGATTTCACATTCAAGGGACTTCACTTCCATATCGGTTCACAGATTACCGAAATGGGACCGTTCGAACTTCTTTGCCGGAAGGTGAACGAACTTCAGGATATGCTTGAAAAGGAAGGTATCAGCATGCCGTCGGTCAACGTGGGCGGAGGTCTTGGCGTTGACTATGACAATCCGTTACAGAACATGATTCCCGACTTTGAGAGTTACTTCAGTGTGTTCGAAAAGAACCTGCTGCTCAGGCCAGGACAGCAGCTTCACTTTGAATTGGGACGTGCGGTAGTGGCACAGTGCGGACGTCTGATAACCAAAGTGTTGTATGTCAAACAGGGTACAGTCAAGAAGTTTGCAATAGTCGATGCAGGTTTTACCGAACTGATTCGGCCGGCATTGTATGGCGCAAAGCATAAGATACTGAATATCAGTTCAAACGGTCCGATACAGAAATACGATGTAGTTGGACCTATTTGTGAATCGTCCGACACATTCCAGAAAGAGGCAGAACTTCCGGAAACCGGACGCGGTGACCTTATTGCCATTTTGACGGCCGGAGCATACGGTGAAGCCATGGCTTCATGCTACAACTGCCGTCGCATGGTCGGTTCCGACAAGGGTCAGTTCTGACCGGTGACAACCTTTCGGATTGAGACTCCGAATCCGCACCAGTAGCCCAATCCGCCGTTCACATTGCCTTTTACATTATCAGTAGAGGCAAACACGCCCTCTCCATATGTAATTGACCGTTCCAGGCTGCGCCATACTTCGTATGAAATCGAATCCATTGTCGCCAGTTTGACCCAGACGGTCGCATCACGGTCAAACTGCGTTTTTCTTACAGTATCGGACTCCACATGGGTCCCGTGACAGACCGATTGACGTAATCTTGCAAAGCCCTCGGGCAGATTGAAACCGCATGTATCAACTGCAGTGTAATACCTGTTGAGATTTCGGCTGTCTATTGTACCATAGTCCGACGGATAGAACCGTTTGTCACCTGCCTTCTCGTCCTTGACCAGGAACTGATACCAGGAATGTTCTCTTGTATTGTCAGTAAAAAACGCATTTATGCCGAACACATCCTTTGCCGGATTGGGCCGGTAAACCGCCAGACTGTCTATTGTCTTTATTGCCGGAATGCCCGTAACCGCTGTCAGGTGTTCCCCGGTATCATTGAACCAGACGTCAAGAGTATATGTCTTTCCGACCTCTCCGACCATATCCTTTGTCGTAAAAGCCATGAAAGGGAAATAGCCCACAATAGTCGGTGATAGAACGACAGTATCCGTTCCATCGCTTACGGACACATCGGCGTCATATACCAGACAGTCTTCAATGAACAGTTCATCGGTCGTAGGACTTATCGACCTTGTCAGAATTACAAGCGGATGACCGCCCGACTCAATTGTACCTTCAACCACAAACAACTGTCTGCCGGTATTCCAGTCAGGCTCACATGAAACGGTGAATGTCAGCAGCAGAATGGCAGAAAGTATTCCTATCTGATGTCTCATAGTTCAACGTGGAAACTTATTGAGGGGACACATATCGGCGCGACAATCAGACTCTTCATCTTGTATGCTCCCGCGCTGTGAACCCTGGAGAAATAATAATACATTACGTTCCCATTGAACAGGGCATTGTATAGCGAGAAGTTCAAGCCGTATGAACACTTTTCATCGTGTTTTATAATCCAATCGGCCGCCAGGTCAACACGCCAGTTTGCCGGAAGCCGGGCGTTGTTGTGCTCTCCGTACTCAACCACTACACTTTCGTTCAACAGATATATGTACCTTGGCATTGAAAAAGGCGTTCCCGAGCAGAACATTCCATCGGCACTGAATGTCCACTTGCTGCCGGGTTTCCAATTAAGTCTGACATTCAAGTCGTGAGGCCGGTCATAATATGTCGGCGTAGACTTTTCCGCTCCGTCAATCCTGGTAAAGGCACGTCCGTAAGCATACGAAATCCATCCGTTCCACCGTCCCCAGTCCTTTCTGACCATCAGGTTGAAGCCATACGAATGTCCGCTGCCTGTAAGCAGGCCGTTGCGCATGGAGTAATTTTCAAAATACACATCGGTCATATTGTTGTTGAACTCGACCAGATTTTCAAGTGACTTGCAGTACAACCCGGCCGATATGTTTATTTTCTGGTTGAACAGTCCGCCTTCATAGTATACGGAACAGTATTTTGAGCTTTCAGGTTTGATTCCGTTGTCAGACGGAAGCCAGAATTCGGTAGGCAATCCGTTCGATGTGTAGCCGAACAGGTGAAGATACTGGTGGCTTATTCCGGCTTCAATCTTCAGTATGCTTCCGGATTGACCGGCAAATGAATGTGTAAGTGAAACCGACGGATCAAGACCGGCAAATCTGTCACCGGCTCCATTTCCGATAAAGCGGCTGCCAAGAACTGACGTTTCAAATGTATTGTTCCTGTTAAGGTTCCACGCCATGTTGGCATGAGCAGTGAACGACCACGAATTCAAACCGGGCCCGTGTCCCTTACCCGCATTACCGGAGACAGATATTTCCGGCAGTGATTCCTCAAAGCCGAATTTTGAGACTTTGGCTCCATAATTCAGTATATTACCGCCAATATTTTCCATTCCTTCCAGCTCATAGCTGCAGTCCGAAATACCGCCAGGAAGCGAAAACGCCCTGTCATAGGAGTATGTCTCCAGTCTGCAGAAATACGAAGAACTGTATATGGACTGATTCAAATGGCCATTGCCGGTCTTGTGTTCCCACATGGCCGATGCAACGGTATTATTCCAGCGGCACAGTGCATCCATATCATTGCCATCGGTTCTGAGCCTTGCCTTGTCCCGGCCGGCAAAGAAGTTGAACCTGAGGACATCGTCCGGACCGAAACGGCTTGTCCAACTGGCATTGACATCCTGGAAGCCGTAAACCAGACTGGCATCGTCCATTGATTTCTCCAGAAGTCCGCCATACAGGAAATTCAGATATGTGGCACGGGCTGATACGGAAAGAACTGAATTCTTCAGCAATGGCATACGTACGTTGGCCTGACTGCCTATCAGACCGGCCGAAAGTCTGGCCGATATTTTCTGCGGACGCACCGTATCAGTCCTCATGACAACAAGTCCGCCCAGCCTGTTGTTTGAAGTTCCTGCACTCTTGGAGAATTCCATGAGCCCGAAATGGTAATTGTTGAATGTGGAATACATGCCCAGCAAATGCGACGCATTGTATATCGGAGCCCCATCAATCTGCACCTGGGTATGTGAATTGTCCGTACCATCGACAAACAGGCCGCTCTGTATCTCGCTGGTTGTCTGCACTCCGGGAAGTGCCTGCAGATATTTCAAAGGGTCGGGAAATCCCAGTACATTGGGAGCTTTCTCCAAAGCTGCCGCCGGAATGTACAACCGGCTGCCCAATGTGCCTGAAACCACGCTGTCAGACCTGGAGTCTATGTTCACTTCCTGAATCCTGAAGTTGTGGATTTCCGGATTCTGCGCAAAAGACCGGAACGGGAATACCGGGGCGAACGCCCCCAAAACGACAACAAGTCCTCTTCTCCAAGTCATCCTAAACATAGCGGTGCAAAGGTATCAAATTTATATCTATTTTTGTACATGCTATGAAGTTTGTCATCAGTATATTATTTTGTACATTTCTGTTACCGGCACCGCTCAAGGCAAGGAATTCCATAGCATGTCCCTTTGAGACGTTGAACGGTGACATTGAGTATTACGAAGAGGAGATTTCCTCAATATGGCACATAAGTCTGAATACCGGCAAGGCAAGACTGTTCAGAAAGACAACCGCCATATCACGTACTACAAGCATATCGACCCATCGCTTTGACAAGGACGGGAATGAAACAGAGCATTGCATTTTCCGTCCCAGGAACGCAGCTATTGCCACAATCGAACTGAGCGCCGACGGCACTGACCCTGTAATTGTCAATGACAGCATCGATCTGACCATGCCATCGGAACGCACACTGTATGCATATCTTGAAGACGGACGCATTGCCGTATCACATTGGGAAAGCATATTCGGAGCGGAACAGTATATCGGCACGGACACCGTCGATTCATATGACGACCCGTTCTCCGTGACACGGAAATACACGGAGCAGGACAGTACCGGTACAAGATATTTCTATTTCAACGACCATGACTGTCTGTCAAAGATTGAGAATGACAGAAACGACGGTACAATTTCAATCACGCTTTACGACGGCTACAAATACGACAGTTACGGCAACTGGACCAAAAGAAAAAGGCATGCGCTCCGCCCTGACGGAAGCCGCATACATACCGGTTCGGAACAGCGCCGCTACAAATACCGGTAGTTTATTCGAAACGAAGCGAGCGGGCAGGTCTGATGCGTGAAATGATGGCTGTAGGAATAAGCATCATAAGCATGGACACAAGCAGCATAATGACATTCAGCAGTACAAGCCACCCTATGCCAAGCTGGACGGGCACATGGTCTATGTAGTAGTTTATGGGGTCAAGCGGTATAAGACTGGTGTATTTCTGTATAAGGCACAATACTATTCCGACAACATTTCCTATTGCCATTCCTTTCAGAATGATGTATGAAGCCAGGTGCAGGAATATCTTCCTTACAAGTCTGTCGCAGGCGCCCAGTGACTTGAGCACGCCTATTGTCTGAGTCCTTTCAAAAATGACAATCAGCAGGCCTGATATCATGGTAAAGCCAGCGATGCCTATCATAAGGGCCAGTATAATCCACACATTCATATCAAGAATGTCCAGCCATGCGAACAGACCAGAATTTATCTGCTCTGTGGTTCTTATCAGACAGCTCTGGCCCGATTCGTCCTGCCACCTGTCTATTTCCTGGCGCAAAGCGGAATAACCCGCATCGGACGGTGTACCTTCAACAAGACCGACCTCAAGTCCAGAATATTCATTGCGTTCCCAGGCATTCAGTTTCTGGAGCATATCCTGTCCGCAGATTGCCGTCATCCCGTCATAGCCTGAGAAACCGGTCTCGAAAATGCCGATGACGGTTGTCCTGCGCATACGGATACGGTTCTGCATGAAATGGACATCGGCCTTGTCGCCGGCAGACAGCCCAAGCGACCGGGCTGTCTCCTTTGAAAGCATAATCCACGGGCCGATGCTGTCAGTGAATTCAGGGCACATCCCTTCAACAATATGCTCTTTGAGGAATGACAGATTGTAATCCGGGCCTATACCTTTCAACACCAGTCCATGAAACGCCTTGTCGGTACGGATAATGCATGGCTTGTTGACAAAAGTCTGGACTATGTCAATACAGTCAATGGCACGCAACGACTCGAGTACGGAATCAGGAAACGTTACGGCATGTTCTGTTGCCAATGTACCGGAAAAACTGCCCTGTACCTGAATGTCCTGAGTGAATCCTGTAACCTTTTCACGTATTTCACTCTTGAAGCCACGGGTGATTGCAAGAGACAGTATCATGACAGCAAGTCCCATAGCCACGCCTGCAGTCACAATGACGGAAGCCGGGCGAGAGCCCCCGCGTGAACCTTCGTCATGGCCATACAGTCTTTTTGCGATGAATTGTTCCAAATGAATTAGAATTTGACTGCGAAGATAGCCTAAATATGTGTATCTTCGCACAAAATTCAAGATGATGATGACATCAGGATACGACAGCAGCAACTGCCCTCTCCCGAAGCAAGGCATTCAGACCTTGATTTCCGATGCTTTGCGGAACAACTGGAACAATGAGGCCTTTACCGATTACAAAGGAGCCACACTGACTTTCAGTGACGTTGCCATCAGAATAGCAAAACTTCATATTCTTTTCAGGGAATCGGGCATCAAGCCTGGAGACCGTATTGCCATTTGCGGACGCAATTCGTCGAATTGGGCGGTGTCTTGTCTTGCAATACTGTCATACGGCGCCGTTATTGTCCCCATTCTTCACGAATTCAAGCCGGACAACATACATCACATTGTAAACCACAGCGAAGCACGTCTGCTGTTTGCAGCCAAGCATATATGGGACCATCTGACGTCCGACTCCATTCCTGCCGTTGAAGGGGTACTGAGCCTTGAAAGTTTCGGCATTTTCATTTCACGCAACGAAGCTCTGGACAGTGCATGCAAGAATATTGACAAACTGTTCGGGCAGGAATATGAGAACGGATTCACATCGGCCGATGTCAGATTCACCGATGCCGACCCCGAATCGCTTGCCATGATAAACTACACTTCGGGATCCACAGGTTTCTCGAAGGGAGTCATGCTTCCGTGCCGTTCACTTTTGAACAACAGACTGTTCGCATCAAGGGCTATGTATGGTTTCCAGCCGGGATATACCATACTCTCCATGCTGCCTATGGCGCACATGTACGGTTTCTCATTTGAATTCTTCTATGAGTTCACCATGGGATGCCACATATATTTCCTGAACCGCCTGCCCAGCCCGAAAATCATATTCGAGGCATTGGGTGACATCAAGCCGAGACTTATCGTATCGGTTCCTCTGGTAATTGAAAAGATTATCAGAAAGAACGTAATGCCGAAGTTTGAAAAGCCGTTCATGAAAGTTCTTCTCGGATTACCCGTTATTGGCGGTGCAATACGCCGGAAAATCTGTCAGGAACTTGTTGCGGCCTTTGGAGGCCGGTTCTTTGAAGTCATCATCGGAGGTGCGGCTTTCAGCCATGAGGTTGAACAGTTCCTCGCATCGGTCCATTTTCCATATACCGTTGGATACGGTGCCACTGAATGCGGCCCCATAATAACATATCAGGACAAGGACAGTTTTGTTCCCGGCTCGTGCGGTGTACCGGCTCCGAATATGGAAGTCAGGATTCTGAGCGATGATCCACAGAACATTGCTGGCGAGATTGTCTGCAAGGGGCCGAATGTCATGCTTGGCTATTACCGGAATGACGAACTTACGGCACAGACAATTGACAGTGACGGATGGCTTCATACAGGCGACCTTGGAGTCTTCGATGCGAAAGGCAACCTGTTTCTGAAAGGACGCAGCAAGAACATGCTTCTGGGACCATCGGGCCAGAACATCTACCCGGAAGAGATTGAAGACCTTCTTGGGAACATGAATCTGGTAAGCGAATCGCTGGTAATTCAGGAAGGAGACAAACTTGTCGCTCTTGTGTATCCAGACTATGACGAAGCCAGGAAACTTGGCATTCTTGAAAACGGCATTGCAAAGATAATGGAACAGAACCGTTCGCAGCTGAATGCCTCACTGCCGACATACGAACAGATCAGCGAAGTGAGAATACGCGAGGAAGAATTCGAAAAGACTCCAAAGAAGTCAATCAAACGCTATCTGTACCAGCAGCAGTAAGAAGTTGTTGCACCGTCGAAAACCTGCAAAATGAAAAATATAAGGAATTTCTGCATAATTGCACACATAGACCACGGCAAATCGACTCTTGCCGACCGCCTGCTTGAATACACCCATACAATTGACATTACCGAAGGGCAGATGCTCGATGATATGGATCTGGAAAAGGAACGCGGCATTACCATCAAGAGCCACGCCATCCAGATGGAATATGAGCATAACGGCGAGAAGTACATACTGAACTTGATTGACACTCCGGGACATGTCGACTTCTCGTACGAGGTTTCACGTTCCATAGCAGCCTGCGAAGGAGCTCTCCTGGTGGTCGATGCCACCCAGGGCGTTCAGGCACAGACAATAAGCAACCTGTACATGGCCATAGAGCATGACCTGGAAATAATTCCGGTCATCAACAAGTGTGACATGCAGAGCGCCATGCCAGACGAAGTCGAAGACGAAATTGTTGAACTTCTTGGCTGCAAGCGTTCTGAAATTCTGCGTGCATCGGCCCGTACGGGCATGGGCGTGCCTGAAATCCTCGATGCAATAGTCGAGCGCATTCCCCACCCGGAAGGTGACCCTGAAGCCCCGCTGCAGGCACTTATCTTCGACTCGGTCTTCAATTCGTTCCGCGGCATCATCGCCTACTTCAAGATTGAGAACGGCTGCATACACAAGGGCGACAAAGTCAAGTTCGTCAACACCGGAAAGGAATACGATGCCGACGATGTCGGTGTTCTGAAAATGGATATGGTGTCACGCGATGTCATGACGACCGGCGATGTAGGCTATATAATTTCAGGCATCAAGACATCGACCGAAGTAAAGGTCGGCGACACCATTACACATGTTGCACGCCCGTGCGACAAGGCAATTGCCGGATTTGAAGAGTCAAAGCCGATGGTCTTTGCCGGTGTCTATCCCATTGACCCCGAAGAGTATGAGGATTTGCGTACAAGTCTGGAAAAACTTCAGCTTAACGATGCATCGATAAGTTTCTTCCCCGAGTCATCGGCCGCACTGGGTTTCGGATTCCGTTGCGGTTTCCTTGGCCTTCTGCACATGGAGATTGTCCAGGAACGTCTGGACCGCGAGTTTGACATGAGTGTCATTACCACGGTCCCGAACGTGTCGTACATGGTTTATGACAAGCAGGGCAACGCCACCGAGGTACACAACCCGAGCGGCATGCCTGACCTTACGCTCATTGACCACATTGAGGAACCGTTCATTGACGCATCGATAATCACCACAAGCGAATACATAGGTCCCATAATGACCCTGTGCCTTGACAAGCGCGGAGAACTTGTCAAGCAGCAGTTCATTGCCGGAAACCGTGTCGAGCTGTACTTCAAGCTGCCGCTCGGCGAAATTGTCATTGACTTCTACGACAAGCTGAAGAGCATAAGCAAGGGCTATGCATCGTTTGACTATCATCCCTGCGGATACCGTCCGTCAAAGCTCATCAAGCTTGACATTCTGCTGAACGGCGAACCTGTCGATGCTCTGTCAACGCTCACCCACTTTGACAATGCCTACGATTTGGGACGGCGCATGTGTGAGAAGCTCAAGGAACTTATTCCGCGCCAGCAGTTCGACATTGCCATCCAGGCTGCCATAGGTTCCAAAATCATTGCGCGGGAAACCATCAAGCAGGTCCGCAAGGATGTGACTGCCAAGTGCTACGGCGGTGACGTGTCGCGTAAGCGCAAGCTGCTTGAAAAGCAGAAAAAAGGCAAGAAGCGCATGAAACAGATTGGCAACGTCGAGGTTCCGCAGAAGGCCTTCCTTGCCGTCCTCAAGCTTGACTGATTTGTTCCTATAACAATGAAAATCCCGGAAGACCTTAAGCCTTTCGGGATTATCTTTTTCTGCAGTTCCAGGGAGATTACTTCAGAGCGTAAAAGATTTCCTCTTCGTCTTCGGTAACGTTAATCTTGTCTTCTCTAAGAAGCCAGCCCATGCCAAGATAAAACTCGTCATTCTTGAGTTTGGTGGCTTTCTTGATTTCCTTCATTGAAAGGGCGTTCTTGCCTTCCAACGCACGCCAGATCATACCGGCGAATTCACCTACTTTTTCGTTCATGGTTACGTGTTTGTGAAAAAACTGATTGATTTGCCATCATTCGTCAAGGGGACGCATGTTGGTATATACATTCTGGACATCGTCATCCTCATCAAGACGCTCTACAATCTTGTCAATTGTTTCACGCTGTTCGGGAGTAACTTCCTTAAGGTCATTAGGTATGCGTGTAAATTCTGCAGCCTTTACTTCAAAGCCGTTCTCTTCAAAGTATTTCTGGATAGCCGCAAATGACTTCGGATCACCATACAGAGTGATTTCGCCCTCTTCCTCATCAACATCGTATTCGTCCTCAACACCAAGATCTATGAGCTCCAGAATCAGTTCGTCCATATCGACTCCGTCCTTCTGCTTTATTGTGAACATCGACTTGTGACTGAACATGAAGTCCAGACTGCCACTGGTACCCAGCTGGCCGCCGAACTTGGTAAATACAGAACGCACGTTTGCAACAGTACGTGTGGTATTGTCTGTAAGGGTTTCAACATAAATGGCTATACCATGAGGACCGTAACCTTCGTAGTTCATTTCCTTATAGTCCTTGGTATCCTTGCCCATAGCGTTCTTGATGGCACGCTCAACGTTATCCTTGGGCATATTTTCATGCTTGGCGGTAGCGATGATGGCACGCAGTGCTGCGTTGTTGTCCGGATCAGGACCACCGGCCTTTACGGCAATGGAAATCTGCTTGCCTATACGTGTGAATGTTTTTGCCATGTTGCCCCAGCGCTTGAGCTTGCGGGCCTTTCTGAATTCAAATGCTCTTCCCATTTTTATGTATATTTTTTTAAGTTTCGCAAAAGTGGAACGCAGTTACCTGAGTTTTGCGTCAAGTTTTGTCTGCAGTGCGGCAATCAGTTTGCCCATGACCTTCTCAATCATGACATCGTTCAGTGTCTGTGATTCGTCCTGGAGCATAAAGCTTACAGCGTAGCTTTTCTTGCCCGTTTCAAGGTTCTTGCCTTCATAGACATCGAACAGCGTTACATCCTTGAGAAGCTTGCCTTCGGTCTGATATGCAAGACGCTCAATATCCTGGAATTTGACAGTCTTGTCGATGAGCAGAGCCAGGTCGCGGCGTACAGCCGGATACTTGGGCAGTTCCGAATAACTGGTTTTTACCTTACGGGTAGCCTTGAGGAGTTCATCCCAGTTTATGTCTGCATAATAGACAGGCTGACCGACATCGGTCATCTTAAGTATAGGACGGCTTACAAGACCCAGTTCACAGAGCGTCTTGCCTGAACGCAGTCTGTAGCGCAGGCCGCTTGCGAATATCGCATTTTCAAATTCTTCAATCTGTGTATTGTTCTTTGCAAGTCCAAGACGCTGGAATATGTTCTGGACGTATGCCTTGAGCTCATAAACGGAGCTTTCCTCATCCTTGTGCGCCCACGATGCCGAAACCCGGTTGCCCGATATCCAAAGGCCGAGATGATAGTCCTCGCTGTATGCCTTGATAGGATTCTGGGGCGTACCGTCTTCCCTGGGCTGTTTCAAGGCTTCACGCTTTTCTGCATCAAAGTAGTAGCACTTGCCGAATTCAAAGAATCTCAAATCGGAATTCTGACGCCGGATGTTGTGTGACAGGCTCTCCAGACCTCCGAACAGCAACTGTTCTCGCAGTACGTTCAAATCGGCACTGAGCGGATTCATAAGACGTACAAGTCTTTCTGAAGGACAGCACTCAAGACCGTCATAGTATGCGGCGCGTGTCAGGGAATTGTTCAGTATCTCATTGAAGCCGCAGCCTACAAGCTGTTCTGAAACAAGGTCCTGAAGTTTGTGAGAACGGTCGACATCGCCCTGAACGGTCAGGCTTGACTGTACGGACTTGCCGAAATCAATGTTGTTGTATCCGTATATTCTGAGTATTTCCTCAACGATGTCGCACGGACGCTGCACGTCAACACGGAATGGAGGAACGGAAAGCTTCATGCCCTCCTTGTCGAAGCTGTCAACCCTGATGCCAAGGTTTTCGACAATGCTCTTCATTACCTGACGGTCAAGAACCTTGCCTATAAGACTGTCTGCATATTCAAAGTTGAAATCCACCTTGAAATCCTGCATTGGCTGCGGATAGACATCAACGATATCCATTGATATGGTACCGCCTGCAAGTTCCTTTATAAGAAGTGCAGCCTGCTGCAGTGCATAGATAACGCCGTTGGGGTCGATGCCGCGTTCAAATCGGAACGACGCATCGGTGCTGAGCTGATGACGGCGCGCACTCTTGCGTATCCATGTAGGATGGAAATATGCACTCTCAAGGAATACGTTGACCGTCGAGTCTGATATGCCAGATTCCAGTCCACCGAACACGCCTGCCAGACACATCGGTTCCTGAGTGTTGCAGATCATGAGGTCACGTTCAGAAAGTTTTCTTTCAACACCGTCAAGTGTTGTAAATGGAGTGCCTTCGGGCATTGTCTTTACAACGACCTTTCCTCCCTTTATCTTGTCAGCATCAAAGCTGTGCAGAGGCTGTCCGTATGCAAAAAGTATGTAGTTGGTTACATCGACAATGTTGTTGATGGGATGCAGGCCGATGGTGCTGAGCCTGTTCTTGAGCCAGTCGGGGCTCTCCTTTACGGTAACGCCCTTGATGCTCACGCCTGAATAACGCGGACAAGCCTCACTGTTCTGAACATCAATGTCTATCCGGAGACTGTTGTCATCGGCCTTGAAATCCTTCACTTCCGGACGGTGCAGCGAACTTTTCCGGCCGTTCTGCAGGAGCCACGCGTAGAAATCACGCGCAACGCCCCAGTGCGAGCATGCATCGGAATGGTTCGGTGTTATGTCGACTTCTATCACGAAGTCAGATTCCAAGTGGAAATATTCAGCGGCTGGGGTTCCTGGAACAGCATCGGCAGGAAGTACCATAATACCGGAATTGTCATCGCCAAGTCCGAGTTCTTTCTGTGAGCAGAGCATGCCGAATGACTCGACTCCACGCAGTTTTGAAGGCTTGATGGTGAAGACATCGTCACCTTCATACATCTTTGCGCCGATGGTGGCGACAACGACCTTCTGACCGGCGGCGACATTGGGCGCACCGCAAACTATCTGTACAGGTTCTCCATTACCCTGATTAACCGTAGTAACATGAAGATGGTCTGAATTTGGATGTTCAACGCAAGTCAGGACTTCACCGACAACAATATCCTTGAGTCCTCCCTTGACAGACTGCACTTCTTCAACACCATCAACTTCAAGACCGACTGACGTAAGGGCATCAGCCACTTCGACTGGAGTCATGTCAAAATCAACATACTCCTTAAGCCATTTATATGATACGTTCATAGCTAATTATTATCGTACATGCATAATAGCGCGCAAAGGTACAAAATTATGTGCCTTTGGCAAATAGTTGACAGACAAAAAAGCAGTTATCAGAACGGATATGCCCCCATATCGTCAGGAGTGGGTGCCCCACTGGACAGAGGATCGTCAGGGACAGGCTCTTCGTCGTTCATTTTCGACTTTCGGAAATTGCCCTTTCCCGATTCCCCACCGCCGATATTGTCGAACAGTGCCAGGTCGCTGCGGAATGAAAGGCGGACATCGCCCACTCCACCGTTACGGTGCTTTGCGATAATGATTTCGGCCACACCGCGAAGGTCATTGTGATTGTTGTCCTCATAAATCTTATAATACTCGGGACGGTGAATGAAGCATACGATATCGGCGTCCTGCTCAATTGCACCAGACTCACGAAGGTCACTGAGCATAGGTCTCTTACCTTCGTATCCTTCGCGTCCTTCAACGCCACGGTTCAACTGCGAAAGAGCGATGATTGGAATATCCAGTTCCTTGGCAATGCCTTTCAGATTACGGGAAATGGTACTGATTTCCTCCTGACGGTTGCCGAAACGTATACCACTTGCATTCATAAGCTGCAAGTAGTCAATTATTATCAATTTGACATCGTGCTCTTTCTTGAGCCGTATGGCTTTGGTGCGGAACTCGGTGATTGAAAGTTGCGGCGTATCGTCCAGATATATCGGTGCCTTTTGCAAGGCGTTGATCTTACTGTCAAGCACATTCCATTCGTATGGAGCAAGACGTCCGTCCCTGAGTTTGCTGCCTGATATTTCACAGACGCTGGAAATAAGACGGTTGACCAGCTGAACATTGCTCATTTCAAGTGAGAAAAGTGCAACCGGCTGTTCGTTGTTCACTGCAATGTTCTTCGCCATTGACAGAGCGAAAGCGGTCTTGCCCATAGCGGGACGTGCAGCAAGAATGATCAGGTCCGAATTCTGCCAGCCCGAAGTGATATTGTCCAGATCACGGAAACCGCTGGCAAGTCCGCTCATGCCCTGGGCGCGTTTTGACGCTGTACGGATTCTTTCTATTGACTGCTCCAGAACTGTATCAATCGATTCAAAATCCTTTTTGACGTTCTTGTGGGCTATCTGGAAGAGTCTCGATTCTGCATCGTTCAGAAGTTCTGAAATGTCGGTAGTGTCATCGAATGCCTCGCTCTGAACCTCACTGGTAAAACTGATCAGTTCACGGGCCATCGCCTTCTGGGAAATGATGCGCGCGTGGTAGTCGATATGAGCCGATGTAGTTACCTTGCCGGCCAACTGCGTCACATAGAGCGGACCTCCGGCCTCATCAAGGGTTCCACTTGACTTGAGCTGTTCGGTTACAGTCAGGATATCTATCGGGCGCTGATTGAGCGAAAGGGTTGCAACAGCCTCATATATTACCCTGTGTCTATGGTCATAGAAGGAGTCCGGAGTCAGAATATCACTGACCTTTGCAAATGCATCCTGCTCAATCATGAGCGCGCCTATCACAGCCTCCTCTAGTTCCAGAGCCTGAGGCTGCAAATGGTTCAATACCACGTTCTGTTCAATCTGAGTCCTTTTTGAATTTCTTCTGACCGGTGAATCCGCCATAGTCCGTTTTTTTATTACTGCCGCAAAGATATGGTATTCATTCCATTCGGTCAAAACAGTTCACGCTGACATGTGAACATATTTTTGAACAGTTCCTGTGGATTGTCAAGAGGCTTGCGGAAAAGTCCGAATACTGTCGAGCCGGAGCCCGTCATTGCCGCATATTCAGCACCAAGCCCGTACAGTCTTTCCTTGATTTCCGCAAGAACAGGGAACTTTGCGAACACCGAGGGTTCGAAATCGTTCTTTATACAATCCTTCCATTCTGCAACCGGTCTCATGACCGATTCCAGCAGGCTCACTTCCGGCTGTTTTGGAGTTACGCCGGCATATGCCTGTGCGGTGCTTACATGAACATCGGGCTTGACCAGAAGAATGGTATATCCTGCCAGCGAAAGGCTTATTGTCTTCAGTATCTCTCCACGTCCGGTAGCCAATGACGGCTGACCGCTTATGAAGAACGGACAGTCCGACCCCAGTCTTGCGGCATAGCGTTCAAGTGCACTGTCACGCAGTCTCAAATTGAACCTGCGGTTAAGGAGTTCCAGCATTGAAGCGCAATCGGAAGAGCCTCCACCCAAGCCTGAACCAGTTGGAATATGCTTGTACAGCTTTATATCTATTGAAGGCAGGTCAAAATCTTCAAGAAGCATCAGGTAGGCCTTTACAACAAGATTGTCATGGGCAGGGAAATCACTGTCAAGGCCGGACATCTCCAGCTGGCAGCAAGGCAGAGCATCCTTTTTCCGTCTCGATTTGAAGAACGGCAGAGCGTCATCGGGTTGTACGAGTTTACCGGCCTCCAGTCTTGAAATAAGCTGTGACGGATCCAAAGGACGCATAAGCGAAATTTCAAGAGCATCCTGAAGATTCACAGGATAGAACACGGTCTCGATGTCGTGGTACCCGTCTTCACGCTTGCGCACGACATTGAGTCCGATATTTATTTTTGCGTTAGGAAATGCTATCATGTCATTTGTTGTCTTTCTGGACCGCGCGTGCTGCAATACGGCCCGACGCCATTACTTCAGTAAGGGCATTGCCGCCAAGACGGTTGCCGCCAAAGAATCCGCCCGTAACCTCGCCGGCAGCGTACAGGCCAGGAATTATATTGCCGTTATCATCAAGGACATGACGGTCAAGGTCAACCTTCAGGCCGCCCATGGTATGATGGGTTGCAGGAGCCAGCAGACGAACTCTTATGTCAGCACCGTCAAAATCATAACTGTCCTTGTCATAGCTGCCGTCTGCGTTACGGGCAGCATTACCTATAAGGCCGGGGAAACGCTTGCCTGCATCTTCAGGCTCTCGTCCGTCCATGATTGCCATATCGTAATCGATTATGGTCTGCATGATCTTTCCGGCATCGGCATCCAATCCGATTTCCTCAAGCAGTCCGCCCAGCTGTGAGCCCTTGCGTCCCCACTCCTTTCCCGGGGTATCGCCGGAAAAATCGCCCATAGCGGCATAGTCCGCACCCAAGCCGTGGTATATGGACAGGTATGCGCCGCGGACATTACCCATATCAATGCCGTCACGGAAGGCAGCCAGCGAAAGCACATCTCTTTCAGAACATTCGTCAATGAAACGTTTTCCACTGGCAGGGCTTATGAATACGGCACTCTCCAGACCTCCGAACGCAATCGAGCCGTCAGCCACATACGATATCGGCATCAGCTGGGTATATCCCATTCCAACCGTTGCAGCGCCCACGGCCTGTGCCATTTCAATGCCGTCACCGCGCATCGACGAACGGTTTGTAGTGCCTATGGCCGGTGACAGGTACTGGCGTGACCAGTACTTGTTGGTCTTGAGCACTTTCTGGATATTTGCGGCATAACCGCCGGTTGCTATGATGACACCTTTCCTTGCACGGGCTGTAACCTTGGTCCCATCGGTTCTTGTAGCTTTCACGCCGCAGACACGGCCGTTTTCAAATATCAGTTCCTCGGCAGTTGTTTCGAGCATTACAGTATTCTGAAGGTCGCCATTCATGATGACCGAGTAGGGAGCCATTATATACGAACCGTAATTGCCCGGTACAAAACCTGTTTTTGAGCCGTTCAGCTGGCCTTCCCAACCGGTCATGGTGTTGCCGCGATACCACATGCCACCCGGCAAGGAGGTTTGTCTTTCGTTGAAGACCACCCCCATATTCATGAGCCAGGGCTTGAGTTTTTCGCCCTCCTGAACTATCTGTCTGATAAGCTCGTAGTCTCCGTAAATCCATTCGCTCTTGTCAGCGCTCTGACGCAGACCGCCGACATAAGTCTGGAAAATATGCAGGTTGGTCGTCGAGAACAGTATCAGACGGTCTTCCGGAACGCCGCCTGCCAGTCTTGGTCCGGCATATTCAAGATATGCGGAAATCTCCTTTTTCAGTTCCCTCAGGGTCGGCAGGAATTCCTGGTGCACACCATGCCTGGACAATTCCACAATATCACCGGCAACGAACTCATTGGTCCTGTAATACTCCTCGTCGAAAGGTTCTTCGCTCCAGCCGAGAATAGTCTTCAGTTCATTCACACAACCTATGGCTGCATGTTCCCTGTCATGGACTTTGCCGTCAAAGCCGACAGCCTTGGTCGATGTCGGTTTCTCCATATTCCATACAAGCCGATGGTCGGTTGCCTGGTATATGCCACCCGATACGAGAGTGTTGCCGCCCATTTCTGCGTTCTTTTCAATAACCAGTACGGTATTGCCATCCTGAGCAGCCTGTGCACCTGCACTGAGACCTGCACCTCCGGCCCCTATGACAACCACATCCCATTCATTCTCCCATGGTTCAGGAACAGGATAATCCACCCTGTTGGTCATGAATGCCGAAAGGTTTGAAACGCCCGCCTGTCTTGCAGCGTCATTGACAGCCGCCTTGATGGCATAACTTGAAAAAGTTGCGCCGGAAACACCGTCAACGCCGGTTCCGTTGGCCTTTACGATTTCATGCGGCAAAGACATTGGAACAAGCGCAATGTCACCGATATGCGCCGTCTCATGATGTTCCGTTACCGTTACGCCGGTAACCGAGCTGTCCGAGAAAGTCACGCTTGCCTGAACCATGCCGCCGAATCCCCTTCCTGTTCCGGTATAGGTACCCGGCGTAAAGGCAATTGCGCCGGACTGTGCCACGGGCTGTTTGCCAAGAGCCTGGTCAAGAGCATTATTTACAGCCTCCTTTACTGCATTTGAAGAATATGTAGCACCCGACACACCATCGACATCGGTGCTCTGAGCCTCAATGATACGGTCAGCGACAGTCTTGTAAGCCGATTTGTACTGGTCATACGTTCTGCCTCCGTCCGTCACACTGATCGACGCTATTTTGTGTCCGCGAATCTGAACGGCAGCCACTATCGGCTCCTCAAAATTCAGCCCCATAGCCGAATACTTGCCATTCTGCCAAACTTTTCCATCGGGCGCCTGCGAACAGGCCGCCAATGCCAATGCCAACACAGGCAAAATCAAGCGATTCTTCATAAGTCAGTATTTTGGTTATTATGCAATCAATGTCCAAGAGCCTGTGCTATGCCATGGTCAACGCCGCTGAATCCCATGAATGCCATAGCGAGCAGACCTGCAGTGATAAGTGCTATTGACATTCCGCGCATACCGGCAGGTATCTTTACAGTATCGAGGTGTTCGCGTATGCCTGCAAAAATCATCAGGGCCAGAGCAAAACCTATTGCTGTTGCAAAGGCATAGAACACGCCCGACAGCAGAGACGGTTCAAGCCCCTGTGCATTATATGTTCCGTTCGCAACCAATATTGATACGCCAAGTATGCAGCAATTGGTTGTAATAAGTGGCAGGAATATTCCCAACGCCTGATAGAGTGCAGGCGACACCTTCTTCAATACAGTTTCAAGCATCTGCACAAGACCGGCAATAACCAGAATGAACAGAATAGTCTGAAGATATTCCAAGCCTAACGGATTGAGCACCCACGTCTGCAGGGCATATGTGACTATCACAGAAATGACAAGCACGAAAGTCACGGCTATACCCATGCCGGCAGCTGTCGAAATTCTCTTTGATACACCCAGGAACGGACAGATGCCCAGAAACTGGGAAAGCACTATATTGTTGACGAAAACCGCCGATATGAAAATGAGGAAGTATTCCATAGTTCCCGATTATGCTTTTTTCTTGAATGAGTTGACAATGGCAATGAGCAGTCCCAGTGTTATGAATGCACCCGGAGCCAGGACAAACAGCAGCATATTGGTCGATGCCGGCAGAATTCCGATGCCGAAGAATGTTCCCTTGCCGAGAATCTCGCGTACCAGTCCCAAAAGAGTCAGTGCAAGAGTGAATCCTACGCCTGTTCCAATTCCGTCACATATTGATGCAAAGACATTGTTCTTTGCGGCAAAAGCCTCGGCACGGCCAAGTATTATGCAATTCACCACGATCAATGGAATGAAAATTCCAAGTGTCGAATACAGTTCGGGCAAATAAGCCTGCATAAGCATCTGCAGAATGGTTACAAACGATGCTATCACCACTATATAACAAGGTATCCTTACACCGTCAGGGATAAGGTTCTTGAGCAGTGAAATGAATGCGTTTGAAAAAATGAGCACAAACATTGTCGCCACACCCATACCCAGTCCGTTCAGGGCCGATGAAGTGGTAGCCAGTGTGGGACACATGCCCAACAGAAGGACAAACGTCGGGTTCTCCCTGATTATTCCGTTGATTATAGTCTTGAAGTAATTCATGTCATATAATGCTTTGGGTTCAATATGATGCTCCGCTCACGGCATCGGCAGCAGTATATCCGAATATTTCCTTGTATGCCGCATTGACAGCGCGCAGGAAAGCCTTAGATGTGATGGTCGATGCGGTTATGGCATCTACCTGACCTCCGTCCTTGCTGACAGTAAGCATGTCATCGGCAGGATTGAGGCCTATTATGTTATGGTTGCCGGCCTTGGCAGGAGCGCCAAAGAACAAAGTTTCAAGTTTGGACTGTTCCTCTCCGCCTTGCTTTGACGGCTGGCGGAACCATTCATCAGCCTGCGCTCCAAGTCCGGGAGTTTCGCTGTGTTCAAGCACCCTGTATCCGAGAATCTTACCCTCCGGGTCAAAGCCGACCATAATCCTGATACTGCCTCCGAATCCGTTCGCATCGGTTGTCTCGACAGCGGTTCCAAGACTGTGCCCGTCCATATCGGTCACCTTGTGGAAGACAAAGCCATTACTTTCTCTTGCAGGTGCAACGCTGAATTCCACATCGCTGTCACCAAGAATAACGCTCTTTATGCTATTGGAAACAGCCTGTTGCGCTTTGATTGCAACAGGTTTCTCTGTAATGGTGTGAACCCACCCGAGAATTCCGGCAGCTACAACCGCAATAACGGTCATGACCGCTGCCATATTCAATATGTTCGATTCAAGTTTCTTCATTTTGCTGTCTCTCCGAAATGTTCAGGCCTGCACCAGTTATTTATGAGTGGAACAATGGCATTCATTATGAGAATGGCAAACGACATGCCTTCAGGATATGAGCCGAAAAGCCTTATTACCACTGTCAGAAAACCTATTCCTACACCGTACCACACCATACCCTTGCGGGTCATCGGCGAAGTCACATAATCAGTTGCCATGAAAATGGAGCCCAGCATAAGACCGCCTGACAGCAGGTGGGTGAGCGGGTCGGCATAGACATCAGGATTTACAAGCCACATTATACCGGTCAGAACGGCGACCGTAAGCATGACGGTGACCGGTATGTGCCAGGTAATAACCTTGAACGCCAGCAGAATGACGAATCCGATGAGCAGTGCCAGAGCGCAAGTCTCACCGATTGAACCGCCAGTATTGCCAAGAAACATATCCATATACGATGGCAGGCTGTCATTCTGATACCCGACAAGGCTCAAAGGTGTAGCTGCCGTAACGGCATCGGTATATGCAAGCATCTGATGAGGCACAGGCCACGAAGTCATTCTTGACGGAAATGAAACAAGCATGAACACCCTTCCTGTCAAAGCCGGATTGAACGGATTGTTTCCCAATCCTCCGAACACCATCTTGCCAATGCCTATTGCCACCAGCGAGCCCATTATAATCTGATACAGAGGTATGTTTGCAGGCAAATTGAACGCAAGAAGCAAACCAGTAACAACGGCACTGCCATCGCCGACTGTGCATTGTTCTTTTTTCAGCAGGAACCTTGATATCAACCACTCAAACAGTATGCATGATGCTACCGACGTGGCTGTGACAATCAGAGCTCCGATGCCGAACAGAATGAACGATGCCACCAACGCCGGCGCAAGGGCCAGAATTACAAGATGCATGTTCCTTTCTACGGTATCGCCGCAGTGGATATGCGGTGATGTGGATATGAATAGTTTCTGTGACATTGTATTCAGTTATTTGGCATTCTGACGGGCACGTATAATGCCGTCTACATTCTTCTTTGCCAGACGGACCCAATCAAGCAGAGGCCTGCGTGAAGGGCATGTGCTCTGGCAGCAGCCGCACTCTATGCAGCTCATAATCCAGGACTCTTCGGCCACATCCCAACGGCCCAGTTCCCCGGCCGTTGCAAGTTTGTACGGTTCCAGTCCCATCGGACAGACGTTCACACACTTGGCACAGCGTATGCAGTTGCGTTCCTCCTTTCTGGCTGCCAGTTTTTCAGGAAGCATAAGCACCCCCGATGTTCCCTTGACAACAGGTGCGTCGGTTCCAAGTAACGGACGTCCCATCATCGGACCGCCAGAAATGAGTTTTGCTGTGTCCTGAGGCATCCCTCCGGCCTGTTCGATAAGCTGGCCGACAGGAGTGCCCATCCTGACTTTCAGATTGCATGGGTTGCTCACGCTGTCACCGGTTACCGTTACCACACGCTCAATTAGAGGCTTGTTCTTGGTAACGGCCTCATATATGGCATATACCGTACCGATATTCTGAACTACACAACCCACATTGGCAGGCAGAGCCGGAGGAGGTGGGACACGACGTCCCGTAACCGCCTCGATAAGCTGTTTTTCGCCGCCTTGCGGATATTTCATGGCAAGTGGCATGACCTCTATTCCACTTACCATCTGCACCTTCCTCTGCAAAAGTCCGATGGCATCAGCCTTATTCTCCTCGATGCCTATCACAGTCCGATCCACACCAAGAGTCTTCATGAGGATACGTATTCCCACAATTATCCGGTCCGGATACTCCAGCATAAGCCTATGATCAGCGGTCAGATAAGGTTCGCATTCAACCGCATTGATGATCAGGGTATCTATCCTGCATGCCGGCGGAGGACACAACTTCACATGGGTTGGGAAACATGCGCCACCCATTCCCACTATGCCGGCATCGCCGATGCGTTTCAGAATGTCTTCCTTTGACATGGTCACATTGATGACCAGATTGTCGGAACGGTCAATTGACGGTTCCCATTCATCGCCTTCAACGTCAATGAATATTGCCGGTTGACGACGTCCGCTGGCATCGACAATGCTGTCTATTTTTGCGACCGTACCTGAAACCGATGAGTGTATGTAAGCCGACATGAATCCGTCAGGTCTGGCAATAGGGGTACCGACAAGCACCTTGTCACCCTTTGACACGCATGGAACTGCAGGGGCGCCTATATGTTGTGAAAGCGGAAATACAGCCTGAGCCGGTATATGCGCCGGCTCAATAGCCTTTGACTCCGTAAGCTTACTTGCCTTTGGATGCACACCGCCTGTTGAAAATGTACGTAATGACATAAATCTTAATTTTGCTGGGTTGAAGATGGCTCTTCATCCCTTCTTGAAGGGAAATTCACTGCCAATATGGAATGCTGCGGACATTCGCTTTCGCACTTGCGGCACAGACGGCACTTGTCCTGATCTATGTACGCCAGATTGTTCTCCATGACAATGGCATCGAACGCGCATGCCGACACACACTTGCCGCAACCTATGCAGGCCACACTGCAGGCGTTCCTGGCTATCGGCCCCCTGTCCCTGTTGACGCATGACACATACACGCGTCTGTCCATCTTGTTTCTGTTTCTAATCTCGATGATATTTCTGGGGCAAGCCTTCGAACAGGCGCCGCAGCCATTGCACTTGTCCTGATCCACGACAGGCAGACCTGTTGTCCCGTCCATGTATATTGCACCGAAGCTGCAGGCACTCACACAGTCACCCAAACCCAGACAGCCATAGAAACAACCCGTTTCACCCCCTGTCTGCAAGGCGGCCACAGCACAGTTGGCAGCTCCATCATAACTGTTGACCGACGGGCGGTTTTCACACGAACCGCTACAGCGTACTACAGCAATCTGTTTCTCCGATACACTTACGGCATGACCTGTAATTTCTGCAATCTGCTGCATGACTTCGTCTTTGCAGACCGTACACCGCAAGCCGTCCATTGAGTCACAATCGGCACATGCCCGAGCGAAGCCGGCACAGCCAGGATAACCGCATCCTCCACAATTTACCCCAGGCAACAGCTCCTCTATCAGCTTGACCTTAGGATTCTCTTCCACATGAAATTTTCTTGCAACCAGAAACAGCACAAGCCCCAAAACAAGTCCCGTGATTCCGAGTACAAGAACCGATGTCAAAATCGACGACATATTTTACTTTCGTTTATTCCTGAAACAATCCATTATTCACAGTTGCCGACATCCGGAAATGCGGCAGCTGAATTTCCGGCCGATCCTGTCCCTTAAAAGGAAAAGTAACGTCCAATATGCAAAAAAAACGGCCAGCCCTATCAGCACAGCCAGCTTTTCGCTGTTCCATACTCCCATGGAAACAGCCAGAGCCAGAACTATCAGAACCAAAGGCAAACCGAATGCAAGCAGCACAGCCTTCATGCCCAGACTTTCACCGCAGACAACGATGACACTCTGCCCGACCTTATACCTTTCCGGATGTGATACTGGAACCTGAGCTGTCCGCTCCTTTTCTGAGATACGGCACAGGTTTCTTGTCCGGCAACTGTCACATGAGGTGGACGCCGGAAGCATTTCCACACATAACTCATTGCCATGTATAGCCTTTACGATTCCAGTATAAGACATTTCCTTTCCCACAGCTCACTCCATGCATGAATATCAATTTACAAAAGTAAAATAATAAATAATGATTACCTCCCATGAGGAGACTATTTTATCATGGAAATTATCAATAAGACACGCCGGCAAAAATATAATGAATTAAAGTTGCGTGATTGAAGTGAAAGGAGTAATTTTGCGGCGCCGTTACGAGTTGACGGTTATTCAAATCATTTTTTAATCAATAAAAACAAAAAACTTATGGCAGCAAAGATCAGATTGCAGAGACACGGCCACAAGGCTTATGCCTTCTATTCAATCGTTATTGCAGACACCAGAGCTCCACGTGATGGAAAGTTTATTGAGAAGATTGGTACTTACAATCCCAACACCAATCCTGCTACAGTAGATTTGAATTTCGAAAGAGCACTGTATTGGGTAAACGTCGGTGCAGAACCCACAGACACAGCACGCAACATCCTCTCACGCGAAGGCGTGTACATGATGAAGCACCTTCAGGGCGGTGTCAAGAAGGGCGCTTTTGACGAAGCGGCAGCACAGGCCAAGTTCGATGCCTGGAAGCAGGCCAAGGAAAGTTCACTCAAGGCTATCGCCGTAAAGGACGAGCAGACAAAGCGTGAACTTGGCAAGGCAAAACTTGAGGCTGAGAAGAAGGTCAACGAAGCCATTGCCGAGAAGGTTGCAGCCAAGAAGGCTGAAGCAGCCGCTGCAGCAGCAGAAGCAGCAGCTCAGGCAGAGGCAGCAGCCCAGGAAGCCGAAGCAGCACCTGCTCAGGAAGAAGCTCCCGCTCAGGAGGAAGCTCCCGCAGAAGCATAACCCAGCTTTCAAAATTTAAGAAGCCCCGCAGGATATGCGGGGCTTTTTTCGTTGTCGGTACAGCATATTTTCTTACCTTTGCACCCCAAAATACATATTGATGGCACAGACTACTGACGACAAGAAGATCATCTTTTCAATGGTTGGCGTAAGCAAGGCTTTCCAGAACAACCGCCAGGTCCTGAAGGACATTTACCTCTCTTTCTTTTACGGAGCGAAAATCGGCATCATAGGCCTTAACGGTTCCGGTAAATCGACACTTCTCAAAATCATTGCC
>JAZUFX010000046.1:0-6835 GCA_045640885.1 Bacteroidaceae bacterium | reverse complement strand
CCAGCCCGATTATCCCGCCGGCATATTCGTCACGGCAGTAACAGCCGCCGTAGTTGGCGCAACAGTCAAACACAACACTCTGGCCGGCGCCGCAAATGCCCCCCAGCTCATCGTGCGATGAAATATAGAAAACAATGTACTCTATCAGCCATACTGCTGCCATCACTACGGTAGCGGCAACGGTCGCAGCGACTGTGATTGGATTGGTAATGGCCAGTGCCACCATTCCCACTCCCATCCAGGTGACAAGTGTGCCGAATATGCTCCATTTGGCAATAGTGGTGTAATCGTCCAATGTGTCATAATAATCGTTCAGCTGATCCTTGTATTTTGCCAGATTTGCCTGATAGTTTTCATCGAATTTTGCCAGGTTGTCTCTGAATTTCCCGGCAACGGCATTGAAGGAATCCTCATCCTCTACCTGCAGTATATGGCCTGAGTTTGTGCACATTTGGAATGTCGTGGTGGTGGAATAACCCGATATCCCGCCGACACGGTCGTCATTCGCGCCGACGAGTGCAAGGTTCACGCAATTGGAGAAACAGTCATTCTTTGATTCACCTGTAATGCCGCCGGCGTATGCGTTCGGACCGCTGCCATCGGCAAACACTCTTGAAAGGGCGTTGTTCATGCATGAAGTGTATGTGCAGTTCTCACTGCAGCCTGTCAGACCTCCGGCGTGATCGCCGTCAACGGTTACATCGCAATTCAGGCAATTCACATTGCAGAAGGTGCATCCTGTGGCATGGCCTGCTATGGTTCCGGCATAATCGTCATTGCTGAACACCGATATGTCTGAGAATATTATATTCCTGAATGTGGTGTTAGTGGCTGTACGTGCTATTGCCCCAAGGTCATCGTTGCCAAAAAAGACGTTGTCTCTCTCAACCCGGAAATTGTAAATGCAGATATTCTGAAAGGTCGCATTTTCCACAGTTTCGAACAGAGGCGAGTTGTCTTTGTCCTTTATGCCGTCTTTGCCCCTGCTTTTTTTGATAATGTGGCAGACGGTGTCGCCGTCGATGACCTCAGAGCCGTCAATGACACCTGAAAAAGTGAAATCTTCCGGCATTGTGTACCCGGTCAGGTCAATGTCGTCGGTCAGCCTGATGGTGTCACACGGGTAGGCCATTACCGTATCCTTGAATTCGGTGGCTGTACTTACCAGTCTTGTCGCTGCAAAGGAATCTGCAATGCAGAAGGCTGACATTGCAAGTGTACAGAGCAGTTTTTTTACCATATATCCTTGTTATTGTTGATTTCTGGATTATCCGGACTGTTACAGATCGGCTACAGGTGTGTTCCATATCGGGTTCTCGCCGGCGGCACCAAAATCCTGCAGCTGTTTCAGCTTTTCACACAGCGGGTTGTCGCCAGCCAGGGAAAAGTCGCTGTTGCCAGAACTGTTCAGCTTGTCAATTACAACAGCTACGGTCATCCTGTTTATGTCAAAGGCCGGAATGTAGCATTGCTCCTTTTCGTATGCTTCGGCCGATACAACTTCAATCAGCTTTGCGTCAATCATGTTGTATATTGACTTGAGCGTGATGCGCAACGGTATGTGCAGCTCCTTGGAGATCTGCAGGCTGTTCAGCGTCTCTCCGTTCTTGAAACGTTTTGTAATCAGATTCAGTATCAGCAGATTGTAGAAATCCTTGTGGTAGCGGCTGAACCGGCCAGGTTCATAATAGTAGTTGAAAGTGTCATTGTTCTGGCTTACATACGTGAGTTCGCAGCCGAACAGAACTATGTTCCATGAAATGTTGCACCAGAAAAGGAACAGTGGCAGGGCGGCAAAACCTCCATATATCGCGTTATAGCTTGTCAGGTGCAGCTGCCCCTGAAAGTACAGGTTCTGGAATACCTGGAAAAGGATACCGGCCAGAAAACCCGGCAGTACGGCATATCTGAACCTTACCTTGGTGTTGGGCATGAACATGTAGAACCCGGTGAATATGAATCCTGCAATCAGATATGGTATGGCATTGATAAGGAACTTTATGAATCCGCCCAGAAGCTCATACCCTTCGGTGCGGGTAATCACTTCGGCCGCCACCACTGACAAACCGCTCAAACAGATGATTGCAATGGGAATGAGCAGCAGCAGTGAGAAGTAGTCCGTTATCTTGCGGCTTACCTTCCTGGTCTTTTTTAGCTGCCAGATGAAATTCAGGTTCACTTCTATGCCGTTGGCCAGCGCAAAGACCGACCACAGCAGTATGAGCAGGCCTATGCCCACGAACAGGCCTTTGTCGCCGTGGGCGAACTGCAGGTAGCTGTCAATGAACTGCATTATGGTTTCTTCGGTATTCTCGCCGATGAGTCCGTTGTTGAAAAGACCTGCAACTATGTTCTCAAAACCGAATCCTCTGGCAATTGCAAATATCAGAGCCAGAATGGGTACCAGTGCGAACAGGGTCGAGTAGGTGAGGTCGGCGGCACGGCGCATCAGCCGGTCGTCAAGGAAACGGCGTGTTGCAATGACCAGAACTTTCGTGGTATTGCTCAACGCTCTCCAGAGTATGTTCTTCTCGTCAATTTCCTGAGACCAGATTCTGACGGTGAAGAATTCTTTGATGGGATTCGGTTTCTTTTCTTTCATGTGTCCGAAAACTTTATTGAAGTTTTGATTTGAGGAACTGTCCGGTAAGTGACTGCTGGCAGGCAGCCACCTGTTCGGGAGTTCCGGCAATTACCAGACTGCCGCCGCGGTCACCACCTTCGGGGCCAAGGTCAATGATATGGTCGGCGCACTTTATGACGTCCATGTTGTGCTCGATTATGATTACCGTGTGGCCGCGGCGCAGGAGCGCATCGAACGATTCCAGCAGTTTCCTTATATCGTGGAAATGCAGACCTGTGGTAGGCTCGTCAAATATGAATATGGTGGGTTCGGCTTTTTCAAGACTCAGGAAATATGCCAGCTTGACACGCTGGCTTTCTCCGCCTGAGAGCGTGGCCGATGACTGTCCCAGCTTGACATAGCCAAGCCCGACGTGCTGCAGGGGCTCAAGCTTGCGTACAATCCTGCGCTCGGTGGCATCGTTTCCGGAGAAGAACTCTATGGCCTGGCTGACGGTCATTTCAAGTATCTCCCAGATGTTCTTGCCTTTGTAAGTGACTTCAAGCACATCTTTCTTGAAACGCTTTCCGTGGCAGCTCTCGCATTCCAACGTCAGGTCCGACATGAACTGCATTGCGACGGTGACGGTGCCTTCGCCCTTGCATTCCTCGCATCGGCCACCTTCTGAATTGAATGAGAAATGTGTGGGCCTGTAGCCCATCTGGTGTGACAGAGGCTGGTCTGCGAACAGTTTGCGTATCTCGTCGTATGCCTTGACGTATGTTACGGGGTTGGAACGTGTGGTCTTGCCTATGGGGTCCTGATCGACAAATTCCACCGCTTTTGCCATGAATGTGTCGCCTCCAATGCTGTCACACTGTCCCGATGTCTGTCCCGCCTCGTCATACAGAGCCTTGAGCTTGAGGTACAGTATGTCGCGTACAAGAGTGCTCTTTCCCGAACCGCTTACACCGGTGACAACGGTCATGACTCCAAGCGGGAATTTCACGTCAATGCCTTTCAGGTTGTTCTGGCGCGCGCCTTTTATCTCTATGTAGCTGTTCCATGGACGGCGCGATGCCGGCACCGGAATGCTTTCGGTTCCTGTAAGGTATCTGACTGTCCAGCTTGCGGCCTGGCAGTCAAGGCCCGATACATTTCCCTGATATACAATTTCACCGCCGTGACGTCCGGCTTCGGGACCGACATCTATGATATAGTCGGCGGCGCGTATAATCTCTTCGTCATGTTCGACCACCACTACCGTGTTGCCTATTTCCTGCAATTGGCGCAGTACACGGATAAGTTTCTGCGTGTCACGGCTGTGCAGACCTATGCTGGGCTCGTCAAGGACATAGAGCGAACCCATCAGGCTGCTGCCCAGCGAAGTCACAAGGCTTATGCGCTGGCTCTCACCGCCAGACAGCGTTGCGCTGCCACGGTTCAGCGAGAGGTATTCAAGCCCGGTGTCAATCATGAACTGCAACCGGGATGTTATTTCAGTTATTATGCGTCCGGCTGTCGCTGCATCGGTCTCTGAAAGGGTAAGGCCATCAAAGAAAGCCTTGAGCCCCGATATCGGCATTTCAACCAGTTCGGTAATGGGCTTGCCTCCAACCTGGACGTATGTGGCTTCCTTTTTCAGCCGCTTCCCGTGGCATACGGGGCAGACGGTTTTGCCACGGTATCGTGCCAGCATGACGCGGTTCTGGATTTTGTACTGGCTCTTTTCCAGCATCCTGAAGAAGTTGTCTATGCAGGCTTCCTCATAGCCGTTTTCATCGGGGCCGGCACCGCTGCCGTGCCACAGATAATCCTTCTCGCTCTGTGTGAGCTGGTAATATGGAGTGAATATGGGGAAATCGTGCTTCTGGGCCTGCAGAATGAACCAGTTCTTCCATTCCACCATTATGTCGCCGCGCCAGCATACGACGCAGCCGTCATAGACGCTCAGACTTTTGTCGGGTATGACAAGGTTCTCGTCAATGCCGACAATGCGGCCGAACCCTTCGCATTCGGGACATGCACCCATCGGCGAATTGAACGAGAACAGATTCTCGGCCGGCTGTTGGAACTGTATTCCATCGGCCTCAAAGCGGTTACTGAATGAATGCAGGCTGTTTCCGCCATTTGCATAAAAACGCAGCATGCATTCACCGGAGCCTTCGTAAAAGGCGGTCTCGACAGAATCGGTCAGGCGGCTTATGTTCTCGCGCGTACCGCTGACCGCAAGTCTGTCAACCAGAAGGAACAGATTGCCGGCAGACATGCCGTCCATTATGGCTCCGTCCTTCTTCAGTCCGTCAATGTCAAGCATCTGTCCGTCAAAATCGACCCTGGTGTAGCCTTCTTTCAGGTAAACCGCCAGCTGCTGTTCCAGACTGCGGCCCGGTATCGTGCGTATGGGGGCAAGCACTGTGAAACGTGTTCCCTCAGGCTGCCCAAGCACGAAGTCAACGACATCTTCAACGCTGTGACGGCGTACCTCTATGCCGCTTATTGGCGAAATGGTGCGTCCTATCCTTGCGTACAGCAGTTTCAGGTATTCGTAAATCTCGGTCTGGGTGCCCACTGTCGAACGCGGGTTACGGTTGCCGGAACGCTGTCCGATGGCGATGGTCGGCGGCAGTCCTTCAATGCCGTCGCATTCCGGTTTCTTCATGCGTCCCAGGAACTGGCGTGCGTATGCTGACAGCGACTCGACATACCGTCTCTGGCCCTCGGCATACAAGGTGTCGAAGGCAAGCGATGACTTGCCCGATCCTGACAGGCCGGTTATTACGGTAAACTTGTCCCGCGGGATGCTCACATCGGCATTTTTCAAATTGTTCGCCCTTGCTCCGCTGATTATTATGGATTCGCTGTCTTCGGCCATGCTTCTGTTGAAAACGAATGTGCAAAAATACCCATTTTCTTATTATTTAAGGTTATCTTTGCACATCCAAATCATAAAACTGAAATGATAATCTTCTTCAAGAACCCGTCTGGCACAATCGTTGCCACTGAGACTGCTTCAAAACCGACAACCGAAGACATCAGAAAACTAAGCTGGCTGTATGGCGATGCGCAGCTGCTGGATGTAGAATCATTGGGTGGATATTTTATCGGCCCACGTCGTGAAATGATCACCCCATGGAGTACCAACGCTGTTGAAATAACCCAGAACATGGGTCTTTCAGGCATAACCCGCATTGAAGAGTATTTCCTTGCAAAAGACGAAAATGCCGAGTATGACCCCATGCTGCAGCGTATGTACAATGGTCTTGACCAGAAGATTTTCACTGTCGACATAAAGCCTCAGCCCATTCTTTTCATTGAAGACCTTGAATCGTACAACGAGCAGGAGGGTCTGGCACTTTCAAAGGAGGAAATTGACTATCTGCATAAGGTGGAAGGCGAGCTGGGACGCAAACTTACCGACAGCGAGGTGTTCGGCTTTGCACAGATCAACTCGGAACACTGCCGTCACAAGATTTTTGGAGGCAAGTTCATAATCGACGGAAAGGAAATGGAATCCAGCCTGTTCCAGATGATCAAGAAGACCACTCAGGAGAACCCCAACCAGATACTGTCGGCCTACAAGGACAATGTGGCATTTGCGCAGGGTCCTGTCGTAGAGCAGTTCGCTCCGGCCGACCATTCCACATCGGACTATTTCATCATAAAGAATATTGAAACCGTAATCTCGCTCAAAGCCGAAACACACAACTTCCCCACCACCGTCGAGCCTTTCAACGGCGCATCGACCGGTACCGGTGGTGAAATCCGCGACCGTATGGGCGGCGGCACAGGCTCTTGGCCGATTGCAGGTACTGCAGTCTATATGACATCGTACCCCCGCAATGACGAAAGCCGTACTTGGGAAAAGGGCATGAAGGAACGCCAGTGGCTGTATCAGACCCCCGAGCAGATTCTCATCAAGGCTTCGAACGGCGCTTCCGATTTCGGCAACAAGTTCGGCCAGCCTCTTATCTGCGGTTCACTGCTCACTTTCGAACACCAGGAGAACGGCGAACAGTACGGTTATGATAAGGTCATCATGATGGCTGGTGGTGTGGGCTACGGCACAAAGCGTGACTGCATCAAGGGCGAGCCGCAGAAGGGCAACAAGATTGTGGTGCTTGGCGGTGACAACTACCGCATCGGCCTTGGCGGCGGCTCTGTATCGTCGGTTGAAACGGGACGCTATTCAAGCGGCATTGAGCTGAATGCCGTACAGCGTGCCAATGCCGAAATGCAGAAGCGTGCATACAACGTGACCCGCGCACTTTG
>JAZUFX010000045.1:0-19574 GCA_045640885.1 Bacteroidaceae bacterium | reverse complement strand
AGAAGACGATGATTATGACCGTTTCACGCCTGAGCAGCGCCGCATAGCCAGGAATCTGCCATTTGCGTATCGGGGCTACATTTTCAACAGCAAAGAACTGCAGGACTACTTCGAATCGACCACCTGGTATATTCCGAACCCGGACTACAAGGCCGATGTGGCCACACTGAACGAAAACGAACAGAATTGGGTTGCGTTCTGGAAATAACTATCGTAGTATTTGAAGTAGCCAAAATTCCCATTTATATAACTGAATATGGCATCTGGACTCGCAATTGTCCAAATGCTACTCATTCCCTTATTTCACAACAGCTTCTAAAAGTACTCTTTAACTGCAAATTCAAACTGATCCATAAAGATTCTTTTGAAAGCATGCAGATTGTTCTGCTCACAGAAAATCAGCATGGCTTTCTTGTAGTCAATGGAATCGACTGAACGGAAACTGAGCGGGCAATAACCGTTGGCAATCATTATCGCATTGCTTGTAATGCGTGCGGTACGTTTATTCCCGTCTGAGAATGCCTGGATGTATGAAAGAAGCACAAGGGTGAGAAGATGCGCCTGGTCAGAAAGCTTATAACGTGTGGCACGAGCCTTTCCCTCAACAATGACATCGCCCTCCTTCACGAGTGATGCGATAAGACGCTTGAGAGTGGCATCACTGCCTTCAAACATGATTCCTTTCGCTATCGCATCGCGTGAAGACATCGGATTGAAGTGCAGAAATTGCAGAATTTCCCTTGAGATATCCATATCATTCAAATATTATCGGCTCAAAATGAGCCAATAATTATACTGTTTCTTTGTATATCTGATCCGATTCAACACTGTCCGTTCCTATGGACAATGGCTGTCAGGAAATGTTTTTTATGAAAACGTCAGAATAGGGCGAAAACTGTCCAATTTTTTGACACTGCCATTATGAAGTGCCGGATCGGACTGTCCGGATATTATAAGAATATTGATATGTGCAAATTAATGTCTATTTTTGCAGAGCAGTATTGATCCCGATGCTGAAACGAATAAAATGAACATGAAATGAGTCCAAAAAGGTCTTTCTTGTCATTTCCGCGTTACAACACGTATGGACTGGGGGTAAATGACTGGCTCACCCGGGTCAGGCGGCATATCCGTTCATATTGGCTGCGGCCGACATTTAAGTCATGCCCGTCGAGTGTCTTTTTCAAGAAAGTCAAAGTCCTGGCATGCCCACAGTACATAAGCATCGGGCCTGGCACTTCCTTTGAAGACGACCTCTATCTGGAAGCATGGGACAAGTACTATACCAGATATCCGTCACTGCCACATATCGGCACAATAGAAAGTGTGCCTGTAAAGACAAGGAAATCGGCCGGTTCAGAGGAAGTAATCGAGGAGTATATCCAGCACATGCATCCGGAACTGACCATTGGCCGGAATTGCGCTTTCGGTGCCATGAACCATATTACCTGCTGCAACAGGATTACAATAGGCGACAATCTGCTTACCGGAAAGTGGGTGACCATAAGCGACAATGACCATGGAACGAGTGACCTGTGCAGCCTGCAGTGTCATCCGGGCGGCCGTCCCGTGGTAAGCAAAGGTCCCATTGTGATTGGCAACGATGTATGGATATGCGAAGGTGCGAGGATACTTGGAGGTGTAACAATAGGCAACGGTGCCATCATAGCCGCCAATGCCGTTGTCACCCAGGATGTCCCTGCCTACAGTGTGGTGGGCGGTGTCCCTGCAAAAATCATTGTCCAGCGGTAGCGATACCCAAAAAGTCATGCGCCCGGACTGAAAGTTTCGTCTCCAAAAGCAGGCAATCAAAAACGGAATTGGTATTTTTGTCAGCAAATCATTTTTCTCTTTCGCAAGAAAGCGCCTGAATGAGACAATTGCTGCAACTGTTCTGGATCTTCTTCAAGATTGGAGCTCTGACCTTTGGAAGCGGGTATGCCATGATTTCCATTATCGAAAACGAAGTCGTGACACGCAAGCACTGGTTTGACAGGGAAGACTTCATAGATCATCTGACACTGGCCCAGTCTGCTCCAGGGCCGATAGCACTCAATGCCGCGGTATTTACAGGTTATCGCGTAAAAGGTATTGGGGGCGCAGCGGCAAGCGTGCTGGGGGCAACACTCCCGTCGTTCATAATCATTCTGCTGATAGCCGTCTGTTTGAGTGACTTCCGCAACAACGCTTATGTAAATGCAGCCTTCAATGGACTGAGGCCGTGCGTGCTGGCACTGATTGCCGTTCCCTGCGTACGCCTTGTCATGTCGCTCAAAGGATACTGGCAGATTCTGCTTGCCGTTGCATCGCTTGCACTCATCGCATTCACCGGCATTTCGCCTGTACTGCTGCTTATTGCAGGAGCCGCCATCGGACTTATTCTCACCTGCTTCGGCAATAGCAAGTCATGATATACCTCCAGCTGTTTCTCACATACCTGAAGATAGGTTTCTTCGGCTTTGGCGGCGGATACCCCATGATTTCGCTTATACACAACGAAATGGTGATACGTCACGCATGGCTCTCGATGGAACGGTTCACCGACATTGTTGCCATTTCACAGATGACGCCTGGCCCCATAGCCCTGAACTGCGCCACATTCGTTGGTTACAGCATTACCGGCAGCGTGTGGGGGTCGGTTGTAACCACCCTTGCGGTATGCGTCCCTTCAATGACTCTGATGCTGCTCTTGACCATCTTCTACAAGCGTCTGCAGGACAACCGCTGGATGAAAGGCGCTCTTGGCTGGATGCGTCCATGCCTGGCAGGCATGATTGGAGCCGCTGCAATAATGTTCCTGAACCGCGAAACTTTCATTGACTGGAAATCGGTTCTTATCTGCGTGGCCAGTTTCATGGCCGTCTGGAAGAAAGTCAATCCCGTCTGGGTGCTGCTTGCATCGGCGGCAATCGGTCTGGCAATATTCTGATTCAAAATTCACGCACAACAATAACCACCTGTCGAACAATGAAAAGAACATTAACCCTATTCCTGCTTCTGACTGCGGTTCTTGCAGCCTTCGCACAGCAGACCTACACAGTCAAGTCCCCTGACGGCAACACGGCATTCAGCCTGAAACTGGACGGAACGCTCCAGTATTCGATATCGGTTGGCGGTAAGACCATAGTTGACTGGTCCTGTCTGGGCTACACCGGCGACATTTCTGAAGCCGATCAGGTTATTGCCCTGATACCTCGGTCAGGGAAGGCCTTCCGCGGCAAAGAGGAATGGCATCCGCTATGGGGCAAGCAATCTGAAGTAAAGGCAAAATACAACTGGCAGGCTTTTAATGTGGTCGGCCCTTCAAATGACGACCTTGAAGTGCGTGTCTTCAATGAAGGAGTGGCATTCCGCCTGTCTGCCATGAAGGATGGAATATATGAGAAGACCGATTTCAACTTTGCCGGCGACTACACAGCATGGTACTACAACGGCGAAAGGCACAACATAGGGCCGGAACGCCTGTCCGACGCCAACGGAGAACGCCTTCCGCTGGCCACAATAAAAGTGTCCGATGACCTGTACCTGGCACTTCACGAGGCCAATCTGCCCTATGACGGCTGGCCCATGCGCCTGTTGGCGGAAAAGGGAACGACATCGCTGAAGATAGCCCCCGAAAGGATATCAGGCTTCAAGGGCGAATTCGTGGGAGCCTGGCGTGTGCTTATGGTGGGAAAAACACCCGGAGATCTGGTTGACTCACACCTGCTGGAACTTCTCAACCCCGATGCCGAAGGCGACTTCAGCTGGGTAAAACCAGGTGTCGATCTGTGGGACTGGCGCATTGACGGTGCAGTTTCCCCTGTTGACGGATACCGGTACAGGATGGACTACCCCTCATGGGTCAGGATGATAGACTTCGCAGCAGAGCATGGTTTCTGCAATCTGGTGCTTGATGCCAACTGGTACGGTCCGGAATTCGAGAAGGACTCGGACCCCACAAAGGGCGACAAGGCACGCGACGTACAACGCATCATCCAGTACGGCAAGGAGAATGGTGTGGGCGTCTGGCTTTATCTGAACGATGTGGCCGGAACGAACTATCCCATCGAGGAGACCCTGGCACAATATGAAGAATGGGGTGCCAGCGGTGTCAAATACGGATTCATGAACGGCAACCCGCAGGAAAAGAACCGCAAGACCCAGGACATAACCCGTCTATGCGCCAAACATCATCTCATGGTTGACTATCACGACTACCCCGTTCACCCTTACGGACAGATGCGCACATGGCCGAACGCCGTTACGCGCGAATATTGCAAGGCCCAGCTTGACGGCCGCCAGATATTCCAGCCCAGGACATTCGTGACATCGGTCTTCGTGAACATGGTGGCCGGACCAGTTGACATGAACAACGGATTCATGGAACTGCATCAGGGACGCACCACACGCAAGGACAACAACCAGGAAGTGCCATCGACCGCATGCGCCGAGATTGCACGCACACTTGTCACATGGTCGGGCGCAACCGTAATCCCGGACATTCCGGAATATTATGAGAAGTATCCCGAACTGCTTGAATTCCTCAGCGCCGAGAAACAGCCCTGGCAGGAAAGCCGCACCCTTGACGGCAGCATCGGGGAATACATTGTCATGGCACGCCGGAATACCCAGGGCGACTGGCTGGTGGCAGCAGCCACGAACGAGGACGGCCGCACCCTTGACGTCGACCTGTCATTCCTTGGCAGAGGCAAATGGAACGCCACGCTGACTCAGGATGCTGAGGACACGCACTACAGGACCAACCGCGAGACTTACAGCAGCCGCACCATGACAGTTACACGCAAGGACAAGGTTCAGCTGACTCTGGCTCCCGGCGGCGGTGCCGTTCTTCTGCTGACAGGATACTAACGTCAGAAAACTATACGAAGGCCTTCGAAGCCCACTTGCGGCTTTTCCAACGGCGCAGGAAAATGCATCCCCGCGTCAGTTCGTCTATGCCCAGCGCTATCCACAGCGCCACAAGGCCGCCGCCAAGCGCAATTCCGAACAGGTAGCTGAACCCCACTGATACGGTCCAGCACACGGCAATGCCGGTAAGTACAGGAAAGTATATGTCGCCTGCCGCACGCAGACAGTTCACGCCGAAGAAGTTTATTGCACGTCCGTATTCCACAAGGACATCGGCCCATAGGACAGCGCAGCCAAGTCTGACTATATCAGGATTATCGGACAGGAATCCGAAGATTACAGGTCCCGCCAGTGCGGTACCGAAAGCAATGGCCATGGTAATTATCATTGACAGATGGCCCACGCGGCGTCCAAGACGGTATGCGGCATTGAAACGGTGTTCGCCTATCAGATGGCCTATCTCTATTGATCCGCCCTGGGCCATTGACAGGGCTGTCATGAACGTGAAAATCACGATATTCGTCACATAACTGCGTACCGCCAGCTGCTCATTGCCCATAAGATTTATAAAGTAGGTAATGACCACCTGCGACAGGCTGTACGACATCTGTTCTCCGGCCGAAGGAATACCAATTTTCAGGACATTGCCCATAACTTTCCATGGGAACGGCATGAACAGGCGTTTCGGGAAATGCGGTATCTGTTTCCTGAACAGAAAGATGAAAAGCAGGACCACCGATATGCCCCTGCAGATGACCGATGACATAGCCGCGCCACGGACACCCATGGCAGGCATTCCCAGATGGCCGAATATCAGTGCCCAGTCACCGATAATGTTGAGAACGTTCACCACCCCGGCAACAATCATGGGATATCTGGTCAGTCCGGCGCTGCGCAACGATGCCGAAACTGCAAGCGACATTGCCTGAAGAAACGCAAATGCACCTACCAGACGCATGTACTGACAGCCCTCGGTCATCAGTTCCGGCCTCAGTCCCATGAGCCCCAGTATCTGCGGTGCGAAAAAGAACAGTATGGAACTGAAGAACAGACCGCACAGGAAATTGAATGCAAGCGACACGCCTACAACCTGTACCACCTTGTCATGCAGTCTGGCGCCGAAATACTGTGAGCACAGTATGGTGGTACCCAGCGATATGACCTGAAATATAATGAAAACCAGATTGACCAGCTGGTTGACCATACCCACAGCCGCGACGCTGTAGTCTGACAGGCTGCTGAGCATAAGGGTATCGACCGTACCCAGTGTCATTACCAGGAAATTCTCAATGAGAATCGGCAACGACAGCTGGACCAGCCGGCGTGAAAGCGGTCCGTATCTTAACATCAGCCGCTGTTTTTCTTAGGAACCCGAGGCTTATTTCAGAATCTCTTCAAGACCTTCGGCAATCTGAGCGGCAACCTGCTCCATGCCCTTCTGCGTGGGGTGGCCATTGTCCATATCAAATTGCTTCAGTTCTATGCACGGTATGCCGTAATGGGAACATATCGTATTTACCGACTCATCGACTTCGGTCTTGAGATTATAGTTCAGAATGAATACTATCTTAGACTGACGGTATCTTTTCTTTAGTTTCTGAATCATATATGCCATAGCCGGACGGAAATACTTCAAATCATCGGCGGCAATGTCATCATACCTGTACTCCCCGATAGGAGAATCGGCCCAAGCATCATTCGTTCCACCGAGAATCAGAATCACATCAGGATTGCCAAGAAGTGCGGTACGGGTAACAAAAGCCTCATGGGTATAGTCATTGCCGCGATAACCGGTAGTACAGATGGTTGACCCTGACCACGAGTTGTTGGTATCAAGCTTCCACCCCATCTTTGTCTCCAGGAGTTTCCACCATGTCTGCTCAACAGACTTGACATCCTTACTGTTATCCGGGTAATAGTTGGCATAGCCCTCAGGCATATAACCCTTGAAAGTGGAATATGAATCGCCAAGGACAGAGAACGTGGTCTGAGCCGATGCACTGCCGGCAACAAGAACAAGAATACCGGCCAACAGATAAAAAAACAGCCTCTTCATCGTATCAATAAATAATCCGTTAGAAAATATACTTCACACCAGCCTGGACAAGTCCTTCCATACCCCAACCTATTTCAGTCGTGCCGCGCCAGTGACCGTTTCCGGCTTCAATGCCTATGAGCGAAAGCTGGAATGCGAATCCGAAATCGTTGCCTGCATCGTGCGTCTCACGATTGCTTTCATCGGCCTGTATGTCAATTCTCTGATTGTGATACCAGATACCTCCTGCATCAGCTTTTGTAAACATGCCGAAATGTTCACGGTTCACCCACTGGAACTTGACACCCGGCATAAGTGAAGTAAAACTCATATTATTCCAGTCGCTTGGCTTGCGCAGTATCTGTCCGTTTTCATCCTTGCCTGCATACTGGTTGAAATTCATCCTGAAATTTTCATAGACCAGATTGCCGCCAACCGAGAACCTTGATGAAAAATGATGCCAGTAACCGGCCGTCAGAGCGCCCGTACTGTGAAATTCCTCAGGAGACAGGTATCCGAAAGTAAGAGCCGTAGTAAAAATCGAAGCGAATGTGTAGGCAAAGCCAGGAATACTTACCCGGCCGTAACTCAAAGTTATTTCATCATTCTGCAACCGGCAGTCCTGAGCCTTCACGCAAGGGGCAAGCATCATGCCAAACGCCAATATCAACGCAATTTTTTTCATAATAATCCATTTATTTTTTGATTGTATCTGCAAAGATACACAAGATTTCAGACTCTATTTCTGCATTCCCCAGAACAGACGGTCCACATGACTTTCAGCCTCATTCTCCTGCTCATCCGGAAGTGCCTGGAACAGATCCATGTCCAGCAGCTGCTCCAGTTCATCGACAGTCATGGCACAGTCGGGATATGGCTGCGGTACGCCTGAGTTATGCATGACAAATGCCACAGACCGGTATCCGCCTGAAGCGCTGCGTGTCATAACCGCCTTATAGAATGCATCGGGAACGGGAATATGGTTAAGGCCTATGTATCCGTTCTCATGTTCACCGATTATCGGACCTGTCACGACATACACCGAGCCATACTGTTCAGCCCACTGACGCACGCGGTTCTCCAGTTTGGACCAGCTTCCGCCATTCATCTTGTCCAACTGGGGACAGCAGTTGGTAAACAGGAAAGTCTCTGTCATTGCCTGTTCGCTCCACTTGAAATCGGCCGCAGGCGCCATGTGACCGCGTGACCATCCGGACTTGCGGTAATCGCTGTCCTCGGCCTGCGGTACCGGAGCATTCCTGTCAACCTTGAACGATTTGCCGCTGCGTTCGGCGTCATCGGCCCCGACCTCATCGGCCGTCAGCTCGTAAGCCACCCATGCCGGCAGCCTGTTTCGGGAATCATAGCCGACAGTAAAGCCGGTATATTGCAGGACAGCATAATCCGGAACATAAGCAGGCAACTCCAACTGCGCCGGAGCGGGCGGCACACTGCCGCAACCCGTCAACAGCAACAGGCCCAATACAACCGGAACTGCAAAGCGCATACGCATCATCTTTTCCATTCCACAATCATGGTTCCACCCTTGGGACCCGGAATAACCTTCATTTCCAGAGTGCCGGTCTTTTCTGTCCCAGCACCCATTGGAGTAAGGAATGCCGTTACCGTAGGTCCGGGGTTGGCCTTGTCCGAAACCAGATCCTTTTCAGTAAGTTCACCCGACCAGAGAACAGGTCCGTACGAATGGTTCAGCACATAGTTGCCCGGCTCAAGATTCTCAAAGCGGTATTCCGTCTGCCCCTCCTTGAGCATGTGATATACGGTGGTCGATGACCCGCGGTAGGCAAAGCTGCCCTGCCCCTTTGCGAGCTGGATTTCGGCACCCATGCCAATGGTCTCAAGCGGATTCTCCCGATAATAGTCCAGACCGCTGTTGAAAGCCTCGACCTCAAAGTAGTACTCGGGGGCGGTATTCAGGCTGTGCATGTACAGGCTGTTCCTGTCATAGACAATATAGCTGTTATACAGTTTCTTCTTCTCTATTCCGTAACGCACAATATAGCCGTCGGCTCCCGGAACAGGTTCCCAGACAACGTTTGCCTCGCGGCGGTCTTCAGGATTACGCAGGGCCATGAACTTCTTTACCGGTTTGTTCCACATGTCGGGAGTGGTTCCGAAAATGCGCAGGTCCTTGATTGAGAACTTGGCGCCGTCGTATGTCGAAACGTTCACGACCTTGACATAACGTGCATTGACCGGAGTCTCCAGTTCATTGTAGTCATGCTTCAGTTCCATGTAGTTTTCAGGCTTGCTGACAATCTTCTGCCAGTTCTCGCCGTCGGCCGATGCGAACACCTCGTAGCACTGGTATTTGTTCAGTGATGCCGTTGTTGCCGGCCGGCCGCCGCCCATGCCGAACCCGCCCATGCCGCCGGCACGCGCCGCACCTATATGGTCCCAGTTCAGCTGGATTGCATTGATGCTGGCCGATGCGCCCAGATCGACGGTAAAGAACTCGCCTGCATCGCCTGTAGCGGCAGCCCAGCACGTCGTGAAGTCCTCGTCAAGAGCCTGCCCCGGAGCATAGTCCCCGAAAGTCGATGAGACAATGGCCTTCTTGCCGACCGACAGCAGCTTCCAGTCAACATAGTTGTCAACACCGCTGGTCTTGCGGTCTGCAGGATAGTACTGCGGATAGTCACCGAGAGCCGTATTCGAATACATGACACCCTGCCTGTCAACGGCAGTGGGATAAATGGCCAGCTCCGAACCGCGGCCGCCCTCACCGTACTGTGCCGGAATCATGCAGATAGTCCACAGGTTACCCTTCTTGTCATGGAAGGTGCTTCCGTGACCGGCTCCCACCTGGAAGCCCGATGTCTTGAATGTCAAAGGATTATGCTCGCTGTAAGTGAACGGGCCCATCGGGCTGTCCGACACATACACGCCATGTGAATATGAAATAAACTCAAGACCTATGGCCGCATACTGCAGATAGTACTTGCCGTTATGCTTTATCATGTACGGACCTTCAATCCACGGCAGTTCCTCGGGTCCGTATTCACGGCGCCCGTTGAATATGGAATAAATCACATCCTCAGGCTTGCGGACCTCAAAGCCGTGATTCTTTATGTCGCTCCAGAAAAGCTGCCTGGGCTGGCCTATCTCCTTGAAAGTGGTCTTGTCCAGTTCGACAACCTGGAAAGGCATAATCTGCGACCAGCCAAAGTACATGTACAGCCGGCCGTCATCATCGACAAACATATTGGCATCGCCGTAACGGTCACTTGACAGTTCGCCGCATTTCTCCCATTTGCCGGCCTTGGCATCAAGGCAGCGGTATACGTTCCTGTTGTTCATGGAACAGCCAATCAGCTGGCCGTCCATCTCGACGACCGATACCACGCCGCCCGGGTAGTTCGGGGCATCGACGTATGTCCAGTCCTGAAAATCGGGCGAATACCAGTAACCCTTGCGGTGTGACACGAACAGATAGTAGTCATCCTGATAGATTATCACGACAGGTTCGCCGCCACGGACTGCGCGTTCATTGCCTACAACCACATCCAAAGGATTGCAGAAAGTCCTGCGACCTTCGGCTGAAGCCGAAACAGTAATACCAATGGCCATAAAAGCCAGAACAGACAAAGACTTTGAAATTCCCATATCAGTAAAAAGTTTAGTGTCCTATGGCAAACTTATCAAATTATTTCTTCAGTCGGACAACAAAAGTCGTAATAGAATTCGGAATCAGAGTGGCGGCAAGCTGCGTCCCCCTTATTTCAGGGCCCTCGCTTTCCGCCCAATGCTCGCCGTCGGCCATTGAGCCGCTGGTGCGTATCTGGCGTACCTTGCCTTTTGTCCTGAATCCGTCCAGTTCCAGACAGATGTCGACATCGCGGTCCGATGTGTTCGTACAGACAACGGTCAGACTGCCACGGTCCTTTGCCGCCAGAACCCTGCAGCCGCTGCCGCGGTCCGTCGTGCACAGAATGAGCGTCGAGCCAGGACGTATGTATCTGGAAAACTGTCCGAAAGCATAGTACTTCTGCGTAAGTTCTATAACATTCCTGTCATGGTCAGCCCAGGCCGTTCCCCAGTATCCGCCTGAAGTACGCAGCGGGCCGCCGTCACGACGTCCCTTGTAGCCATCCTTTGAAACATGCGTGTCAATGACCTGCCACAGCACCCAGGCCGACGGCTGCAGAGCCTGTATGTCCGATATTATCTTGTCGGCAAGCCACAGTCCTGCAGCCATCTCGCCCGCATTCCTGCCCGCCGTACCGTTGCCGTCAACCTCGCTCATCCACAGATTCATCTTCTCGTCCTTTGCCAGCTGGCCCATTTCACGAATGTCGTTGGTGCCGTAGGTATGGACACTGATACGGCCTATTGCAGCACGCGCCTCGGGAGTGAGCGTTCTGATTTCCTCAATCTGCTTGCCGGGATTGGTCTCGTCGCTTGCCGTAAGAATCACATCGTCAAGCCCGTACCTTTTCAGAGCCTTTGCCGTCTCGACCAGAAGTCCGGACTGTGACTCACCGGCATCGATGTGGCAGCCCTCCTGCTTGTAGTTCATTGCCGGCCAGTAGTTCGTGTTCGGCTCGTTCATGGGCGAAACGCTCCTGACGTGCAGCCCCATTTCACGTGTCATATAATTGGCCACATGAGCCATGTACTCGGCAAAATTCGCGTATTCACCATCCTTGATGTTATTCTCGTCCGATTTGAAGTTACCCGTGGAACAGCCGCTCACAGTCATGAAATACGGAGGCGAATTGGAAAAAATCTCAAGCCAGGCATCCTGCCCCGCAGCCTTCATTGCCGCTTTCGTGACATTGAGCTGACGCTCGTCGGCCCCGTAGTCATACACCCTGCGGCCCGAATCGTCAAGCACCATCCAGCCCGGTACGTCACTGTCAGTGCGGGTAATGTGGTTGTGCTGCGGATCATCGCCGCCACCCACATTATAACGCATTATGTTCAGTCCAAGCCCCTTCTCGCTGTCAAAGAACAGTTCCGCCGCCTTTTGGACAAGCACATCATTGTACCCTATACGGTTGGCCCACCAGCACAGACTTGTACCCCAGCCCTCCCACCGGCAGTCATTGGTCCGTACCGCATTGTCAGCCGAAACTTTCACCTGAATGCTCTCTGCCAGGCCATACAACGGAACAGCCAGCAGGACAAGACACAGAATCCTTTTCATAATACTCCAAAAGTAGCCAAAAACTCCGGCATTATAGCACGCGTATATTATTTTAATATAAATAAGGTAGGGTCGAATGACTTTTTGACTACTTTTGCACCCCGTAAGAAAAAAGCAACACCTTATATATGCAGAAGAACCTTGTAATTGTTGAGTCTCCGGCCAAGGCCAAGACAATAGAAAAGTTTTTAGGGTCCGATTACAAAGTGATGTCCAGCTACGGACACATTTGCGACTTGAAGAAAAAGGACCTCAGCATCAATATCGACACATTCGAACCGATATACGAGATACCGACCGACAAGAAGAAGGTGGTAAGCGAACTGAAGGCTGCAGCACAGAACGCCGAAATGGTGTGGCTGGCATCCGATGAGGACCGCGAGGGAGAGGCCATCAGCTGGCACCTTTACGACACTCTGGGCCTGAAGCCCGAAAACACCAAGCGCATTGTGTTCCACGAAATCACCAAAAACGCAATACTGCACGCCATTGAAACCCCGCGCGACATTGACATCAATCTTGTATATGCCCAGCAGGCACGCCGCGTGCTTGACCGCATTGTAGGTTTCAAGCTCTCGCCCATTCTATGGCGCAAGGTCAAGCCGTCACTTTCGGCAGGCCGCGTACAGTCAGTTGCCGTAAGACTCATTGTAGAGCGCGAACGTGAAGTCCAGAACTTCAAGTCCGAAGTCTCATACCGCGTAGTCGGAATATTCAAGCTGGACGGCAAGCAGGAGGTCAAGGCCGATTACAACGGCCGATTCAAGACCCGTGAGCAGGCCATGGCGTTCCTCGAGAAGTGCAAAGACGCCGCTTTCCGTGTAAGCGACATCAGCACCAAGCCGTTGAAGAAGGCACCGGCACCTCCTTTCACCACATCGACCATGCAGCAGGAGGCCACCCGCAAGTTCGGCTTCACGGTAATGCAGACCATGATGCTTGCGCAGCGTCTGTATGAATCGGGTAAGATTACTTACATGAGAACCGACAGCGTGAACCTGTCAACCCTCTGCCTTGACTCATGCCGCAAGGCCATAACCGAAGGCATGGGCGAGCAGTATGTAAAGACCCGCCAGTTCACCCAGAAGGCCAAGGGAGCCCAGGAAGCCCACGAAGCCATACGTCCTACATACATGGACAACCAGACCATTGAAGGCACGGCCCCTGAAAAGAGACTGTACGAACTTATATGGAAACGTACCATAGCCTCGCAGATGGCCGACTGCGAAATGGAAAAGACCACTGTAAGCATCACCTCGCCCGCCTTTGACGGCGAATTCAACGTGACCGGCGAAACCGTAAAGTTTGACGGTTTCCTTAAGGTGTACCGCGAAACCCGCGATGAAGACAGCGAAAGCCAGGAAGAGACCCAGCGTCTGCCCGAAATGCACAGGGGAGACACCCTTACATACAGCCAGATTTCCGCGATGGAGCGTTTCACCCAGCATCCGCAGCGCTACAACGAAGCCGCTCTGGTACACAAGCTGGAAGAACTTGGCATAGGACGTCCTTCGACATACGCGCCTACAATAGGCACCATCCAGCAGAGAGAATACGTCGTACGTGAAGACGTTGCCGGCAAGACACGCAACTACGACATGATACGCCTTGAAAACGGCAGCATTGAATCGCAGACCCTGACCGAGACCTACGGATCAGAGAAGGCAAAACTCATTCCGACCGATATAGGCCTGGTGGTCAACGACTTCCTCATGGCCAGCTTCCCCGAAATCATGAACTACAACTTTACCGCGCAGGTCGAGAAGGAGTTCGATGACATTGCCGACGGTGAAAAGCAGTGGAAAGGTGTAATCAGCGACTTCTACGGTACATTCAGCCCGTCGGTCGAAAGTGCCATGACCATCAAGAACGAGCATAAGGTAGGCGAACGCGTACTGGGCACCGATCCCGTATCGGGCAAGCCCGTATCGGTAAAGATTGGCCGTTACGGTCCCATTGTCCAGATTGGAAGTGCCGATGACGAGGAAAAGCCGCGCTTTGCACAGATGAAGAAGGGCCAGACGCTCGAAACGATAACGCTCGAAGAGGCCATGGAACTGTTCCGTCTGCCGCGCACGCTGGGACAGTTTGAAGATGCCGAGGTAAGCGTAGGCACGGGACGTTTCGGCCCGTACGTACACCACGACAAGATGTACGTCTCACTGACAGGTGTCGCCGACCCGCTCACCATCACTCTCGACGAGGCTGTGCAGCTTATCCTGAACAAGCGTGAATCGGAATCCAAGAAGGTCATCAAATCGTTCCCCGAGCATCCCGAGACCGAAATCATGAACGGCCGCTACGGTGCATACATTGCCAGTGACGGCAGCAACTACAAGATTCCCAAGACCATGGATCCGGCCAGCCTGACATACGAAGAGTGTCAGGAGCTTATACGCAAGCAGATTGAAAAAACCGGCTCTGCCCCCAAGCGCAGAATCTTCAAGACCAGAAAATGACACGCATTTTCCTGACCGGCTTCATGGGAGCCGGAAAGACCACGCTGGGAAGGGCCATGGCCAAGGCCGACAATCTTGAGTTCATAGACCTGGACCAGTATATCGAGGGCCGTTACATGAAAACGGTCAGTCAGATTTTCGCTCAGATGGGCGAAAGCAAGTTCAGGGAAATTGAGTCACGCCTGCTGCGTGAAGTCGGTGAATTCGACAATGTGGTCATTGCCACCGGCGGTTCCACGCCGCTTATCGGAGACAATATGGACTACATGCTGCAGCAGGGACAGACCGTATATTTGAAATGTACGCACGAAACCCTGTCAAGACGCCTCAAGGAAGCGCGCAGCAACCGTCCTCTCATTGCAGCGATGGACGATGCGGCACTTGACCGGTACATTGACAGCGAGACCGCGCGCCGTGAGCCCGGTTACCTCAGGTGTCAGTACATCTGCCCGGGCGACCGTCTGGAGTCACGCTCCCAGATAAGCGACACGATAGAGTATCTGAACAGACTGTTGGATTTGAACAATAAGGAATAATAAGGAACAATAATATTATGGCATTGAAAGAAACCCTTGTAATAGTTAAGGTAGGAGGAAAGATAGTCGAGGAACCCGATACCCTTGAGCGTCTGCTCACCGACTTCAAGGCAATTCCGGGAAAGAAGATACTGGTTCATGGAGGCGGACGCTCCGCCACGGCCATGGCCGCACGGCTCGGCATTGAGAGCAAGATGGTCGACGGCCGCCGTATTACCGATGCCCAGATGCTCGATGTCGTCACAATGGTATATGGCGGTCTGGTCAACAAGAACATAGTGGCCAAGCTGCAGGCCCGCGGTCTGAACGCCATAGGTCTGAGCGGCACCGACTGCAACACCATGCTGTCAGACAAACGCCCGGCCGGTCAGGTTGACTACGGTTTTGTAGGCGACCCCAAGCAGGTCAACGCACCGTTCCTGAGCAGCCTGCTCGAGCAGGACATCGTTCCGGTACTTGCACCTCTCACCCACGACGGCAAGGGCCAGCTTCTGAACACCAATGCCGACACCATAGCCGGCGAAACCGCAAAGGCTCTTGCCCCGTACTTCAAGGTCACCCTTATCTACTGCTTTGAAAAGCCGGGCGTGATGCTTGACGAGAACGATGACAACAGCGTCATACCGTACCTCTCATATTACGATTTCCCGCGTCTGGTTGAAGACGGCACCATATCGGGCGGCATGATTCCAAAGATACAGAATGCCTTCAACGCCCTGAACGCCGGTGTCGCATCGGTCCTCATCACCAAGGCATCATCGCTGGACACCCTGACCGGAACGACTATAGCTCTCTGAGCCGCAGCCGTTTCAGCGGGAAGAATACCGGCATGACAAACACTATTGCCAGTACTGAGAACAGCATGCCGCTCATGACACCCACGGCAAAGCTGAACCAGAACATGTCGTCACGGCCGTCGAACAGGAACGGAATCAGGCCCAGCACGGTACTCAGAATGGTGAGCAGCGTAGGCGCAATCTTCCGGTTATAAGCCTTCACATACTGCCGCAGGCCGGAACGCCCGCTTGCAGCGCATATTGTCCTGTACTCGGCTGTCAGGTATATGCCAGCATTCACCGTAATGCCGCAAAGCATGATCATGGCGGCAAAGGCACCCTGGCCGAACGGTATTATTCAATATGGTGTAGGCCAGGAACATGCCGATAAAACTGACGGGGATAAGCACTATTATGGACAGGGGTTGCAGCAGCGACTCGAACATTGTGGCACATATCATGAATATTATCAGGATGACCACCACAATGAGCACTGACTTCTGCTTCTGCTCGTTCCAACCGTAATAATAATAGTTGCTGTCTACAAATGGTATTTTGATATTTGTTTTTCTTCATGTTTTGATTTAATTTTTTACCGTCTAACCCGGTCGAACTACCTTGGAATACCGGAGTATCTGGTGATACTCCGGTATTCCAAGGTAGTTCGACCGATATTACAGGGGGATGACATTCAGAATTTTACGGTTGCACCAAGCAGGGCGTAGGGCTTCAAGGCACGGTAACCTGCCCAATACTCGAAGTTGTGACCAAACAGGTTGGCGGCCTTCATATATACTGACAGATTATCGATAATCTGCCAGTCTGCACGCAGTTCAAGTTCGTTGATGGCATTGAGTCTTTTGCCATTGCACAGTGCGAAACGCTGCCAGTTATACTGTGCGCTCAAGTCAACGCCCGGATATACGCTGGCATGGCCGAAAAGCTGGGCCACAGCTACAGGCTTGTATGCAAGAATGCTCCCGTAATAATCGCCTGTCCAGCTGTACAGCTCAAGTGCAGCCTTGGCATCGAAACGGCTGCCCATGGCCCAGGCGACATCGAACCCTGTCCACATTACGCTTGCGTTGTCCTGAAGGAGTTCCGACGTTACAATTCTGCCCTTACAGTCGACAATCTGGAATATCTCGTCCTTGGTATAGCGCATGCCAATACGGGCGCTTGCCGTAAGAACCGACGGCAACGAATACTTCACTCCGCTTTCAAAGCGGGTCAGGGTGTATCCGTCGCGTATGGGACGGTATTCGGACCAGTAAGGCGATATCGAAGACAGGCTGTACATGCTGTGTTCTTCAAGCCCGCCGTCCAGACGGCCCCACACGGTAAACTGGCTGTTTATGTCATATTCGGCACTTATCCTGGGCGAGAACATGAACGTCTCACCCATAGCCGAGCGGAAATCAAGGTTGACGCCGAAACTTGTCCTGACGCCGCCTATCACGGATTTCCATTCAGGAGTCAGCGTGAATGTCGAGAAATTGCCATATACATATCCGTACATGCCGGTCCAGTTGCGGTTTACCGATTTCTGGCGGTACTGTAACGAGATTGTACCGAAATCAAACGGCATGGCGGCACTTGCATCGACTCTGAATATCATTTCGTCATTGTCGGGAGTAAAGTCGTAGACGGTCAGCCCACGGCGTTCCAAATTCTCCTGGCTGAAACCGAATGTCCATTGGATTGCCGCATCGGCCTTGGAACGCGCATTGACGCCGTACTTGCCATACCACGAATGCTGCATAAGGCTGTCTTCGCCAAGACCGATCAGGCGGCCGATATCCCCACGCTTGAAATTGCGGTGCGAATAATTCAGCGTACCGAATGCGCCAAGGTCAAAGCGGTCAAACGAGTGCGTATATGAAAGGCTTTCCCGGGTGTCCATAAGACGCTGTCTCCATTGGTCGGTTCTGGCATTGTACCCGTCAAGGCCGGCATTGAATTCCAGACGGTCACGCTGCGAGAGACGCCATATCAGTCCGACATTCCCATTCAGGGCATTCTGGAATCCGTAACCGAGAGTGGCGTATCCGTCAAACATCGGATATTCAGGGTCATTCGATGCGCTGGAAAGGACTTTCATGGCGCGGGGCTCAAGGCTTGCCTTTGCTGGTTCCCCGGTAATATAATCGACCTTTATCTGCGACGGAACAGGCTGCCTGAGTTCGGGAACAGGCAGGAGCTTGCTTTCCTTGCCGGTATTGGGGTCATACTGTCCTTCAATTGTAAGCGACCTTTCCCAACCTGCCTGCTGGGCGGCAGCAGGAAATGCAACCATCATGGCACTTACTGCCAGTATTATATTTCTTTTCATAGCGTTCATTTGTTAAGACGTTCTTCTATCATGCCTGCAATGTCATCCTTTTCAGTATAGTTCGCCTGTAACGAGAGCAGGTACTGTCTGGCTTCGGTGTTCTTTCCCTGCTCCTTGAGTATGTCGCTCAAAAGGATAAGGCTTCTTGACAGCCAGTACAGATGCGGAGTGCCCTGGGCCATCAGTTCCATGATATTGTCCTGAGCCTTGTCCACGCTGCCCTGGTCATACAGCAACTGACTGAGCAGATAATCACATTCTGCGCCGTTCTGAGAACGGGTGTCCTTTGAAAGTTCCTCCAGAAGCGAATGCAGTTCCTTACCCTTGTCATTCTTTGCCAGAAGAGCCTTGGCCTTGTAGTATTTCATATCGGCCAGCTCCCGGGCGCCTGCACTGCCTTTGACGGCGGCATCGTAGAACTCAAGAACGGCCTCGTATTCTTCAATCTGGCCGGCACTGAGCACGGTCCTTTCAGCACAGGTCTCCCTGATTGCCGGATCGGATGCCTTTCTGTACAGGCGCACATACAGATCCATGGCAGTTTCATGGTCGCCTACCGAGTATGCGAGGTCGGCAGCATTTGTCAGTGCGTATGTCGAGAAACGGCTGTTTTCGGCCGATGCGGCTTCCAGATAGAAGTCTATGGCATTGTCATAGTCGTTGTTCTTCTCATAGATAACGGCTGAATAGTAACGTGCATCGGCTGTAAAGGCTCCATTCGGGTATTTGGCAAGATATTCACTGAACAGTTTCAAGGCATTTGCCATATCACCCTTGCCGTATCTGCTTTCAGCGGCGGCATAGCTGAGCGAGTCCTGCTGGCTTGGAGCCAGAACTGCCTGACCGCCCATTTCCTGTGTGTATTTGATGAACGATGCGGCATCGCCCTGTTCAACATATATGGACTGCAAGTCGGACATTGCAGTACGCGCTTCGGCACTGCCAGGGTAGTTCTCTATGACCTTGCGGTACATCTTTTTGGCGTTGTCATAGTCGTCCATGCGGTAGTACGCCAATGCAGTCTCGACGGCGGCCCTGCGCGACAGGTCAAGTGAAGGATATGACTTAACCACACGCTGGAACATGTCTATCGCATTCCTTGAATCGCCAGCCTGCTGATATGTGGCTCCCATGTCAAACAGGGCCTGCGGGACATACTGCGAATTCGGATATTCCCTTGTAAGGCGCTCCAGACAGGCAATCTTGTCGGAGTTGCGTTTCATGAGTCCGTTCACTGCGGCACACTGTGAAAGCACATAGTCATTCTGACCGCTGTTCATTGACAGTACCTTGTTATATGTATCCAGAGAATTGGAATACTGCTTCAGGTTAAGCTGACAGTCTGCCAGACGCAGATATGCATCGGCAGAGAATGACTCATCAAGACCGCCTTTCACAGCCAGAGCCTGCTGCAT
>JAZUFX010000044.1:0-5462 GCA_045640885.1 Bacteroidaceae bacterium | reverse complement strand
TGCATCGGTAAGCGGCGACACAATGCTGACAAACTTCACATTCATTATGGAACGGGTGTACAACTGGCACTCCATGGTGTGCGACAGCAGTTCCTGAACCATCTGGACCAGGCACACGCCGGGAGTCACAGGATGTCCCGGAAAATGAGCTCCGTATATGTAATGGTCAGCATTCAGTTCTATCACGTATCGCTGCCCATCAACGGAAACAAGCCTGAAGAAATTACCACTCAGCTTCATAATTGCCGTTCAGCTGTACATTCTCTATCTCTATGACGGTACTTCCACCGCCAACCTCTTCCATTTCAATCTTCTCCAGCAGACCGGTTTCGGAACTGAAGCTCAGTACCATGTGCTGGAACATCTTCTTCATGTCACGGCGCACAGGAACCATGGTGGCCACCCACAGACCTTCGGCATCGGCCATGCTCACCTTAAACATGTGGCTGTCCTTGAGGCACTGGCCTGACATGCAGCCCATTATGACACCCGCAATGCCCTGGAACATGCGGCTGCGGTCAGCCGGCATCCCGCTGCCGTCAACGGTGACGTTCTCGCCGTCCACATCCAGAGAATACGCGAAAGGCTCCGTATAAGCCCATTTCAGCTTTGACGGCCGCGTGTAGAGCATACGTCCCTTTGAAACCTGGTCACCCTCCATGAGCGGCACCCGCCTGATCTGCCTGAAGTCGCACTTCATTGACCTGATTTCGCTGCACGCGCCTATAATAGCCTCAATGCGGGCATCCGACGGACCTTCCGTTTCAGCTGCACGGAGCGTCCCGACAGTAAGCAGCAGTCCTGCCGCAAGTATCGCAAATGTCTTCTTCATTTCAAAACCGTTATTCATCTGCCAATGAAAGCCGCACCGACAAGTATCAGTCCAATCCCTATCCAGCGGCCGGCCGGTATCTGTTCACCCAGAAACAGCATAGCCCCTATCATGCCGAACACAAAGCTCAGGCAGCTTAACGGGTAGGCAATGCTGAACGGGAAGTTTTTTATAATGTAAAGCCAGAGTATGGTTGCACCGCCCATGCTTACGCCGCAGCCCAGCCACCACCAGTTAGTGGCTTCCCTGCCAATGAAGCGCCAGAAGCCCTGATAGGCGCTCATGTTGTTCATGGCGAACTTGAGCATGAGCTGCCCCGCAGCCAGTAACAGACTTTGCAGCAATGAGAAAGGTATTATTTTCCACATACGGCTTCAAGAACTGTAAATGAATAGTGACGACCTTCCACAACATTGACCAGAAGAATGCTTCGGCACGGAACCGCCCCCTTTCCGCCATTCATGACCGACGGTATTCTGCCAGCCTTCAGACTGCATGCTGCGGTATAGAAACCTATGGCCGATGACGAGAAGTTCACTCCGAACAACGGCTTGTAGCTGCACTGCGGAACATCACTGCCAAGGAACGAATACCATGAATCGTTCTCCGGATTGCCGCTGCGGCCCGTTATTACAGCATCGACACTGACCTTTGACATGACATCGGCCAGTTCCTCTCCGGAAGGTCTGTTGAGTATCTGTACGGATTTCAGCGTACACATGGCCGGTTTGCCGCTGTCGGCCTCGAGAAGTGCCGACACTGCCGCCTCACTGCATATTTCACCCTGCTTTACATGGCCGGCCTTGCTTACAAAACCGGAAAAGACAAGCGACATCTCGTCATGGGCACCCACAAGGGCGTTGCTTATCTTGCCCAAACGGAACTGCAGCCACGCGTCATACAGGGCGCTGTCAAACGAAAGCCCCTTTTGCGAATATGTGGAGTTGTATCCGTGACTCTTGGTGTTGATTCCTATGAGTGACGATGCCGTGTTGTGTGTGGACTGCATGAACTGAGTAGGCTTGAGCATCTGCTCGCCCTCGCGCACCAGCGCATCCAGGAACAGTTCCGTGTTCTCGATGCTGCCGAACCCCGTTCCGGTAATTATGGCGTCGGGGTTCTGTATTCCACCCTCGCCAAGAGCCGACAGCGACGTGGCAAGAGCACGCTTGAGCAGCTTGCCCAGGCGCCTTGCCTCACCCGGCGAAACAAACTGCCTGAAATCGGGATCAATGGCACGGACAAAGTCACCTGTGTATGTCAGCGGTGTCTCCATCCATTCCTCACACAGCGGCTGCTGAATGGAAATCTGCTTTACTGAAAGTATATCAATACTCTGATACATTGCTAATTACCAATGATGAATCATTACCGCCAAAACCGAACGCATTGCAAAGCACATGCCTCAGTTTCCGCTCCGGTTCCAGCTTCATGTTAGGCACGATGACACCATCGTCAGGGTTCTCAAAGGCATAGTTCACGGGAGTGAACCCGTTTTGAAGAGCCAGAATGCATATTACCGTCTCAATGGAGCCCGATGCGCTGGTGGTATGCCCTGTCAGCGACTTGGTCGATGACACCTGTGGCAGGTCCTGGCCGAACACGCGCTTCATGGCCTGGCTCTCGCTAAGGTCATTGTTGGGCGTTCCGGTACCGTGAGCGTTTACGTAGCCTATGTCCCGAGGCTTCAGTCCGGCATCGTCAAGCGCCTTGGTCATAGCCAGATACGCGCCCTCGCCGTCCGGTGAAGACGCAGTCTGGTGAAAAGCGTCACATGCGTTTCCGTAGCCTGACAGCTGTGCCACCGGCTTCACGCCGCGTCTTGCGGCAGAACGCGCCGACTCAAGCACCACAAAGGCGGCACCCTCGCCCAAGTTAAGACCTGCCCTGCCGGCATCGAACGGACGGCACTGTCCGTGATCCAGAATCATGAGCGAATTGAAGCCGTTCAGATGGAACTTGGTAATGCACTCGCTTCCACCTGCCACAACAATGTCGGCCTCACCGAGACGTATCATGTCGGCAGCCAGTTCAATGGCGTTTGCAGCCGATGAACATGCTGTCGATATGGTTGTAATGAACTTGAAACGCCCGAACCTGTCTGCAATCATTTCCGAGCAGGAACCGCAGTCATGCGTGCTTATGTAGGCATTGCGGCTGTCGTTCTCAATGAAGTCCAGGTAGTAACGTTCGCTCTTGTCCATGCCGCCCACGGTCGTACCGTTCACAAAGCCGGTACGTTCAAGATCAGCTTTCTGCAGTCCGGCCTGCGCAAGTGCCTCATGCATGGCCATCATACCCATCAGCGCCGTACGGGTTGTCGGAGTGCCTGGAGCTATGCCCATGGCACGCTCCATCTCCTCATCGGACATCTTGACCTCACCTACAGGAAACTCGGTATGGCCGGTCTTGAGGTACTTCAGAGGCCCCACCCCGGTACGGTTTGCCAGCAGAGACTCAAGCACCTGACTTTTGTCCAGACCTATGGCACAGGTTATGCCACAGCCCGTTATGAGCACTGATTCACGTTTTGGCATATTATTTGGTACGGTTCTTCTGAATGTAGTCAGCCATTACGTTAACCGACTTGAATATCTCCTTGCCCTTTGCAGGATCCTGCAGCTTGATGCCGTAGTTCTTCTCCATGAGGACAATAAGCTCCAGGGCGTCAATCGAGTCAAGACCCAGACCCTCGCCGAACAGAGGAGCATCATTGTCAATGTCAGACGGCTGCACATCCTCAAGATTGAGAACCTCAATAATTTCCTGCTTCAGTTTCAGAATCATTTCTTCCATAGTTGTTCAAATATTTAAATTGTCCATTATTGTCTTCAGTTTCGCTTCAAGCCCTCCGGCATCCTCTCTGCGTACAAGAGTGAAGAAGGATTTGAAGTCATCGTTCGCAGTGCTGTCAACCCATCCGGCAAGAATGCTCTGCGTACGGTCATCGGCGAACGCGCACGACAGATGGAAAGCCATCTGTGCCGCATCGGCCCCTTCGACCACGTAAAATGATGTCTCGCCGCGATAGTGGTTGCGTATTGCAATCTCGCCAGTAACAATGTTCGGAAGAGTATAGACGAACAGTGCCGGACTGGGATAGTAGTTGTCCTTGTCCTGAATGGTTTCCTGATAGTTTTTATCGGCGCAGAGCGATGCTGTAGTACCGAATAGTACTACCGCGCAGTTCTGAATATATTCTTCGCTTCCGCAGCGTTCTTCACCCAACTCTTTGAGCAGCAGTTCACTTGCCACAAAACCCACCTTGCTTAGGGTGTCCATCTTGAAGAATTTGGGCCAGTCGGCAATGTGAGCCCTGTACAGTTCGGCAAGCATGGCGTTTCCACTGGATTCATGCTTCAGGACACGTCCGCAGACCACTGCGCGGTCCGATTCAAGTATTACATAGTCGGGCTGTTCCATCACCATTTCCCGTTAAGTCTGTACAACAGCGCGGCATTGCAGCCGCCGAATCCGGACAGCAGTTTTATGAACTGCCTGCCGTCAGTCTTTCTCAGTTCCGGACTTACACTTACAGGATACGTGGTGCCCTGTCTGGCAAATCCGCGGGTGGCAAGAACCGTATGGTCCATGACGGCGTACATGGAGAGAATGCTCTCCATTATGCCTGCCGCACCCATTGTATGTCCGTAATAACCCTTCAGTCCTGTAACCGGAACGTCAATCAGTCCGGCACGGTATATGGCTATCGACTCCATTTCGTCATTATATGCAGTAGCCGTTCCGTGAACGTTCACGAAAGCAAGGTCTTCAGGCCGGCAGCAACGCAACGTCTCCATAAGCGCCAGATAGCTGCCCTCGCCCGTACGTGACGGGCCGGAAATATGATTTGCATCGTTTCTTATGGCACCGGTCACAAGCTGCCAGCGGTCATCGGCTACACTGTCAGCTGCCTTGAGCACAACAGTTGCAGCGCACTCGCCCAGATTCAGGCCGCGGCGGTCAGCGTCAAACGGACGGCAGAAACCGTCACTTATGGCCTTGAACGACAGAAAGCCCGATATGATGAACGGCGACTGCTCATCGGCCCCCGTAACAACGGCATAATCGTACTTTCCGCTCTGCAGGGCACGCATGGCCTCTATCTGTGCACATACGCCCGATATGCACGCGTTGCACACCACCAGCGGACTGTTCGGGTTGCCGAACCATTCAGTAATCTGACCTGCGGCCTTTCCAAGCAGCACACGGTCCGACGGAAATCCCGCAGGGTCACCCAGCAGGCTCACGTTGCCCTTGGTGGTGGAGACTATGAACAGCACGCGTTTGTCCGATGCGTCTATTCCAGCCTTCCCGACCGCCTGTATGGTGCTCACCAGAAGCATTTTCTCAAAAAACGTGTAACGCCCTTCAGGTATTCCCAGACGGCGGCAGGCATCATCTATGACCTGACGGTCCATGCGTGACAGCGTGAAGGGTGTCTGCACGTTACCCATGCTTTCATAGCGCTTCAGTCCGCTCTTTCCGGCCTTCACGCTCTCATAGTTCGAAAGCGAATCAAGCCCCAGCGGTGAAACCACGTTATCGGCTATGCACTGTATCAGACGTTCCATTTCCTTTTCCAATTCTCAAAAAACTCCGGATTGGTCAGCACCAGCTGGTAGTTCAG
>JAZUFX010000043.1:0-84871 GCA_045640885.1 Bacteroidaceae bacterium | reverse complement strand
ACCATAGGCAATCTGGCCATGCGTCAGGCACGCGCCCAGTTCTCGGGCAACTTCTTCGGTTGCGCCGGATACGAAATCATCGACAACCTTGGATTCAAGACCGTCGAGGAAGGTGCTGCCGCTGCAAAGAAGGCAGGAGCCGACATCGTTGTTCTCTGTTCAAGCGATGACGAATATGCAGAGTTCGGCCCCGCAGCATTCAAGGCTGTAGGCGACAGCGCAATCTACGTGATCGCCGGTGCTCCCGCATGCATGGAAGACCTCAAGGCTGCCGGCATTGAGAACTACGTACACGTACGCTGCAACGTACTTGAGACTTTGAAAGACTTCAACAACAAGCTTGGCATCAAATAAGTTATGAAACCTGATTTTAAGAACATCGACATTAAGGCAGCAGCTTCTCAGGAGAAGCTTTGCAGCTGCAAGACAGCAGGTAACGCTGATGAAATCTGGTCAACTCCGGAAAAGATTGCCGTAAAGCCTGTTTATACCAAGGAAGACCTGGAGGGCATGGAGCATCTGAACTATGCCGCAGGTATCGCCCCTAACCTTCGCGGTCCGTACTCGACCATGTACGTCATGCGCCCCTGGACAATCCGCCAGTACGCAGGATTCTCGACCGCCGAAGAATCGAACGCCTTCTACCGCCGCAACCTGGCAGCCGGTCAGAAAGGTCTGTCAGTTGCTTTTGACCTTGCCACACACCGTGGTTATGACGCCGATCACGAACGCGTTGTAGGTGATGTAGGTAAGGCCGGTGTATCAATCTGCTCAGTAGAAGACATGAAGGTCCTGTTCGATGGCATTCCATTGAACAAGATGTCCGTATCAATGACCATGAACGGTGCCGTTCTGCCTATCCTGGCATTCTACATCGTATCGGGTCTGGAGCAGGGCGCAAAACTTGAGGAGATGCAGGGTACCATCCAGAACGATATCCTTAAGGAGTTCATGGTACGCAACACCTACATCTATCCTCCAAAGTTCTCGATGAAGATCATTGCCGACATCTTCGAGTACACTTCAAAGAACATGCCCAAGTTCAACTCGATATCAATCTCAGGCTACCACATGCAGGAGGCCGGCGCTACTGCCGACATTGAGCTGGCTTACACATTGGCCGACGGTATGGAGTATCTGCGTGCAGGTATCAACGCCGGAATGGACATAGATACATTCGCACCGCGTCTGTCATTCTTCTGGGCCATCGGTACAAACCACTTCATGGAGATTGCAAAGATGCGTGCCGCCCGTCTGCTCTGGGCCAAGATCACCAAGGGCCTGGGCGCTAAGAACCCCAAGTCAATGGCTCTGCGTACACATTGCCAGACCTCAGGCTGGTCACTCACCGAGCAGGATCCGTACAACAACGTGGGACGTACCTGCATCGAGGCTATGGGTGCCGCTCTCGGTCACACACAGTCACTGCACACCAATGCCCTTGACGAGGCCATTGCACTGCCTACCGACTTCTCGGCACGTATTGCACGCAACACCCAGATCTACATTCAGGAAGAGACCAACGTATGCCGTGAAGTTGACCCATGGGCAGGTTCATACTACATTGAGTCTCTGACTAACGAGATTGCCCACAAGGCATGGGAGCACATTCAGGAAATCGAGAAGCTTGGCGGCATGGCCAAGGCCATCGAGACCGGTCTGCCAAAGATGCGTATCGAGGAGGCAGCAGCCCGCACACAGGCACGCATCGACTCAGGCATCCAGACCATAGTAGGTACAAACAAGTACCGTCTTGAGCACGAGGCTCCGATTGACATTCTTGAGATTGACAACACCGCTGTACGCAACCAGCAGATCGAGCGTTTGAAGGCTCTGCGTGCCGGCCGCGACGAGGCAGCCGTCAAGGCAGCTCTCGCAGCTATCACCAAGTGCGTCGAGACCGGCGAGGGCAACCTTCTGGAGCTTGCCGTTGAGGCAGCAAAGGTTCGCGCTTCACTGGGCGAAATCTCATACGCATGCGAGCAGGTTGTCGGTCGCTACAAAGCAGTAATCAGAACTATTTCAGGCGTGTATTCATCAGAAAGCAAGAAGGATGCAGACTTTGAGAAAGCCTGCGCCATGACAGAAGAGTTCGCAAAGAAGGAAGGACGCCGTCCTCGTATCATGATTGCCAAGATGGGTCAGGACGGTCATGACCGCGGTGCCAAGGTTGTTGCCACCGGTTATGCCGACTGCGGTTTCGACGTTGATATGGGACCGTTGTTCCAGACTCCCGCCGAGGCTGCCCGCCAGGCCGTTGAGAACGATGTCCACGTTCTGGGCGTATCTTCTCTGGCCGCCGGCCACAAGACTCTGGTTCCCCAGGTAATTGCCGAACTTGGAAAACTTGGCCGCGAGGACATTCTGGTTGTTGTAGGCGGTGTCATCCCTGCTCAGGACTATGACTTCCTGTACAAGGCAGGTGCCGCTGCAATCTTCGGTCCGGGCTCGAAGGTATCGACCAGCGCAATCAAGATTATGGAACTTCTCGGTTAAACGGGAATCCATGATATTCGAATAAGGTGGTATCCCTCCGGGTGCCACCTTATTTTTCATTTATGGAAACGCACGCCAATTGAGCTTAAAAAACCGTAGACAATACGGACTAACGGATTATCTTTGCAATACAATTGAAAAAGGTGCGCCATGATAGTTTGTGTTGCTGAAAAGCCCAGCGTTGCAAAGGAAATAGCCGATGTGCTTGGCGCTACCGCACGGCACGACGGATATTATGAGGGTAACGGTTACCAGGTAACCTGGACCTTCGGTCATCTGTGTACCTTAAAGGAGCCTCATGACTACACGCCGAACTGGAAGAACTGGAACCTGGGCAGTCTGCCAATGATTCCGCCGCGCTTCGGAATCAAGCTGATTGATGACAAGGGCATTGAAAAGCAGTTCAAAATTATCGAATCGCTATACAGCAATGCCGACGGCATTGTGAACTGCGGTGATGCCGGACAGGAGGGCGAACTCATACAGCGATGGGTAATGCAGAAAGCGGGCGTTAAATGTCCGGTGAAACGTCTTTGGATTTCTTCACTGACCGAAGAGGCCATACGCGAAGGTTTCAGTCATCTGCAGGACCAGCAGGATTTCAAGCCGCTGTATGAGGCCGGTCTTTGCCGTGCCATAGGAGACTGGCTGCTTGGCATGAACGCCACACGTCTTTACACCATAAAGTACCGCACCGCTAATTCCAGACAGGTGCTCTCCATAGGCCGTGTTCAGACTCCGACTCTGGCACTTGTCGCAAACCGTCAGGATGAGATTGACAATTTCAAGCCGGAACAGTACTGGGAACTGAAAACCACATACCGCAACACGGTTTTCAGTTCCACAAAGGGCAGATTCTCCAAAATCGAGGATGGCCGGAAGCTGCTGGATGCGATAGCCGTCGAACCGTTCACAGTAACAGATGTTGCCCGCAAGGAAGGCAAGGACTATGCGCCGCGTCTGTTTGACCTGACTTCGCTTCAGGTTGAATGCAACCGCAAGTACGCAATGAGCGCCGATGACACGCTCAAGACCATACAGTCGCTCTACGAGAAGAAAGTCACCACCTACCCGCGTGTCGATACCCAGTTCCTCAGCGATGACATCTATCCCAAATGTCCCGGGATTCTTGAAGGGCTGAAGGCATACACCCGGTTCACAGAACCTCTCAAAGGAAAGAAACTGCCCAAAACCAAGCGTGTCTTTGATAACGGCAAGGTCACGGACCACCACGCGATAATACCTACCGGAGTATGGTCCGATGCGCTGCTCCCGAACGAGAAGCGCGTCTTTGACCTGGTGGCACGGCGTTTCATTGCCGTGTTCTACCCTGACTGTCAGTACGCACAGACAACCGCATTGGGTGAATCGGCCAAGGTGGAGTTCAAAGCCACCGGCCGCGAGATTCTTGTCCCGGGCTGGCGCGTATTGTTTGACAAGGACAAATCGGACGATGTAAAGACCGATGACGACGAGCGCATACTGCCGGCCTTCACCATTGGAGAGTCGGGAGAGCACAAGCCCGAACTTCAGGAAAAATGGACACAGGCTCCCAAACCTTATACTGAGGCCACACTGCTGCGTGCCATGGAGACAGCCGGCAAGCTGGTTGCCGATGAAGAACTGCGCGATGCCATGAAGGAAAACGGCATAGGACGTCCTTCAACCCGCGCCGCAATAATCGAGACTTTGTACAAGCGCGGTTATATGCGCAAGGAAAAGAAGAACATTTTCCCCACCACGACAGGACGCAGTCTGATAGGCATTATTCACGAAGAACTGCTCAAGAGCGCCGAGCTTACCGGTATCTGGGAGAAGCGCCTGCGTGAGATTGAACGCGGCAAATACAGTCCCACGCAGTTTATCGATGAGTTGAAGCAGATGGTCAGCGGAATAGTCCATGATGTAATGGCCGACAATTCATCGCGTCTGCTACAATAATGCCGCAGGTTTTCAGTTAATAGTGTATGAAGGTTCTCCGCCGCATAACATTTTTGTGTGTCTGCGCCCTGTTGTCAGGATGCGCGGCCGAAATGAACATACACAAGGGCGATGGCAGTTTTGCCCTTGGCGAATACAATCAGGCGGCATCATTTTACAAGAAGGCATATTCGGCACTGAAACCCGACGAGAAGGCTCTGCGGGGTCAGACAGCCTTCAAGCTCGGAGAATCATATCGGCATATATCACAAGTGACAAAGGCAATAACGGCATATAAGAATGCCGTGAAATATGCCTATCATGACAGCACGGCGCTGCGCAGTCTTGCCGATATGCAGCTGAAGGACGGCAAGGTGAACGATGCGCGTAACAACTACCTGAAATACCTTGAACTGTCACCTCAGGACCAGTTGGCAAGAGCAGGCCTTGAATCTTGTGAACTGCAGACCGAACTGAAGGAGAACCCCACCCGTTTTACAGTAAAGAAGAACCCGGTATTCAACGGGCGCTATGCGGACTGGTCACCGGTATTTTCAAGCATGGGATATGACCAGATTGTTTTCACATCGGTCAGAAAGGAATGTTCCGGTACCGATATCAACCCCATTACCGGAATGAAAAGCTGCGACCTTTTCATATCGACAAAGGACGAAAACGGCAAATGGCAGAAGCCAGTCCATATCGATGGCGGGCCGAACAGCGAATTCGAGGACGGAATCGCGGCATTCAGCCCCAATTTCCAGACTATGTATTACACTTACGGGGCATGGGACGCAGCCGAGCCGCGTATGGCACAACTTATGGAATCACACCGCAGCGATGCCAGCTGGGGCGAAGGCAAGCCGTACTCCGAAAAACAGGACTCCAGCGTCAACTACGCCCATCCCGCCGTATCGGCCGACGGCAAGTGGTTGTATTTTGTATCGGACATGGAAGGCGGCTACGGTGGCAAGGACATATGGAGAGTGCCATTGGACGGCAGCCTTGTGGGAGCCGAGAATCTTGGGCCGCAAATCAATACTCCCGGCAACGAAATGTTCCCTACATTCAGGACAAATGGTGATTTGTACTTCTCATCGGACGGACATCCAGGCATGGGCGGCCTTGACATATTCTGCGCACATCTGAATGACACCGTATGGACGGTCATCAATATGGGCAGCCCGATAAACTCACCGGCCGATGACTTCGGCATGACATTCGAGGGGCATCGCACCCGCGGATTCTTCTCGTCAAACAGGGGCGACGCACGCGGACGTGACCATATCTATGATTTCGAACTGCCCGAAACAGTACATACGCTTATCGGATGGGTATATGAAAAAGATGAATACGAACTGCCCGGAGCCACGGTATATATGGTCGGGAATGACGGCACAAACAAAAAAATAGGACTCAAAGAAGACGGTTCGTTTTCTGAACGTGTCACTCCGGGCGTCAGTTATGTCATGCTTGCCACAAATCGCGGTTTCATGAACTACAAGCAGACACTTACGGCCGACAGCACGAACGAAGACCGTGAGTATGTGCTTCAGTTCCCGCTGTCGTCCATATCAAAGCCGGTTCTCATTGACAATATATTCTTTGAGTTCGGCAGTGCCAGACTGACAACGGAATCAACGTCATCTCTTGACCAGCTGGTTTCATTGCTCAATGACAATCCCAACGTGACAATTGAGCTGGGCGCTCACTGCGACTACATAGGAAATGACGATTATAACCTCAGGCTGTCACAGCAACGTGCCGAAAGCGTTGTTGACTATCTGACAGGCAAAGGTATTGAACAGGCCCGGCTTACTCCAAGGGGATACGGGGAGACCAGGCCTGTCACGGTGTCGAAGAAACAGGCCGAAGGAAACACTTTCCTTAAAGAAGGCAATGTCCTGAGCGAACAATTCATCATGACACTTGACGGACAGCAGCAGGAAATCTGTAATCAGCTGAACCGCCGTACCGAATTCAGGGTACTGCGCACGACCTACGGCATGTACTGATGTCAGGGTTTCCTGTAAGTCTTGAATGAATACGGGAATGGATTCCTTTCGTCAGGCTCGCAGTCTTCCTGCTCCACCAGTCTCCACTCTCCACAGGTCAGGAAATCCGGAAAAAATGCATCGGCCTCCGCAGGAGTGTCATGGACCAGAGTTATCTGCAATTCATCGGCCAGAGGCAAAGCCTGTTCATACACCTGTGCACCTCCCATGACATACACCTTTTCATCGTTGCCACAGGCTTTCAAGGCATCATCAAGCGAAGCGTAAACTTCCGCCCCAGGCAACTGCAGTCCGGCCTGGCGCGAAAGGACAATGTTCCTGCGGTTTGGAAGTGCACCCTTTGGAAGCGAATCAAAAGTCTTGCGTCCCATGACCACGGTGTTGCCTGTGGTAAGTGTCTTGAAACGTTTCAAGTCCGACGAAAGGTGATAAATCAGGTCTCCATTCAGACCTATTGCCCTGTTCCGGGCTACTGCCACAATAATTGAAATCATACGGACACGTCAGCCTTGATATGGGGATGCGGGTCATAGCCTTCAAGCTGGAAGTCCTCGAACTTGAAATCAAAGATACTCTTCACATCCGGATTGATTTTCATTACAGGAAGCTTTCTGGGTTCTCTTGTCAGCTGAAGCCTGGCCTGCTCTATGTGATTCAGGTAAAGATGGGTGTCGCCGGTGGTATGAATGAACTCTCCGGGTTTGAGTCCACACACCTGTGCCATCATCATGTCCAGCAATGCATACGATGCAATATTGAAAGGAACGCCCAGGAACGTGTCCGCGCTGCGCTGATAGAGCTGGAGCGAGAGTTTTCCGTTTGCCACATAGAACTGGAACATCGTGTGGCATGGGGGCAGAGCCATATAGTCAGTCTGACCTGGATGCCATGCGCATACCAGCATACGGCGGCTGTCCGGATTGTTCTTCAACTGATTGACAATGTCCTGTATCTGATCCACAACCACGCGGTTTCCGTCCTTGTCCAGTGTCTCAAAGGCGCGCCACTGCTTGCCATAGACAGGCCCCAGTTCGCCGTTCTCATCGGCCCATTCGTTCCATATTCTCACACCGTTATTCTGAAGATACCTCACATTGGTATCACCGTTCAGAAACCACAGCAGTTCGTAAATGATGGACTTCAAATGCAGTTTCTTTGTAGTAAGCAGAGGAAATCCCTCCTGAAGGTTGAAACGCATCTGGTGGCCGAACACACTCAGCGTTCCGGTTCCCGTACGGTCACCTTTCTCCACGCCTTCATCAAGAATGCGCTGTAACAGGTCAAGATACTGTTTCATAAGAGCGGGCTTTGATTTACTGCAAATTTAATCAAATTTCTTATCTTCGCCCCAGTTTTGGAAATAACAGAGAATGGAATTATCTGCCGATTTCACAGATCAGATGCAGGGCCTCATAGGGACCGATGCCACCGCACGGCTCATAAGCGCGATTACAGGCACCGATGCAGTGACAAGCATACGACTGAATCCCGCCAAACCCTGTCAGTTGTCGCACATCCCGTTTGAAAGTCGCGTGCCTTGGTCAAGCCATGGATGGTATCTGACAGAGAGGCCTCTGTTTACTATGGATCCTCTTTTACACGCCGGCTGCTACTACGTACAGGAAGCCTCCTCCATGTTCGTGGAGCACGCATTAAGACAGATAGTCAGTTCACCGGTTACCATGTTGGACCTTTGCGCCGCACCGGGAGGCAAATCAACTCTGGCGGCGTCAACGCTTCCGGCAGGCAGCATTCTCGTTGCCAATGAAATTCAGCGTTCAAGAGCGCAGATTCTTGCTGAGAATATAGTGAAATGGGGATGTGACAACACCATTGTAACATGCAACACCCCTGCACAGATTGGAGCCAGCGGCTTGCAGTTTGACATAATGCTGACCGACGTTCCCTGTTCCGGCGAAGGCATGTTCCGCAAGGATGACACTGCCGTACTGGATTGGACTCCCGAAGCTGTAGATATATGTGCTTCACGCCAGCGTGATATTCTGCGAGATGTCTGGACTGCACTAAAACCTGGTGGACACCTTGTTTACAGTACTTGTACTTTCAACAGCAAAGAGGATGAGGATAATGTTGAATGGATATGCCACGAATTGGGAGCGAAGCCTGTGTCAATTTCATGCCCCGAAGGTCTTGGGATATCGGGCGCGTACTGTGGACACAGCATTCCCTGTTTCCATTTTCTTCCGGGCAGCAGCCGTGGAGAAGGCTTTTTCCTGGCTGTCTTAAGGAAATCCGCCGGATACGCCAGTCAGAAAAAATATTCTGCAATCAAAGAAGACAAGTCTTGCCGTGAGATGATTGACACTGATTATGACTGCATACTGGAAAAGTCGGGAGAAAGCATAATAGCCATGCCACGAACCATAGCACCGGAAATGAAAGCCATAAGCGACCGTCTTTACTGCCTGACTTGCGGTATTGAAGTGGCGTTTGCCAAGGGCAAAGACTATACCCCATCGGAATCGCTGGCACTCAGCGGCAAAACGAGTGAAGAGTTTCCTCAAGTCGATCTGTCACTGCAGCAGGCTCTGGATTACCTGCATGGTGATGTCTTGCGCTTCGACAACCGTCCAAAAGGATATTTGCTTGCTACTTACATGAATCAGCCATTGGGATTCGTCAAGAACCTGGGAAACCGGGCCAACAACCTTTACCCGCCGCAATGGCGGATACGCAAAAACGTCAGATAGATGAATGAATCACAAAAAAAAGCCTCCGGAGATATTCCGAAGACTTTTTTTAAAGTACACCTGTAACTTTATCTGTTACTTTTTCTTATCAAATGTGGCCGAATATACAAGATTCAAAGCCTGAGCCTTTCTGAGCTCCTGTTTTACATCTGTAATAATACCCATATGAGTATTTACATCGGCCTTGACAGACATCTTCATGAAAGGTACATCCTTCTGTGATGTCATGCTTTCACGCTCCTGCTTGACATACTCGCGAATTGCCGACGGTTCAGCAAACTTGTCGTTGAGCTGGATACGTGAAGCCGAACCCAAAGCAGCTCTGTAGTCCTTCGTTGGAGGTCCGATGTAAATGTAGGAGACCAGAGACTTCCTTTCAAGCTTCTCGATTTCGGTACCGCTCGGTGTAGTAAACTGTACCTTGAGCGTTACTTCTCTCATTGACGTTACCATCATAAAGAAGAATAACACCGAGAAGATCAAGTCCGGGAGTGACGAAGTGTTCAACTCCGGCATTTCCCTTTTTCCGTTGCTTCTGAATTTACTCATAATTACTGTGCGGTTCCATAAGTTTTCGGCTCGGCTTCAGAAATCTTTGACGGATACATGGCCTTGGCGAATGCACGTTCGTCGTCATCGCAACTGTTCCATGATTTTCCGAATGTCTGACGACACCAAACATCCCTAAGCTCGTTGTATGCCTTTGATAATTCGTTCTGGACCTTGAAATAAACCTCATAATTGGTATCGCGGTCAGTCTGCAATGAAATGGTATGTTTCATCGTAGTGATGACTACACGGAAACCCGGAACATCATATTCTTCCTTTGCAGGCAGTTCAGGATTGTCATCCGGATTGACAATGAACTCCTTGGCAATATCCTTGAGCTCATCAATCTCAATTACACGATTTATTACGCCATTCTTAACATAAATCTCATTGCTTGAATTAACGCGAACAGTCATAATGTTGCGCGCCTTAATCTTGACTTCTTCCTCCTGTGCATTGGGATCCCATTCAGGTAGACGGCGGGAAAGACCCGTGTCCGTATCCATTGATGTGGTGATAAGGAAGAATATCAGCAGAATGAACGAGATGTCAGCTGTTGATGACGCATTCAGTCCGGGAACTTTTCTATTGCTTTTTCCCATAACTTGTTTCTCTTTTCCAGGTTCGGTTACTTCTTTGACTTGAATACACCTACCATTGACAGGGCAGTGCAGACAGCCGCTGCTACAACCAATACGTATGTTGAAAGCAGACAGGTATCAGTAAGCTTAAGTGTGCCAACCTTGTCAACCAGTTCCTCGCCGGTCTTGACAGGCTCTGTACTGCCAAGGAGATATGACACAATAACCACTGCAGCTGTAATCAGAATAACGATACCGGCAAAACCGCCTCTGTCGCTCTTGGTCTTGACCTTCATATTCTTGATTCCGGCACTGATGCCAAAGCCAAGAACAGCGCCTGCAGTCAGAATCACCATAACATACATCCATACGATGAGGAGTCCGGTAAACTGAGGTGCTTTCAGGTTGCTGTCGTTGAGGAATTCGGTATTGTCTGCTCCAATGCAATAGAACATAACCAGTACAATTGCAGAAAGGATACAGAGAATACCTAATGCCCACTTAGAAGCCTTTATTTGTTTATTCTCGTTTTCCATAATTGGAGTTTGTTTTTTTACTTCTTGAACTTCAGGTTGTACTTCATGATGATGTCGAGCAGGCTGACTGATGAATCTTCCATGTCAGTGTTGAGAGCTTCGACCTTGCTCAGAATGTAGTTGTAGAATACCTGAAGAATAAGAGCTGTGATAATACCGAAAATGGTTGTGATAAGAGCGACCTTCATACCGCCGGCTACAACGGTCGGAGAGATATCGCCTGCTTCCTGAATTCTATCGAAGGCCTGCACCATACCGATCACAGTTCCAAGAAATCCGAGTGAAGGAGCCATTGCAATGAACAATGTAATCCATGAGAGGTTCTTTTCGAGGTTTGAAGCGCAGACGCTGCCGTATGATACGACTGAACGCTCAACTACGTCAAGACCTTCGTCAATTCTCATCATACCCTGATAGCAGATTGAAGCGACAGGACCGCGGGTTTCGCGGCAGATTGTCTTTGCACCTTCAACATCGCCGTTTTCAAGAGCAGCCTGAATGTCTTCGAGAAGCTTCTTGCTGTTGATCTCCGAAAGGCTGAGGAAGATGATACGTTCAACGCAGAGAGCAAGGCCAAGTATAAGAGCGATGGCAACGAGTGACATGAAGCCTGCGTTACCTTCAATGAACTTAATCTTGAGGTTCTTGTGAAGACCCTGCTTTTCAGCTGTCTCTTCCTTTTCGACAGCGGTTTCTTCAACTTCTTCTTCAGCAGCTTCCACTGCGGTTGAATCAACAGCTGTTGAATCGTCCTGAGCAATCTCTTCAGTAGCGGCCTCGGCAGCAGCTTCCTCTTGAGCATTGATTGTCTGGCAAACTCCAAATGAAAGGAGTCCCATCATTGCAACGAATGCAAATACCTTTTTCATTTTCAGTTAGTTTTGTTAATTGTTAATATTATACTTTTATCAAAATTTCAAAAGACCAGTGCGGAAAGACGGGGATTCGAACCCCGGATACGCTTTTGACGTATACACGCTTTCCAGGCGTGCCTCTTCAACCACTCGAGCATCTTTCCTTAAGGCACTACATGGCATAGCGTCTAAAATCGGGTGCAAATTACAACATTTTCGCCGAATAACATCACCTCCTATTCTTAAAACATTAAAAAAAATGGAATTGGAACAGACTAATTGAATGCGCACTCCCCTTTTTGCTGAAACTGATGTATAATTTGCTTAATTTTGCACTTGGAAATGAAAGGACAATTCAAGACTTATCCACTGTTGGCACCATTGTCTTTCCTCTATAGACTGGCAATGGCAGTCCGTAACCTCTGCTATGACAAGGACATATTGTCGGGCCGCACATTCGGTTTCCCTGTAATATCGGTAGGCAATATCACCGTAGGCGGGACAGGCAAGACGCCCCACGTACAGTACCTTATTGATATACTGGACGGGAACGGAAACACTGCAGTTCTAAGCCGCGGATACGGCCGGAGCACCAAAGGTTTCATTCTGGCCGATAAAGATACCGATGCCCGGGCAATAGGCGATGAGCCTCTCCAGATCAGCCGCCTTTTTCCAAATGTCACCGTAGCGGTCGATGAAGACCGGGTACACGGAATTGAGATGCTGTCCAGCCGCGGAATTGATACGGTAATCCTTGATGATGCATTCCAGCACCGCAGCGTCAGGCCTTCGCTCAACATTCTTCTGGTTGACTGGAACCGCAACATACTTGACGATATGGTGATGCCTGCAGGACGTATGAGAGAAAGTGCATCGGGACGCAAAAGAGCAGATATCATAATATTCACGAAATGCCCGGCAGGTCTTGACTGTTCCGTCATGGATAAGGCATCGGCACGTATAGCTGTCAGGGAGAATCAGAAAGTATTCTTCACCACATTCAAATATGAAAGCCTGCGCGCCATGAAGAAAGGTTCGGAAGTGGCCGCCAATCCGCCCATTCTGGTTATGGCGGGAATTGCACGTCCACAACCCATGGTCGACTACATGAGAACCTTCTCAAATCAGGTTGAGTTGATCCAGTTCCCTGACCATCACAGTTTCAGCAGAAGCGACATTGACAGAATAAGCGCCAGTGTCAACAGTATGGGAGCCGACGCCATAATAGTCACCACTGAAAAGGATGAAGCACGGCTGAAAGGCATGGATTTGCCGGAGCAATTGAAGAAACGCATATTCATACTTCCTATCAAAGTCGCACTTGTCAGAGAGCAGGAGTTGTTTGACAGCATCATATTGGAACACGTAAAATCATTCAAACATTAAATACATGGGCCAGCAGGGAAAAACCAATATTTCACAACTTGGCGAATTTGGTCTGATAGACCACCTTACCAAAGAAATCGAGCTGCAGAACGAATCGACCGTAAAAGGTGTCGGTGATGATGCGGCAATACTTGACTATAAGGACAAGCAGGTTCTGGTAACAACCGATATGCTCATGGAGGGCGTTCATTTTGACCTTACATACATGCCGTTGAAACATCTCGGCTACAAATCGGCAATGGTGAACATTTCAGACATATACGCAATGAACGGCACTCCACGCCAACTGACAGTTTCCGTCGCCTTAAGCAAGCGCTTCACCGTTGAAGACATGGAGGAGTTCTACGCAGGGCTACAGCTGGCCTGCCAGCGTCACGGAGTTGACATTGTAGGCGGCGATACGACATCGTCCCTGACGGGACTCGCCATAAGCATAACCTGTATTGGAGAATGCGAAAAAGGCCAGGCGGTCCTGCGCAGCGGCGCAGGGCAGAATGACCTGATCTGCGTATCGGGCAATCTTGGTGCTGCGTACATGGGCCTACAGTTGCTTGAACGCGAGAAAGCCGTATTCAATTCAACGGAACATAGCGGCGATCAGGCTTTCAGCCCCGACTTCGCAGGCAAGGAATATCTGCTGGAACGCCAGCTCAAGCCTGAAGCCCGCGGTGATATTGTCAAGGAACTGCGCGAGGCCGGAATCCAGCCCACATCCATGATGGACATTTCCGATGGTCTTTCATCGGAACTTATACACCTGTGCAAGCAGAGCAGCACCGGGTGCAGCGTATATCAGGAGCGTATTCCCATTGACTATCAGACCGCTGTAATGGCCGAAGAGTTCAATATGGATGTATATACATGCGCACTGAACGGAGGCGAAGACTACGAGCTTCTGTTTACCGTTCCGCTGACATGCCACGACAAGGTAATCCAACTCAAGGATGTCAAACTGATAGGCCACATGACAAGGCCCGAACTTGGACGTCATCTTGTCCTGAAGTCAGGGCAGGAAATCGAACTGAAAGCACAAGGCTGGACAAGTAACCTGTAATAGGTGCTTGCCCAGCCTTCAATTGCCGCCCTCCGGCGTCCCTTCAGGGAAGAGCCGGTACGGGAAGTGGCGGAAATTCAGACAGTTTTTTCAATATTCCAGACAAAAGCCCTCAATCCCAGTTTGGGAGTGGCAACATCCATCTGGTGGAGTTTGTCCAGGATGACGTCAACTTTGTCATCATCGGTCACCGCTATTATACCGGAACACATGGAAGGCCATGCATGGTTTCCATAGTGCGGTTCACCTGTCTTTGAACCTCTGCCCTGCAGCTGCTCCACCATGGAGAAGCCGCGGCAGTTGTTCGTGGTCAGAAGGTCAATTATACGTTCCGTATAGACCTGGTCAAATGTTATCAGTATTGATTTCATGATTTTTCCTGTTACTTGTTTTCAATGCGGGCAGTCTTGTCATGGATGAACTGTTCCTTGTTGGCAGCCCAGTATGCAGCAAGTTCAAGCTGCTTGCGATGCTTGCGGCGTGCCTTCTTTATTCCAACGCCCTGGCTTATGCAGTACAGAGTGGGAACAAGGACGAGGGTCAGAATGGTTGACACCGTCAGACCGCCGATGACCGATATGCCCAAAGGCCGCCACATAGCCGAGCCCTGGCCATGGCTGAGAGCCATAGGTATCATACCCAGAATGGTTGTCAGCGTTGTCATGAGCACCGGACGCAGACGGCTACGGGCAGCCGTTACGGTTGCGTGAATGGCAGACATGCCACGTTCACGGCAAAGGCCCGTAAAGTCGATGAGAACGATACCGTTCTTTACCACAATACCGATAAGCATGATGGCACCGAGAAGGCTCATGAGGTTCAGTGTCGTGCCTGTCAGGAACAGCGCAATAAGCACGCCGCTCAATGCAAACGGGATTGAGAACATTATAAGGAATGGCAATGTCAGCGATTCGAACTGGGCTGCCATGACAATGAACACGAGCAGAATTATCAGCAATCCAAGGGTACCCATATCCTTGAATGAATCCTGCTGTTCCTCGTAGTCACCGGCAACCTGGACGGTAACGCCATCGGGCAGATCCATCCTGTCTATGATTGCCTGTCCTGCCTCGACGACCTCACTGAGGGCTGAGCCTCCGGCTATCATACAGGTTACGGTGTTGATTCTCTGACGGTCCTTACGCTGGATGGTAGGAGGCGTGAATGTCTCTTCCAGATGACCCAGATCCCTGACTCTGACGGCATTGTTACCAGAACCGTAGAGCAGGATATTCTCAATATCGTCAAGTTCCGTTCTGAATTCCGGAGCATAACGGACTTTTATGTAATATTCCTCACCGTCTTCACGGAAGTACGATGCCGTAGCACCATTGATGCGGTTACGCAGATATGTAGCGGCAGTGGAGAGATTCAATCCGTGCTGGGCAAGTTTTTCGCGGTCAAATACCACCTGATACTCCGGCTGATACTGTTCACGGCTTATATAGGCTTCACCGACACCCTTGACTTCCTTCATTGCAGCAAGCAATTCGGCAGCGACCTTGTCTGTAGCATCAAAATCATAACCGTATATTTCAAACTCGGCCGATGATGCGCCGCCCATACTCATGCCACCGCCTTCGGTAACCATGAAGCGTTCGATTTCAGGCCGTGCGTTAAGATCGGCACGCATCTGTGCAACGACAGTGGCCGATGACACGCTGCGCTCATCAAGTTCCTTGAATGAAAGTGTGAATGATATGATATGCGTACCATTGCTCTGCATGGCTGCGAATGTATTGTTCTCATCGGCAGCACCGACACGGTAGTTACAGGTAACAAGGTCACCTTCGTAACGTTTCATCCATACATCCGCCAATTCGGCAGCCACATATTTCGAACGGTCCGTATTGGTGTTCATAGGCATATAGATGGTGGCACTGATGCGTGACTGTTCGTCGGCCGGGAAGAACTCGGACTTCAGGTTCTTTGCCGTGAACAATGAAAGTACGAAAAAGACGATGCATATTGCGACTACCCATCCACGGTGACGTACGGCATGATTGATGCGTGCGCTATACCAGCGGTCAAGTCCGTCAAGTGCCTTCTGTATCGGGCCGTAAAGTACCTCATGTACACGGTTGGACTTCTTCTCAAGTTTCAGCATGCGTGAGCAGAGCATTGGCGTGAGGGTCAGTGACACAACAAGCGAGATACCTATTATTATACACATCATGCCGCCAAGCTGCTTGAACATGACACCGGTCATACCGCTGATCATGGTCAGGGGGAAGAATACGGCAAAGATTGTCAGCGTTGACGCCATTACCGACACAGCCACTTCGTTAGTAGCATGGATAGCGGCCTGTTTCGGTGCCGCACCGCGTTCAATATGTGTGGTGATGTTTTCCAATACAACAATGGTATCATCGACCACCATACCGATTGCAATGGTAAGCGAACTCAGTGAAATGATATTCAATGAGCCATCGGTAACAAACAGATAGATGAAAGAGGCGATCAGTGACAGCGGTATGGTAACAGCCACAACAACCGTGGCGCGCCAACGTCCTGTGAACAGGTAAACGACCAGCACGACGAACAGCAAAGCATAGATAATTGTCTCGGCCAGAGAATTGACCGTCATCAGGATGTCTGTAGAGCCATCGTTTATTATACCTATGTGAATGTCGCTCGGCAGATTCTTCTGCAGTTCAGGAAGAGCTTCGTTGACCTTGCGGCATATTTCAACGGTATTTGCACCGGTCTGCTTCTGGATAATCATCATGGCACCCTGCTGACCGTTGTTATATGATTCCTGGGCACGTTCCTGTGTGCGGTCGGAAATGACAGCCACATCGGACAGATATACATTACGGCCGCCTACCGATGCAACCACCAAGTTCTTCATATCCATCGGGTCACGGAACTCGCCGTCGACGCGGAGCGCAAAAGTTTCGTTACCGATATCCAGGTTACCGGAAGGTATGCTGCGGTTCTCCTGGCTGATAATCGATGCAATGGCCTCAATGGTCAGATTGTAAGCCTCAAGTTTGGCGGGATCACAGTAAACGTATATTTCGCGTTCAGGTGCGCCTGTCACCGACACAGTGCCTACACCGGGAATTCTGGCAAGAGGATTCACCACATTCTCATCAAGAATCTTGTAAAGGGCGTTCTGGCTTTCATTTGCCTGTACAGACAGCATCATGATGGGCAGCATGCTGGTATCGAACTTGAAGATGATTGGCGCCTGCGCTCCATCCGGAAGCGAGTTGGCAATCATGTCAAGTTTGTCACGGACATCGTTGGTCAGATCATCGATATCGTGTCCATACTCGAATTCCAGCTGTATGACCGATACGTTTTCCGATGACTTTGACGTGATGTGCTTTATGTAACTGCAACTGTTCAAAGTATTCTCCAACGGACGCGAAATATTGTTTTCTATGTCCGATGCACTTGCACCGTTGTAGTATGTAAACACCATGATGGTGTTGGTCTCTATGTCAGGCAGCTGGTCAATCGGCAGCTTGGTATATGAAAATATACCGAAAACAACCACAGCCACAAAACAGAGCGCAGTAAGAATTGGTCTTTTGACCGAACCTTCGTATAAGCTCATGGTTTGCTGTTTTTACTTGATTACTTCAACTTCCATTCCGTCATTGATACCGGCCTGGCCGGCAACGACTATCTGTGCACCGTTCGGAACGCCCGAGATGAGTTCATAGCGGTCTCCAAGACGCTGTCCGAGCTCCACTTTCCTGTAGCTTACCTTGCCGTCTTCATAGACATATACATAGCGGTCACCTGAACCGGCCATCTTGACAATGGCGATGTCAGGAACAACGACATGATTTTCAGTTCCCAGATTCAGGGTAGCACGTGCGAACATTCCAGGACGCAGCAACTGGTTACGGTTGTCAACCAGAATTTCAACCGGGAATGTATGGGTCATCGATTCTATGGTAGGATAAATAAGTGATACCTTGCCGGTGAATGTCTTACCCGGATATGCATCCAGTTCTATTGCGACCTGATCACCCTTCTTCACCATTGAATAATACTGCTCTGAAACATTGATGGTCAACTTTACCGGGGTGATTTTCTGAACCACAAGAATGGCCTGGCCTCCATAAAGGTCGCCGTTGTCATAATTACGTGCAGTTACGACACCGTCTATAGGACTTTCCAGTCTGGTGTTTTCCTTTAATGTCTTGTATGATTTGCGGGCTACTTCAAGCTGCAGACTCATGGCTTCCCATTCTGACTGTGAAACGCCACCTACCTGATACAACTGATCAACGCGGTTGAATTCGGTTTCCAGGTTCTTAAGTTGCATTTCCTGATTGCTCAGATTTGTCTCGTCCATCTCAACCAGAATCTGTCCCTTTCTGACGTTGTCGCCTACCTCCACATTTATATTCTTGATACGTGCAGGACTGGCAGGAGCGATATTGTTCCTGACCTCACCGACAATTGTAGCGGAATAAACCTGAAGCTGGTCAACAGGCTCTTCAACTACAGTAGCCAGTTTCACTGTAGATCTTGCAGCCTGTGCAGTCTGTGACTCCTGAGACCGGGTTTCTTCGGTCTGTTTCTTCTGCCCGCACGATGCCATCAGCGCCATGCAAAGAGCAATTCCTGAAATTCTGAATGCTTTCATATTATGCACTTTATTTGTTTTCATTATCAATGTTCAGATTGTCATCAACGCCAAGGACTTTGTCAAGATCGGCCTTGGCGGCCAGATAGTTGTAAATTGACTGGCTGTAAGTAAGTTTTGCCTGTGTAAGTGACACTTCGGAATTATTCAGTTCCAGAATGGTGCCCTTACCTATTTCATAACGCTTGCTTGCTATTTCACGCCCCTTCTCCGCCTGCTGTATGGCCTCGCGGTTGCTTGCCACCTGCTCGGCATTGGCACTCATATTGTCACGACAGTTGCGGACCTGCATCTCAAGCTGGCGCTCGGTATAGTCACGGTTCTGTGACAACTGGTTTATCTGAAGCCTTGTGCTGCGCATCTTTGTAAAATTACTCATCCTGAAAACAGGAACCGACAAAGACAGCACCACACTTGAACTCTTTGCCCATGAATAGTTGCCAAGATTCCAGTCTTCGTTATACATTGACTGGAACGCATATGAGCCTGACAGTGCCATAGTAGGGAGAAAGTTCATTTTCTGGACAGTCAGAGTCTGGTTCAGCATGGTGGCATTAAGGTCAAGCTGTCGGATATTGGTGTTGTTTTCAAGTGAATAGCTGGAATTGTCAAGAGCCTCGACATACATCTGTTCCTCATAATCCTCGAGACTGTTTTCAATTGATATTTCAGTATCGGCCGATATGCCCATGAGTACCAGCAACTGAAGTTTTGCCATGGAAACGGCATTACGCGCCTGGATTACCGACGGATTCATGCTACGCACCTGAACCTCAGCACTGATTTTGTCATATTCGCTTGTACCGCCCAGTTCATACATTGAGTTCACCAGGTCAAAGTTCTTCTGCGCCTGTTCAAAACTCTTGCAAAGTACATCGTAACTATCCTGAGCCAGAATTACCTGGTAATATGCTTTGGTTACCTGATTGATAAGATCAAGACGTGAGCTTCGGCTCAGTTCTATGGCATTCTCAAGGTCGCTCTTGGTCAGATTCATGGTAGCGTAGACAGTAGGGGCAAAGAGTGGAAGGCTGACCTGAAACTGTCCGTTCCATGTGCTGGTATTATCCTTACCCATCTTGAACTCCATATCGTTCAATTTCATGACAGCGGCAAGAACCGTATACTGGATGGTACCGCTAAGATCGGCGCTGGGCAGAAGCGACTGCCATGCTTCATTCCTGCTGATTTTCTTGACCTCAATCTGCTGATCTGCAACCTTGATTGTAGGGTTCTCACTGAGAGCTATACCAAGAGCATCGTCAAGTGTCAGCTTCAGAATCTGGTCTGACTCCTGTGAATAGGCAGAAACCGCCGCAACAACGGCAGCCAATGTCATCATCACTCTACTGAAAAAACGTCTTTTCATTGTCTATTGTCTGTTTTTGTATCTGTACTTTTCAAGCATTTCCATTCCCTTCGGTGCTGCAATGCCCCGCAATAACAGGACAATGGAATCATTCACCAGCTGTTCGTATGGATATTGTTTTTTCATTTCGCTGCTGTTGACCATACGCCCCATAGCAGCGAATGCTTTCATGACAATGTCCATATTCACATCATTACGGAAAACGCCCTGTTTGACCCCCAAATCCATATACTGGCGGATCTGCGACCTGACTCTTTCCGTATTCTGAACAAATATTTTCTTGAACTTGGGATATTTGTCAAGATTGTCAAAAAAAATGCGGTTCGCATTATGTGATTCGGCAACCACGATTTCAAGATATCTCAGCATGACAGAAAGGATATCGCCTTCCATTTCTATCTCATGGGCAGTTCTCTCTGCCATGGTCTTTGAATGTACCTCCATACATTCTGTCAATAACTGCTCCTTGTTCTGGAACATTTCATACAGCGTGCGTTTTGAGATGGACAGTTTGGCTGCAATGTCATCCATACGGACAGTCAGATACCCATCCTTCATAAACATCTCCAAAGCGGTTTCTACCACAATGGGACGCAGTTCTTCCCTATTTGTTAAAACAAACATAAACCACACTTGTATGTTTCAGGTTGCAAATGTACACAAAAACTCAAGACGCCATTAAAAGTTTTCTGTCCAGGATACCACATTTAGCCATTTTTAGCATTTGTCACAATTCTGATACAAAAAAAAAAGAAAGCGCCCTGTCCGGAGCGCTTTAACTTTATATAAAATGTGACGGAATCATTGATTCCTATATTTCCAGCAAATCATTGAGGAACTTGTCCAGATCCTCTTCCAATCCCTGCATCAGACCCTGGCTCAACAAGGTGTTGTCTTCGTCAAAGAGCATCAGTTCAGTAATTGTTTCACCCTCATCATCGGCCAATACGAAAGAGAAAGGTTTCCAAATTGACAACTGGTCCAACGGCCGCTCACGGTCAATCAGTTTGAGCACGCTCTTCAGCGAATTCTCCATAACATCATAAAAAACATCCTCCGGAATCTCCGACAAATCGGATAACCGGGATGATGCAAGCACATGATCATCATCCGATACAAGAAACTCTCCTGTCTCACGTACGGGTTGGAGATGGATATCAGTCACTACCGGCTGTTCCTGCTGCTTGCAATACGGTTCAATAGCAAGCTGAATCAGTTTCCTGATTTCCTGATACGATGATTCACTGATTTTCATGATTGTCTTATTGGAATCTGTTTTTGTTACATGTTTTTGCCGTGACAGTTCTTGAACTTGAGTCCGCTGCCGCACGGACATGGATCATTGCGTCCGGGAGTCTTGTCTACGCGGATAGGTTCACGAGCCTGCTGGCGTGTGTCACGACCGGCAGCAGCACGCTGACTTGGGTCATTCAAATCGGCCTTGCTCTCATTATACTGCCGACGCTGAGGCTGCTGTGCCGGAGCCTGACGCACCTGACTTGGGTCAGGTTCCGGTATCTGTCCGTGCATAAGGATGGTCACGGTCTGATCATTCAGTTTGTTCACCATATTGTCAAACAGAGTGACCGATTCCAACTTGAATATGAGCAGCGGATCCTTCTGTTCGTAACTGGCATTCTGAACCGACTGCTTCAGTTCGTCCAGTTCACGAAGGTTCTCCTTCCAGCACTCATCAATGGAATGAAGCAGAATGGCTTTCTGGAACGATGTCACCACGCTCTTGCCTTCGGTTTCGTATGCCTGCTTCAAGTTGCATGGAATCTGATAGACACGACGTCCATCGGTTATCGGAATGAGAATGTTCTCAAAGCGGTCACCCTGTTCCTCATATACCCTTTTAATTACAGGATTGACAATCTGCGACATACGGTCTGTCTTGCGTTTGAAGTTCTCCATTGCTGCGGTAAACAGTTTCTCGCTCAAGACATCGGGTTTCATCTTATCGAATTCATCGGCTGTGAACGGCAGTTCAATGGCCAGTATGCGCAACGCTTCAAGCTGCAGGCTTTCATAGTCAGCACAATTTTCCACCGCACCGGCTACGCGGTCCCAAATCATATTGGCTATATCCATGCCTATGCGCTCGCCAATCAGAGCATGACGGCGTTTTTCATAGACGACCGTACGCTGCTTGTTCATTACGTCGTCATATTCAAGCAAGCGCTTACGGGTACCGAAATGGTTCTCCTCGACCTTCTTCTGTGCCTGTTCGATACGTTTTGTAATGAAGCCGTTTTCTATCATCTCATCCTCCTGCAGTCCCAACTTATCCATGAGCGGAGCAATACGGTCACTGCCAAACAGACGCATCAGATTATCCTCAAGTGAAATGAAGAATACCGATGAACCAGGGTCACCCTGACGACCGGAACGACCGCGCAACTGGCGGTCAACACGGCGGCTCTCATGACGTTCCGTACCGATGATGGCCAAACCGCCGGCGGCCTTGACCTCAGGTGACAGTTTGATATCAGTACCACGTCCCGCCATATTGGTGGCAATGGTTACGATGCTCTTCTGACCGGCCTTGGCAACAATGTCCGCTTCCTTCTGGTGCAGTTTGGCATTCAGCACATTGTGCTCTATCTTGCGCATGGTAAGCATACGGCTGAGCTGCTCACTGATTTCTACCGATGTAGTACCAACCAGGACGGGGCGACCGGCTTTGACAAGTTTTTCAATCTCTTCTATTACAGCCTTATACTTTTCACGCTTCGTCTTGTATATACGGTCATTCTGGTCAATACGTGCAATCGGGCGATTGGTAGGAATGACAACGACATCGAGCTTGTAGATATCCCAGAATTCACCGGCTTCGGTTTCGGCCGTTCCGGTCATACCGGCCAGTTTATGATACATGCGGAAATAGTTCTGCAATGTAATGGTCGCAAATGTCTGGGTCGCAGCCTCAATGCTGACGCGTTCCTTAGCTTCAACAGCCTGGTGCAGACCGTCTGACCATCGGCGTCCTTCCATTACACGTCCCGTCTGTTCATCGACAATCTTGACCTTGCCGTCCTCGGTAACGATGTAGTCAACATCCTTCTCAAACATACAGTATGCCTTGAGAAGCTGGTTGATTGTATGTATTCTGTCACTCTTTACAGCATAGTCAGTAAGCAGATTATCCTTCTTTTCAAGACGTTCCTCGGCTGTAAGCTCCGTACGGCCTTCAAGTTCCGAAAGCTGCGCTGCGATATCGGGAAGAACGAAGAATTCAGGATCCTGATTGGTGCCGCTCAAAAGTTCAACACCTTTATCCGTCAGATCAACACTGTTCAGCTTTTCATCTATAACGAAATACAACGGTTCAACAGCCTCGGGCATGCGCTTGTTCTGCGCCTCCATATAGATTTCCTCGGTCTTCTGCATTCCCACCTTTATGCCGGGCTCGCTCAGGAACTTGATTAAAGCCTTGTTCTTTGGCAGTGCCTTGAAACTGCGGAATAGAGAAAGGAAACCTTCGGCCACCTCATCCTGGTTTTCAGACTGCACCTTCTTGCGTGCATCGGCCAGATACTGTGTGGCAAGTCTCTTCTGAGCCTCGAAAAGTTGTTCAACCTGCGGACGGAGTTGTTCAAACATCTGATCATCGCCCTTAGGCACTGGGCCCGATATAATAAGAGGTGTTCTGGCATCGTCAATCAGAACCGAGTCCACCTCATCGACAATGGCATAGTTATGTCCGCGCTGAACAAGTTCATCGGGACGGCCGGCCATATTGTCACGCAGGTAGTCAAAACCGAACTCGTTGTTAGTACCGAAGGTAATGTCGGCACGGTACGCATTACGCCTTGCCTCAGAATTGGGCTGATGTTTGTCAATGCAGTCAACGCTCAATCCATGGAACATATACAGCGGGCCCATCCACTCCGAGTCACGTTTGGCCAGATAATCATTCACCGTTACCACATGGACACCATTTCCGGTCAGGGCATTCAGGAAAACAGGCAGAGTCGCGACAAGCGTTTTACCCTCACCGGTGGCCATTTCAGCAATTTTTCCCTTATGCAAAACGACACCGCCAAACAACTGGACATCATAATGAATCATGTTCCATACAGTGTCGTTGCCACCGGCTACCCAATGATTGTGCCAGATGGCACTGTCTCCGTCAATTTCAACAAAGTCATGACGGGCGGCCAAATCACGGTCAAAATCAGTTGCACATACAGTAACGGTCTCGTTTTCGGCAAAACGTTTTGCAGTCTCCCTGATTATTGCAAAGACATCGGGAAGGACCTCGTCCAAAACCACTTCATAGCGGTCAAGAACCTCTTTCTCCATCTTGTCTATCTGATTGAACAGCGATTCACGGTCTTCGAGTTCTGTCTCCTCAATCTTAGCCTTGAGTTCTTCTATCTTCGTTTTTTCCGGTATGACAAAATCGCGGACCTTCTGTCTGATTTGAGCTGATGACTCACGGAGCTGGTCTGCGGTCATTGTTTCGTACTTCGGACTGGCCTGCTTGATTTTCTCCACCCACGGACGTATTTCCTTCTCGTCACGCGCAGCCTTGTTTCCGAAGAGCTTTCCAATTAATTCATTAAAACCCATATAGTGTGTTATATTTTTCCAACCGTATACAATTCCCGTACCGAAATGCAAAGGTATATTTTTTTTGCCAATATCGGCGCATTTCATAAAAGACTTCTGCCAGCATGTCACTATGCGTGAAAATGTGCAGAATATCTTGCACCTTGTAAAAAAATAGAGTAACTTTGCGATTGTAAAAAAGAAAAAGCAGTCATGGTAAGCCATTCTTCGTCAGTCAGCACTGTGTCCGTGGTGGTCAGAAGACTATTGCGCTGAGAGTGGTCGCACATGGTACTTATAGAACCGCAGGGCCTCTCTCAGAAATGGGGAAGGCCCTGATTTTTGAATAAAAAAATACAATACAAAACGATATGAAGATTCCATTGAGAAGTGACCAGTGCACTACCGGCCGTAGGATGGCCGCAGCCCGTGCCCTTTGGGTTGCAAACGGCATGAGAAAAGAACAGTTCGGCAAGCCGATTATTGCCATTGCCAATTCATTCACTCAGTTCGTGCCGGGTCACACGCACCTTCATGAAGCCGCACAGATTGTAAAGACTGAAATTGAACGTTTGGGCTGTTATGCAGCCGAGTTCGACACCATAGCCATCGATGATGGCATAGCAATGGGACACGATGGCATGCTGTATTCACTGCCGTCACGAGACATCATTGCCGACAGCGTGGAATATATGGTCAATGCACACAAGGCCGATGCCCTTGTCTGCATTAGCAACTGCGACAAGATAACTCCGGGTATGCTCATGGCCACCATGCGTCTGAATATACCTACAGTCTTTGTAAGCGGCGGTCCGATGGAGGCCGGAGAATGGAAGGGACAGCATGTCGACCTGATAGACGCCATGATCAAGGCTGCCGATGACAGCTATTCCGATGAGGATATCAGGTCACTTGAAGACAGCGCATGCCCCGGTTGCGGCTGCTGCTCGGGAATGTTCACTGCAAATTCCATGAACTGTCTGACCGAAGCTCTGGGATTCGCTCTTCCCGGCAACGGCACCATTCTTGCGACTCACACAAACCGTGTGCAGCTTATGAAGGATGCCGCAAGACTCATTGTAAAAAATGCACTTGCATACTACGAAAACGGAGACGACAGTCTTCTCCCTCTCAGCATTGCCAAAAAGCAGGCTTTTGAGAACGCCATGACACTCGATATCGCCATGGGCGGTTCTACCAACACGGTACTGCACCTGCTGGCAGTGGCTACCGAGGCCGGAGTTGATTTCAAGATGGATGACATTGACCGGCTGTCGCGCAAGGTTCCTTGCCTGTGCAAGGTTGCCCCGAACACCCAGAAATATCACGTCCAGGAAGTGGGACGCGCCGGCGGTGTGCTTGGAATAATGCAGCAGCTTAAAAAGGGAGGTCTTCTGAGTGAAGAGGCAATGAACGTGACAGGTATGACCTATGGTCAGCTGACCGATGAATACAGCCTTGAAAAAGCCGATCCGTCGGCTGAGGCCAGACGCATTTACGCATCGGCTCCGGCGAACAGGTTCTGCAACCGGCTTGGTGCACAGAGCTGCATGTATGACAGTTTTGACACAGACCGCGCAGAAGGGTGCATACGCGACCTGCAGCACGCTTATTCAAAGGACGGTGGTCTGGCAATCCTGAAAGGCAACATCGCCATTGACGGCTGCGTTGTAAAGACAGCCGGCGTTGATGAAAAAATATGGAAGTTCTCAGGCCCTGCAAAGGTATTCGACTCACAGGAAGATGCAGTTGACGGCATACTTGGCGGCAAGATTGTTGCTGGCGATGTAGTGGTCATCACTCATGAAGGCCCCAAGGGTGGTCCTGGCATGCAGGAAATGCTCTACCCCACCTCATACATCAAGTCAAAGCATCTCGGAAAGGAATGCGCTCTTATTACCGACGGCCGTTTCAGCGGTGGAACATCGGGACTGAGCATCGGACATATATCGCCTGAAGCGGCGAACGGCGGCGCAATAGGCAAGATTGTTGACGGCGACATAATTGACATTGACATACCTGCACGAAGCATTAACGTACGTTTGAGCGACAGTGAACTGACCGCAAGACCAATGCGTCCGCTTACTCGTAAACGTATAGTTCCAAAGAGCCTCAAGGCATATGCCAACACCGTAAGTTCGGCTGACAAGGGCGGTACAAGAATAATTGAATAACAGCATGGCAAATATCATGACAGGCGCTGAAGCGCTCATACAATCACTGCTTGACCAAGGTGTTGACACAACTTTCGTTTACCCCGGCGGCACCATTATCAGGGTGTTTGACGCCCTATTCTCACACCGTCCAGAACTCAAGCAGATTCTAGTACGCCATGAGCAGGGCGCGACCCATGCAGCCCAAGGCTATGCACGCATATCGGGCAAGACAGGTGTTGCCATAGTAACCAGCGGTCCCGGTGCCACCAACACGCTGACCGGCATAAGCGATGCCATGCTTGACAGCACGCCAATAGTTGTCATTGCCGGACAGGTTGGAACAGATGCACTTGGCACAGATGCATTTCAGGAAATCGACCTTGTCGGTGTCACCCAACCGATAACGAAATGGAGTTACCAGATACGCCGTGCTCAGGATATTCCCTGGGCTGTTGCGCGTGCATTCTACATTGCGCAGTCAGGCCGCCCGGGTCCCGTAGTTCTTGACTTCACCAAAAATGCACAGAACGAAACCATTGATTACAAGCCCGAAAAGATTGATTTCATTCGCAGCTACATTCCAGCGCCAGACCCTGACATAGAAAGAATCCAGGCCGCTGCAGACCTTATAAACGCCGCAAAGAAGCCTCTTGTTCTGGTGGGACACGGAGTTGAGCTTGGCAATGCCGAGCAGGAACTCAAGGCTTTCATTGAAAAGGCCGATGCCCCAGCTGCACGCACGCTGTTGGGCTTGTCAGCGTTGGAATCGGGTCACCCCCTAAACATGGGCATGCTTGGCATGCACGGCAACCTGGCGCCTAACGTAATGACAAATCAGTGCGACGTGCTGATTGCCGTCGGTATGCGCTTTGATGACCGCGTTACCAGCGATGTGAACTTCTACGCACGTCAGGCAAAGATAATTCACCTTGACATTGACAAGTCAGAATTCGGAAAAAACGTAAAGCCCGATGTCGCCGTTCTGGGTGACTGCAAAAAAACGCTGGCACTCATTACCGAACGTATAGACAAGGCAAGCCACAAGGAGTGGATTGACAGTTTCAAGCCCCTCAACCTGGAAGAGCATGAGAGAGTCATTGACGGCGCAATACATCCTAAGAGCGGGCCTCTGCTCATGGGTGAAGTTGTGAATGCCGTTGCCGAGCAGGCCCCACGCAACTCGGCACTTGTCACTGATGTAGGTCTGAACCAGATGTTTGCGGCACGTTACTTCAAATACAATGTTCCGCGTAGCATCATCACATCGGGCGGGCTTGGAACCATGGGGTTCTCCCTGCCTGCTGCCATAGGTGCATCGTTCGGAACAGAAGACCGAATGATTTTCTCATTTCAGGGCGACGGCGGTTTCCAGATGAACATACAGGAACTTGGCACCATCATGGAGACCGTGGCGCCGATCAAGATAATTGTAATGAACAACACTTATCTTGGCAACGTAAGGCAATGGCAGCAGATGATGTTTGAAAGCCGCTATTCATGCACGCCCATGAAGAGTCCTGAATTCGGAAAGATCGCATCGGCCTACGGCATTCCATACAGAAAGGTTGAGGACCGCAGTGTATTGGCAGAGGCAATAAGCGAAATGATAGCGGCACCGGGTGCATTCATTCTGGAAGCAACGGTATTGGCCGAAGAAAACGTCATGCCCATGATTCCCGGACACAAGCCGGTTGACAAGATGATATTCACCATTGATGATGATTGGAAATAATGGAAAAGACTCTATACACTCTGATTGTACACTCTGAGAACATTGCCGGTGTCCTGAACCAGGTAACCGCAGTTTTCACCCGCCGCCAGGTAAACATCGAAAGCCTGAACGTTTCGGCGTCATCAATCAAGGGCATTCACCGCTATACCATCACAGCATGGAGCGACAAGGATACAATTGAAAAGATAGTGAACCAAATTGAAAAGAAGGTCGATGTCCTGCAGTGCCGCTATTTCACCGACAATGAAATATTCATGCAGGAGGTTGCATTGTATAAGGTTGTGACATCGGTTTTGATGGACAGCCCGGCGATGAACGAAGTGATCAGAAAATACAATGCCAAACTCATTGAAGTTAACCAGACATTCTCGGTAATCGAGAAAACCGGCAACACCAATGATGTCATGGCCCTCAATCAGGAACTGCAAGCCTTGGGCGGATTGCTCCAGTTTGTAAGTTCCGGACGTATAGCAATTACCAGAGCACGCATCGAACACGTAAGCGAATATCTGGAAAAAATTGGCAAACAATACGGAATCAGGAATTTATAATCCAAATATCAATTATTATGGCAAAAATGAATTTTGGCGGTGTCATTGAAGAAGTAATGACACGTGAAGAATTTCCCTTGGAAAAGGCAAGGGAGGTGTTGAAGAACGAAACTATCGCAGTCATTGGCTACGGTGTTCAGGGACCTGGTCAGGCATGCAACCTGCGCGACAACGGTTTCAACGTAATTGTTGGCCAACGTCAGGGCAAGACATACGAAAAGGCTGTTGCTGACGGTTGGGTACCGGGCAAAACTCTGTTTTCAATTGAAGAGGCAGCCCAGAAGGGTACAATAATCTGCATGCTGCTTTCAGACGCTGCACAAATGCAGCAGTGGCCTGTCATCAAGCCTTATCTGACAGCCGGCAAGACTCTGTATTTCTCACATGGTTTTGCAATCACCTGGAATGACCGTACCGGCGTTGTTCCCCCAAAGGATATCGATGTAATCATGGTTGCTCCAAAGGGTTCAGGTACATCACTCCGCACCATGTTCCTTGAGGGCCGCGGACTGAACAGTTCATACGCCATCTATCAGGATGCATCAGGCAAGGCTCTTGAAAAGGTTCTGGCCTTCGGTATCGGTATCGGTTCCGGCTACATGTTCGAAACCACATTCATCCGCGAGGCCACCAGTGATCTTACCGGAGAACGCGGTTCACTGATGGGCGCCATCCAGGGACTGCTTCTTGCACAGTACGAAGTTCTGCGTGAGAACGGGCACACTCCTTCAGAAGCATTCAACGAAACCGTTGAAGAACTCACCCAGTCTCTTATGCCTCTGTTCGCAGCAAAGGGCATGGACTGGATGTATGCAAACTGCTCTACCACCGCACAGCGCGGTGCTCTGGACTGGATGGTTCCTTTCCACGACGCTATCAAGCCTGTAGTTGAAAAGTTATACGCAAGCGTTCGCTGCGGTAACGAAGCTCAAATCTCAATCGACGCCAACTCAAAGCCAGACTATCGAGATGGTCTTGAAAAGGAGCTCAAGGCTCTGCGCGAAAGTGAAATGTGGCAGACCGGCGCTGTCGTACGCAAGCTCCGCCCTGAGAACAATTGATTGAACAATCAATAAATAAAAAATGGCTCACCCAATCGGGTGAGCCATTTTTTATTGTACGTTACTGTATACTAAAGTCTTATATTACTGCTGGATAACCAACTTCAGCATCAGTGTGACAGGACTGAAATCAGAAGATTCTGTATCTGGTGTCTTCAAGCTCTGCAAGATTTACGAGTTCGTTCATCAGAGACTGCGAAGTGAAACGTGCGCGGTCAAGAGTATTGATTCTATACTTTTCTGATGCTTCATCAAATGCAACAGCCATATCGTCGTCAGAAATCTTCTTGACGATGAATACACTGTTCTGACCTTCAACAGGCTTTGACATCTCGCCGTTGGCAAGATTGTTTGCTGCAGGGCCAAGAGTCGGTTCGTTGGTCATGCTGGACTGAAGGTATGCGTTGTTGGTAAAATTACAGAAGCGGACAGTATCAACATTGACACCTTCAACAGCCTGAGCATCTTCAAATGACTTCACACTTGCGAACTTTGCCATAAGCTGTTCTGCCTTTGCAGTCCTGACAACCTCAGGAGCAAGCGACTGCGCAGCGCGTTCAATTGAAACATAGCCCTCAGGATTGATTTCGCTTACAGCCACAACAAGCAGATGGTCATTTGCCGGACCGGCTTCGAATATGCGTGACACCTCGCCCTTCTTTGCCTCAAACGCCCAACGCAAAGCTTCATGTGACTTCTGTACGCCACCAATGTAGTATCTCTGGTTTGGTACATTCGCATTGAACAGCAAGCGGAAGTTTGAATCTTCAGCATTCGCTTTCAAAGAATCAATGTTGGTATTCTGAGCTACAAAAAGGCTGAGATTTGTATAAGCCGCGTTGCTTGTTTCCTCACTGAATTCGACAGGACGCTTTATGGTTGCAACGACATACTTCTTTACAGAATTGCGGACATCAGCAACCTTGACAATGAGATTTGCACCAGTAACCGTAATTGTTTCAACCTGTCCCTTCTTCATACTATTCAATGTATTGAGCAGTTTTGCATTGTCACCGCTCAAAGCAACAGGTTCATATTGTTCCGATGTGATCCACTGTGCCGCAGCAGACTGGCCGTACTTGGCAGCAATCTCTACAAAATCAGCACCTGCCTTGATTGCACCACTGATACTGTCTGACAAACGCGTTGTCTCCTCCTCAGTTTCAGCGGCCACCGACATTATACTGTACTGGATTGAATCATATCCGTTCTGCTTGCTGACAAGTTTGAACGATGTATAGCTGTCATCGGCGGCATTGTAAACCGGACCGAACACACCATTCGAATTTACTGAATCAATGTTTGCTACAACTTCCTCTGGCAGATACTGTGAAGAGCGTGCCACTTCACTGAATGTCTGCTTTGACTGTGAACGACGCAGGAATGCGGCATAATCATCTGTAAGTTCTCCAAGCTGTTGGGTAAGTTCGTCCATTTCATTTGCGAGAACCGCACGATCCTCCTGGCTTGGCTGGATTTCGTAATCTATATAGTAGAGGTCACGCGTTTCAATGTAATTGTAAAGGCTTTCCTTGTTCTTCGCGTAAACAGACTTGAGTGTCTGATCTGTAGCATTCGCATCGGCATCAGAAATCATAGAATACGGAAGCGATGCAGCGAGGACATCATAACGTTTGATTCTGTTCTCGTATGAATTCTTTATTGTAACAGTATTTGCGTTAATTGAAGATTCTACTAGAGCAACGTATTTGGCTCCAAGAAGATCACTCTTGATTTCTTTCTCGATGAAAAGCCAAAACTTGTACATCATGTCGTATGAGTTCAAGGTCTGGACATCAGCCATATCGCGGTCCAAAGTCTCATAGTATGCGATGAAACTTTTGAGAATGTCAGCATCAAAGTGCCCAGTTCCATCGCTGAACGGAGTTTCGGCCAAAGCCGGATGTGTACCCTGTTCAATTACATAACGTACTTCAGCATCGGTAACGGTAAGACCAAGTGCCTTTGTTTCATCCTCAAGGATTCTATCGCGAACCATTGTATTCCAAACCTCATCCTTAAGCTGATTGTTAAGTTCCTCCGAAATGTCAGTGGTGCCCATACCGAACTTGATGATTTCCGAATAATCCTCAAGTGCCTTCTGGAAATCCTGCGCTGAGATTTTTTCACCGGCAATGCTTCCTACATACTGTACGCCCTGATTCGGGTTAAGAATCTTCCATGCATCGCCAAGGATAAAGGCCAGCATGGCAAGGCCGATAACGATAAGGAGCAGTGGTCCTTTGCTTCTGATTTTCTGTAATGTTGCCATTGTTTGTTATTTTGTTTTTGTTCGATTTCCTATTCCGAAACGGCAAAATGCGGTTTTGGCTCACAAAAATACCAAATATTGTCATTATATAAAAAAAATGTGCGCATTATTAAACAAATGCACACATGGTATATGCCCTCTTGGCATTTACTCATTCTCTGGCATTTTTCAAGTCCAAAGAGTCCATCGCTACATTCTCCGGTTCGCTTTCAATGACAAGCGAATCATTTTTCCCATTCACCGAGTCGTTTTCACTTACAGGGAAAACGCCTTGGGTATGCCTTATGAAATATTCAGTCATGTTGGTATTCGATTCGAAACCGACACCGGTAAGCACACGGTCAGTCTGACTGATTTTTATTATAGAATCAGAGTATATTCTATGGGCGGAATTGTTGATGAACAGTTCCGGAGTATCAAACTGCTCATTGTCAATATTTTCAGCATGCACATTGTTTCTCAATTGCCATAGCCCCCGATGATTGAAATATACAGCCGTATCGGCTCTTAATATTGATTCCACCTGCATCAGGCTGTCATATATTTCAAGATATACACCTTTATTCAGACTCCAGAACGGAGGGTCCATTTTGTCAAACATCATCCATTCCTCGGCAATGACATGATAACGTACCGTACCGTTCTCCGATATGAGCATATCGGCTCCGTATGTGGTGACAAACGACGAAGAGTCGCGGTTGGTGATTGCTGCGGCGTACTGCTTTCCTGAACCATGACAGGATATGCATACACACGACAGGACAACCGCAAGGCATGCGGCCGTCCTGACAAATATTATGCGCACGGTTTTCGAGCCGGCCATATATGGCATATTATCGAATAGTGACTGTCTCGTTTATCCAACCTTTGATTTCAAGTTTGTCGCCGGCCTTGAGCGAGAACATGAACAGGTCTTCCGGTGTCGGACAAAGTTTTCTGTACTTCTGCAACAGTTCATTAGCCTTGTCCGATATGCTAGGATCTACCCGCTTTGCCTGTTCCAGTTTGTCAACGACAGCAAAGTAGGCGCAATTGTTCATCGTCGGATCATTGTTCCAGTCACACTTAATTGCGTAGAGCTGGGCCAGAATTATGTAGGCATCACCCTTGTTCGGGTTGTTGGCAATACACTTGTTGATGCACGAACGGCTCTTGTCATAGTTCTTCTCAGAGAGCCATATCTGGGCCATAATAAGATAGATATCAGCCTTGCCGGATTTGTCCTCTTCCAATTCAATAGCCTGCTCATAGTATGAAAGTGACTTCTGAGCATCATCACGCTGTTGGAGGTAAAGGAAACCGAGGCTTTTGGCGGTCTGAACAGATGGTTCCAGCTGATGGGCATACTCGGCAGCTGCAAAATACGCATCCGAAGACTTGCACTCGAATATAGCCATGAGTCTTACAACCTTGTTGAGGTAATCCAGGTCTGTCTTGTGTTCCTCTATCTTCGGACCGTAGATATTCTGGAGCATTTCGCAGTCGGCGGCGCCACTCTTGATGAAGTAGCCGTCTATATTCTCCTTCGTCTTGGCGCTCTGTTCCAGTATCTTCTCGTTGGTCTGCGAAGCCATGAACTCATCAATGTAGGTCGAGCAGTCAAGATAGTCCTGCATGAGGGCTTCGCGGTATTCTTCGTTAGTCTTGTCCGAATTGTAACGTTGGAGAGATATCTTCATGAGGTCATCAAGAACATAATACGGTGCCTTGCCCTTAGCCATAGAAACAGACTTGCGAAGGAGGTCATACGCTGCCGCCAGGGATGGTTTGGGATTGTAGGCAATAAAGTCGTGGGCATAGGCAGTCATGACTTCATGTTCCGGAGTCGGGGTCTTCTGGAAAGAATTCAACTTGTCCAGGTACTTGAGACGCTGTTCATACACTTCCATGAGTTCCTTCGAGAACTGAGCCTTCTTTTCGGCATCCTGCGCATTCTTGTACATCCAGCGCAGTATCTTCACACCGTTCGTGTATGTGCTGGTATATGCAAGCGGTGCATCATGGAATACGTTCTTCCAACCGCCTTCGTATGCGTCCTTGTAGTTTTCAAGTTTTACGAAGTCTGTATAAACGGTAACGTTTCTCAATACGTCAATACTGTCCTGGCCATGTCCGTAGCGAGACCCGTCTTCAATGCCTTTCTGAGCAAACGCATTGGGAGCGATTGCTGCTACAAGTGTAATTATTGCAATTCTTTTCATATTATATATTTTGTTTATCCTTCTATAATTAAGATACCTTTTTCCCCGTTTGGTTAAAAGAGCACTTTATTCTACCAGCCATTTCTGGAACCATGTTTCCATAAAGGTTACAGCCAGTGAAAGCACCATGTAGTTTTCGCATATCATATTGCTGCACTGCGGCTGTATTCTCTGATAACTTCCAGTAACATGTACATACGCCATACTGTTATATGCACTGGCAATAGGCATGGAAATACCGGCACTGGCATTGAATTCAAATGGTCCGTTCGCACCTTCAACCTTATAGTACGGTTGTGCAAAGGAAAAGCCCGCCTGATACGAACTATGAGCAAACAAGCGTTTGCTTGACTCATCAGGACATATTCTGAATCCAGCCGAGGCCTTGATTCTGTCAAGCCCGTAATCCTGTCCGAAGAAACGTGCAACCGACCAGTTTTCGTAAGCCACATCGGCCGCAATGGTCTTGTTCTTCCATGTATAGGAAAATCCGAAGGCAAGTTCATCGGGCATGACAAATGCATTGGCCAGCTGAGTAGTATCGCCTGTAGTGTGGACATCGGAAAACGTGGTGTTGTCTTTCATTCCATCAAAGCGTGTCCATGTGACACCCGCCACAAACCGGCTGTCTTTTCCTGTTCTGACTGTTGTCTGTGCGCCAAAATCCAGTTTTAGAGCCGACAGCGATGTCGCACGTGTCACGGTACGGTCAGTCACATCTGAAGACGATGAAGATGAACGTACGATGTGTTTCATGTCACCTTTCAGGAATGAGGCATTGGCACCGACCGACAGCCATTCAAAAGGTCTCCAGCCAAATCCGCCCATGAATTGTCGCAAACCGCCAGAACCCGCATTATATGACGTGGCAGTGATTTCGCCATCCATATCCCTGCGCACCAGTTGACTGCTTGAGAAATCATATCCTACATTTGAATACGGAAGAAAGGCTATGGTCACACCTATACGCGGTTGGATGCGAAACTGCATAGCCATATAATCTATTCCGGCATTGGCTGCATTGACTTTTGTGCCCGCCTCCTGAAAATTGCCGTATCGCATGGAGAAACCCATATCGGCAATGAAAGTCAGCGTGTCAACAAGTGAATACGAAGCAGGATTCTTGAGGTTTATGACATTTTTCTCCCTGAAACCTGTTCCGACACCGCCCATTGATTTCAAGCGGCCGACAGACTGGTCAGACAATATGCCCAAGCCATATCTAGAATATGGGGAATTTATTCCATTCTGGGCGACAGACGGAATAGCAGACAGGAGCAGAAACGCCAGCAGCACGATTCCGGCCTGACTATTTGTCTTTATTTTCATTATAGTTATCAATGTACTCAAGTCCTTTAAGGACAAGGTTACTGACTGCAAATATACCGCTTTTGCATTTCAAATCAAAGCAATTGGCATCGCCTCCGGTTAAAAAAACCAAAAGATGATTATGCAGCCGACTGGTTTCTTCAATAAGGGCATCAAGTTCCAATCTAGTCCCTCTGAGCACGCCGCTGCGTATCGCTGTTTCAGTATCGTATCCGAACTCGGGACAATCACCGTGGCGATCAACAAAGGGAAGATTTCCAGTATGTTCATGCAGACTGTGCAAGCGCAGTTCAATGCCAGGAGCTATGTTTCCACCAGCGTATATACCATCGGACGTAACGAAATCGGCCGTTATGGCAGTTCCGGCATCGATTATCAGCATATTATTGCCCGGATTCAAAGACCATGCTCCTGCAGCGGCCGCCAATCGGTCCATACCAAGTGTGCCAGGTGTACCATATCCGATTTTCAATGGAACCGGCGTATTACAAGTAAGACGCTTCATTCCCATTGAGCGCATCCACTCTTCAATTTCAGAATCAACAGGACGCACTGCACACCAAAGTCCGCCTTCAGGATTGTACACTGCGACCGACCGCTTCATTGCAACAGGTTCTGCAGGACCGCAATATACTGTTTCCAATCCAGAAGGCATACTTACGGCAACTTTAACCCTTGTATTTCCAAAATCAATCAGCAGTTTCATAGACGACGCAAATTTAGTTAACTTTGCACAATCATCAAAAAAGTCCGAATGAAGAAGTTCCTTCTTACACTGGCAATTGTCCTGTCAGTTTTCCAATCCTCATTCGCACAGCGTGACAGTCTGAGGATCAGTCTGCTCACCTGCGAACCAGGTGCCTCCATATATGAGTTGTACGGTCACACCGCCATACGCATACAGGATTTCATTCAGGGACGTGATTTGGTATTCAACTATGGTCTGTTCGATTTCAACACCCCGCACTTCATATGGCGTTTCTGTCTGGGAAAGACTGACTATCTGCTTGGAGCGCAACGGATTGGCGGATTCATGGATGAATATGCCAAGCGCGGTTCAATAGTATGGTCGCAACAGCTTAACCTGACCCCAAAGGAAAATGCTGTTCTTTATAACAAACTGCTTGAGAACTGTCTTCCCGAAAACCGCGTATACAGGTACAACTTCCTGTACGGCAATTGCGCAACCATGGCAATTGACAAAATCGAACAGAGCATTTCGGGGAAAATCAGTTATAGGATGCCAAAGGAAAACGAGACATTCCGGACTATACTTGATGAGCATACAGGAATCAGACCGTGGAGCCGCTTTGCGGTAGACCTGGTTGTCGGAGACGAGGCTGACCGTCAGTTGGAACCACGTCAGGAGGCATTTGCACCGCAAAGACTCATGGATCTGGCATCATCGGCCGTCATATGCGACAGCGACGGAACGGAAAGGCCGCTAGTACTACCGGCTGTGATGATGGTACATCCTGACCATTGCGTTGACTTTGGTAAATGTCTCATTTTACCGGAGCAGGCCATATGGCTGCTCATTCTCGTAACGTTGTTGATCTGTCTCTGGGGATGGTATAGAGAACGTATGTTTTTCATATACGATTGCATACTATTTGGACTTCAGGGAATAGCCGGACTTGTCATTGCCTTCCTGTTCTTCCTTTCAAGCCATCCGGCAGTTGACAGCAACTGGATAATACTTATACTAAACCCTTTGCCACTATTATTTTTACCATTCACAGCAAAAAATTACAAGCGATGCAATATTGACTGGTTTCTTATTGCCTTGTTCGTTGTGTCTGCCGCTTTTGCAGTTTTTGCACCGGTCATGCCACAGGACATACATCCAGCTGTAATCCTGTTTTCCGCATGTCTGGCACTAAGAGCCTTCAGTTCCTCCATCTTCATGTTACGCCGGCATTTCAGGAAATCAGGTTCGACCCACAAGCGTACCTTATTGCCACATATCATTATCGCCGCACTACTGCTGCCACATACGGCATCGGCCCAGACCAACGCCCCCAAGCCCAAACTTGTAGTTGGAATAACGGTTGACCAGCTTGACAGTAATTGCATGCTCAACCTATTATCGCGTTTCCAAAATGGAGGAATCAAAAAAATGTGGTACAACGGATATAGTTTTGACAATGTGACATTTGATTTTGACAACCCGGACTGTGCATCGGCCATTGCCTCGCTCTATACAGGAGCGGTTCCATACGACAACGGAATTATGGCAAAACGATGGATGAGCCGAAGCAGCCTGAACGAGGTCCAGGTTGTTGACGATTCCAATTTTCCGGGGCGCAACACCATTGAACCGACATCACCGGCCAGGCTGCAGGCAAGTAATTTGGCCGATGTCATCAAGCTGTCAACTGCCGGCAAATCAAAAGTCTGCGCAATAGCCATTGAGCGTGAAGCGGCTGTACTTTCAGCCGGACACGAAGCAGATCTGGCGGTTTGGATGAATCCCACAGACTGCCAATGGTGCACATCGGACTATTATGGAGGACTGCCCGCCTGGATCAAGACAGACGCTGATGCAAGAATAACATCTTCAAACTGGGAGCCATTGTTCCCCTCGGGTTATTACATACAGAAATCAGAATATGAAAGTTACCGGCAGTTCTCCCACAACATACGCAGTACTGACCTTTCGGAATTCCGCACATCTCCCATAGCCAACAGCAGGGTTGTCAATCTGGCCATTCAGGCCGTTGACGAGATGGGGCTTGGTCTGGACAACAACACAGATTTGCTGGCAATCACTCTTTATGGCGGTAATTATAAAGGCCAGCCGTCATCGCTCTGGTCACTGGAACAGCAGGATTTGTATCTGCGGCTGGACCAGGATATTGCCCGTTTGATTGATACAATCAGTATAAGAATGCACGGGAATGGTGACGTATTGTTCTTCCTGACTTCAACTGGATATACAATTCCATCGGTATCTGATTTGACAGGCACACGCATTCCCTCCGGAACAATAAGTATGGAGCGAATAACGGCTCTGCTAAATTTGTATCTATCGGCCAAATATGACTGCAGGAGTCTGGCAAGCACATATTACAGGAACCACATTTATCTGAACCACAAGGCAATTGAAGATGCCGGTCTGGAACTGCACAAAGTACTTGAAAGCAGCATTGACCTGCTGGTCCAGGCCAGCGGTGTTAAAAATGTTGTCCTGCTTCGCGATCTCCAGTCAGTGATACCCGACAGGCAGTCTTTGGTTATGCGCAACTCGCTTAGCCCTGCTTTCAGCGGTGACATCATTATACAAAGCCTGCCGGGATGGACCATCATCGATGAGAGTCATGGAATTACTGTTCTGGGGAAATCCATTGAAAATGCTTTTCCTATGGTCATATATGGTAGCGGAATACGTGCACAAGTCAACCACGAGCCTGTAACCGCATCGGTTCTTGCTCCTACCATTGCAGCATTGGTGCGCGCCGGAATGCCCAACGCATGCATGACAGCACCTGTCACAGGACTTGGAAAATGACAACACACACAATCAAGATATGGAAAATAAATTCATCAGTTTGACCTATGACCTTCTTCTCAAGGGAGAAGACGGCAAGTTGTACAAATACGAAAGCGCAACAAGAGAAAAGCCATTTCAGTTCATCAGTGGAATAGGCTATGCGCTTGACATGTTCGAAAGCAATGTTACAGTTCTCAAGCCCGGACAGGATTTTGAATTCAGCATACCGGCCGACAAGGCATACGGTCAATATGAGAAGGAGAATGTCATAGAACTTGACAAAGGAATTTTCCTTGTTGACGGCAAGTTCGACGATGTACATGTAAAACTTGGAGCCATCATACCTTTAAGTGACGGCAATCAAACATTCAATGCTACGGTAACGAACATTACCGCCGACAAAGTGACATGCGATTTGAATCATCCGCTGGCTGGCGAAGACTTGACATTCCGCGGAACCGTTCTTGAATCAAGACCTGCGACAAAGCAGGAAATTGATGATATCACGCACCCGAAATGCCATGGTTGCGGCGGCCACTGCGGTCAGGGAGACTGTAATTGCCAGGGCGACTGTTCTGACTGCTCAAAATGATGTCAACGGCCTTGAACCGTTTCCGATTTCCAGTAATCTGCAAGTTCACCGACGGAATGGAATAGGGCCGCAGGCTTTTCATCCAAAAGTACACTATCCGGAAGGGGGCCGGTATTGACAGCAATTACGTCAATACCGGCAGCCACCCCAGCACGTATGCCTAAAGGGGCATTTTCAACAACGACAGCATGACTTGCACTTACACCTGCAAGTTCAAGTCCTTTCAAATATGGATCAGGGAATGGCTTTCCGCGTTTGACATCGAATGCCGTGACCATATGCTCACGGACAATGAATCCGTCAAAGTCGCGCAATACACGGGAAATCAGGTTCTTCTGTCCTGAGCCCGTCACAATAAGTATTTTCCTACCGCTCTCACGCACGCCAGCCATCAGTTCCAAGGCGCCTTTCATGATTTCCACTTCGGGCAGTGTTCTGAATATTTCAGCCTTATGCGCATATATATCCTCTATTTCCTGCGCAGTAGCTTCACGCCCACGCTGTTCCAGGCTGACTTTCGATATTGTATAACTGCCGGTACAACCTTCGTTCATATACACATCACACGGCTCCATATGCATTCCAAAATCTGCAAAGGTGCGGGTCCACGCAGCCACATGATGCGGCATCGAATCATATAAAACGCCGTCCATGTCAAACAGAACGGCGTTTTTTTCACTTAAATCAAGACTCATTCCTACTTTTCTATACGATCTAGTATTGCCTTTGACTCCTTTTCGTAACCCGGCTTGCCCAAAAGTGCGAACATATTCCTTTTGTATTCTTCAACACCCGGTTGATTAAATGGATTGATACCAAGAAGATAGCCGCTTATTCCACAGGATTTTTCAAAAAAGTATATGAGTTGTCCCACCCAATATTCATCCAATTCAGGAACGGAAATGCGGATATTCGGAACTCCGCCGTCAACATGCGCCAGACGCGTACCCAGCTCAGCCATTTTGTTCACCTGATCCACATGTTTTCCTGCCATATAATTCAGACCATCAAGATTATCTTCATCGGAAGGTACACACAGCGAATGCTTTACATTTTCGACCGATATCACAGTCTCGAATATGGTACGTTCTCCCTGCTGAATCCACTGTCCCATTGAATGAAGGTCTGTTGAAAAATCGACCGATGCCGGGAATATACCCTTTCCGTCCTTTCCTTCCGATTCTCCGAACAACTGTTTCCACCATTCTCCGAACGAATGAAGTTTAGGAAAAAAGTTGGCCAGTATCTCGACCTTTCTGCCATTATGGTACAAGACATTACGTGCACAAGCATATAGGGCGCTTGGATTCTGCATGAAAGGCACCTTGCTTGAAGTGAGAGTCTCCATATCGGCGGCACCACTTATAAGTTTATCTATGTCATAGCCGGCAACCGCTATCGGCAGAAGACCAACGGGAGTAAGTACTGAAAAACGGCCTCCGACATTATCCGGAATGACGAATGTGCGATATCCTTCCTTCGTTGCCGTAATACGTGCTGCGCCCTTTGAAGCATCAGTAACGGTTACAATAACCCTGCGGGCCATTTCAAGTCCGCGCTGTTCTTCGCACTGTTTCTTGAGCAGGCGGAAAGCCAATGCGGTTTCAGTTGTGGTTCCCGATTTCGATATGTTTATTACACCGAACCTGCGATTTCCGAGCAGTTCCTGCAATTCGAAAAGATAGTCTTCTGAAAGATTCTGGCCCGCAAAGAGGATTGTAGGATTGCCGTCGTTTTCAACTAGCCACGAGAAGGTGTTCTGAAAAGCTTCTATCACGGCACGAGCACCCAGATAACTGCCTCCTATGCCCGCAACGACAACAGTATCGCAGTTTTCTCTGAGAATAGCGGCAACATCCTTAATCTCATTCAACAATGCCTTATCCGTCTTTGAAGCCAGATTCATCCAACCTATGAAATCATTGCCGACCCCACTACCTTTTTCAAGTTTCTCTATTGCGTCCTCGATTTCCGGTTCAAGCGCCAATATGGAATCTTTTGGTACAAAGGGCAACGTCTGGGAAATATCAACCTCAATCATAGACATATCATTTAAATGAATCGGTGAGCAACTTTATTTCCATGACAGGTGAGATATGCTCGTAGAGGATGTTGTACATGGCATCCAGAATAGGCATATTAGCCCTGTAGTGTTTGTTGATTTCCTTCATGCAACGTGTACCATAGTAGCCCTCGGCTGTCATTTCCATTTCCATCTGTGCCGATTGTACCGAATACCCTTTACCTATCATGGTGCCGAAAACACGATTACGGCTGAAATTCGAATAGCCCGTTACCAATAGGTCGCCCAAATAAGCCGAGTCATTCACTGCACGGGTTGGCATTGGTTTGGCCGTGGCCAAAAACCCGTTCATTTCCTGAATAGCGTTTGACATAAGAACAGCTTGGAAGTTGTCACCATATTTCAGTCCATGGCAGATACCCGCCGCAATGGCATACACATTCTTGAGAACCGATGAAAACTCTATACCCGCGACATCGGTTGAAACCGAAGTCTTTACAAAGGAGTTGCTCAATTTACGCGCAATACCCTGTGCATTGTCAAGATCAGGGCAACCTATTGTAAGATATGAGAGACGCTCCATAGCCACTTCCTCAGCATGACACGGACCGGCTATTACTGCAATGTTCTCCATGGGAACGCCATAATAGCGGTTGAAATACTCTGACATGAGAAGATTGTCATCGGGTACTATTCCCTTGATTGCAGACACTATGAACTTGTCCCTGAGACCTGCCTTGAGCTTCTTCATGTGCGACTTGAAGTATGGTGAAGGAGTGACGAACACAAGAATGTCCGATTCTTCAACCACCTGGTTTATATCAGAGCACAAGTTAAGCTGTTTCATGTCAAACTGAACGCTTGACAGATAGGCCGGATTGTGCCCCAGACGCTTGAAATCGGCAATGCGGTCATCGCGGCGCATGTACCAGTTTATCGAGTCCTCGGTCGATAACATGATTTTTGCAATGGCGGTAGCCCAGCTGCCGCCACCCATAATTGCGACCTTTCCCTTTGGTATAGCCATAGGACTGTTGATTTGAAATTAATCCTTGCTTTCGGGTTTCATTTGCGGGAAGAATAGGACCTCCTGAATGGTTGTCTGTCCAGTCATGAGCATAACGAGACGGTCAATACCTATTCCGATACCGCTTGTAGGGGGCATTCCATATTCCAATGCACGTACAAAATCCTGATCTATGAACATAGCCTCATCATCACCCTTCTGGCTGAGACGCAACTGATCCTGGAAACGCTCGTACTGATCAATCGGGTCATTCAGTTCACTATACGCATTTGCAAGTTCCTTACCATTCACCATAAGTTCAAAACGTTCGGTAAGCCCCGGTTTTGAACGGTGCATTTTAGTAAGCGGTGACATTTCAACAGGATAGTCTGTAATAAAAGTTGGCTGGATAAAAGTACCTTCACATGTCTCACCGAATATCTCATCAATGAGTTTACCCTTACCCATAGCAGGAGTAACCTCAACACCGCATTTTCTGGCAACTTCACGCATTTCATTCTCGTTCATGCCCTCCAGATCATATCCGGTCTTCTCCTTGATTGCCTCAAGAATCGGAAGACGACGGTACGGAGCCTTGAAATCGACTTCGTTGTCACCTATCTTAATCTTGGTGGTTCCGTTTGTGGCAATGGCTATCTTTTCAAGAAGTTTCTCAGTGAAATCCATCATCCAGTTGTAATCCTTGTATGCGACATAAAGTTCCATACATGTGAATTCAGGATTATGGTTGCGGTCCATGCCTTCATTTCTGAAGTTCTTGCCAATTTCATATACGCCTTCAAAACCGCCGACTATGAGCCGCTTCAAGTAAAGTTCTGTCGCAATACGGCAATAAAGGTCTATATCAAGGGTATTATGATGCGTAATGAACGGACGGGCACTTGCGCCACCTGGAATTGACTGCAAAATAGGAGTCTCGACTTCGGTATAACCGGCTTCATCAAGGACCGAACGGAGAGTCTTGATAACCTTGGTACGTTTCAGAAATGTTTCCTTTATACCTTCGTTAACCACGAGGTCAACGTAACGCTGACGGTAACGTAGGTCAGGGTCATCGAATTTGTCATATGCCACCCCATCCTTATATTTTACAATCGGAAGCGGACGCAATGACTTTGACAGCACAGTGAGTTTTTTTGCATGAACTGTAATTTCGCCCATCTGAGTACGAAATACAAATCCCTCAATACCAATAAAATCACCTATATCAAGCAATTTTTTGAATACTCTGTTGTACATGGTTTTTTCAGCATCCTCCTCAGGGCAGATATCATCGCGCGTAACGTAGACCTGAATACGTCCACTTGAATCAAGAAGTTCTATGAATGAAGCCTTGCCCATAACGCGACGGCTCATAAGACGGCCAGCCATACAAACCTGGCGGGGTTCTGCATCATCATTGAAATTATCCTTGACTTCCTGTGCCAACGCATTGGTAGGATACATTGCGGCTGGATACGGATCGATACCTATTGCACGCAACTCGTTGAGACTATCCCTGCGAAACTGTTCCTGATCGCTCAATTCCATATTTCAGTAAAACTGTATTTATTATATTACACCTTGGATAAAATGCAAAAATACACTTTTTGCAGTAATTATCAGCCAACAGGCAACAAAAATCCCCCTCGCACCTGGCGTGCGGGAGGGATACAGATTAAAACGATATTGTTATTCCGCCTGAAAAAGCGAGAAAATTGTACTCAAAGTAGAAAGAGTGTTGGCTACGCCTGCTGTCTTTTCCGAGATAGCACTTACCTTTTCAGCAACATTGCCAGCAGCTTCCTGCGCTTGAGCCTGAGCCTGTTTCGCCTGCTGGCTTTGGGCTGCAGCAGCAAGTCCGGCAGCTGCTATAGCGCTCAAATCGGTTCCATTGACCAAAGAGCCCAAAGCATTGGTTACCGGAGCCGAAGTCTGTTCTGTTACAAGATTCTGGGATCCAAGAATCAGTCCGGCTGCGAAATCAGCATAGAACTGGCTCTTGTCATCCATATCCTTCAACCCCTGGACTCCGTTTACCAACTGTGCAAGACTGATAATGTTATTGATATTTGTAAGGTCCACCTTGCTATCTGCCTTGTACTGGCCGAAAAGGCTCTTGAGTGCTGCTCCTGAGGCCTGCCCTCCGGTAGTTCCAGACTGTGCTGCAGGAGTTGCAGCGGTGCCACCCAATACGCCGCATGATGCAAGCAGCAGGCTGATTGCCACTGCTGCGAATGATTTCATTGCTTTCATCATAATCTATAATTTGATTGGTAAAAAACGTTGTAGAAATCTATTTATATGGCAAAGTTAATCATTTTTCTTTCTATAAAGCCAAAAAACAATATCTTTGCAGAATCATTTCGAATGCGCCCATAGTTCAACGAATAGAATGGAAGATTCCGGTTCTTCAGATTGGGGTTTGATTCCCCATGGGCGTACTCTTTCCCCCGCATCATCACAGTTTGGGTTACAGCTGACTTAAGTGAAATTATGATTACTGATTCCACCCATGAAGAATCAGCACTCAAGTGCGCCGATTATCTCGGTCACTGACTTACATCCATGTTTGTCAAGCCACTCGCCGATACCGGCAGCCACCTTTTCACTGATGGCAGGGTCAACAAAATTGGCTGTACCAATTTCAATGGCCGATGCACCTGCAAGCAGGAATTCAATGGCATCGGTAGCACATTGTATGCCACCAAGTCCTATAACTGGAATCTTGACTGCTTTTGCAGTTTGCCAGACCATGCGCAAAGCTATCGGTTTGACCGCAGGACCGCTTAACCCGCCGGTAACAGTTGAAAGAACGGGACGTCTAGTTTCAGCATTGACAGCCATGCCGAGAAGAGTATTGATAAGCGAAACGCTGTCTGCACCTGCACTCTCAACAGCGCATGCAATTTCAGTAATATCGGTCACATTGGGAGACAATTTGACAATCAGGGTTTTCGGGTAAGCTTTTCTTACTGCTTCAACAACCTGTGCAGCACTTGCCGGATTCACGCCGAACGCCATGCCGCCCTGTTTTACATTCGGGCAGGAAATATTCAATTCAATGGCAGGAATACGGTCCAGTCCGGCTATGCGTGAAGCTGTCTCAACATAATCGGAAATTGAAGAACCGGAGACATTGACTATCATATTGGTGTCAATATTCTTGATTTTGGGGTAGATATTGTCCACGAAGTAGTCAACACCCTTGTTCTGCAGGCCGACGGCATTCAGCATTCCCATATGAACTTCGGCCATACGGGGATACGGATTACCCTGACGCGCCACCAGTGTAGTACCCTTTACAATAATACCGCCAAGTTTTGTGATATCCATATAGTCCTGGTATTCCAAACCATAACCAAATGTACCCGATGCAGTGAGAACCGGATTCTTGAGTTCAAGACTGCCTATTTTTGTTTTCAGATCTGCCATTTCAATTTCCTTATATCGAACACCGGACCTTCCTTGCACACACACACATGACCTTCAACAGTATCCTCAACACAGCACAGACATGCACCCATTCCGCAGGCCATGTGATGTTCAAGTGAGACTTGACAAGGCAAATTGTTCTGAGATGCGTATTGGGCTACAGCTTTCATCATAGGCGTAGGACCACAGCAGAAAATACTGTCAAAACCAGCTGTTTTTAAAATGCTGTTTTCAGTTACCAGTCCCATTTCGCCAATACTGCCATCCTGAGTTGAAACGGCAGTAGATGCCAACTGTCTGAAAACGTCGAGTCTCAAAAGCTGTTTTTCTCCTCTGGCACCGAACAGGAAAGTAAAATTGCGTCCTTGAGCCTTAAGTTCCCTGCCAAGCATATACATTGGAGCCATGCCTACCCCACCGGCCACGAGCAACGCATTATTGAAAGGCTTCTCCAAATCAAAGCCGTTACCGAGAGGCATCAGGGCATTGACGACATCGCCCGCCTTCAATTCTGCCACAGCCCTTGAACCTTTGCCTACCAATTGTACCAGCAGACTTACTGTACCAGTTTTGCTGTCAAAGTCATGTATTGAATATGGCCGGCGCAGATAAGCGCCTTTGCATGATGGCAGAAGCAGTTGCAAAAACTGTCCCGGTCTGACCGGAGGCACCTGACCGCAAGCCTGCAACGATACAAGAACCGCACTGTCAGAAAGCATTTCACTGCTTTTTACAATAAGATCCGTTTGGGTCGATTTTTTCATTTTATCAAAAAAGTTATACTTGTCATTTAGTCAGGCACCCATTCAACTGGTTCCATACCGTGATTTTCAAGCCATTGGTTACATTTAATGAAGTGCCCATTGCCAAAGAATCCGTTATGTGCCGATAATGGTGACGGATGAGCCGATTCCAGCACAAGATGTCTGCTATGGTCTATCAGAACGGCTTTGCGCCGCGCATACGCACCCCAGAGCATGAATACAAGCCCATCACGATGTGCAGCAAGAGTTTCAATGACAGAATCGGTAAAGATTTCCCATCCATAGCCTTGATGGGAACCTGCCTGACCGGCGCGAACCGTAAGTGTCGCATTAAGAAGCAACACTCCCTGACTTGCCCATGATGTAAGGTCACCGTTCTGCGGAACCGGGCAATCCAGTTCCTGACTGATTTCCTTGTAGATGTTTCTGAGCGATGGAGGCTGTTGGACACCCTGGCCAACCGAGAAACACAACCCGTGTGCCTGTCCGGGCTCATGATATGGATCCTGCCCAAGAATAACAACCTTGACCTTGTCAAAAGGACACAAATCGAAAGCTCTGAAAATGTTGCCGGCTGCAGGATAGATTACCCCAGTAGCATACTCCTGACGTACGAAGCGGGTAAGCTTGTCAAAATACGGACTGTCGAACTGCGGTTGCAGTCTTTGTTTCCAGCTCTCCTCAATCCTTACGTCCATTGTATATTTTCAAATAAGTTGTATTCCAGCAGCCCTACACTGACGGCGCTGTTCTTCAGGCCAGATACTCGCTTGAATTTCACCGATATGAGCCTTTTGGAGAAATAGCATACATAGTCTTGACTGGCCTATTCCGCCACCTATGCACAACGGAAGTTCACCTGCCAGAAGTTTCTTATGGAAATACAATTGGCTGCGCTGCTCAAGACCACGTATTGCAAGTTGACGGAGCATAGCCTCCCTGTCGACCCTGATACCCATAGATGACAGCTCCATAGCACGGCTCAGTATAGGGTTCCACACCAGCAGGTCGCCATTCAGTCCGATATAGCCGTCCTCGTTTTCCGTGCTCCAGTCATCATAATCTGGTGCACGCAGGTCATGAGGTTCACCATTGCTCAACTTTCCTCCGATACCCATAATGAAGACCGCGCCATACTTTTTTACAATTGCGTCTTCACGTTCTTTCGGGGTCATATCGGGATACATTTCCAGCAATTGCTGCGAATGTATGAAATACACTTCACGAGCCAAGAAAGGTTCAAGTTCGGGGTATGTCTCGTTTATCAAATACTCCGTTCTGAGCATAGCCGAATAAATACGCCTTACTATTCTCTTGAGGAATGCGATGTTTCTGTCTTCAGGAGTGATGGTGCGTTCCCAGTCCCACTGGTCAACATACAGAGAATGGATGTTGCCAAGGCTTTCGTCGGCTCTGATGGCATTCATATCAGTATAGATTCCATAACCTGGCTTGACATCGTACTCAGCAAGCGTCAGACGCTTCCACTTTGCCAAAGAATGAACAACCTCAGCACGTGCATCCTGCAAATCCATGATGGGGAACGTGACAGCGCGTTCAACGCCATTCAAATCATCGTTTATGCCCATACCCTGCAGGACGAACAGCGGAGCTGTAACCCTGCGCAACTGGAGTCCTGTTGACAGGTTCTGCTGAAAAAACTCTTTGATAAGTTTAATGCCCTGTTCTGTCTGTCTCATAGACAATTTAGGGCGATAGTTGTCAGGAATGATGAGATAACTCATAATATTGTGTGTTTCAATTTTTATTCGTCATACCATTTCACATAACTGTTCTGGTTGGAACGTTTCTTGACTTTCAGCAAATCAGACAGCATGCTTGAATTGGCTTTCACTGTAAAGTTGTATGACACATACGGCTTCAAAACAACGCTACACGACATATTGAAGCAGTGAAGGTCACGTGTCACATTCATTGTTGTCATGGTGAAATCGCGATAAGTGAAATCCCAACCCGACGAAAAGTTGAAATTCCACTTGTTGGTCAGTTTCAGATTGCCGGACATATTCAGGTTCTGGCTATACCCCCAAGGATAGCGCATTCTGTCAACGTTAATGGGTTTGCTTCTGTCTTCACGCATTGAAATGCCGTACGAAAAAGACACGGACCACGGAAGCGTATATTCCACATAACCGTCTTCATCGGTCGTAGCCGTGACATTGCCGTGTCCACGGTCTCTGCCAACACTCTGCGAACGGGAACTCGGTGCATCTGGTATCGGTTCTTCAACAGATTCATCACCGAAAATTTTATTCCACTTTCTTTTCCAATTCTTCAGTGTATTGTTAGAGAGTGTATATGAAAAGTTCTGGCTCATACCCTGGAAACGTCCAAAACGTCCGTATGAATATTCCGTACGGTCACCGACTACAACCTGCCCAGAACTGTTGAACTCGTATGCGTAAGTTGCAAAAACAGCATTCATATTGAATGTGTGGTTCCCCGGCAGTTTCAGGCGAACCCTGGCAGACAAATCACTCCAAGGTCTGGTTTTGGCGGCAAAATTATATGACATAGAGCCACCCAGTTCATCTATCAGAGTCTTGTTCACAATGCCGGATATGGTATCCTTGTCGGAATGGACTTTCATCTGCACATTATTGCCGATGCTCATGGAAATGCTTCCGCTTTTTCCTTTTCCCGGCACGCCGTACAGAGAACCCTGATATGGAGAATACTCAACAGTACGGACTTCGCCATTCTGGTCTGTATAGGTGTATGTGTCATAGAATCCGAAACGCTGTTCACCGAAATCGGGTTTCATGCTGTAACTTACGGTCGGAGTGAACACATGACGCACCGCAATTAGTTTGTCACCGAACAGTTTCTTCCACAGTTGCGTAGGCAAGTACTTTCCATACAGTTTGGTATTGGCACTGACACTCAGGCTGTAGTCATATACACGATTGAAACCGTATACCGTATCCCTGACTGCCCTATGCAGATTGTCATCCCACGACTGGTTCACCTTGTAAGTGTACCATCTGGACTGGTAATTGAATGACGGTGTAATGTTTATGTTCTTCAGTATCTGGAATGTCGCGCTTACCGGGATGCTGTGTCTGAAACCGTTTCTCCAATCCTTGACAAGACTTTTACCCATCAATTCGTTTTCCTTGCAGGAAATGCTGTTTGAAAGAGAACCCGTATAGGTAAAAGATATCTTTTCATACCATTTCTCCTGACCTGCCGCTTTTTTTTTCTTGAACGGATATATCCGCTGCAACGACAGATTCAAAGATGGCAATGTAAGAGACAGAGTGGAGTCGCGCATATTCTGTGACAGGTTCATTGAACTGGACAGAGACAATCCTATTGAAGGAAAACTGCGTGAATAGCTGACACTAGATGTCCGCGTCGCCTGAGACCTCAGTGTGGGGTTATAAAGACTTGTAAGATTCTTCTGTTCATAGCTCTGCGTGGCATAGTTCACACTGGCAGAAAAATTCTGATACGGATTAGCCTTACTGTCCTGCTGATGAGTCCATCGCACCTTGAAGTCCTTTGAAACCGAATAGTCAGGCAAGCCCTTGTCGCCCAGTTTGGTGGTCAGTGAGCTGACATACACGTTGCCCGAGAACTTGTATCTCTTCTTGTACCGACTTTCCCCGGACAAGCCCCACGAACCCTTTGTAAACACTTCGCCGAGAACCTTCAGGTCAAAGTAATCGGAAAGGGCAAAATAGTAGCCGCCATCCTTCAAGTAAAACCCGCGTTCCATCTCGTCACCGTAACTCGGTACAATAATGCCCGATGCATAATCACTTTCCGTGAACGGGAAAAAGCCGAACGGTATGAACAGCGGAAGTGGCACACCCATAACTTCAAGATATGCCGGACCGAACACCACATCACGTCCGGGCCGGACTTTTGCCCTTGTGATGCGGATATTGAAATGCGGATCATCATGCTGGTCACAAGTCGTATATATACCATCTTTGATGAAATATTCATCATCGGTACCTTTCTTCGCCTGATCACTTGTCATGTACCCTTCGCCCTGCTGGGTAATGATTTCGTTGATGTAGCCTTTTTTGGTCTTGAAATTGTAACTGATGTGATTTGAGTTGTACGGTGTCCCTCCATCCTTGAACACTGGAGCACCTTGCCACTCGCCAAGAGTGTCCTGAATTCCATCGGCATATACCAGACTGCTGTCAACCTGCATCTTGATAACGGCCGCAGTCAGTTCAACATTCTGGTAATTAACCTTGCCATCACCGAAAAGCGAAGCATATGCGCCCTTGTTCCACGTCATGGAGTCACTCGATTCATAGATTACCGGAGCATCAAGAGCATCACGGTGACGTTTTGTTTCGGGAAGCGTATCCGAAACAGCTGACAGGCTGTCCGGCACAAATTCCCCAGTTGACGATGTACTGTCAAGCAAGGATGCATAAGCTGCGGGAATGCCGCCAGAAATGGTATCGGCAATAGAGTCTGCCAATATTTCCTGCGAGCCAGCAATGCCTGAATGCAGCAGAAGCACCGCAGTCAGAACAGCTACAATACGGAATAATGGCAAGCTCTTTGACACGTCTAATCAAGAAATAACGCGCAAAGTTATTAAAAAAAGGCGTACATGCCCTTTACAGGGCCGACAAAAAAGAACCGATTACAAGAAAGTTTTACACCACAGACAGAACTTCTCTATTCCTTCCGGCCCGAACTTTTCAAGCGACTTCACAGCTTGCTGTACGGTTTTTTCTTCCTCAGGACGGGTTTTGGAGAAGAACTTGTCCGCAAAGCAAACCAACTGTTCTTCTATGCTTACGGGCACCATTTCCCTATGCGGAACCGGCAAGTCACATTCCAGAATCTGCTTTAATGTAAGCCCGGTTCCAGTGTGGCGTTCGGCCACTAGAGCGCAGGCATCCAGCCCCTCCCTTCTGAGCAGATCAGCCCCAAGATACCCATGACAAATATATTGATGAGGACCATAGCAGTGTATTGGAGTCGCATTGGTCATAAAGATACCTATATCATGGAGCATACCGGCCTGATACACAAATTCAGGGTCAGCACCGAGTTCGGGATGCCTGCAAGCAATTGAAACAGCTTTCTCCGCCACCATACGGCTATGCACAAGAAGGAGTTCCTTTAGCGGTTGGTTATCACCGTAATACTTGTCAATTATCGGGTTCCAAACATCTTTCATTTGTAAAAGATTTTATTTATACCGCACCGGACTTATGATAAACGAATATGATCTGTCCCCATAATGCAGTTTATAAGGTTCCAATGCAGTTGCGCCCCAACTGTTGACACACGCAAGGCCATATTGTGCCTGGTCAATATGAACGACTGCAAAGTTGCGAGGAGTCAGATCGCCGGCATGTACATTGTGTTTTGTCAGACCTTCATCAAGATCTGATGTAAGATAATTCAGCGTTGACATACTCAAAGGAATGTCGCTGTAAAATTCAAGCCCACAGCCGTCCTCATCAAGTACCTTCCAATAACGGACATCTGTTTTGTTCCCCGTTTCCTGCGGCCTGATATATGGGAAATACTGGTCACACACCTTTTCCTTGAACAGACCGAGATTTTGGGAACTGTTGCGGTCACTGTAGTTTTCAATCGGTCCGCGTGCATAGTATTCGACAGAATTGAAGCCAGAGTTCATGACCATTGTCATACCGAAACGAAGCATATCCGGCATACGTCGATTCGTCGAATGAGTCTTGAGGTTCTGGGTCACCTTCATTTTCCCATCCTTTGCAAGGACGTATGTCATTTCCAGATTGCATTCAAGTGCAGGCATATCATATATGGCAAGCACAAGCACTACGTCATCCTGGGCGCCGTATTCAAACGATATCAGTTTAAGTTCCGGATCACGCCATGCAGCAAGGTTACGTTGCATGTTTGCGCCATAGTCATTGTCGGTCGGTGCGCGCCAGAAATCGCTCTTGAGTTGATATCCGCTTTGGCTTATCTGACGGCCGTCCATGTCTATATAATCAATCCATCCGTTTGATTTGTTGAAGGTATATTTCATACCTGCGGCCTCAAGTGCGACATAAGCCACCGCCTCGTCAATCTTCACCTGTTCTGAGTCATCTTCAAGTCCGGCACCAAAGTCTTTCATATCAAAGAATGTGTACGGACTGGCTTCAAACTGCTGGTATGCAACTACATCCCCCTTCTCAAGCAAAGGCTGATCCGCTTTAAGGCAGAAACGGAAATTCACGAGCACTTCCCTGTCGGCCGGAGCCTTTCCCAACGACTTTGCCAGTTTTGAGATAGTAACCGTTTTCTTCTGCTGGGGTCCGATTGCAGGAATCTTCTCCACACCGGTTTCCAGTTCGTTGCCATCGGAAAGAATGCTCCAACGGAGTTCGTAAGCTGAAAGATCAACAAAGAAATTCTCATTATATATCTCGAACTGTCCTTTAGACATCGATACGACATTCATCCAGATATTCTGGTACTGGTAAGCCACTTCGTATGCATGAGGATTCATGCGACGATCCGGAGCGATAAGACCATTGCAGTTGAAATTCTGATCCGATGCCGGATACCGGCCCTCGTCACCCCCATACTGGAAGATGGTATTGCCATTAGCATTCTCTCCATAGACAGCCTGGTCAACGAAGTCCCAAATAAATCCACCTTGAACCGACGGATTAGCTCGTATTATGTCCCAGTATTCCTTGAAGCCACCTTCGCTGTTACCCATCGCATGTGCATATTCACATTCTATGAATGGACGAGGATCCTTTCCACGCTGGTCTCCACGTTCGTGGCGTTCCATTGCACCATAATCGGCATACATCGGGCACTGTATGTCACAGTGGTCTTGCGAATTGGCAGCACCTTCATACTGAACCGGACGCGTCTTGTCATACTCCTTGATCCACTTGTAGCAAGTCACAAAATTTTGACCGTCACCATCCTCATTGCCCATTGACCATACAATGATTGAAGGGTGGTTGCGGAATGTTATCACATTAGCCTGATTACGTTCCAGATGAGCCCTTTCATAGTCGGGATTGGCAGCCAGCGGGTGACGGCTATACATCATTCCATGTCCTTCAACATTGGCTTCGGCAACCAGATAAATACCATATTCGTCACATAAGTCATACCAGCGCGGATCATCAGGATAATGACTGGTGCGAACCGCATTGATATTCATCCGCTTCATTATCTGAATATCTTGAATCATACGGCTCAATGGTACTACATAACCGCCTTCCGGATCCATTTCATGACGGTCAGCACCCTTTATCAGAATAGGCTGGCCGTTGACCAGAAGTTGACGGTTCTTTATCTCGACATGACGGAAGCCGACCTTTTGGACGATGCACTCAAGTTCCTCACCGCTGTTATCGATCAAAGTCATTTCCAGATTATATAGATACGGATCTTCAGCGCTCCATTTGCGTGGTGCCTTGACCGGTTCATCCAGCAATGCCTTACCGCCATTTACCGCCACCGTCGTCCGGAGCATCTGTTTCCCGTCGGCATCGGTAAGACGGAAAGTCACTCTACCTGTTCCATTCACGGTCAAATCGGCCACAAGCCTTGCATCCATATACTCCGCATCGAGAACCGTCTCTATTCCAAAGTCTTCAATGCGAACCTGCGGACGACTGTACAAATATACCTCACGTGCAATCCCGGTAAAACGCCAGAAATCCTGGTCTTCAATATAGCTGCCATCGCACCAACGCATTATCTGCATGGCGAACAGATTGTCATCACCGTATTTCAGGAAACCGGAAATGTCAAATTCCGCCTCCATCTTGCTGTCTTCACTGTAACCCACATACTGTCCGTTAACCCAAAGTTTCAGGTTCGACGTGGCCGAGCCCACATGGATATACACTTTCTGACCTTTCCAGGCAGCAGGAATACTGAAAGTCTGGCGATATGAGCCAACATAATTTTCACGCTCACCGATATATGGAGGATCGACACGATGTTCGTTGTTCCACGGATATGTGACATTAGTATAAATCCTGTCGCCGTAGCCGTTCATTTCAAACAGCCCCGGAACGTGGAACATATCCCATGAACTGTCATCATAATCCACAGCCTCGAAGCCCAACGGGCGGTCATAGTAGTTTCGCACGAACTTGAAATGCCAACTGCCTTCCAGTGACATATATCGGGCTGATGATGTCTTATCGGCCATAAGTGCAAGTTCCCTGTTCTCATATGCGAAGAAATCGGCAACAGGCGCCATTCCGTTAACATGGTTCACATTCGGGTCAAGCCACTCCTGAGCATTGCCCAGCAATGACAGCGTGCACATCATTCCACAGAAGAATAACGACTTGTTCATATTGCGTATTATAGAAACTGTTTTCAAAGAATGTACAAATGTATTCGTAAAACATCAAGGAGACAAAAATTTGCCCAATTTTGAGAAAACATCTACTTTTACAAATAAATACATCACTTACAACACAGACGTATGTCATCATTCATAAAGAAGACTCTGCCTATTCCGGTTGCAGCCGTTGTCCTTTGGGGGGTTCTAACCTTTACTCAAAGGCCATTCCTATTGAAAACCAGCGACTTGTCTTTATTCCTGTTCGACTGGGATTTCCTAAAGGAATCGCTCATGATACCTGGAGGTTTTCTAGGTTGGGCTGGTTCGTTCTTCACGCAGTTCCTGTATATACCATGGCTCGGTTCACTTCTGTGGGTGGCTTTACTATGGATTTCATACGTTCTTACCAAACGCATATTCCGCATTCCCCGTGAGCTGTCCGCTCTCGCCGCCATTCCGGCTGCGGTTCTTGTCATCGCCAATATGTCACTTGGATATGGCATGTTCATCATGAGGTTCCAGGATTATTTCTTTGCTCCGACCTTAGGCTATCTGCTCATACTTGGCATTGCATCTGCTGTCATGAATGCGTCCAAGTTATGGGAGAAAATTGCAATTCTCACCGTAATGGGCTTTGCAGGATATGTTCTTGCCGGCATATTTGCGCTGACAGGGGTTTTGGTTGCCGGCATATGCGTTCTTGTGTCAGCCAAAGAAAAAAGCCAGCCGCTAAGCAGAGGCGTTATTTCATGTATCGTTTCGTTCTTACTCTGCATTGCAGTTCCATTACTTCTCTACGGGCGGTTTACCAGATACCGTCTTGCTGACAGTTGGAGTATGGGACTGCCAGCCATTTCCGATGACGAATGGACAGCCGGAATACGTCTGCCATACTGGATTCTGTTCTGTTTGACAATTGCATTTGCATCGGCATACGGCATATGGGGGAAATTGCGTCTTAAACAGAGCTGGGAGAAAACCGCTAATCCTGTTATTGTAATATTTTTAATTGCGGCTATTTCCCTGTTCTGGTACAAGGATGCAAATTTCAAGGCTGAACTGAAAATGTCAATAGCAGTCGATCAAAGCGATTGGAAACAAGTTACAGAAATATACAGAAAAGCGTCGGTCAAATACCTTGATAGGGAAAAGAAGGCACTTGGCAAGCGGAAGAATGCGCTTGAAACAGCCACCGGCACAATTGATGCGAATTTGACAATAGACAAATTCGATGAAATAATATACCAGCCCACGAGGCTGATGGTTCTATTCCGTGACCTTGCACTCCTCAAACAGGGCAGAGCTCTTGACGCAGCATTTACAATGCGTGACGGCGGAAAAGGACAAGACTCTCCGCATATAATTCCTATGGCATTTCAAGCCGCACGCCAATTGTATCTGAATTACGGAGTCGTAAATCTGGCATACCGCTGGTGTCTGGAGGACCAGGTTGAACACGGCTGGTGTTTCGGGACACTTAAATACATGGCAACATACGCCACCCTTATGAATGAAACCGAATTCGCGGCAAAGTACTTTGACAAGCTTGACAAGACCTTATTTTACCGCAAGTGGAGCAGGGCACACCGTCCCTTATCGGAAAATGCGGTTGAAATGTCCAAGGCTATGCCATACAAGGAAATACTTCCATACATGAGTTTTTCGGACCGTATGTCCAATGACCATGTAAAATGTGAATCTTACCTGATGCAGCACTTCGCCGAAGACAGAGATGTTATGGCAAGCCCCGAATTTGACCGTGCAGCACTTCTATGGGCAATGCGCACCCAAGACATCAATCTGTTTTGGAAAGCATTGGCGCAATACCTTGAAACATCGGCCGACAAAACGATTCCACATAACGTTCAGGAAGCCATATATCTGTACTGCACCCTTGAAAATGTTGACATAGGTATTCCCGTTGACAAGTCAGTAAAGGACAGTTATGCCATATTCATCAAATACCTTCAGCAGGCAGGTTTTCAAAGCGAGAAAGAAGCCAGATTTCCCATGCTGATGAAATTCGGCAACACCTTCTACTATTACTATTACTTCGTACGCGGTTTGCAGACATTCTGATTATGAAAAAAAGTATATTATACATTTGCACAGCACTTCTGACTGCGGCATGTACCGGAATGCCCGGAAACGACACTGTAAATTCAGGCTGTAATCCTATAATTTTTCCCGACTACAGCGAAGTACTGTTGCCACGCAACATCGCACCGGCCAACTTCATGATTGACAATGAGGCCGATGCCTACTATACCATTCTGTCAAACGGCGAAGCATCGGTAGGCATAAAAGGCAAAAAGGTCTGTATAAAGATGAAAGACTGGCATCATCTTACCCAAAGCGATGGAGGAAACATTACAACCCGTGTCTTTCTGAAAAAGGACGGTAAATGGTCTGCGACAAATCCATTCAACATATATCTGAGCGATGACCCGATTGACCGGTACATTACATACCGCCGTATTCCGGTAGCTGTGGAATCGTACGAAATTCTTGATATGTGCCAACGCGACATAACGGATTTCAACGAAGTCATTTTCTTCTCCAACACCATGGTTCAGAATAATGAAAACGGAACCTGCGTGAACTGTCACCACTGCGGCAACTACAGCAACAGCAAGATGCAGTTCCATGTACGCCAGTACAAGGGAGGCACAGTTCTCGCCATAAACGGTGAACTGAGAAAAGTGAATATGAAGACTGATTCCACCATGTCGGCAGGTGTGTATCCGTCATGGCATCCCACCCACGACTACATAGCATACTCCAACAACAAGACTCACCAATCTGTACATGCAATGAGTCATGACAAGCTTGAAGTAATTGATGAAGAGAACGATATTGTACTATACAACATAAATGAAAATGCCGTCAGCCCCATCGAAACCGATTCCTCCGAATTGGAGTGTTTCCCCGCATGGAGTGCCGATGGCCGCACTTTGTACTATGTATCGGCACACTACGAAGCGCCATTCGGCCCCGGTCGTAAGAGTCAGATTTTTTTAGACAGAAAAAATCTGCACTTCAATCTCTATGCCAAGCCATTTGACCCCGACACAAGGACATGGGGACCGCACTATCTTGTATATGATGCCGAGGAAGCCGACAGCAGCATGACCTGGCCTCGCCTTTCCCCAGACGGACGTTACATGATGACGTGCATAAGCACGCACGGAATATTTCCCATTGACCAGATAGCTTCTGATTTGTTCATTTTCGATTTCAGTAAAGGAACAGCCAGGAGAGCCACTGAAATAAACAGCCAGTATGCTGAGAGTTATCATGTATGGTCAAGCAATGCAAAATGGATAATGTGGAGTACCCGCCGCGAAGACGGTGTCCACACCCGTCTGTATTTCAGTCACATTGACGAGAACGGCAATTTCTCCAAGCCGTTTGCACTGCCGCAGAAAGACCCGGAATTCAACCGCTCCAATCTTTATGCCTTCAACATTCCCGAGTTCATGATCGAGCCCGTGAACATAAGTGCAAGGGAATTCGCCAAGTTCATTACGGACAACGACGCTGTACCGGCCGCATTCGAATCAAAGCGCGAGACCAACGAGGACGGCGTGCTGATAACGACCGACTATAGAGTCGATGGCACCACAAGCGCATCGGCATCAGGCAATGGAAGAACAACAGAAGACATGTACCTGCACTAAATCAAATCACCCGAACAGAATGAAAAAACTGATAACTCTGATTCTGCTGTCATTTGCAGCAATGCTGACAGCCGGAGCCCAACAGTCAAAAGGAAAATTCATAGTTGTCATTGATGCCGGACATGGCGGAAAAGACCCGGGGGCAGTAAACGGCAAATACTATGAAAAGACTATTAACCTTAATGTAGCACTGGAACTCGGGCACCTTATTGAAGAGGAATGCAGCAATGTCCAGGTAATTTACACACGCAAGACCGATGTTTTTGTAGAATTGTATAAACGAGCAGATATAGCAAACAAGGCTAAAGCGAATCTGTTTATTTCCATCCATACGAACTCATCAAGTTCAAAGGCCGCATACGGAGCCGAAACATATCTGCTAGGAGTTGAAGCCAACAGGACCAGTGCAAACCTGAACGCAGCTCTGGCTGAAAACAATGCGGTAATCTATGAGGATGATTATGAAACACATTACGAAGGCTACGATCCGAAGAGTCCGGAAAGCATGATAATTTTTGAATTTCTCCAGAACGAGTACCAAAACGAAAGCCAGAAAATGGCCATCATGGTACAGGACCAAATGACAGGTTATGGTAACCGTCACGATCGTGGTGTACATCAGGCCGGTTATCTTGTTCTATGGAAAAATGCCATGCCAAGTATCCTCATTGAATTAGGATTCATTTCCAACAACGATGAATGCCGATACCTCTATTCAACCGAAGGACAGCATAAACTTGCAGAATCAATTAAACGCGCTTTTGTCAAATATCTCAATGAATACACTCAGTCTGCACCACAGCATGACAAAAGCGTCACCAAGCCTACAACGGCCAAGCAGACACCCGCTCAACCTGATGCGGTTGATGCCGCCGTCAGCGGCAAACCCGTCGAAGACCAGATTGTGTACCGCATACAATTTATGGCCAGCACAGCACAACTCAAGGAAAACGATAAAAGGCTGGCCGGCCTTGAGAAAATTTGGACATACAAGGAAGGCTCACTCATAAAATACACTTGCTGCGGTGACACCGATTTGGAAAAAGTGAAAGCCTGTCTGACACAGGTAAAGAAAAAATACCCTGATGCTTTCATTGTAAAATTCAAAGATGGTGTAAAATTAAAGTAAACTGACAGCATGCAGCAGCACACCATATTTTGGATTTTGTCTAATTAAGAATCGTATAGAAAATAAATTTTCCGTAAAAAGAAACACTTGCCTCAGCAGTGTCAAATTGGCGTTCAGTGCGTGTATGTCACCTTCTCGGCAACAAGTTATCAACATGTTAAACGTCAGATTTTCAGTTATATAATAAATAGCAATAGGCATTTTTCAACATATTTGTAAGGATTTGCCAAGTACCTATAAACCAATACATTAGAAAACCACATTTTGAAACACATTTTCTGTGATTTTGCAAATTGAAATAAGATTGTCAATTTTGCAAACGCAAGGGTTACAGACAACCCTGACAACAAAAAACAGAAGATGTCAAACACCGAATTACAAAAGAAATGGGAACTGTGCCTGGATTTTATCAGGGACAATGTATCAAGGCCTGTCTTTGATACATGGTTCACAGTTGTTTCGCCCCTTTCCTATGTAAACGGAGAGTTGACACTTCAGGTTCCAAGTGGTTTTGTTTGCGAATATCTTGAACAGAATTGTCTTAGCTACATCAAAGGTGCGCTCACAAAGGTTTTCGGTACAGGAACTAAACTGTCATATGACATAGTTACCGACAAGGAACACGGACTGTCACGCAGCGAAAGTTCGCAGGAGATAGGAAGCGCGTCCATCAAGACTGTCCATAAAGTTGATAACAAGGCTCCAAAAGAAGCCGATGCGCCTCTTACACAGGATTTGGATCCGAATCTCGACTCTAAATACCGCTTTGATAATTTTGTCGAAGGCATCAGCAACCGGCTTGCAAGAACAGCCGCAGAAAGCATAGCGCTCAATCCGGCCGGGACATCGTTCAATCCGATGTTTCTTTACGGAGCATCAGGAGTAGGCAAAACGCATCTTGTGAACGCAATTGGCATGAAGGTGCGCGAACTGCATCCTGAACTTAGGGTGCTATACATATCAGCTCACCTTTTCATGGTACAATATGTTGATTCGGTAAGGAACAACAATATCAATGACTTCATACATTTCTACCAGACCATTGATGTTCTGATTATCGATGACATGCAGGAAATGGCCGGGCAGAAAAGCACACAGAACACTTTTTTCCATATTTTCAATCACCTTCACCTGAACCACAAGCAGATCATCATGACCAGTGACCGTTCCCCAAAGGATATGAAGGATTTGGAAGAGAGGCTGATTACCCGTTTCAAATGGGGGTTGGTTGCTGAGTTAGAACGCCCGGATGACCAGTTGAGAGTGGATATTTTGAAGGAAAAAACACGCTGTGACGGTTTGGAATTCCCAATGCCGGTCATCAGTTATCTTGCAAGCACCATCAAGGACAATGTGCGTGATCTGGAAGGAGCTATTGTATCAATCATGGCTCACTCGACAATCTATAACCGCGAAATTGACCTGGATCTTGCACGCTCAGTAATTGAACGAACCCAACGTTTCGAGCAGAAAACGATAACCATTGATGATATTATCAACAAGGTTTGCGAGTACTATTCCGTGCCGGCTGAGGCTATCCAGTCAAAATCGAGAAAACATGAAATAGTTCAGGCGCGCCAGATCAGCATGTTTCTGGCCAACAAGTACCTTGATTACTCAACATCAAAAATTGGCGCATACATAGGAAAACGCGACCATGCGACCGTGCTTCACGCATTCGGAATGGTACGCGACCAAATTCAGATAGACAAGAGTTTCAAAGCCGATATTGAGAATATAGAAAGCAGCCTTCGCTGTTAATCCCTTTCAACTTCAATTGTGAACGACGCACTCCCCGTTGCCGCTGCAACTGGGGGATTTTTTTTGCTTATTGTGACAGACGCCCCTGCCACAGATGTAAATTCCGTCATAATCCGTTTTGCGATGCATCCTGCCAAATGTTCCAGCAGATTTCGCGGAATCTGCATTTCCTCCTTTACCAGTTCAATCACACTGGCATAATTGACGGTGCCGGCAAGTTCATCGGTTTCAATTGCCTTGAGCGCCTGAATATGCAGAGAAAGTTCTACAGAATACCACGCACCCACAATGCGTTCCTGCGGTTCCACACCATGATAGGCATAGAACCGCAGTCCGCTGATTGTTATTGTCTGTCCAGTAATCTTCATCTATCAACCGCAACGTGAAGAACCGCAAGTCTTGCAGATCAAGCATCCTTCCTGATAGACAAGAGTCTTGTTGTGACACACCGGGCACTCCTCGCCGACCTCCGTGCCATCGGCAACATATTTCTTTAAAGCACGTTCAACACCATTCTTCCAGTTGTTGATATTCTCACTTCCAAGATCAAGAGAAGCAATAAGTTTCATGCATAAATCAATAGGCATCTGGTAACGAAGCACGCCTGAAATAAGCTTTGCATAGTTCCAATATTCCTTGTCGAACTTCTCACTCAATCCTTCAATGGTAACCTTATAACCTCGTTTATTAACAAACTGGAAATCATAGCGTTTATGGCCTTCTTCATCGATATTCTTGATAATCCAGCCACGTTCAACTGTCTTTGGAAGAGCAATACCTTCTTCATCATCCTGAAGACCGGTAAAGATTTCGTAAGGACGTCCATTCAGTATACCGACAAAGGCGACCCACTTTTCCTTGTTGTTCTGGAAACGTACGACATCGGCTTCAAGAATACGCGGTCTGGTTTCGACAACCTCACGCGGATGGCAATCACCTGGAGCCATAAGCGGCTCCTTGGAATCTTTCTTCGCGCCTTCCTTCTTTTCGCCCTTCACATCAACAAGCACGCCGTCACGTGAACCCTCACGATAGACGGTACACCCTTTGCATCCACTTTTCCAAGCCTCAACATAAAGTTGTCCTACAAGTTCCTCGCTTACATCGGCAGGCAGATTGATCGTAACGCTAATAGAATGGTCAACCCATTTCTGCAAACGGCCTTGCATCTTGACCTTGTTCAGCCAGTCTACATCCTGTGCCGTAGCCTTGTTGTATGGTGAGCGTGCCACCATATCATCAATTTCCTCCTGAGTGAAGTTCTGCGCAGGATTGATTCCGTTTGCCTTCATCCAGTCAACGAACTTGTGATGGAATACTACATACTCCTCAAATGAATCGCCGTTTTCATCGGTAAAGGTAATGTTGGCGTTTACATCATCGCGATTCACCTTGCGGCGACGCTTGTAAACCGGCATGAATACCGGCTCCAGTCCCGATGTGGTCTGTGTCATCAGACTTACGGTTCCTGTAGGAGCGATTGTAAGACACGCAATGTTGCGGCGGCCGTATTTCTTCATGTCCTCATAAAGCTGGGGATCGGCCTCCTTTATGCGCAGAATGAAGGGATTGTTCTGTTCACGTTGCCAGTCAAACACTTCAAATGCACCGCGTTCCCTGGCCATGTTGACAGATGAACGATATGCCTCAAGTGCAAGAGTACGCTGAACCTTTTCAGCGAATTCCGTAGCCTCCTCTGTGCCATAACGCAGTCCCATAGCGGCCAGCATATCGCCTTCGGCGGTAATACCGACACCGGTACGACGGCCTAAAAGACTCTTGTGCATGATTTTCTCCCACAAACGCTTTTCAGTATATTTTGTTTCCTCATTTTCAGGATCGCTCTCTATCTTGGCCTGAATCATGTCAATCTTTTCTATCTCAAGATCAATGATGTCGTCCATGATACGCTGGGCAACAGCAACATGTTTCTTGAACAGGTCAAAATCAAAACTTGCATTTGACGTGAACGGGTTCTTTACATATGAGAACAGGTTAATGGCAAGCAGACGGCAACTGTCATATGGACAGAGAGGAATTTCGCCACACGGGTTCGTGCTCACGGTACGGAAGCCAAGGTCCGCATAGCAGTCCGGTACAGACTCGCGCAGAATGGTATCCCAGAAAAGAACGCCCGGCTCGGCACTCTTCCACGCGTTATGAACAATTTTCTTCCAAAGCTGTGATGCATCGACATCGCGTGTAAACTTAGGTTCGCTTGAGCCGATAGGATATGTTTGGACGTATGTTTTCCCTTCAATAGCAGCCTGCATGAACGCATCATCAATCTTGACAGATACATTTGCTCCGGTAACCTTTCCGCTGGCCATTTTTGCATCGATGAACGATTCGGAATCCGGATGCTTGATTGATACACTGAGCATAAGTGCTCCACGACGACCGTCCTGAGCAACTTCACGAGTTGAGTTCGAAAAACGCTCCATGAAAGGAACAAGGCCGGTCGATGTAAGGGCTGAGTTCTTTACAGGCGAACCTTTTGGACGTATATGCGACAGGTCATGCCCTACTCCGCCACGGCGCTTCATAAGCTGCACCTGCTCTTCATCGGTCTTCATAATGGCACCATAAGAATCGGATGAACCTTCATCGTTTCCAATGACAAAACAGTTTGAAAGCGATGCAATCTGATAATTGTTGCCGATACCTGTCATTGGACTGCCCTGTGGAACAATGTACTTGAAGCCTGAAAGCAAATCGTGCAACTGCTGTGCATCCATAGGATTTGCATACTTCTTCTCTATGCGTGCAACCTCGTTGGCAATTCTCCAATGCATATCATCCGGAGTCTTTTCATAAATCTTTCCGAACGAGTCCTTTACCGCATACTTGTTCACCCAAACTTTGGCGGCAAGCTCATCGCCGCCAAAATACTCAATTGAAGCCTTGAAAGCTTCATCAAACGAATAGGTCTTCTTTTCGCTCATTGTATATTGTCGTTTTCTCAATTTGTCACTTTTTTCGGCCGAAGCCGATGGCAAATGTATCAATCATTTTTGAAACAACAATATCTTATGCTGTGAAAAGTTATCAACAGGGTATTATATGAAGTTTTCCGTTTTAACAACCTATAACGCTGATTATATGTGCATTACGCTTTTTCTTACATTAAAAAGTTTTCCGTTTCAGCAAAATTGGCAGATTATTCATTCCATATAATAGACCTTTTTTACACGTGGAGAGACACTGGTGAGTATCTCGTATGGAATTGTGCCAAGGATATCAGACAGTACACTTACCGGGAGTTCAGGGCCAAAGATCTGTACAGCGTCGCCTTCCCGGCAATCGATACCGGTCACGTCTATCATGCACACATCCATACAGATATTGCCCACATACGGAGCTTTTTTCCCATTTACCAGACAATATGCGTTTCCCCGTCCCAAATGCCGGTCCAGACCATCAGCGTATCCTATTGGGACAGCTGCTATCCTTGAAGTCTTTTCAATTGCTCCCAACCTGCTGTAGCCCACTGTTTCGCCGGGTTCAAGAGTACGTATTTGAAGTATAGTCGATTTTAATGTGCTGACAGTGGAGAGTGTGCTGTTGTCAATAGGATTGATGCCATACAGGCCAAGCCCGAGACGTACCATATCGAACTGATACTGTGGAAATCGCTCAATGCCGGCAGAATTGCAGATATGTCTGATTATATGATGCTTGAACGCAACCTGCAAAGTATCTGCTGCATTAGTAAAACGCTCAGCCTGAGTTTTGGTGAATTCATCGAATTGTGAAGAGTCACTGCCAACGAAATGCGAGAACACCGAGCATGGAATTACCGCTGTCTGACGTTGGAGACGTTCAACCAATGCAGGAATGTCGCCAGGTTGAAAACCAAGACGATGCATGCCCGTGTCAACCTTGATGTGTATTGGGAAATTGGTAATGCCACGATGTTCCGCCGCCCTGATAATGGAATCCAGAAGCTGAAAACTGTAAATCTCCGGTTCCAGTTTGCATTCAAACAGCGTTTCAAACGATGTGCGTTCCGGATTCATCACCATGATACCGGTGGTTATGCCGTTTCGCCTCAGTTCAGCACCTTCATCAGCCACTGCAACGGCGAGGAAATCGACATGGCGTTCCTGCAGAGTACGAGCCACTTCAACCGCACCGGCACCATATGCCGACGCCTTGACCATACAGACCATCTTGGTTTCAGGTTTCAGCATAGAACGATAGTGGTCCAGATTTTCGGTCAACGCCTGCAGATTGACTTCAAGTATGGTTTCGTGTACCTTCAGTTCAAGGCGTTCCACTATCTTTTCAAATTGGAACGGACGGGCACCTTTTACAAGCACCATTTGTGAACGCAATGCGTTGGCGACATCCGATTGCAGAAATTCATCAGTCGAACCGAAGAACTGCTTTTGCGGCACATCGAACTGTTTGGAATTGGCCATAAGATCTTCGCCAATGCCTATAAGCCGTTCAATGCCACGCGATTCCACAAGTTTGGCGACCTTGCGATAAAGCTCGCTTGCCGACCATGCAGACTGAAGGATATCGGAAAGTATTAGTGTTTTGCCCAATTTCTTGCCTTCTCCACGGCGTGCCATAAAATCCAATGCTATATCCAGGGATGATATATCACTGTTATAACTGTCGTTGATTATGGTATTTCCATAGTTTCCGTCCTTAACCTCAAGTCTCATTGCCAGAGGTTCAAGCTTTGCCATTCGCTCTGCGATTACCTGAGGCGGCATCATGAGATATATGCACACCGCAAGGCAATGCAACGAATTTTCTATCGATGCCTCGTCAGTAAACGGAATGGTATAACTGCCGTCAATTCCTATATAGCGGTATTTCACGACTGTTTTTTCAGCATCGGTCACAACAGAGGAAATGAACAATGGTTTTTCATGGTTTATTCTTGACCATGCTATTTCGCGTGCGGTAATCACGCTCTTGTTCACACAATCCTGTATGAGTGTGTTGTCACTATCGTAGATTATCACGTCACAGTCCTTGAAAAGTTTCAGTTTTTCAATGCACTTTTCCTGCATGGACTGGAAATTCCGTTGATGGGCCTGACCGATATTGGACAAGATTCCTATTGTGGGCTTTATCATTTTCCAGAGTCTGCCCATTTCATCCTTTTTCGATATTCCGGCCTCAAAAACAGCCAGTTCCGTCTGATTGCCAAGCAGCCATACAGACAGAGGCACACCGATTTGAGAATTGTAACTGCGCGGAGATCGCGTCACAGCTTTATCGGGTTCAATAAGTTGATAAAGCCATTCCTTGATTATGGTTTTTCCATTACTGCCGGTCACGCCCACGACAGGTATATCAAAACGATCACGATGCCGTGCGGCAAGACTCTGCAAAGCGGCAAGCGTATCTCTGACCAAAAGAAAATTGCAGTTGGGACACTCCTCCATATTCTCCGGCAGACGGCTGACGACAAAATTGCGTACGCCTCTGTCAAACAGGCTTTTAATATAGTTATGACCATCATTGTGCAATCCTACCAGCGCAAAGAACAATGTTTCTGCAGGAAAGCACAACGAACGGCTGTCAGTAAGAAGCCATGTTATATTGGAACGGCAGAAGCCATGTCTCTCAGCTCCGATCATGCCCGATATCTCATCAATGGAATAAGTCATATAATCTCCCTTTATCAATTATGAACCCAAAAATAACCAAATAATTGCAGAAATTGCATACCTTTGGAAGTTTTAGATTCATTTCTCAAAATAAGACTGACATGAACAATAACGCGTCAAAAGACTCTGCAATGACCAATTTCCGATGGGTTATGGTTGCACTCCTTTTTTTTGCCACCACTATCAACTACATGGACCGTCAGGTTCTGTCACTGACATGGAAAGATTTCATTTCGCAGGATTTTTCCTGGACCGACAGCCAGTATGGCACCATAACAGGCTGTTTTTCCATCTTTTACGCCATAGCATGTCTGTTTGCCGGCAAGTTCATTGACTGGCTCGGCACGAGGAAAGGCTACCTATGGTCGATATTCATCTGGTCAGTCGGCGCATGTCTGCATGCAGCCTGCGGATGGGCAGCAATCAGTTTAGGCAATGCCTGGGGATTGATCGTTTCCACCGCATCGGTTTATATGTTCATTTTCTGCCGTCTGGTTCTGGCTGTAGGTGAGTCAGGAAACTTTCCCGCTGCCATCAAGGTGACAGCCGAATATTTTCCCAAGAAAGACCGTGCATTTGCGACATCGATCTTCAACTCCGGAGCATCGGTAGGTGCTTTGATAGCGCCGGCAACCATACCTCTGCTGGCAGCAAAATGGGGCTGGGAGATGGCGTTTATCATAATCGGAGCTCTCGGTTTTGTATGGATGTTCTTCTGGTTCGGGCTTTATGAGAGCCCCGGAAAGTCAAAGCGCGTCAGCCAAGCCGAGCTTGAATACATACATCAGGACGATATTGAAAACGTAACGGCAAAAAGCGATGAAGAGAAAAAGGAAAAAAGTATTCCCTTTCTGAAATGTTTCTCGTTCCGTCAGACATGGGCATTCATCTGCGGGAAGTTCTTCACCGATGGTGTATGGTGGTTCTTCCTGTTCTGGGCTCCGGCATATTTTTCAGACCAGTATGGATACCGTTCCGACTCAAAGGAAGCCATACTGTTGATCTTCGTTCTCTATCTGATTGTCACAGTTGTAAGCATAGGAGGCGGCTATCTGCCAAAATATTTTGTTGAAAAAAAGGGAATGGAGCCGTACCCCGGACGCATGAAGGCCATGCTGATTTTTGCATTTTTCCCGTTACTGGCACTTTTTGCACAACCGTTAGGAAGATTCAGTGCATGGTATCCCGCAATAATAATCGGCCTTGCAGGTGCCGGACATCAGGCATGGTCCGCGAACCTCTACTCCACCATCGGCGACATGTTCCCTAAATCGACCATCGGTACGATTACCGGCGTCGGCACCACCATGGGCGGTCTGGCATCGTTCCTTATAAACAAGGGAGCCGGGATGCTGTTTACCAGAAGCGCATCCATGGGTGCAAGTTTCACCTTCCTTGGTTTTGAAGGCAAAGAAGCCGGTTATATGATTGTCTTCTGCATTTGCGCTGTTGCCTATCTGTTCGGATGGATTGTAATGAAAGCACTCGTTCCAAAATACAAGCCCATCATCGTTGAATGATGCGCTGGACAGAGATTCGAAAGTTATAAGAAGATGGGGAAAAGCGTAGACAAAAGATTATTGGAAGCCATTGATTCACCGGCTGATTTAAGAAAACTGGAGCAGTCCAGTCTGCCCCAGGTCTGCAGTGAGCTCAGGCAGATGATCATTGATGAACTTTCCCACAACCCGGGACATTTCGGTTCCAGTCTTGGAACAGTTGAACTGACCGTTGCGCTTCACTATGTATTCAACACACCCGAGGACTGCATTGTTTGGGATGTAGGCCATCAGGCATACGGGCATAAAATTCTGACCGGCCGCAGGGAAAATTTCCATACCAACCGTAAGTTGGGAGGGCTCAGGCCGTTTCCGTCGCCCGATGAAAGCAAATATGACAGTTTCACCTCCGGGCACGCTTCAAATTCAATATCGGCAGCCCTTGGTATGGCTGTCGCCGTAAAACGCAGCGAAAAGCCTGAACGCAGAGTAGTTGCAGTGATTGGCGATGGAGCCATGAGCGGTGGATTGGCCTTTGAGGGACTGAACAATGCATCGACCATAGACAATGACATGCTCATTATTCTGAACGACAACAACATGAGTATCTCAAAAAGTGTCGGAGGAATGCGCAGTTGTCTTACTCATCTGCAGACTTCGCGCCCTTACAACACTTTCCGCTATCTTGCCTCAAAGATTCTGTTCGGTCTCGGGCTTATGAACGATGACCGCCGACGCCAGATCATCAGGCGCAACAATCGTCTGAAAATGGGCATTGCCCAGCAGAACAATATTTTCGAAGGCATGGATTTGCGCTATTTCGGTCCAGTTGACGGGCATAACGTACAAAATCTGGTACGCGTTCTATCAAACATCAAGAATATGCATGGGCCCAAGCTATTGCATGTCATAACAGTCAAGGGCAAAGGATTTGAGCCAGCAGAAAAAGATTCTGAAATCTGGCATGCCCCAGGTATGTTCGATAAAGAAACCGGACAGAGAATCCAGCGCAATGCAGAAGGTCAGCCACCATTGTTTCAAGATGTATTTGGAGAGACCTTACTGGAACTAATGAAGGAAAATGGCCGAATCGTCGGTGTCACCCCCGCCATGCCACTAGGTTGCAGCATGGATATTCCCATGAAACAGTACCCGGACCGATGCTTTGACGTTGGCATTGCTGAAGGCCATGCTGTAACATTTTCCGGAGGTATGGCTGCACAAGGAATGGTACCGTTCTGCAATATTTATTCATCATTCCTGCAACGTGCATACGACAATGTAATACACGACATCGCCATCCAGAAACTGGGAGTGGTTCTGTGTCTTGACCGCGCCGGCCTTGTTGGAGAGGATGGTCCGACACATCATGGTGCTTTCGATATGGCATTCCTGCGTCCAATTCCGAATCTGACCATTGCATCGCCTTACGATGAAATAGAGTTACGCAACCTCATGTACACAGCACAACTTCCCGGCCAAGGGCCGTTTGTCATCAGATATCCGCGTGGCAGAGGCGTACTGATTGACTGGCATTCTCCAATGCAGCCTGTCGAAGTTGGAACCGGACGCACAATGAAGCAGGGAACCGATGTTGCAGTTCTTTCCATAGGTCCCATAGGAAACATAGCAATGGAGGCTATCACAGAATGGGAGAAGGAATCAGGGCATTCCGCAGCGCTCTATGACATGCGTTTCCTGAAACCGATCGACGACAATATCCTGGAACATGTAGCCAACTGTTTTGACCGGATAATCACAATTGAGAACGGAAGTCTGGAAGGCGGCCTGGGCTGTGCCGTACTTGAATATATGTCAGACCACAACCACCATCCGCAAGTGGTACGTCTGGGCTTGCCGGACAACTTCGTTGAACACGGAAACGTCCAGCAACTTATGCATATATGCGGAATTGACAGGAATTCCATTGTGGATGCCCTTGACAGAATAATGAAATTTGAAAAGTCATGAAAATAGTCATTGCAGGAGCAGGAAACGTAGGAACCCATCTGGCAAAACTTCTGTCCGTTGAAAGTCAGGACATTGTGCTGATTGATGACAGTGAAGAAAGACTGGGGCAAATGGGGTCAAGTTTTGACCTGCTTACCATTCAGGAGTCACCTGTCTCAATTGATGGTCTTAGAGAAGCCGGTACCGGAAGCGCTGATTTGTTTGTGGCCGTAACTCCCGATGAGAGTACAAATCTGATATCGTGCCAGATTGCACATTCGCTCGGTGCCAAGAAGACTCTTGCGAGAATCGACAACGGAGAATACCTGAATTCCAAAAACATGGACTTTTTCCAGAAGACAGGCATCAACTCACTTATTTACCCTGAGCTTCTGGCCGCCCAGGAAATTGTAAACGGCCTCAAAGTAAGTTGGATACGTCAATGGTGGGAATTTGCCGGAGGGTTACTGGTGCTCATGGGCATTAAAATCCGACTAGGCGCAGAGATTCTTGACAAGCCTCTGCGTGAACTTGGTCCAGGGCAGCCTTTCCATATAGTAGCGATAATGCGTGAAGGCAACACCATAATTCCAAGCGGCGACGACATGGTTCTTGCCGGTGATCTGGTTTATTTCATGACCATGAAAAAGGAAATCAGGTACATACAACGAATTGCCGGAAAACAACAGTTGCCCGATGTTCGCGATGTAATAATAATGGGAGGAAGCCGCATTGCCGTACGGGCTGCACACCTTATTCCGGATCACATTAATCTAAAAATCATAGAAAGCGACATTGCACAATGCCACAGACTCACAGAACTGGTCGATGGACGTGCAATGATAATTAACGGCGACGGACGTGACCCTAGCCTGCTTATGAGCGAAGGCATTTCACATACCGAGGCCTTTGTGGCATTGACCGACAACTCCGAAACCAACATTCTGGCATGTCTAGCCGCAAAGCGTTTCGGTGTGACAAAAACTATAGCCGAAGTTGAAAATGTTGACTACATAAATATGGCCGAACGTCTTGATATAGGCACCGTAATCAACAAGAAGAAAATTGCGGCAAGCCACATCTATCAGATGATGCTTGATGCCGATGTCACAAACGTAAAGAGCCTTACCTTTGCCAATGCCGATGTTGCCGAATTCAATGTCATGGACGGAGCACGCGTCACACGTTGTCAGGTGAAGGACATCAGCCTGCCACGCGGAGTCACCATAGGTGGTCTGATCAGAAATGGTCAGGGGCTCATGGTAGACGGCAACACACAAATTGAACAGGGCGACCATGTAGTTGTATTCTGCCTTGAAGGAATGATCAAATCAGTAGAAAGATATTTCAATTGATACACCCAAGAATCATAAGCCGCATTATTGGAATGCTGCTCCTCATCGAGGCCGGCATCATGTTCCTATGCGCCATCATACCTCTTGTTTCAGTTCAGGATGACCTGTTCGCCTTCTTTGCCGCTTCGCTCGTTGCAGCAGTATCAGGCATGACCTGCCTGCTTGCCGGTAAAAAAGCCAGATACTACCAGGAACTCATGACCCGGCGTGACGGTTATATAATCGTAGCATCATGTTGGGTAGTCTTCTCGCTGTTCGGTTGCTTACCCTATTATTTCAGCGGATATATACCAACATTCACAGATGCTTTTTTCGAGACAATGTCAGGTTTTACCACAACAGGATCCACCATTGTGCCTGATATTGAAATATTCCCGTACGGACTACTATTCTGGCGTAGCCTGACGCAGTGGATTGGCGGTTTGGGTATCGTATTCTTCACGGTTGCCGTTCTGCCTGTATTCGGTATGGGAGAAGTCCAGTTGTTCGCAGCCGAGGCTACCGGCCCCACACGCAACAAACTGCATCCTAGAATTAATGTCAGCGGCCGATGGATTCTTTCCGTATATCTGTTAATCACGCTTGGATGCGCCCTCTGCCTGAAGCTATGCGGCATGAGTCTGTTTGACAGTATAAACCATGCACTGTGCACTGCGGCTACCGGAGGCTTTTCAACGCGCAACGCAAGTATTGCATATTACGCTTCGCCTTCCATAGAATATGTAATAACCCTGTTTATGTTCCTGTCAGGAATCAATTACGGTCTTTTATTTTTCGCCACAGTAAAGGGACGGCTGGGCAAGATGGTGAATGATACTGAATTTCACTGGTACTTGGGTATAACACTTGTTTTCACTGCAATAGTAGCAATCAGCCTGCTTGCTTCAGGACAATACGAACTTGCTGATTCCATACGCAATGCGCTTTTCCACGTGACCGCCATAATTACCACAACCGGATTCACCACAACCGATTATACTGCATGGCCACCTTTCATTTGGATGATTCTTGGACTCTGCATGTATTTTGGAGGCTGTGCAGGTTCAACATCAGGCGGTGTCAAATCAATAAGAATAGCAATACTCTGCAAGTCCATGCGCATTGAGATAGAGCGTATACTGCATCCCAATGCTGTCCTGCCAGTCCGTATAAACGGCAAGGTCATTCCACCGCAAGCCAGACAGAGCGTACTGACGTTCAGTATATTTTTTCTTGCCCTGGTGTTCTTCGGATGGTTCTTCTATATTGCGATAGGGCTTGACATAACCGATGCCTACGGAACATCAATATCATGTCTGAGCAATGTAGGACTGACTATTGGTGACCACGGATGCAATATACCCTGGGACAATATGCCAACAATAGGCAAATGGTTCTCAACCATGCTGATGCTTGTCGGCCGACTCGAGGTTTTTGCCGTCCTGCTCCTTTTCACCCCGTCGTTCTGGAAGCATTACTAAAAGATTCCGTATGTCCCGGCGCATTAATTCGTACATCGGGCAGTCGCGGTAATGGGTATTCTTTCTCAATGCTTCAAACAGATCCATCTGACTGTGACGATATGCACTGATTTCGTTCTGATACTGCTGGTGATGGACAGCAAACTTCCTTATTTCATTTTCACGTTCCTGACGCAGGCTCTGGCATATCGGGTCAAGCAATTTCAAAATTACATTTTCTACCAGATGGTGTCCATGCATGAACAGATAACAGTTCGTTTCAACTATTCCCTTTGCCGTCAGCTGTATCTTGAGTTCTTCGACCTGTTTTACTCCTTCTGAATACTTTTCCGAGAAGAACGCGACCTTCCGATCAACACGTTCCGATAATGACTGAAGCATCTTTGAGGGATGACGCAAGTCAACGTGTCCAAGACGTGTATCGATATTCAGTTCCTGCATACTATATTCCGAATGACGGCGTGAACGGTAGAACCAGACACTCCAGACAAACACCGGCCATACCGCAGCGGAATAATCTGCCATGAACGCCTCAATATCCAATGGTCTTCGATCATTCAACGTACACTGCACACATATCTGATAAAGGCTCTTTGCCCAACACTGGTAGTTTTCAATGGCATATGTGTATGTCTGTATTACATATGGACTATTATTCACAAGATGCGATGTTCCGGTAATATCATCCATCAACCAGTCATAATCGCTGTCAACGCAGGCAATCATATGAGTTCCCAGCGCATCAGTTCCGAATATTGAATTCAAAGCCGGTTTTTTACCTTTTGTCAAACCGCCCTTGGTGGGTAGCATTATCTGAAAATGGTGGTCCGCAGTTTCAAATTCATCCAACAGAAGACGCCAGAAAGAGACATCGTCATAACTCTCCACGTATGCAATTATGCGTCCGCGGCGGTCTCCTGGAAGCAATCTGTCCGCTGCCTGCAGGAAACGAGAGTTGACATTGTCAGTAAGTCTCCTCATTATTATACAGTAATATCATCAACGTCGAAGACACAATCCATCCAGCCGTCCATAATCAATGCAGGAGAATGCGTGGTCATGATAATCTGTGTATAAGGATTCAGACTACGAATTCGCTGAATGAGTTGCTGTTGCCATTCTATATGAAGTGATATCTCTGGCTCATCCATGAGCAGAATACTTGGTTTCATGTCCTGAACAAGCACCGTAAGCATTATAACAAGAAGCTGTTTCTCTCCCGATGAAAGAGTATATGGCAGGAGAATCTGACCAAACTGGTCAAACAGAATCTCATTGCTGGTACGAACGATCTTCTTTCCGGTATCATGGAACAGTTCGTCCATGCTGTCCATGAAAGCGGTTCTTGGTCTTGACACCGCCTGAGCCAAAGCCATACTATCCGGAGTACCTTGAGTAAGCAGTTCAATTGTCCTGTTACCAATATTAACCTGATAGTCAAGATAACGTCTTTGAAGTTTATACAATTGCCAGTCCAGTTCGGAAACCACATTGCTATCCGACATTTTCTCCAGCAGATTGGAGTGCATAAGCGGACGGTCAATACTGCGTATCACGTCGTAACTGAACTTTACCGCACCTTCGGGTGCAAATACAATGTTCACATCCCCGACCGCTTCTGAACTATCATCGGACAATGCATCTAGGGCTGCAACCGTACGATTCAGAATAGTACTCTTTCCTGTTCCGTTTACACCACTGAGAATGTTTACATCGGGTCTGAGATTCCAGACAATATGCTTCCTTCCCCACAGGGAATTGATTTCTATGCGGCTTATGCCAGCAGCTATATTGTTCTCCATATCGCTTTGGTAGGTTGGTTATCCTATTTCAAGTCCGTCGAGCAGTTTCAAATAGGCGGGAACTGCCGCCTCGAGTTCCGAAAGACAAATGTATTCTCCGGCTGTATGTGAACGTGCGGAATCGCCAGGCCCCATCTTGAATGACGGACACGAAAGTACAGCCTGATCAGACAGAGTCGGAGATCCATATGGTTCAAGCCCAAGTGAGACAGCTTTTCTGACTATCGGATGGCCAGGATTAAGTCTCGACGAATTAAGGTTGAACGAACGTGCACGTACAAGACACCATTCCGGAAGATTCTCCTGAACAAGATCAAATATCTGCTTGTTGGAGTACATTTCATTGCTGCGAACATCGGCAGTGAATGTACATGTATCAGGGATTACATTATGTTGTGTCCCGGCATGAACCATTGTCACGGTCATCTTCACCGGACCAAGGAATTGGGAAACATTCTCAAACCTGAACTCACGCAACATTGAAATTACATCCATAGCCCTATATAATGCATTGACTCCTTCTTCGCGTGCTGCGTGACCGGCTGTTCCCTGTGCAGTGAAGTCCAACACCATAAGACCCTTTTCGGCAATGGCCGGCTGCATACCAGTAGGTTCACCAATCAAAGCGACCGCTATTTGAGGCAGATGTGAAAGTACCAGTTTCATTCCACCATCTCCGTTCACCTCTTCCTGGCATGTGGCAAGGAATATCGGATTATATTTCTGTTCCTTGCTGTCAAGCACATAAAATGTATGAAGCAACGAAACAAGACTTGCCCCAGCATCGTTACTGCCAAGCCCTATAAGTTTGCCATCTTCCTCAATAGGCTGATATGGATCAGTCTGCCAACCTGCGACAGGCTTTACCGTATCCATATGGCTGTTCAACAGCAGGTTCGGCTTCGAAGCATCATAATTATGCCCTCTGGCCATCAGGTTCAGTCCTATCTGTTTGGGCTCATATCCGTGTAAACGCAAATCGGACAGCAGTATCTGTGAAACTTCCTGCTCGCTACGTGTGACCGACGGATGCGAAATCAGATTCTTGAGTAGTTCAAGCGACTCGTTGTAATGCTCTTTCAAACTGGCCATAACAATCAGGGTATAAGAAGTGATGAATCCCCGTAACTGAGGAATCGGAAATCATTAGCCAAAGCATAATCATATATTTTTTTCCAATCTCCGTTCACAAAAGCCGAAACAAGCAGCAGAAGCGTACTTTGAGGCTGATGAAAGTTTGTTATCATACGACGGACAATGTGATACTTGTAACCCGGCGCAATGATAATCTGCGTACTGGTTTTGAGTACATCCAAACCATGACGGTACAAATAATCCAGAATGTTCTGAATTGCCTGTGCCGTTGTAACATCAGGATCAGTTTCGTATGGAGTCCATTGCCGGACATGCATATCATCTTCAGTTGCCTCGGGATGAGTGCCAAGATATACGCCGATGTAATACAGGCTTTCAAGAGTTCTGACGCTGGTAGTGCCCACTGCAATTGCCTGACAATCATGCGCCAACAGTTTCTCAATAGTGCGGCGGCGTACGGCAATGAATTCTGTATGCATTTCATGATCCGATATCTCCTCGCTCTTTACAGGGCGGAAAGTTCCGGCACCGACATGAAGCGTAACCTCCTCCCGGTCTATTCCATGTCCATCAAGATCCTCCAGCACACGATCAGTAAAATGCAGGCCTGCAGTCGGTGCTGCAACACTACCCTTTATCTTGGAATAGACGGTCTGATATGTTGTCTTATCACTTTCCTGCGACTCGCGGTTCAAATAAGGAGGAATTGGAATTTCACCTGCAGCCTCTAGCACCTGTGCAAAATTGAAACCGCCATCCCATCTGAAATCAACCCTATGGCTGGTACCATGAGCAGGACCACGACTTGCCTTGAGTGTCACCTCCCTACCATCAATCTGAACTTTTGCACTCAACGTCACAACATCAGCCTTCCAGCGTTTCAGATTGCCTATCAGACAGTACCAACTGCATCTTTCCGTCTGTGTAAACATCAGTTGGTAGTCATTCGGAGCAGCCGGCTCCAACAGGAACACCTCAATCAAAGCGCCAGTTGACTTTGGACCGCCACATGCGGGTTTATTGAAATGCAGCCGCGCCTGAATGACCTTGGTATTGTTGAACACCATCAGCGCACCTTTGGGCAGGTAAGAGGGTAACTGCGTAAACACATCGTGCGAAACCTGTCCATGGTTATATACCAGCAGTTTGGAAGCATCGCGTTCAGGCAACGGAAATTTTGCTATGCGTTCATCTGGAAGATTGTACGCATAGTCCTTTATTCTTATATGTTTGACCTGGTCAAAACCGTTCATGTCGTAAAGTTAGTAATAAGTTTCCTATTATTGGGTTGCAATGGCCAGAGTGAACACGCTGACCTTAATTCCGGGATTTGTCTCATTCAACGCCTGAATAACAGAACACAATGTCGCCCCTGTTGTCATGACATCATCGACCAGAAGTACATGCTTCCCATTAAGGCACTCCGGATGCTCTACGCTGTACAATCCTTTTGCATTATTCCAACGCTGGAAACGTCCCAAACCCGCCTGCCGTGATTTTCCCTTTTCCCTGGCAAGTACATCCTCATATACAGGAAGGCCTGTCAGTTGACGTATGCCGAATGCTATGTACGAACTCTGGTTGTATCCGCGTTGACGCTGCTTCCTTTTGGACAATGGAACCGGGACTATAATGTCAATATCATCAAAGAATCCTTTTTCAGCCAATTTTTCAGTTCCCAATTTCGCCAACCATATCCCTACATCGGGATGGGAATAGTATTTCAGATGATACAGTATCTTTCTGTAATTGCTGTCCTTGTCATACTGTATGACCGATGCTGCTCTACAAACTGACTTTTCCGACATGAGTATACGTTCTGCCGGGCTGAACCCTTCCTGAGGATTCCATTCCAAAACCGGCATGGAAGCGAAACAACCCAGACAAAGATGATCTTCACCAACATTCAAGCGCTTGCCGCACACTTTGCAGTAACGCGGCATAATAAAATCAAGCAATGAACGGAACAGTTTCATATAGTTTCATCATAAATGTCACACAAACCTTCGCTCTTGGAATCGGGAATGAAGCGATATGCAAGCTCCGGCTCGAAACCGCGTGATACCACGCTCCTCAATGCCTTCATATTCCTTGCATACTGTGTCGGAGCCTTAGCCTGTCGATAGCAGTTCTTCACAACCTGTTCAAGTACCTCCATATATGTCTGCATATCAATTCCTTCAAGAGCCTGACCAATTACCGAACTATCAATGCGCTTCATTTTCAGTGACTGCGCAATTTTTCGCCGTCCCCAATGTTGAAATCGGACTTTATCATTGGCAAACGCCATGGCATAGCGGGATTCATTGACAAAATTATCATTTGACAGATTTTCAAGTATCCTGACTATATGGCTGTCCGCCAGTCCATGGCGTTCCAGCATAGCCTTGACTTCACTGTTGCAGTGTTCAGCTCCTGCGCAATACGCCTTTGCGCGTTCCTGCCCCATTTCAAAATCCCATTCTACCATTTTTACACTATATCAGGACTGCGCTCATCATGCGTTGCCTACCGGAAATATCAGTTTTTATTGCAATGTCACTGTATCCCATACCGGCAAGCATATCGGCCATTTGGACTGAAAACAGCGGATTAATCTCAAAAAAAAGACGTCCGCCCTTTTCGAGTGCGTCAAATCCAAACGCAGCAATGGCCTTATAAAAAAGCAGAGGATCATTATCCGGCACAAAAAGCGCCAGACCGGGCTCATATTCAAGAACATTGCGTTCCATTTCGGCTTTCTCGCTACAGGTAACGTATGGCGGATTGCTGACAATAACGCTGAATTTGAATCCATTGCCGCTTTCCTGAAGTATGTCATGCTTTTCAAACCACACATTTACGCCATTTGTCTTTGCATTGGCGGATGATGTTTCCAGAGCCGTATCGCTGATATCCCAGCCCGTAACATTCCAACCTTTCAGTTTCGATGCAAGTGTGACCGATATGCATCCGCTGCCACAACCTATATCCAGCAACCGACCGTTACGGCCTGTACAGTATTCAGCCACCCACTCCACCAGTTCAGCTGTCTCCGGACGAGGTATCAGCACACCAGGCCCGACTTTGAACGTCAACCCGCAAAACAATGTGCAACCAAGCACATACTGCAACGGCTCATCCTGTTTCAAACGTGCAAGCGCGGCATCCAACCGCGCTTCTCTTGACGAATCCGGCTGCAGATTACTCTTTAGCCAATAGTCTGTTTGTGGAATCTCAAGCAATTCAAGACACAATGCCCTGCAGACAGTCTCCATATCAGTCTTATTGTAGATACCTGCCAATTCAGTTCTTATGTGCTCAAGCGTAGCCTGCATCAGTTCTTTTACATTTCAGTTATTGCCGTTTCAAGAGCCACTACCATCATATTTGTAAAACTTGATTGGCGCTGCTGGGTCGTGGCATATTCTTTCCTGACCAACTGGTCTGATATGGTGCAGATTGTCAAAGCCTTCTTGCCTGCAGCTGCTGCATTGATATAAAGACCGGCAGCTTCCATCTCGACAGCCTTGACACCATACTTCCCCCATTCCATCTGACGGTCCGATTCATCATAGAACACATCAGCCGAATAGATGTTGCCAACCTTGAACGGAAAATTGTTCTCACGGGCAATGCGGACAGCAGTTTCAAGCATACCGTAGTCTGCTATCGGAGCAAATTGAGCCGGGAAGTTGAACTGATGGCCGTAATTTGAATCGGTACAGGCGCCCTGAGCAAGCAGTATGTCACCAATATTCATATCATCGGTCAGTGCGCCGGCCGTTCCGAATCTTATTATGCGGTCAACGTCATAATGGTGGAACAGCTCATGTGAATATATGCCGATTGACGGTATTCCCATACCATGACCTTGTACCGAAACACGCGTTCCTTTGTATAATCCCGTAAAACCAAGCATGCTGCGAATGCCGTTGTACTGAAAGACATCGGTCAAATATGTTTCAGCAACAAACTTGGCACGCAGCGGATCTCCGCACATCAATACCGTTTTCGCTATGTCACCGTATGCCGCAGCATTATGCGGAGACGGACACTGTTCCTTTCCCATAATATTTAAGTTCTATGGTCCCGAAGGGACGTATTCAGAGTTTTTCTTCAAGAGCCGGCGAGACCAGACAACCTTCTATGAAATCGGTCTTTCTCACTTTGACTTTCGATGGAGCCACCGTCACATGGCGGTCCTGAACACTCACCCTGCCCTCAGCGAACCATTGTAGAGCCTGAGGGAAAATGCGGTGTTCCATACGATGAATCTGGCTCTCCAGCTCGTCGACCGTTCCAATAATAGGCACCGCAGCCTGCAGTATTACAGGGCCGGCATCAAGTTCCGGAGTCACCAGATGTATTGAGCATCCCGTAATGCGCACTCCGTGATTATAGGCATCGACAATTGCTGTCGCTCCCTTGAAACTGGGCAACAAAGCAGGATGCAGATTCAGTATGCGGTCCTTGTAGGCATTTATGAACACTTCGCTCAGAATTCTCATCCATCCGGCCAAAGCTATTGTATCAACCTTATACTTTTCCAATGCATCTACAACCAGTGCATCGTATTCTGCACGGTTACGGTGTCCCTTTGACGGAACTATCTCCACCGGAACACCCAATTTCTGTGCACGGGCAATCACCCCTGCATCTTCCTTATTGGTAAGGACTACACGGACATCGGCATCAAGAAAGCCACTACGTACAGCCTCAATAATCGCCTGTGCGTTGGTACCATTGGCCGATGCAAGAATTGCAAGTTTTATCATCGCTTCAAAGTTGTTTCAAAGTTACTGACAAAAAACAAAAAAACCGGCCACATGTGGCCGGTTTTTGACTATTTGAGCCAAGCATTACATCATACCGTCCATACCACCCATTCCAGGGTTCATGGCAGGCATAGGCTTGTCGTCCTTTTTCTCAACAATTACACATTCGGTAGTCAGGAACATACCGGCAATTGAAGCGGCATTTTCAAGAGCAACACGGGTAACCTTTGCCGGATCAACGACACCGGCCTTCTTGAGATCCTCATAACGGTCCATGCGCGCATTGTAACCGTAATCACCCTTGCCTTCGGCAACCTTTTGAACGACTACAGCACCTTCCTTGCCTGCGTTGAACACGATCTGGCGCAATGGTTCCTCTATGGCGCGGCGTACAATCTGAATGCCGGTCTGCTCATCAGGAGTATCACCCTTCAACTTGTCAAGAGCCTTGATTGAACGGATATAGGCGACACCGCCACCGGCTACAATACCTTCTTCGATGGCCGCACGTGTAGCACACAGGGCATCATCAACACGGTCCTTCTTTTCCTTCATTTCAACCTCACTTGGAGCGCCGACCTTGATGACAGCCACACCGCCTGACAGTTTGGCAAGACGTTCCTGAAGTTTCTCCTTATCGTAGTCACTTGTAGTGGTCTTGATCTGTGCCTTGATCTGTGCAATACGATCGGCAATCTTTGTCTTCTCACCCTTGCCATTGACAATGGTGGTGTTGTCCTTAGTAATGGTAACCTTCTCGGCTGTACCGAGCATTTCCATTGTAGCCTGTTCCAACTTTACGCCACGCTCTTCGCTGACAACAAAGCCACCAGTAAGAACAGCAATATCTTCAAGCATTTCCTTGCGACGGTCGCCGAATCCAGGAGCCTTTACAGCGGCAATCTTCAGGCCTGAACGCAGACGGTTTACCACAAGGGTTGTCAAAGCTTCAGAGTCAACATCTTCAGCAATGATCAGCAAAGGCCTACCGCTCTGGACTGCCGGTTCAAGAATAGGAAGCAGGTCCTTCAAGTTGGAAATCTTCTTGTCATGTATAAGGATAAGCGGATTTTCCATTACGCAGTTCATCTTTTCGGTATCGGTAACAAAATACGATGACAGATACCCGCGGTCAAACTGCATGCCCTCTACTACGTCGATATATGTTTCACGTCCCTTGGCTTCCTCAATGGTAATAACGCCATCCTTTGAAACCTTCTTCATTGCCTCTGCAATCTGTGAACCAATTTCAGAATCGTTGTTGGCCGATATGGTGGCAACCTGCTGAATCTTGTCAAAATCATTGCCGACTGCCTCAGCCTGATTCTTGATATTCTCAACCACGGCTGCTACAGCCTTGTCAATACCGCGTTTCAAATCCATCGGGTTTGCACCGGCTGTAACATTCTTCAAACCCACAGAAACAATGCTCTGAGCCAGTACGGTAGCGGTCGTCGTACCGTCACCGGCATCTTCACCGGTCTTTGAAGCAACGCTCTTTACCATCTGTGCGCCGGTATTCATGAAAGGATCGGCCAGCTCAACTTCCTTGGCTACTGTGACACCGTCCTTGGTAACCTGAGGTGCGCCAAACTTCTTTTCAATGATAACATTACGGCCCTTCGGTCCAAGTGTTACCTTAACTGCATTTGCCAACTCGTCAACGCCCTGCTTCAGAAGGTCGCGGGCATCAGTATTGAATTTAATGTCTTTTGCTGCCATAACTGTAAGTTCAAAAAATTATTCAACAACTGCCAGAACATCGCTCTGACGCATAATAAGATATTTCTTTCCCTCAATTTCAAGTTCGGTGCCCGAATACTTGCCGTACAGAACGCTGTCACCCTTCTTGAGAATCATCTTTTCATCTTTGGTGCCTTCGCCGCAAGCAATGACTTCACCCTTCAAGGGTTTTTCCTTTGCTGTGTCAGGAATAATGATTCCACTTGCTGTCTTCACTTCGGCCTCAGCCGGAAGAATCAGAACTCTGTCTGCCAATGGTTTGATTGTCATAATCGTTTATGTTTAAAGTTATTTCGTTTCTGTTCAAACATCGGCCACTGACCGATGCATACACCATAATGCCAATACCATGCCATCATGGCTTATGTCACCAAAATGGCAATCAGACTGACACTATGTCATAGCTGTCAGCCTATTTATCAGCCAATATGTTCCTTCAAATATGAATCAAGGGCCGATGCGTTGAGTCCGGTCACGAATTCGCCCTTGTGGAAAACGGCGATTTTTCCGGTTTCCTCTGAAACGACAATCGCCACAGCCTGTGACCTCTCGGCAATTCCCATGGCCGAACGGTGACGCAATCCGAACTGCTTTGGCAGGTCTGTGCGATCCGACAGCGGCAGCACACAAGCGGCGGCTTCAATGCGACCGCCGACAATTATCATGGCGCCATCATGAAGAGGTGTGTTCTTGAAAAAAATGTTTTCAATAAGACGCTGGCTCATACGGGCATCAACGGTTTCGCCGGTTGAAATGATATCCTGAAGTTCGTCACGGTCGCCAATGACTATCAGCGCCCCAACCTTCTGAGACCCCATATTGTACGAAGCCTGCACTATCGGTCCGAAATCCATCACCTCAGTATTGGTATTGCGGCGGCTGAACAGCCATTCAAGCAGACGTCGACGTTCACGCGCCCCATTGCCCAGATTCCTGAAGAACCGCCTTATGTCATCGGCAAACAGCACAATGATGATGATTGCGCCCACATCGACCAGTTTGTCCATGATTGCACCCAGAAGCTGCATCTTCAGGACCTGCGATACAATCATCCACACAAAAATGAACACCAGTATGCCAATGAACATGTTCAGCGACCCCGACCGCTTCATCATGCGGTACAGGTAGAACAGCAGAAACGCCACGCACACAATGTCAATGACGTCCTTTATTCCAAACGAAACCAGATACTCATCCATGTCTATTCTCTATCTTTCCTTTCTCCACAATCATACCAACTGCGAAGTTAAGAAATCTATTCCAATGCTCCCAGCAATCAAGCTTTTGAAATTTATGTCAAGTAAACACTTTTACTGCGTATCTGCTTGATTCTTAAGCAAAGATACGCAGAATTCTTTACATAACTATAGCACGGCATTGAACACCCAGCCGCTCAGGATGATGAAGAGCGTCACTGTGCCGAAGAAGATGCCGATGAGTTTCCAGGTCA
>JAZUFX010000042.1:0-3459 GCA_045640885.1 Bacteroidaceae bacterium | reverse complement strand
CATCAGGGACGTGTTCAGCGTAGAGCGTGTGGACTTTACCGACACCGAGACTACAATCTACTGCGAAGCTTTCATACGCAACGCCCACTCATATCCCGGCCACATAAGCAGCGACTACAAACTTACACTTGCCAATGGCCGAGTATTGGAACCTATCCGCTACGAGGGCGTGCCTGTGGATCAGGACTTTGACCGTCACGGAGACTGGGTTCCGGCACCATACCAGGTGGTATTCCCGGCAGTCAGTGCTGAAGAATGGGAAGAAGGCGCACCCGTTCTTACCGGTTCCGTACTGCACGAACCTGTGTCAGTTCAGTTGAGGGACAAGGCAAACTTTTATTTCCATGAAGTGGAATTTGACAGATTGGAACCGGGTGAATACGACGCTGACATGCTGGTTCCCAAAGAAGACGATGGATTATTATATTTTGAATTTGAGGGACAGATTCAAAAGTTCACTGTTGGTTCAGACGGAACTGTCACTGTCCGGGGTGACAAGACAGGCCATATCAAAGACGGAAAGTACCGTGTGGAAACGGTAACCGTTGAAGGGAAGAAACAGCTCAAACTCAGCAATGGGAATAAGACAATGCAATTTAGTGTCTCAGCGGTCTCAGCGCCGTCGGATTTTTCAGAAGATAATGGAGACGCAGTCCAGATTACCATGATGCATATTCCGGAAAATGCCGGAGCGGATTCTCCTTCAGAAAGTTCGGGAAGACCCGATTGGGGTATGATTCTGATGCTTGTCAATGAAAACTTGAAGTAGTCAGCTGAAATAAGAAGCAAGTAGAATTTGTAAAATAACGGGAGCCATTTGCACTGCTGCAGGTGACTCCCGTTGTGTAATGCCAAATTTGTACCAGACCGCCGGTGAATGAAGCCACTTTGATGAAAAAAGCGCTAACTTTGCAGCCGGAACAGAAATTATGAAATGGCTGAACTGAAGACGCCCCAGGAACTTGGTACTGAAAGAATAGGCAAACTGCTTATCCGCTACGCTGTGCCGGCAATCGTAGCCATGCTGGCATCATCACTCTACAACATTGTTGACCGCGCATTCATAGGACACGGAGTCGGACCTATGGCACTGTCCGGACTTGCGGTCACATTTCCTCTGATGAACCTTTCGGCAGCACTCGGCTCGATGGTCGGCGTGGGTGCCGGAACCATGATCTCGCTCAAGCTGGGCCAGAAGGACAACCGCAGCGCGCAGATTCTTTTCGGCAATGCCATTACGATGAACGTGATAATAGGCATAGCATTCGGTGCACTTGCCCTTGTCTTTCTAGAACCGATTCTCAAGCTTTTCGGTGCGACCGATGTCACCATAGGCTACGCCAGAGAATACATGACAATCATACTGGCGGGCAACACCTTCACACACCTGTACCTTGGCACCAACGCCGTACTGCGTGCCGCCGGGCATCCGGAAAAGGCAATGTATGCGACCATCGGCACGGTCCTGTTGAACACTCTGATGGACTGGCTTTTCATAATGGTGTTCGACTGGGGGATAAAAGGTGCAGCCATTGCCACCGTGATTGCACAGGTCCTTGCCTTTACATGGCAGTGTATACAGCTGTCCGACAAGAGCGAGCTCATTCATCTGGAACGCGGCATTTTCCGTCTGCGCTCTGACCTTGTGCGCAACATCGTTGCCATCGGCCTTTCGCCCTGTCTGATGAATGCGGCCGCATGTCTGGTGGTGCTGCTCATAAACCGCGGGTTGCTGACATACGGAGGAGACATAGCCGTCGGTGCATACTCGATAATTAACAGCATGGGATTCCTTTACGTGATGACAGTGATGGGATTTACCCAGGCCATGCAGCCCATTGCGGGATACAATTACGGAGCACGCCGGTACGGGCGCGTACTGAGCGTGTTTTACAGGACTCTGCTATGCGCTACAATAGTTACGACTTTAGGGTTCCTTATAAGCGAATTCCTGCCCGATGCATGCATAAGAATATTCACCAACGATGCCGAGCTGACCGCAATTGCACGTCACGGCATGAGAATAAATTTCCTTGTATTCCCGCTCATAGGTTCACAGATTGTCATTTCCAACCTGTTCCAGAACATAGGCATGCCGGGAAAATCAATCATTATGTCGTTGTCGCGCCAGGTGCTGCTGCTGATTCCGTGTCTGATAATACTGCCACGATATTACGAAATTGACGGTATATGGTACAGCATGCCATTGTCCGATGCCATTTCGGTACTGCTTGGTGTCGCTCTGATTATCCCTCAGATTCACAAGCTAAAAATAATGGTCAAACAAGAACAAATCTGATATGGACAAGAATTTTGCAATTTGCATAGGACGCCAGTTCGGCAGCGGCGGACGCACCGTTTCACAGAAACTTGCAGAAATACTGAATGTCAATATTTACGACCGCACCCTTCTGGAAAGCGAAGTCCGGAAAACAGGTTTCAACCGCGAGATTTTCGAGAAGGCCGATGAAGCCAGCCGCAAGGGACGCGGCATACGATCGTTGTTCCTGAACCATCTGTCCGGCTCGCATTCCGGTTCAATGCCCGGAAGCAACTATTTGAGTGACGAATCGGTGTTTGGCATGCAGAGCGACATTATACGCAACATCCACGAACAGGAAAGCTGCATTTTCGTGGGCCGGTGCGCAGACTATGTGCTGCGTGACAGCGACCGCATTCTCAGCGTGTTCCTGAGTGCCGACCGCGACTTCCGCATACAGCGCCTGAAATCGCACGATGACACATCGGACCGCCGTGCCGAAGCCATGATTTCAGAGGCTGACCGCAAGCGCAGCACATACTTCAACTATTTCACCGGCCGCAAATGGTCTGATCCGTCAAGCTACGACATCTGCCTCAACACGTCGGCACTGGGTCTGGAGCGCTGCGCGGAAATCATAGCGGACATCGCACGCCGGAAGCTGGATATCGAATAAACGGCCGGCAATATGAAACGCATAGGAATCCTGTCTGACACCCACGGATACTGGGATGACCGTTTTGCAAATTTCCTGAACGGATGCGATGAAATCTTGCATGCCGGCGACATGGGTTCATACGTCATTGCCGAACAGTTGCAGCAGATAGCACCCCTGCGCGCGGTCTACGGCAACTGCGACGGGCAGGACATAAGGCGCGCTTTTCAGGAAATCTACCGTTTCCGCGTTGAAGATGCGGATATCATGCTGAAGCACATCGGCGGCAGCCCCGACCACTATGACCACAGTGTACGACAGCAGCTTCTGGCCGAGACGCCGCATCTGTTCGTCTGCGGACACTCCCACATTCTCAAAGTACAGCACGACAGCAAGCTCAACATGCTGTATATCAATCCGGGAGCTGCCGGGCTCCAAGGCTGGCAACAGGTACGTACCCTTGTCAGGCTTGAGATAGACGGCTGCCGTTTCCAGAATCTTGAAGTCATGGAATTGAAACGCTGAGTTTAACATCGGCCGCCGG
>JAZUFX010000041.1:0-3376 GCA_045640885.1 Bacteroidaceae bacterium | reverse complement strand
GTTTCAACGACAGTCAGTACAAAATAAAACACAAAAAACACTATGGCAAACCCCAACCTGCATTCGCTCATAGTCCACAGACAGACCATAATGAGAATCAATGCAAAAAGAAGCTTGATTGCACGATATGCCATTATTGACATGGTAAGAGCATCTTTCTTTGCCTTCATCAGCCTATTGACACCATATTGCAACAGGGGCATAAGCGCAAAAAAGACTGGAACAGGCCAGAACGCCAGTGACATAATCCCATTCTTGGACATATAAGCAGACAGGACTGCCGTCAGACCGGACATCAGTCCGATCAGACAATAATAAAGTATTATGTAGCCCTTGTTTCTGCCCATATCAGTCTATGCAAACCGAAACCATGTTGTCCTTCACTTCAACAAAACCGCCTTTAGACTCAAAACTGTGCTGCTGGCCGTCATTGTCGGTACAGACAACCTTACCGCTTTCCAAAGAGGATATGATAGGAGCATGTCCGTCAAGCACAGTAAAAGGACTGGAAGCTCCAGGCAAAGTAACGCTTTTAACCTGGCCTTCATACAGAAGCTGTTGCGGGGAAAGAACCCTAAGTTTCAACATGTCAAGCGTTTATCTCACCTAAAATTTTCCTACCCTTTTCAAAGGCCTCTTCTATGGTTCCCACGTTCATGAACACCTGCTCGGGCAGGTCATCGCATTCGCCGTCAAGAATCATGTTGAAGCCGCGTATCGTGTCTTCGATGCCCACCATAACGCCCGGAACACCCGTAAACTGTTCCGCAACGTGGAATGGCTGTGACAGGAAACGCTGTACACGACGGGCACGCGCCACTGTCAGTTTGTCCTCATCGGACAGTTCGTCCATACCCAGAATGGATATGATATCCTGCAATTCATTGTAGCGCTGCAGTATCTGGATAACGCGCTGGGCCGTCTCGTAATGAGCCTTGCCCACTATATTCGGGTCAAGTATGCGCGAACTCGATTCAAGCGGATCTACAGCCGGATAAATGCCAAGTTCGGCAATCTTACGACTCAAAACGGTAGTGGCGTCCAGATGTGAGAAGGTTGTGGCAGGAGCAGGGTCTGTAAGGTCATCGGCCGGAACATATACCGCCTGGACCGATGTAATCGAGCCGTGTACGGTCGATGTAATGCGCTCCTGCATCTTACCCATCTCGCTGGCCAGTGTAGGCTGGTATCCTACAGCACTAGGCATACGTCCCAACAGAGCCGACACCTCACTTCCAGCCTGTGTGAAGCGGAAAATATTATCAATAAAAAACAGAATATCACTGTACTGGCCATCGCTGCCTGCACCATCGCGAAAAGACTCGGCCACGGTAAGACCTGACAGAGCCACTGACTGACGGGCTCCAGGCGGTTCGTTCATCTGACCATAGACAAGCGTGGCCTGCGACTTTGCAACCTCGTCGTAATCGACCTTTGACAAATCCCATTCACCGCATGCCATGCTCTCCTTGAAGGCATCGCCATAGCGTATGACACCCGATTCAATCATCTCACGCAGAAGGTCATTGCCTTCACGGGTACGCTCTCCCACACCGGCAAACACCGAAAAGCCGTTGTTCTTCTTGGCAATGTTGTTGATGAGCTCCATAATGAGCACGGTCTTGCCCACGCCGGCGCCACCGAACAGGCCAATTTTTCCACCCTTGCAGTACGGTTCCAGCAGGTCAATGACCTTGATTCCGGTAAACAGAACCTCTTCAACGGTTGACAGTTCCTCAAATTTGGGCGGTTCCCGGTGAATCGGGAACGAACCCTTCATATCCAGTTCCTTGAGGTCATCAATCGGCGCGCCCACCACATTCATCATGCGGCCCTTGATCTGCTTGCCGACAGGCATTGTAATCGGTCCTCCTACAGGAGTCGCCGTCATACCGCGGTACAGGCCCGTGGTAAGGTCCATGGCCACACAGCGCACCATATTCTCGCCAATATGCTGCTGAACTTCAATAATCAGTTTGCGGCCGTCATCACGGATAACCTCAAGAGCGTCATTGATAGAGGGCAGACTGTCCTTGCCACCCTCAAAGGCGACATCGACAACTGGTCCTATTATCTGACTGATATGTCCTGTCTGTACTGTCATACAATCAATTTATTTGAAATGCGAAAATACTAAATAATAGCGAAAGATATACCCTATTTTTCATAATTTCGCAGCCGATATGACACTATCAGGAACCTTTATTATTGTCCTGCAACTGCTTGCAGGTTTTATTCTGCTGCTGTTTGGCGGCGACTGGCTGGTAAATGCCGGTGTCGCAATTGCCAGGCGTTTCAGAATCTCCCCTCTGGTAATAGGTCTGACTATAGTTGCCTTCGGGACATCGGCCCCGGAACTGCTTGTCAGCACAATCTCTGCCATCAAAGGCAATTCGGGCATTGCCATGGGAAACGTAATAGGCTCGAACATTGCCAACATAGGCCTCATTCTGGGTCTGACCGCACTCATCTGCCCCATTGTCGTGAAAGGCATGAAGGAAGTCACAATAAACGGACTGGTCATGATAGTTACATCGGTCCTGCTCCTGCTGCTGTCCCTGAACGGGAAACTTTCTCGCATAGAGGGCATACTGCTGTTCCTGCTCATTCTGGCATACACAATCATTTCCATACGCAACGGACGCAAGAACGAAAGCCCGGCGTCTGACAATAAGGATGCCTCCATGCGTCCCCTGGCAGCATTCCTGCTGCTCATCCTTTCATGCGGCATGCTCAGCTACGGAGCCGACCTTCTGGTCAAAGGCGCATCAAGTCTTGCCAGTGCTCTCGGAGTCAGCGACAAGGTGATAGGACTAACGGTTGTGGCATTCGGAACCAGTCTGCCGGAACTTGCCGCTTCGGTAGCCGCAGCCCTGAAGAAGCAGATGGACATTTCAATAGGAAACATAGTAGGTTCCAACATTTTCAACATTCTGTGCGTGCTGGGAGTTTCCTGCTCAATCACCCCCATCACGTTCCAGTTCAGCACCTATCTCAGGGACCTTATCATCATGCTGGCTTTTGCAGTCGTTCTTGTTCTCATGGTACAGCCGTGGAAGCAGACCGGCAAGCTGTCACGCCTCTCCGGCCTGATTCTGTTCCTTGGTTACGCCGCCTACGCCTGGTCGCTGTTCTGAGACAGGAACTTAGAACCGTTCTTACTCTTCAAGTGTCTCAATGTAGAAGCTGACGGGGCGGAAACCGTCATTGCAGCTTATCATGGCGCTGTAGGGATTCTTCATCCAGCCGTCATAGAAATTGCCCTCGCCCCTGGCAAGAGCCTGCACGAATTCCGACATCGTCTTCCATGCCTCGGGACACAGTCCGGGCGGACACTGACCTTCAACGCTTATCCATGTCTGCCCTTCAACGACAT
>JAZUFX010000040.1:0-3919 GCA_045640885.1 Bacteroidaceae bacterium | reverse complement strand
GATGATAAAATGCATATGGTTCGACATAATGGCATCGGCCAGAATTTGAGTCCCCGACCTGAAGGCCGACAGTGCAACGAGATTCGTGATATCCCGAATGTCGTCTGAACTCCTAAGCAGCACTTCGCTGTGTGCTGTCATGCACAAATGATAGAAATTGTTCATGGTCTCTGATAATATTAGATTACTGTTACAAATGTATACCTGGCGAAAGTACAACGTATTTGAAAGCATCGTTAATGATTTTCACAAATCTTTTCGAATCCGATGCAAAAAACTCATCAAATAGCCTGTTACCCGTCTGCAAGGCCCAAATTCCGTTCAGAATTCTCGGAACTGCGCATTTCCCTTGTGAGGATAGGGACGCAGAATGAGACGCTGCCGCCAAAACAGAAGTGTGGCCCAGCTCCTGAGAGATGAGTCACACTTCTGTTTTGCAGTTGTGGCCAAAAGCGGTAACCGCAGCCGGGCCGGAATCAGCGGGCGTAGTTTACGGCGCGGGTTTCGCGGATAACGGTAATCTTTACCTGGCCCGGATAAGTCATTTCGTTCTGGATCTTCTGGGCTATTTCGGCCGAGAGCTGTTCGGTCTGCTTGTCGTCAATCTTGTCGGCGCCGACAATGACACGGAGTTCGCGTCCGGCCTGGATTGCGTATGTCTTGGTAACGCCGGGATATGACATCGCTATCTTTTCAAGGTCGTTCAGACGCTTGATGTAAGCCTCGACTATTTCACGGCGTGCGCCTGGGCGTGCACCCGAGATGGCATCGCAAATCTGTACGATAGGAGCTATGAGGCTGGTCATTTCGCACTCGTCATGGTGTGCGCCGATGGCATTGCAGATATCAGGCTTTTCCTTGTACTTTTCGGCCAGGTACATACCGTACTCTGCATGTGCCATTTCGGTCTCCTCGTCGGGCACCTTGCCTATATCGTGCAACAGGCCGGCACGCTTCGCCTTCTTTGGGTTGAGCCCCAGTTCGGACGCCATGACGGCGCAGAGATTTGCGGTCTCGCGTGCATGCTGCAACAGATTCTGGCCATACGATGAACGGTATTTCATCTTACCGATAATGCGGATCAGTTCCGGATGCAGTCCGTGAATGCCAAGGTCAATGGTGGTACGCTTGCCGGTCTCGATGATTTCCTCCTCGACCTGCTTCGTCACCTTGGCCACAACCTCCTCGATACGTGCCGGGTGAATACGGCCGTCGGCTACCAGCTGATGCAGGGCCAGACGGGCAATCTCACGGCGAACCGGGTCAAAGGCCGATATGACAATGGCTTCGGGAGTGTCGTCAACCACAATTTCAACACCGCATGCAGCCTCGATGGCGCGTATGTTACGGCCTTCACGGCCGATGATGCGGCCTTTCATCTCGTCATTCTCAATATGGAACACCGTCACCGAATTCTCGATTGCGGTTTCAGTGCCTATCCTCTGAATGGTCTGTATGACTATTTTCTTGGCCTCCTTGCTGGCGGTCATCTTGGCATCGTCCATTATGTCGTTGATGTACGATGCAGCCTGGGTCTTGGCCTCTTCCTTGAGAGACTCGACCAGACGGTCCTTGGCCTCCTGCGCCGACAGTCCGCTGATGGCTTCAAGCTTTTCGCGTTCCTGCATCTGCAACTTCTCCAGTTCCTCCTTCTTGTCTTCAAGAACAGCCGACTGGTTTTCAAGATTTTCCCTCAAAGTGTCAGCCTCCTGGAGCTTGCGCTGCAGGTCTTCGTGACGCTGGTTCAGCTGCATTTCCTTCTGGCGCAGGCGGTTCTCGCTCTGCTGTATTTTCTGGTCACGCTGCTGAACCTCCTTTTCAAGTTCAGCCTTCTTGTTAAGGAACTTCTCCTTTACCTCAAGCAACTTGTCGCGCTTTATTGCTTCGGCCTGCGATTCGGCTTCCTGAAGCCTCTGGGCCACTTTCCTGTTAAGCTTTCCGTTGGACAGGAACCAGGTCACAGCCGATCCCACTGCAAGTCCAACCAATATCATCAAAATTTCCATTTTCTCCAGCTCCCGAATATGTTAGTATATATAAAACGCACTTTCCTGTTCCGATGGTTCGGGAGACCCCCATCCGAACAATGGCAAGTGCGCAAAATTCCCGCTTCGTGCGGTTGAAGTTTTGGAATCAGGAATCGTACCGGACTTATTCCGGCTTGTTCGCAGCCTCTTCAAGAATGGCATCCAGCTGTTTGTCGAACTGGGCTATCTTTTCTGCGTATGGTGCCGTATCATTGAACTGCTCCCACATGATGTTGGCCATGGAAATGTGTATGGCAGCCATCACATAGTACTTTTCTTCACTCAACTGCGGGTAACGCTCACGGTACCTGTTGAGTTTATCGTTGATACGACGGGCGGCCTCGCGGTAGAGATGTTCATCCTCCCTGCGTATTGTCAGGGGATAATATGTTCCGCCGACCATCAATTTGATTTCAAAACTGTCATCCATTGCAGCTTTACGTTACTTTGAGTTCAACAATTTAATGCAATGGTCAATCTCACGCACCAGTCCTTCTATTCTCTGCTTGGTGTTGTCAAGGTCATGCCCTGAAACCTCAAGCACCTTGGACTGTTTAAGATTGCTGTAAGACTGGTCAAGCGAGGAAAGCTGTCCGTTGAGTCTGGCTATCAGCTCGTCCTTCTGTGCCAGTTGCCCTTCAAGGTCACGGTTCCTGCTTTTCAGGTCCTCATAGAGGTCCATAAGCTTGCGCAGCTTGGTTTCAAACTGGGCAATAAGCAGTGAATTGTTGTCTGTCATGACCGGAAAAGGTTCTTGCAGTTATCTTTTTGCAAAGATATTAAAAAATAAATGTATTCAGCAATACGGGACACACATTATTTTTGGCGGTTGCGCAACATCTCGCGGGCAGCCTCGAGGTCTTCCTTCTTGCGCGGCTCCTTCTTTGCCAGAAGCATTGTGTTGAAGGCATAATCGGTCATCCACTGTTCGCTGAAACCCAGATGCTGCTGGTACTGGCGGATGCTGAACACCGTCTTGTAGCTTGATTCGTCCTTCCATGAATTGCTGTTCATTATCTTGTGGACAGCATCGGCCGTCATGGTGTAAAGGGCTTTCTTCATGAATGAAGGCACGCGGAATTTCCACTTCAGAATGGTGGCCACCTGCATCATGAGGTCCGAGCTGAAGCCCTGGAACTGGAACATGAAAGCCTGCATCACGTTCACGTTACGGCAGTTCTTTCTGATGGCGTTGTCAATTTCCTTGAAGAACTGGTCGGAAAGGCCGTACATCTGCTCCATCATCTTGCGGCAGCGTGACTTCTCGGCCACGCCGAGCTTGTTGCCCTGGGTCGGAATTTTCAGACCGCGCTTGAATGTGGCCAGATCGGGCAGCATGTTTATATTGGTAAGCCCCATGTTGCCGGCCATCTCGGCCTGAAGATACACACGGATCAGAGTCATGAAGTCCTCCATTCCACCCACATTCTCAACCTGATTGTCCTTTTTCCTGAATATGTTACCAAACAATCCCATATATTCTTTATTATTTAAATGTTTTAACCAATTAAGTTTAGAATTGTGCCGCAAAAGTAAAAAGATATTCTTAATTTTGCGGCGTTTTTAAGGACACGAAAGAGAATTTTCATACAATATCAACGTTTTTAAACACTAACAACAAAATGATCAAACTCGGTATTAACGGTTTTGGCCGTATCGGTCGCATGGTTTTCCGTGCAGCTGTTGAGAACTTCGGTAAGGACATCCAGGTTGTAGGTATCAACGACCTTCTGGATCCTGATTATCTGGCTTACATGCTGAAGTACGATTCAGTTCATGGTGCATTCCAGGGCGACATCGCTGTCGAGGGCAACACTCTCATCGTCAATGGTAAGAAGATCCGCCTCACCGCTGAGATGGATCCCGCAAACCACAAGTGGAATGAGGTTGGC
>JAZUFX010000039.1:0-34640 GCA_045640885.1 Bacteroidaceae bacterium | reverse complement strand
GTGATAACGGACCTGAACAGTGCTGTTCTCGGTCGGTTTAATGGCGCCGTCACCCTTTGAAATCACTTCGTAAAGCAGACCGCTGGGAGATTTTACAACACCGTCTTCAAGAGCCTTGGCCTCAAGGAAAGCATCGTTCTCTTTCTTGTTCTCGTTATTGCGCTCTGTAATGAAATACTCATACAGACGGTTCGCAGTTTCATCGGCCTCCTCAAATGTCATAATCTTGTTGTCGTCGGTCATACCATGAATGAAGCCGGCAAGATAGTTGTCAGCATCGATTGACTCCTCGTCGCCGAAAATGGTTTCGCTGAGGCCCTTGATTGCCTGCGTCATTTCCCCGCTGCCGATCTCGACACCGAAGGCATATGCAAGGAGTTCCTTGTCATCAACGTTATTTGCGGCTGCCATGAAACCCTTCAGGAATGACTTCAAGGTTGTCGAGTCAACCACGTCTTCAGGAAGCTGGTTCTTGTAGTTACGTACGGCACGACCCATACCCATTGCGTAGGAAAGGGTGTCGTTGACATCGTTCAATGAAACTTTCGGAGCTGAAACGCTACCGCAGCATGATGTCATGGCAGCTACTGCCATGCAGACAATTGCAAAACTGATCTTTTTCATATTAATGATTTTTGGTACATACAACAATGATTTTTTTCCCAATTTGTGCGGCAAAAATAATCAATTATCCGATTAGTCGGTAACAATTTTCCCTTTGCCTATTCTGGCTTCACATACATTGACCACGTAATCGCCTATTTTTTCCAAATCGCCTATCATATCAATGTAATAGACACCTGTCTGGTAAGGATATCTGTTGTCATTGACATCCTGGATATTCCGGTCACGCAGTTGTGATCTGAAATGATTGATCTCGTGTTCCTTGTTGATGATGATCGATGTATCCAGATCCTTGGCCTCCCTGTTCAGGAACGTTATCATGATATTCAAGTCCTCTTCAACCAGTCCCATCATATGATGGATATTGTCAAACTGTTCCTGCGTAAATGCGAATTCATCCTTTCCAAACTTGCGGTTAAGGGTACGGGACAGATTGTAGATACTGTCGCAGATACTCTCCAGTTCAGAAACTTCACGCAATATGGACTGCACCTGCAACTTGCCTTCAGGGCTCAGACGGCCTTCGGATACCTTGTTCAGATATTTGGCAATCTCAACCTCCATGTTATCACTGATATTCTCGTATTTCTCAATACGGGTATACATCTTGACAAACTCCTTTTCGTCGGTTTCATGCAGCAAACTGGAAATGAATCCGAACATACGCAGCGAACGGTCGGCAAAGTGTGCCGTTTCTTTCTGAGCCTCAAGAAGAGACAGTTCAGAAGTGGACATAAGTCCCTGCGGAATATACTGCAAGCGGAAATCCACATCATCTTCCTTTGAAGGAATCAAATGGCAGACCAGACCTTCAATTTTTTTTATGAATCCGATCAGAATGCCGGTATTGATAATATTGAATGCCGAATGGAAGGTGGCCAGAATGAAAGTCAGTTTGAAGTTCATATCGGCAACAGCCTGTTCATCCATGATACTGGTATCGGCATCGGCATCGACACCCCAAAGAGAACATATAATGCGGACGAAAGGCTTGAACACCAAAAGTACCCAAATCACGCCGAAAGTGTTGAACACCAGATGTGCCAGAGCGGCACGGCGAGCCGATGAATTCGCGCTCATGGCCGCTATGTTCGATGTGATTGTCGTTCCGATATTTTCACCCATCACCAATGCAATACCCTGATAGATTGGCAGTACACCTGTTGAACACAGAATCATTGTAATTGCCATGATTGCTGCCGATGACTGCACGCACAAGGTAAGCAGACCGCCTATCGCCACATAAAGCAGTATGGAAAGGAAGCCCCAGTCACCGGTTACTCGGAAGAAACTGACAACCGCAGCATTATCCTGCAGGTTCATTTCCTGTGCATGGACTCTCAGAGTCATGAGGCCCAGAAACATGAACGCGAAACCGAACAGGAATTCTCCGAAGGACTTTTTTGTACCAGACCCTGAAAAAATGAACGGAATGGCGCATGCGAATATCAGCCACGAAACTTGTGAAAGATCTACCGAAAAACCGAATACCGCCATAATCCAGGCTGTGAACGTGGTACCTATGTTGGCACCCATAATTACCGAAATGGCCTGTACAAGCGTAAGAAGACCCGCATTGACGAAACTCACGGTCATGAGCGTAGTGGCCGTGGAAGACTGTATCGCGGCGGTAACGCCTGCTCCAGTGAGAACGCCGGCAAACCGGTTTGTCGTCATTGCACTGAGAACCTTTCTGAGAGTTCCACCCGCAAACTTCTGAAGACCCTCGCTCATGGTCTTCATTCCGAACATCAGAAGCGCCAGACACCCCAGCACCATTACAACATCAAAAAAAGTCATTGAGTTGGCTTTAAAATTACGTCATTGCGCAACCATTTTAGGCCTTACACCTTTATGATTATGGAATAATTCAGTACTTTTGGATTCCATAATCGAAATTGCAAAGCGCAATCATGGAAATACTCTGCAAAAATAACAATAAAAACTACTCCTGCAAGCCAGGGATGTCTTTTTCTCAGATTCTGGAGGTGTGCGGACAGGTCACTGCCAGTACTCCTGTCTGCGTCAATGCCAACGGGAAAATATTCGATATGACTTCATGTCTGTATGAAGATGCCGATGTCGAATTCCTTGATGCGAGCACCAACATCGGCGCCCGCGTATATTGTCTCGGACTGGTGTTCCTTCTGTCAAAAGCCGTAAGCGAACTTTACCCTGGTGGAACGATAAGGGTATCGAACGCCATATCAAAAGGTTTTTATTGCCCCATCGAGATTGGGCGTCTGGTGCTGGAATCAGATATCAGAGCCATTGCGGAACGCATGCGCACTCTGGTCGGACGCAATCTGCCTTTCGTCCGCCACACAGCGCACACTGAACAGGTAGCGGATATCATGCGCAAAGCCGGACGTGAGGACACTGCACTTCTGCTTGAAACCGGAGGTACCATATACAGCACTTACTACACTCTTGAAGATATGCCGGACTGGTTCTTCGGCGTACTTCCGCCAAGCACAGGATGTCTTGAAGTTTTCGGTCTGGAACATATGGAGGGCGGCGCATTGGTGCGTGTACCACAAAAGAACGACCCGTCAAAACTGGAGCCTATGGTCCGTCAGGAAAAAATGTTCAACATATTCTACGAACATCATGAGTGGATGTCCATTCTGGGATTCTCCACGATAGGTGAACTGAACAAGGCCATTGCCGCAGGACAGACAAACATGATTATCAACGTGGCCGAAGCACTTCAGGCAAAGAAGATAGTGCATATTGCCGACAGCATAATCGAGCGTCACCGTGAAAACGAAAGGCTCAAGCTCGTACTCATTTCGGGGCCGTCATCATCGGGCAAGACTACATTCAGCAAGCGCCTGCAGGTACAGCTTATGGCAGGCGGGCTTACGCCTAAAGTCCTGTCTCTGGATGACTACTTTCTGGACCGCGAGCATACCCCTGTTGACGAAAACGGAGAATATGATTTCGAGTCACTGTATTCAATAGACCTGCCTTTCTTCAACAGACAGCTTAAACAGCTGATGGCCGGAGAAAGCGTTCAAACCCCTACTTTCAACTTCAAAAAAGGCGGAGTACGTGAATTCACCGCAAAGCCTCTAAAACTTGAGAGAAACGACATTCTGCTCATTGAAGGCATACATGCCTTGAATCCGGAGCTCATTCCGGACATCCCTGAAGAAAGCCGTTTCCTCATATATGTTTCGGCCCTGACCAGTATCCGCATAGACAACCATAACTACATACCCACAACGGACAATCGTCTTTTGCGCCGTATAACGCGTGACAACAAATATCGCAGTTACAGTGCTCAGGACACCATTGCACGTTGGAACTCGGTACGTAACGGAGAGGAGAAATGGATTTTCCCATATCAGGAGAACGCCGATGCCATGTTCAATTCGGCCATGCTGTTTGAAATTGCGGTCATCAAGGATATGGTGGCATCGCTTCTTGATGAAGTGCCGGCCAACTCAGAACAGTATGTCAAGGCCAGCCAGTTACGTGACTTCCTTAAGCTGTTCCGTGCAATTCCAAGTCAGAACCTGCCGCCCACATCGCTTGTACGCGAGTTCATTGGAGGCAGCAGTTTCCATTATTGACACATTCAAATCCAAATGGCGGAAGGCGGCAGTTCAATGAATCAGGTTCAGGCCCAGGTCCAGACACAGACCCAGGTCCAGACTCTGTCACCACAGCAGGTACTTGAAGCCAAACTTCTGCAACTGTCAACCATTGAACTTGAAGATCACGTCCGCGCCGAACTGGCCGACAATCCGGCTCTTGAGGACCTTCCACAGGAATATGCCCCCACGCAGGAAGAAAACGGCAGCACGCAGGATTCCGATTACGACAACGACAGCCCCTACGATGCCTGGACCGGTGAGGCCGATGATGACAACGACGGTGGGCAATACAGCGGTCGCCGGGGCGAGATAATGCCCGAAATACCCATTGCCGACAATGTATCGTTCTATGATCTGCTGTCAGAACAGCTTGCCGAGCAGGAACTTGACGAAAGGCAACGGAAGATAGCGGAATACCTTATAGGCTCGATAGACAACGACGGTTTTCTTGACAAAGATTTGCAGGCCGTATCCGATGATCTGGCTTTCTATCATGATCTCGATGCGGACACTGAAGAAATCAAAAAAGTGCTGGAAATAATCCAGGAATTCGACCCCGCCGGAATAGGTGCCAGAAACCTTCAGGAATGTCTGCTGCTCCAATTGGAACGCAAGCCGGACAGTAAAAACATTGATTTGCAAAAAAAAATAATATCTGGTATGTTTGATGAATTCACCCACAAACGCTGGGACCGCATTGCCCAGCGTTTAGGACTTGACGAATCGGCCACACAGAATGTGATTGAAGAGTTGGTCCGTTTGAATCCCCGTCCAGGCAGTGCTTTGGGCGAAGTAATAGGACATAACCGCCAGGTGGTGGTACCTGATTTCATTCTTGAATGTTTTGATGATGAAATCCACTTTTCACTGAATACCGGCAACATACCGCAACTGCACGTCAGTCAGGAATACATAGACATGCTCGAAGTTCAGTCAAAAGGCACAAGCGTCAACCAGCGGTCGGCAGCCATTTACCTTAAACGCAAGATCGAGGCTGCAAAGGGGTTCATTGAAGCCATAAAACAGCGTCATCGGACTATGACACGCACCATGCAGGCAATAATAGACTTCCAGCGTTCGTATTTTCTGGGAGGCGATGAGACACTGCTCAAGCCGATGATTCTCAAAGACATTTCACAGAAGACCGGGCTTGACATATCCACCGTATCACGTGTAACAAGCGGCAAATACGTCCAGACTCCATATGGGACATACCCGCTGAAATGGTTCTTTACCGATGGTGTTACAGGAAAGGACGGGCAGGAAGTATCGGTCAGACAGATTCACCACCTGCTGCGTCAGTTTACGGACAATGAAGACAGGCATGCACCTCTTTCCGATGGTGAATTGGTGGAAATGCTGAAGGACAGAGGCTTCAATCTGGCACGCCGCACCATTGCAAAATACCGGGACCAGATAGGCATTCCGGTGGCAAGACTCAGAAAGGAGTAACAGTAATAACCTTACACAGAACATATATACAATGAATCCACAGGTAAGCATCATCATGGGCAGCACTTCCGATCTGCCCGTCATGGAAAAAGCCGCCCAGTTTCTGGACAGTATGCAGATTCCATTTGAAATGAACGCATTGTCAGCCCATCGCACTCCGGCACAGGTCGAAGATTTTGCACGTAATGCGGCAGGACGCGGCATCAAAGTAATCATTGCCGCTGCAGGTATGGCAGCAGCACTTCCGGGCGTGATTGCAGCCAGCACCACAGTTCCTGTTATCGGTGTGCCCATCAAGGGTATGCTTGACGGTCTTGATGCCATGCTGTCAATCATACAGATGCCCCCCGGAATACCTGTTGCAACAATGGGAGTAAACGGTGCGCAGAATGCTGCTATCATGGCCGCCCAAATAATAGCCCTTTCAGACCGCGAACTGGCTGCCCGTCTGCTCGACTACAAGCAGGGACTTGGTGAAAAGATTGTAAAGGCCAACGCTGAACTCAGCCAGGTCAAGTACGGCTACAAGACCAACTGATGGAACTGCATGAGGCGTACCGCAGACGCAGGACCATCCCTGTTGCCGTTGGCAGCCTGACCATTGGCGGTGATGCTCCCATCCGTGTCCAGTCCATGACAACGGCATCGACCATGGACACGCAGGGCTGCATTGAACAGGCCATACGCATTATCGATGCCGGAGGCGAGCTGGTGCGTCTTACCGCGCAGGGAACACGTGAAGCGCTGAACCTCAAGGAGATACGCGAAGGACTACGGGCGCGCGGCTATGACACCCCGCTGGTGGCCGACATACATTTCAACCCGGCAGTGGCCGATGTGGCCGCCACAATAGTGGAAAAGGTGCGCATCAATCCGGGAAACTACGTTGACCCGGCACGCACCTTCAAGCAGCTGGAATACACCGATCAGGAATACGCTGCTGAAATCGGACGCATACGCACCCGCCTGGTACCCTTTCTTGACATTTGCCGCCGGCACGGCACGGCAGTAAGAATAGGAGTTAACCACGGCTCGCTTTCTGACCGCATAATGAGCCGGTACGGCAACACGCCCGCCGGCATGGTGGAAAGCTGCATGGAGTTCCTGCGCATCTGCGTGGAACAGGACTTCATGAACGTCGTCATTTCAATCAAGGCCAGCAACACCTGCGTAATGATTGAAACTGTGCGTCTTCTAGTCAAGCAGATGGACAGAGAGGGAATGGCCTTCCCGCTGCACCTGGGCGTTACCGAAGCCGGAAGCGACATGGAAGGCCGCATAAAGAGTGCCGTCGGCATTGGAGCGCTGCTCGCCGAAGGCATTGGCGACACCATCCGCGTCTCGCTGTCCGAAGCTCCGGAAAAGGAGATTCCGGTTGCCCGCAAGCTGGTTGCATACGCGCCTGCAAGTGCGGAGTTCAGGGCCGCATCGGCCAAGTTCATCAGTCCGGACGGCATCCTGCACCTTTCATACACAGAAGACAGCCTTGAAGACCTTCAGTTGAAGGCTGCCATGGATGCCGGTGCCCTGCTCATTGACGGCAAGGCCAAAGACCTTGTCATTGCCGACACGACAGGCAGGTTCACAAAGGAGCAGCTGCAGGAAACTGCCGATGCCATACTTCAGGCCGCACGCGTACGCTTTACCAAGCCTGAATACACGTCATGTCCCGGCTGCGGCCGCACGCTCTACAACCTTGAAGAGACCATCGCACGCATCAAGGCCGCTACCGGTCATCTGAAAGGCGTCAAGATTGCCATCATGGGCTGCATCGTGAACGGTCCCGGCGAGATGGCCGATGCCGATTACGGTTACGTGGGTGCCGGACGCGGCCGCATAAGCCTGTACAGGGGCAAAGAATGCATTGAAAAGAACATACCCGAAGAGCAGGCTGTGGAGCATCTGCTCGCCCTGATTGAAAAATCGGAGTAAAAGAGGTATCTTTGCAGACCTTTAAAGAAAAAGTACTGTTATGACAGAGCACAACTTATCAATCTACAACACCCTGACCAGAAGGAAAGAGGTATTCAAACCGCTCAACGCACCACATGTGGGAATGTACGTGTGCGGTCCCACCGTATACGGCGATCCGCATCTGGGCCATGCGCGTCCGGCAATTACCTTCGACATACTGTTCCGCTACCTCAGACACCTTGGCTACAAGGTACGCTATGTGCGTAACATCACCGATGTGGGCCATCTGGAACACGACGCCGACGAGGGTGAGGACAAGATAGCCAAGAAGGCACGCCTTGAGCAGCTTGAACCGATGGAAGTCGTGCAGTATTACACCCTACGCTACCACAAGGCGATGGAGGAACTGAACGTCCTGCCGCCAAGCATCGAGCCGCACGCATCGGGCCATATCATAGAACAGATTGCACTGGTACAGCAGATTCTGGACAACGGCTTCGCATACGAAAGCCAGGGGTCGATTTATTTTGATGTAAACAAATACAATCAGAAATACAACTACGGCAAGTTGTCAGGACGCAATCTGGACGATGTGCTCAACACGACCCGTGAACTTGACGGTCAGGAGGAGAAGCATAACCCTGCCGACTTTGCACTCTGGAAGAAAGCCCAGCCCGAACACATAATGCGCTGGCCTTCACCGTGGAGCGACGGATTCCCCGGCTGGCACTGCGAATGCACAGCCATGGGACGCAAATACCTTGGTGACCACTTTGACATTCACGGAGGCGGAATGGACCTTATTTTCCCGCACCACGAATGTGAGATTGCCCAGGCTGTTGCCAGTCAGGGAAGCGACATGGTACGCTACTGGATGCACAACAACATGATTACCATAAACGGCACCAAGATGGGCAAGTCGCTTGGCAACTTCATCACACTTGAGGAGTTCTTCAAAGGCAGCCACAAGGACAAGGAAGGCAAGGAAATGCTTGAGCAGCCCTACAGCGGCATGACCATACGTTTCTTCGTGCTCATGGCACACTACCGCGGCACCGTTGATTTCAGTAACTCGGCCCTGCAGGATGCACAGAAGGCTATGGCACGTCTCATGGATGCCTACCAGTCTATCGGGCGCATCAGGCCGGCAGTTTCAAACACCAGCCTGCCTGACTTCGAGTCGCTGTGCTACGAAGCCATGGACGATGACCTGAACACTCCGATTGTCATCAGCCATCTGTTCGATGCCTGCAAGTACATAAACCAGGCTGCCGATGGCAAGATACAGCTTGACCAGACCCAGGTTGACAAACTCAAGTCTCTTTTCGACACTTTCCTGTTCGAGATTCTGGGCGTGAAGGAACAGCAGAATTCTGGAAGCGGACGCGAAGAGGCATTCAGCAAGGTTGTCGATATGCTGCTTGAACAGCGTGCCATTGCCAAAGCCAACAAGGACTGGGCCACCAGCGACAAGATACGCAACGAACTCACGGCACTTGGCTTTGAAATCAAGGACGGCAAGGACGGAGCAACCTGGAAACTGAACAAGTAACAATAATGTCAGGCAAACCGGTTTTCTGCAAATTGTCCATAGTACTGCTGGCAGTATCATTATTGGATTCATGCAACGGACGCAAGGTCGCATCGGCTCTGGTTACACCCGTTCCTGAAGCCTCCTCGGCACCTTTGACGGCCACCGTTCCGCAATTCAATGCCGACAGTGCAATGTCATATCTGGCAGCCCAGTGCGCTTTCGGTCCACGTGTACCGAACACCCGGGCTCATGCAGACTGCGCCGCATGGCTTGCTGCGCAGTTTGGCAGAATGGGCATCAGGAATCTGACACAGGGTTTTGAAACCGTCACGTTTGACAACACGAAACTGCAGTGCTACAATATCATAGGCAGCATAAACCCGGACTGCGAAAAGCGAATCATTGTATGTTCGCACTGGGACAGCCGGCCATGGGCTGACCAGGATCCTGACCCGGCAAACCACAACGTCCCCGTAATGGCAGCCAACGATGGAGCCAGCGGCGTAAGTGTGATACTTGAACTGGCACGTCTCATGCAGCAGCAGCCTCCACAGATTGGAGTCGATCTGATTTTCCTTGATGCCGAAGACTGGGGGCCCGGTGACAATTACAAAGGACGCCATAAGGAAGAATATTGGGGACTTGGCACCCAATACTGGGCAAACCGGGCCAGAAAGGACAACTACAATGCACGTTATGCCATACTGCTTGACATGGTAGGCGGCAAGGGAGCCCGTTTCCCGCAGGAACAGTACTCGGTACACTACGCCAAGAATACCGTTGACAAGGTCTGGTCAACAGCACACCGTCTTGGATACGGGAGTCTGTTTCCGACCGTGCAGGGCATGTATGTGACCGACGACCACACATTCATCAATAAAATTGCCGGCATTCCCGCAATAGACATAGTGCCATGCGTTCCCGCACAGGACGGCGAAGCGTCGTTCGGCCCGACATGGCATACCGTAAGCGATGACTTTGAGCACATTGACCCGAAAGTCATTGAAGCCGTGGGAAACATACTGGCAGACGTCATCTATAACGAAAGGCCATGACAATTGAGGAAACACAGCAGGAAATCATCGAGGAGTTCAGCGTCTTTGACGACTGGATGGACAAGTACCAGATGATTATCGACCTTGGCAACGATGTACCGGCCCTGGACGCGCAGTTCAAGACTGATGACAATCTCATTGACGGCTGTCAGAGCCGGGTCTGGCTTCACGAATATATGGAGGACGGACTGCTCAGGTTCCAGGCCGACAGCGATGCAATAATAACAAAAGGCCTGATAGGACTGCTCATCCGTACCCTCTCAGGTCACACCCCACAGGAGATTCTGGACAGCGACGTGCACTTCATTGATGATATAGGGCTGACCCAGCACCTTTCGCCCACACGCAGCAACGGCCTGCTGTCAATGCTGAAGCAGATCAGGACTTACGCACTGGCCTACAGTCGCCGCTGATTTCACGGACATTGTACCGCAGGCACAGTAGTTCATTCACCGCTGCTGTACCTTAAGGTATCGCTTTCAACGACGACTCCATTCACCGTTCTGTCTGATGTCATTGTTATATTCATTATGACTTCTCCCTGATGATTGCCCAGGAACGTGTCAGCGTCCATCTGCTCCATAAGTGCCTGCATTTTGTCAAGCCGCCTTTCATATTGCACTGAGTCATACATGCCATCAAGTGCAAACAGATGATTGGCAATTATTTGAACAGCGGCAAAATCGGCCATATCTGAGACATTTTCAGGAATAGACAGGAAGAATCCGTCCATTGTCTCTTCCCATTCATCCTCGCTCATGTCAATGTATATGGAATCCAATTTCTGAATCTTTCCGGCCATTGTTTTCAAATGTCTGTCACAATTGTTGGGAAGCATAGCCAGATCGGCGTTGTCCATGAAATGCATAAGTCCGTCAACAATCTGCTGCAGCTTTTCACTGGCCCAGACTGTGTCCGGAACACTGTCTGCGGGAATGTCTGCAAGCATGCCGGAAACCTTTTCATAGTTTTCAATCCACCCGTCGACGGTAGGGTTACCGGCCGATGCCATAACACTGTCAACAAAATGCTCGACATCGGCAACTGAAGTTTTTCCCGCAGGCCCGTTACCGCCCGCCTTACACGATGCGATGACTGGCAGCACCGCTAATAATACTGTTCTGAGAATTGTTTTCATGTATGTTTTCATTGTTGTAGCGCTGATGTGGTACATAACTCCGCAAATATATATCTTTTATTCATAATTTCTTGGATATGCCAAAAATAGCGAATACATTTGCACCGCACTTGAGGATGTAATATCAAAATGAACGTCAGATTCGCTTCTGCATACTATTACTATTATTACCGCACATAATCGTGGGGCAGTTCTTTGTATGGTTGCAGGAAAATGACAGACAACATACAGGCCGCCCCACAAAACGGGGCGGCCTTTTTCTTATTGACAATAACAATAACATATAACCGAAATGGACAGTAAATTCTGGAACAGAGAGATTGAGACAATGCCGAGACCACAACTTGAAAAGTTGCAGGTTGAGCGTCTCAAGAAGACAGTCGAGATTGCAATGGGCAGCAAATTCTACGCTCCCAAATTCAAGGAACTGGGTATCACCCCTGACAGCATCAAGTCAGTCGAAGACATCCGCAAGTTCCCGTTCACAACCAAGAATGACCTGCGCGCCACATACCCGTTCGGAATTGCATCAGTCAGTCTTGACAAAGTTGTACGTCTGCACTCCTCAAGCGGTACGACCGGCAATCCAACCGTAATTCTCCATACGAAAAAGGATCTCGACGAATGGGCCGATGCCATGGCGCGTTCAATGTACTGCATAGGTCTTAGAAACACCGATATCATTCAGAATACATCGGGCTACGGCATGTTCACCGGAGGTCTGGGTATTCAGTACGCTTCAGAGCGTCTCGGTGCGCTGACCGTACCTGCAGGCGCCGGCAACTCGAAGCGTCATGTCAAGTTCATCACCGACTTCGGCACTACCGCCCTGCACTGCATTCCATCATACGCCACACGTCTGGCTGCAGCCTTTGAAGAGGAAGGCATCAACCCGCGCGACACCACCGTCAAGACCCTTATCATAGGTGCAGAACCCCACTCTGAAGCACAGCGCAAACGCATTGAGGAAATATGGGGCGCCAAGGCATACAACAACTTCGGCATGAGCGAAATGTGCGGCCCCGGCGTGGCAATTGAATGTCAGGAACAGAACGGCATGCATATCTGGGAAGACAACTACATCGTTGAGATTCTTGACCCGGAGACACTGGAGCCCGTACCGGAAGGCGAGATGGGCGAACTGGTACTGACCACACTGAACCGCGAAGCCATGCCTCTGTTCCGCTACCGCACACGCGACCTTACCCGCATTCTTCCTGGCGACTGCCCATGCGGACGCACGCACAAGCGTCTGGCACGTTTTCAGGGCCGTAGCGATGACATGATGATTATCAAGGGTGTGAACACCTACCCCATTCAGATTGAGAAGATTCTAATGCAGTTCCCCGAACTGGCCAGCGACTACCTCATTACCATTGAAACCATTGGCGACAATGACGAAATGACCGTCCAGGCCGAATTGAAGGAGGCCACTGACGATTTTGCAATGCTCCAGAACCTGACAAAGGAGATTACGCGCCGTCTCAAGGATGAGATTCTGCTCACGCCAAAGGTTCAGCTTGTAGGCAAGGGTGTCATACCGCAGTCAGACGGCAAGGCCAAGCGCGTTGTCGACCTGCGTCAAAACCATTAAACAACCTTACAGGAAACATAACTATGAAGACTATCAAGCAACTTTCAATATTCCTTGAGAACAAGGCCGGCCGTCTGGTCGAGATTCTTGATGCCCTCAAGGCTGAGAACATAGAGATTCAGGCCGCAGCAGTGGCCGACACCAATGACTTCGGCATTCTGCGTCTCATCACTTCAAACCAGGCCAAGGCACAGGAACTGCTTGCAGCCAAGGGTATTCTGGTGAGCATGAACGAAATTATGGCCATCGGCGTGGAATCTGACACAGCGTCGTTCACCAGCGCCGTTGACAAGCTCACAAAGGGCGGTGTGAACATAAGCTACTTGTACACCTTCCAGAAAGACGGCAAGCTGGTGCTCATCATCAGGACCGACAACCTTGAACAGGCAGAAAAGGTCTGCGAACAGAGCGGTCTGGAGCTCATCCAGGGCTGGGAATAGAATTTTATACGTATAACACCTTTCATTATAACCATGATTCTGAAAATCGCTTTACTGGTATTGTTCTTCGCCATAATGATTGGCGTAGGCATTGCCTGCCGCAAGAGTGCAACAAACGTTCAGGGATTCGTTTTGGGCGGAAGAAACGTGGGCTCATGGCTCACTGCATTCGCCTTCGGTACATCGTATTTTTCGGCCGTTATCTTTGTAGGATATGCCGGTCAGTTCGGCTGGAAGTACGGAATGGCTTCCACATGGATAGGAATTGGCAATGCTCTTCTGGGTTCTCTGCTGGCATGGAGAGTACTGGGGCGCAGGACCCGACTCATGACACAGTACCTCAAGAGTGCCACCATGCCTGACTTCTTCGGCCAGAGATTCAACTCCACAGCCCTCAAGGTCGCCGCATCGGTCATAGTATTCATCTTCCTGATTCCATACACCGCATCACTCTACAACGGCCTGTCACGTCTGTTCGGAATGGCTTTCGGCGTTGACTACACCTGGTGCGTTCTCGGAATGGCCATACTGACCGCCATATACGTTCTTGTAGGAGGCTACATGGCCACCGCTGTCAACGACTTCATACAGGGTATGATCATGCTGGTCGGCATTGTCGCTGTAATCGCTGCAGTTCTGAACGGTCATGGAGGCTTCAGCGCAGCAGTGGCCGAACTTTCAAAGGTACCATGCGAAAGCAATCCTGATCTCAGCGGTGCGTTCGTTTCATTCCTCGGCCCGCAGCCGGTATGGCTGCTCGGTGTCGTACTGCTTACTTCACTCGGCACATGGGGCCTACCACAGATGGTCGGCAAGTTCTACGCAATCCGTGACGAGGCTGCAATACGCAAGGGCACTGCCATTTCAACCTTCTTTGCCATCATAGTTGCAGGAGGCTGCTACTTCCTGGGCGGTTTCGGACGTCTGTTCGCCGACAGGATTGACTACGCTGCAAACGGCACACCAGTATACGACAGCATTATTCCGGCCATGCTTTCCGACCTGCCTGATGCCATGATAGGAATCGTAATCATTCTGGTGCTTTCAGCTTCAATGTCAACACTGTCATCGCTGGTACTCACATCAGGTTCGACACTCACACTTGACATAATCAAGCCGGCAACTGAGAAGGCAGGCAAGAGCATGAGCGAAAAGTCACAGCTGCTTTCCATCAGGCTGCTGGTACTGTTCTTCATCGCGGTATCCTCATTCATCGCAATTGTCCAGGCCAAGAGTTCCGTGACATTCATTGCACAGCTCATGGGTATTTCATGGGGCGCCCTTGCCGGTGCGTTCCTGGCACCTTTCCTGTACGGTCTGTACTGGAAGCGCACCACTCCGGCTGCCGTATGGGCCAGCTTCATTGCAGGCGTTCTGGTAATGTGCGGCTGCATGTACGGAACCTTCACAAAAACCACATTCATCAGCCCGTTCTTCTCATCACCAATCAATGCCGGAGTGCTTGCAATGTTTGCAGGACTCGTCATTGTCCCCATTGTCAGCGCATTCACCAAGGTTAAGGAAGAAAAGAGCGTAGAAAAAATGTTCCAGAGCTACGAGCGCACGGTTACCGTCCGCGCTACCGATGCCCTTGAAGAAAAAGATATCTAAACCATTATTATCAACACACCAATTTCAAATGGACCCCGGACCTCACGCACGGCCCGGGGTCTTCTTTATGCGCATTTCTTCGGCAACCACGTTTTTTTGGTATAACTACATAATTGAAGAAACAGATTATAAGTAAATTTGCATGAAATGCAGAAGATAAGTGATTCCAACTGTACATCGCGCCTATATTGTGTGGCAGGACATCTGTTCCGGATAAGACTTCCGGAAGACAGTTTACTTTGGAATAGATTGGGACAATATGACCCGTTTGAGGTCAAACCGGAACCTGCAGTTGATCCAGTAGCGGAGACTCCAGGCCATAAAGTGCTTTTTGAGTTTGAATTGACCGACGGAATGCCGCAGGTGGAGAAAAAACCTTTTCATATTTCAGAGCCACAGGACGGCTTTACAACAATTAATCTCTACGAAACAGAATCCGGGTGGCTTTTTGAATTCACTATGCCTTCTGGGCACTATGCGGAGATGTTGGCATCGTACAATTTCTCACACGCACGGTTTTGCCCGCACACGACAAACAGTTTGGCCGTAGTGCCATTGATGAACAATGCGCTGATGCTGCTCTACTCGTTTGCCAGCTGCCCGTACAATACTCTTGAAATCCACGCCTCCGTTGTCAGCAATACCGGTCAAGCTTACCTTTTCCTTGGAGAAAGCGGTGCCGGCAAAAGTACCCATAGCAGACAATGGCTGGAAAATATTCCCGACAGCGAACTGATGAACGACGACAATCCTGTAGTCAGAATTCTGGACGACGGTACAGTAATGGCTTACGGTTCACCCTGGAGTGGGAAGACGCCCTGTTATCGCAATGTATCGGCACCGGCGGGCGCTTTTGTTAGTATAAGGCAATGCAAAGAGAATAAGGCAACTGCCATGAACTTATTTGAGGCATACGCTACGCTGTATTCTTCAAGTTCCGGATTAAAAGGGAATACAGGATTCGCAGACCTTATACATCCGACGCTTGAAAGGATAGCAACAACCGTTCCGTTTATTTATCTGGATTGCAGGCCCGACAAAGAGGCTGCAGAAGTATGTAGGAAAGCTGTATGCAGATAAATGTTCCGAACGATATTCTCATTCCGGAAATCCGCCGGATTATTGATATGGGCAGCGAAGTTACGTTGATGACCAAAGGCAATAGCATGCTTCCGTACATAATAGGTGGGAGGGACAGTGTGAGGCTGAAAAAAACTTCGTTTGAAACAGTCCAAAAAGGAGATATAATACTGGCAGAAACAAGCGGGGGACACTTTGTGCTTCACCGCGTCATACACAAAGGAACAGACCGGCTTACACTGAGAGGTGACGGAAATATCAAAGGTTCGGAAATATGCCGTCCGGAGAACATAATCGGCATTGTAACAAAGATCATCACCTCGTCAGGCCAGGAGAAAACACCTGTTAAAGCGCGTTTCTGGAGAGCTATCGGGCCATTTCCGCGACGTTGCATGCTTGCCGTTTACAGAAGAACAATCTTAAAATTAGGAAAATGAAAAAAGTGGAAGGATTCAATATGCGCAGTCTCGGTAGAGAAAACATTATTCTGCCGGAGAACGGATCGCCGGTTAATTTCAATAAAATGATAGCCCTCAATTCCAGTGCTGCCTTTTTGTGGAAGTCTGTGGGTAACGACGAATTCTCCGTGGACACTTTGAAGGAACTTTTGATAAGCGAATACGAAGTTGATGAACAGACTGCCATGACCGATGCCGGCAATATTGCCCGTTCATGGATTGAAATAGGAATTGTAAGCGAATGAAAAAAATCAGAAGCAGTCTCAAAGGTATCCATACGCTCTACAAGCCGTTCAGATGGCGTATTCTTGTCAGCATTCTGACGGGCATACTGCGTGTGACCGCTTCCATGGCATTCGTTTGGCTCAGCAAACGGCTCATTGACATAGTTACTGGAGAAACCGATGGAATTCTTGACAGTTGTGTCTGGCTGTTTGCAGGTATTGTCCTTTTACGTATTGCGACGAATGTCTTTGCTTCATATTGGGAAAACCACACAGTCATTATTGCTCAAAACGCCTTACGCCGCGAAACCTTTTCACACCTTATGCGCAGCCGATGGAACGGCCGCGAGCAGTATCACAGTGCCGATGCCGTAAACAGAATATACGAGGATATCCGGGTACTTGTAGATCTTGTATGTATCCGTATACCCGACATTACCATCACACTCTGCCAACTTGCGGCAGCATCGGTATTTCTTGTGTTAATGGCACCCGGACTGCTTGGACTGCTTATTGCCCTCATGGCAGTCGGACTGATAGGCTCAAGAATGTTCTTCCGGACACAACGGCGCATAACTTCTGAAATCAGGACCCTTGACAGCGACAGCCAACGTCATATTCAGGACAATCTTCAGAACCGTGCCATTGTACTGTCACAAATTGGCATAGACAATGCGCTTGACAGATTCCGTACAATACAGGACAGTTTGAAGCGCTTATATATGAGAAGGCTCAACTACAACTCCCTTGCCCACGGCTTTATGGGCTTTGGTATGATGGCTGGTTACACTGCCGCATTCCTCTGGGGAATATTCGGTATACACGGAGGTACTGTAACATACGGCATGATGACTGCATTCCTGCAACTTGTAGGGCAGGTTCAGATGCCACTTTCAAATCTTGCACGGCATATTCCCGCATTTATCCAGTCCTTGAGTTCAGAAGAAAGGCTTGCAGAACTCATTGACCTGCCTGAAGCGGACTGGTCGAAAGGGAAAAAACTTGAAGAAGCCCCTGGAATTGTCTTTGAGAATGTCACTTTCGCCTATTCGGATGTCGAAAAACCGGTATTCGTTGATTTCCGCCACGATTTTCCGGCAGGAAGCCTTACAGTGATAACGGGACAGACCGGTCGCGGGAAGAGTACTTTGGTACGTCTTGCCATGGGACTTCTTGCGCCTCAAGCCGGAAGAATATGCTTCAAATTATCAGTAGGGAAAGAGGTTCCATTGGCAATGAGCAATTTCATGTACGTTCCCCAGGATAATAATCTTCTAAGCGGAACAATAAAGGAAAACCTTCTTCTTGCCGCACCCGAAGCGACCGATGAAATGTTGCATGAGGCTCTGCATACGGCAGCCGCCGACTTTGCATTCACTCTGCCAAACGGACTCGATACGCCTTGTGGTGAAAGCGGTTCCGGAATCAGCCGCGGACAGGCGCAGAGAATCGCAATAGCGCGGGCATTACTCCACAGTGGCACAGTACTGATACTTGACGAAGCCACATCGGCCCTTGATGAAGAAACTGAAAACATCTTTCTGGAAAGACTCTCAAAAAAATACCGCGGCAAGAAGACAATTCTGTTTGTCTCTCACCGCAGTAATATTGCATCGTATGCTGACAGAACCCTAAACCTAGACTGACTGTCTGTCAGGATTCCTGCTTCTATTTGCTGTGTGCCTGGTTGAACAGGCGCAGACGTTCCTCGAGAACCGGCAACTGGTCATCGGTTATGTTTGACGAAGTACCGCGCAATCCCTGCCGTGTACTGCCTGTCGATGACAGGACAATGCCGCTGATTCCGTAATACAACAGTTCGTGCAACAGCTGGCCACCTTCCATATCTGTGCCGTCCGGCAATTTGTAGCCGAAGGTAAAGAAGAATCCGTCACTTACCAGTTCACCGAGATCGGTATCGTAGCTTATATGAAAACCGTTTCTGAGCAGTGACTGCTTGACAAGTCCTGTACGGCGGGCATACTCGCTTATATCCTTGCGGAAGTCATATGCTCCATCACACGCAGCCTTCAGCATGGCAGCCATTGCATACTGTACTGAATGGGCCACGCCCGAAGACAGGGCATAAAGCATATCGTAAGCATAAACTGCACCGAAGCGTGAAATGGCATAACGCTTCTGCAATGCATCGAACCTGCGTTCATACAGTTTGTCCGATATGCAGGCCACAGCTATACGCTCGCCGGCATAAGAGAATATCTTGCTGCCGCTGAGCATCAATATATAATTGTCGGTGTAGTGTGATACACTTACCTGATAAGGCGATTGGAACGGAGTGCCGAGACCCTCACGACGGAAATCCATTGTAAGGTAGGCAAGGTCCTCAATGACCACGGTATCGTACTTGGTAGCCAAAGCACCGATAGTCTGCAACTCACTGTCGGTAAGACACATCCAACTTGGGTTGTTCGGGTTGGAATATATCATGCAGCAAATGTTGCCTTTGCTTAGATAACTTTCAAGTTTGGGCCCAAGTTTCTCTGCACGGAAATCCGCAACATCGAACGATTCCATCTTGAGTCCAAGCACGCTGGCCTGCATTTTCTGTACAGGAAATCCGGGGTCGATATACAATATGGTATCTTTTCCGGGATCAGCCTGTGAACAGGTCAGGAATGCGGCGAAAGTGCCCTGCATGGCACCGCAAGTAGGATGGCAGTGGTTCATGTCTATGTCAGTGTCGATGAAAGCCTTGACAAAACGGGCCGCCTGTTCCTTCAATTCCGGAATACCTTCAATATTCGGGTATTTTGATGCAACGCCACGGTCAAGAGCCTCTTTCTGGGCGTTGATACCAATCTGCGAAGGCGGTATGCCGGGAACTCCCATTTCAAAGTGAATGAACTTCTGACCGGTAACCTGTTCGGCATTCATCTCGCAGGCTAGAACCTGACGTATTGACGCCTTGTTCAGATCAGTGATTTCTATCTTCTCCAGATAATCGTCAATGACGTTCTTCGGGATTATTGTCTCCATGATGCTGTCAACTGAATATCAATCATTCGCACTGACGGCCCAGTTCAAGAGCCTTAAGATTGTCCTCAACCACCTTTTCACCCTTGCGTCCGAAAATGGTGCGCACGCTATCCTGCAGTTTTTCAAAACTGATTGAGCCCAAAGCCTTTGAAGCGGCTCCAAGCAATATCATGTTTACGGATCTTGAAACGCCGTTCTCCTGGGCAAGTTTCTCACCGTCAAACATTATGACGTTCTTCATTTCGCGCAGTTCTGCAAGCACGGCCTGCTGGTCAGGATAGTTGCCTATGTTCACGAATGCATTCGACGTGGTGATTATCCAGCCTTCAGGTGAAAGGTAATGACGGTAGCGCAGAGCCTCCATAGGTTCCATGGCAATTATGATGTCGGCCTGCCCCAGTGCAATCAAATCACTGTTGATGGGTTTGTCCGAAAGGCGCAGATTGGACTGCACGTCACCTCCGCGCTGACTCATTCCGTGAACCTCGGCCTGTTTGATATAAAGGTCCTCCTTTAGAGCGGCTTGTCCTATTACAGTGGCAATAGACAGAATTCCCTGTCCGCCAACACCTGCTAGAATTATATCTGTTTTCATACTTTTTCCTGTTTAATGGTTTGTGTTACGCATCTTTCTGGGCAGCGCGCGCCTTGGCATGACGTTTCAATGTCTGAATACATTCACGGCGCGGAATAATTACCGACAGACCGCGATATTCAATCTCCTCACGCAGAATACGTGTAATCTCGTCCATGTTCTGTGGCAGCGGAACGACCACCTTGAGATGTTCGTCACTGACTCCAAGACCGCGGCAGATAGCCTCGAACTTATTGGTACCAGCCGAATCCTGTCCACCTGTCATACCGGTTGTCAGATTGTCGCTTATGATTACGGTAATTGGAGCATTCTCGTTGACAGCGTCCAACAGGCCAGTCATACCAGAATGTGTGAATGTGCTGTCGCCTATTATTGCAACCGCAGGGAACACACCCGCATCACTGGCACCCTTGGCCATGGTAATGCTGGCTCCCATATCTACGGTGCTGTCCAGGGCCTGGAAAGGAGGCAGGGCGCCAAGAGTGTAGCAACCTATATCACCGAATACTTTGGCATCCTTGTAATCCTTGAGCACAATGTTTATTGCTTCATAAACGCTGCGATGGCCACAACCTTGACAAAGGGCAGGTGGACGTGCCACTACGTTCCTGGCAACTTCAGGATGAGGCAGTACAGCAATTCCAAGTGCAGCCTTTACAATATCCGGATTCAATTCACCCTGACGCGGCAGGTCGGCTGAAAGACGGCCTTTTATGTTACAGCCAGATTCCAATATACCCTTGACCTGTTCTTCAACAAAAGGCTGTCCGTCCTCAAATATCATTATACTGTCACACTGGGCGGCAAGCGTACGTACTGTCTCAACCGGAACAGGGTATTGTGAAATCTTGAGAATAAGACAGGGAACGCCATCAGGGTAGCATTCGTTTACATAGTTGAATGTGTTGCCACAGGCAATGATTCCCATTTCGTAACGGCGCGCTTCAGCCTTGTAACTGTTGAACGGAGATTCTACTGCCAGACGCTGTATTTCGGGCTGGCGCTCCAGAAGCGAAGCGTAACGGCGCTTCGCAATAGCCGGCAAAAGCACCCAGTCACGGCTCCCGCCTACCGGATTAAGCTTGTTTTCGGCACGAGTCTCATGTATTTCAACTACACCGCGCGAATGCGCCAGACGGGTGACCGTACGCATAAGCACCGGAAGCTTGAGACTTTCGGAAAGGTCATATGCGTATGCCATCATATTATATGCTTCCTGCTGGCTTGAAGGCTCAAGAACCGGTATCAGTGCAAACTTGCCATAGAAACGCGTATCCTGTTCATCCTGTGACGAATGCATTGAAGGATCATCGGCTACAAGAACAACCAGACCGCCGTTCACACCCGTAATTGACGAGTTGATGAACGGGTCTGCGGCAACGTTCATGCCAACATGCTTCATACATACAAGGGCACGTTTTCCAGCAAAAGACATACCCAGAGCAGCCTCCATGGCAGTCTTTTCGTTGGTGCACCAACGGTTGTGCAGGCTCTTGCCTTCCAGACGGCAATAATCCTGTATATATTCAGTGATTTCGGTCGATGGGGTACCGGGATAAGCATATACACCGCTCAATCCGGCATCGACAGCCCCACGGGCAATGGCTTCGTCGCCAAGCAACAGTCTTTTTTCCATATCGGTTTAATAAGTTTCAAGTCTGCAAATTTCGCCAATTTTTAATCTATTTGCAAACCCATCGCACCTTATTGTTGACATTTAATCTATCTTTGCTGACAACATACTGCAAAAAGGAATTGGATATGAGAATAAGGCCTGTATTATTTTGTGTATTGCTTACGCTTACATCACTGAATGCAAATGACTGTCAGGCCCAGCAGGACAACGAGCCCGAGGTTAAAGTTCTGATAAGAACCACAGCCGGCGACATCAGGCTCAAGCTCTTCAACGGCACGCCGTTGCATCGCGACAATTTCATCAAACTGATTCAGGAACACTATTACGACAGCCTTCTTTTCCATAGAGTCATCAGGGACTTCATGATCCAAGCCGGCGACCCGGATTCACGTACTGCCGAACGTTTTGCTCCACTCGGTCAAGGAGGGCCTGGCTATACCATCCGGCCGGAACTGAATCCTGCAGAGTTCTTTCACCGCCGAGGGGCTCTTTGCGCAGCACGCAAGCCTGATGAAGCAAACCCGGAACTGCTTTCTTCCGGTTCACAGTTCTACATTGTCACAGGCAAGAAATACCGCGCGTACCAGCTGCACGCACTTGAGGGCGAATTGAACGAGAAACAGAGGCAGAAACTGTTCACCCGCCTGTGGACACAATACTCGGACAGTGTCTTTGCAATGGAAGTCAGAAACGATGAAGACGGGAAATACAATCTCCGCAAGGCTTTGGCAGCAAAGGCTGATTCAATCATTGCCGGCAATGGGCCGATCAAGTTCAGCCAAGCCCAGATGGATGCGTACATAAGCGTTGGCGGATTACCCGAACTTGACGGTGACTACACAGTATTCGGACAAGTTACAGAAGGTATGCCGGTCGTTGAAAAGATAGAACGCGCAATGACCGATGTCAACGACCGTCCTATCAAGGACATAAGAATCATATCGGCACGGATAGAAGAATAATATTTCAAAATAATTAACGCTTTATGAGAAAAAAAATGACATTGCTGGTTACAGCATTGATTATTGCGTTTTCAGCCAGCGCAAAAAAAACTCCAAAGTATGTTTTCTATTTCATCGGTGACGGAATGGGCGTCAATCAGGTCATGGCAACCCAATACTATCTTTCCGACATTAAAGGTACGCTTGGCTGGGCGCCACTTTGCTTCACACAATTTCCTTACAGCGGTCTTGTAATAACACATTCCGCCAACAATTATGTAACCGACAGTGCCGCAGCCGGTACAGCTCTCGCATCGGGGCAGAAGACTGACAACAATGTTCTTGGCGTACTGCCGGACCGCAAGACCCCATGCGAGTCAATAGCCGAGATGGCACATAAACAAGGACATCGCGTAGCCATCGGCACCACGGTATGCGTTGACCATGCCACACCGGGCGTATTCTATGCACATCAAGCCAACCGTGACAACTACCACGAAATAGGAATCGAACTTTCACAGTCAGGCTTCGAGTTCTTTGGCGGGGCCGATTTCCATACGCCATACGCCAAGGACAATTCCGATGAAGGCAACTACGTTCAGGCAGAAAAGGCCGGATACACCATTCTGCACGGCTACGCCGAATACGAGAACGGAGGCAGAGCGAATGACAAAGTCATTCTGTTTGACACTGACCCAGCCGAGGACCACTACTGCAAGTTTGCAGTTGACCGCCGCGATGACAGCCAGCTTGGACTTGAGCAGATAACGGCAGCTGCCATTGACTTCATGATGAAGGACTCCAAGAAAGGATTCTTCATGATGATGGAAGGAGGCAAGATCGACCAGGCCTGCCACGGCAACGATGCCGCAACGGCCGTCAAGGAAATCATTGACTTTGACAATGCCATCCGGATTGCCTTCGATTTCTACCAGAAGCATAAGGACGAAACCCTCATAGTCGTTACAGCTGACCATGAGACCGGAGCCATGGGTCTCAGCAACGGAAATTACCGTCTGAACGCCAAAGTTCTTGAAAACCAGACCATGAGTGAGGGAGAATTGAGTGCGCTCATCGAAAAGAAGGGACGCGAGACTGGTGAGATTCCCACCTGGGATGACGTCCAGGAACTGCTCAAGACCTACTACGGTTTCTGGGACAAGGTACGCATTTCAAGCAAGCAGAACGACAAGCTGCTCCAGTCATACGTTGAAACCTTTGGCATGGGTCCGCAGGAACTCAAGGAAGAGGAATACTACAAAGTTGACAAGATGACCGATGAAGCCAGCCGCATAATGAGTGAAATAGCCCAAATTAGTTGGGGCACAGGCAGTCATTCCGGTGGTTATGTACCAGTTTTCGCCATCGGCGTAGGTTCCGAACTGTTCACCGGGCAGATGGACAACACTGAAGTCCCGATGAAAATCAAGGCTGCTGCCAAATATTAAAGAATCTACTCGTAGTCAAGGTACGGTTCCAGTCTTTTAAGGTCCCGGTCAGTAAATTCCTCCAAAAGGGAAAGTTGTCCGGGACCTTGTACTTTACCCCTGTCGCGTCTCAACTCCACAATGGCACGCGCCTGGTAAAAATTCAGGTACGGATGCCGACGCAGTTCCGACACACTGGCCATATTAACTCTGATGCGTACCACAGGTACCGTATCGGTAACAATGAACCATTGCAGAAGTGAATCGGGCAGTCCTTCTATTTCAAGCAACTGCTCTTCACTTACGAACCCGCCCAAATCGTCACGGTAACGCATTATCTTCTGTGCCGTCCATGCCCCTATACCCGGCAGCCCTGTCAGTTGCAACGAATCGGCCGTATTAAGGTCCATTTTCTGCGCAGGCCGTCTCTTCACCCTGAACCGTGGAACGGGCACTGAATCACGGACAGTATCGGCCATAATGACCGCTACTGCTCTTTTTCTGTCATTATGTACGACAGGCTGTCTTTCATTATAGGCCGATGCCCTGTAACGATGCTCCACAGTATCCCGTGGGTTGTATGACCATGCGCGCTGAATGGAATCGGCAATGGCCACACTGCTGTCCGGGGCAGGAGCAGGCATATTCATCCGTACTGCAACAGTTGCAACAATTATAACCAGAAGCACCGCTGTTGCTATTCTGTCCTGTCTGTTGAAATAGAATAGGTCATTTGACATTGTATATGGTATTATATTTTATTTTTGCGGCATGAAAGTACTCAGGACCTACCCCATGGCCATCGTCATACTGCTTGTAATCGGCTGGCTGTCACTTGGGACTGCACCAAGCACAAATCTGGATACTGTAATGGGCATCGACAAAGTTGCCCATATATGTATGTACTTCGGACTGTCAGTCGTAATCTGGCTGGAGTACCTGAAGTATCATGACAAACTGAACTGGAAAAGGCTGATACTGTTTGCCATTCTGGCTCCCATTCTATATGGAGGTGCAATGGAAATTGCCCAGATGACGTTTACGGAGCACCGCGAAGGCGACTGGTTCGATTTTCTTGCCAACAGTATCGGGGTCTTGGCCGGAGCACTTGCTGGGTACTTTGTCCTTAGACCCGCCGTCTGGATGAACAAGCGCTGACTACTTGGATTCGTCCCAATCCTTGAAAGGATGGACAGCAAGATATGCGTTGTAGTACCTGTTATCGCCGGTTACTTCCTTTCCAATGAACGATGGCTTTTCAAAAGCCTCGGTTTCACTTCCCAGTTCAACCTCGGCCATAACCAATCCTTCGTTCTCTCCGTGGAATTCATCCACCTCAAACACATGAGGACCGCTATGAACCAGATATCTGCGTTTCTCAATGGTTCCACGCTGGTGCAGTTCGAACAATTCACGGGCCTCCTGCAAAGGAATTGGATGATTCCATTCATAGCGGGTCATACCTTTTTCATCGGACGGCCCCTTTATTGTCAGTATTGCCTCGGAATCGGTAATACGCACTCTTACCGAGCGGCCGTTCTCATGGGCGATATAACCTTGAACAATATCATAATGGCGGAACGCCTGATTTATGTATCCGTTGCCTTCCACCAGGAACTTGCGTTCAATTTCCAGTGCCATAATTCAAAAAACTGTTGATTATCAAATTGCCGACTGCTCCTGCGATTCGGCAAACGACATAAGATAAGCCTTTATAAAACCATCTATATGTCCGTCCATTACACCATTCACGTCGCTGGTCTGGAAGCCGGTGCGATGATCCTTCACACGACGGTCATCAAACACGTATGAACGTATCTGTGACCCCCACTCAATTTTTTTCTTTCCGGCTTCTATCTTATTTTGTTCAGCCATACGGTGCTGAAGTTCCTTATCATAAAGTATTGAACGCAGATGCTGCAATGCACGCTCCTTGTTCTTCGGCTGATCACGGGTCTCGGTGTTTTCAATGAGGATTTCCTCTTCTGCTCCAGTATAAGGATCCTTGAACTGATACCTCAAACGTACACCTGACTCCACCTTGTTCACGTTCTGTCCGCCTGCACCGCCGCTACGGAATGTATCCCAACTCATAAGAGCAGGGTTAATTGCGACCTCAATGGTATCATCGACAAGCGGAGTGACAAAGACGCTGGCAAAAGAAGTCATTCTCTTGCCCTGTGCATTGTACGGTGATACGCGGACAAGCCTGTGAACGCCATTCTCGCCCTTCAGATATCCGTATGCGAACGGGCCCTCAATTTCCATGGTCACCTGCTTGATGCCGGCTTCATCGCCCTCCTGCAAATCGGCTACAGTAACCTTATAGTTGTTTTCCTCACCCCAACGCATATACATACGCATAAGCATCTGAGCCCAGTCCTGACTTTCCGTTCCACCTGCGCCCGAATTGATTTTGAGCACGCAGTCCATCTCGTCGGCCTCTTCACGAAGCATATTCTTGAGTTCCAGTGACTCAATTGCCTGAATTGCCCTGGCGTAGTTGTCATCTATGTCCTGCTCGGTAACCAATTCCTCCTTGAAAAAATCCATAGCCAGCTGAAGTTCGTCAGCATAGCCTTTCACCTGTTTGTATCCGTCAATCCACGCTTGCAGATCCTTAACCTTCTTCATCTGGATTTCGGCCTTCTTGGGATCATCCCAAAAACCCGGAGCCTGAGTCCTAAGCTGTTCCTCTTCAACCTGAATCAACTTTGAATCGATGTTCAAATACCTTTTCAGGGCTTCAGTGCGGTCAAGCACGTCTTTCAATTGGTCGGCAGTTATCATTGTTTTCCTGTGTTTCGCAAAAGTGGTGCAAAGGTAGCAAAATATTTGCAATTGTCAGTACATCAGCGCTTGATCCACTGTTCAGGATTAAGCCGTGTGCTCTCTTTGTGCAACTGGAAATGAAGAATCGGGCTTCCATTTTCCGATGTCTGGATGGTACCTATCACACTTCCGGCCTTGACCTTATCGCCCTTCTTGAGTTTTGAGTCATGAAGATTGCAATAGACCGATATATAGCTGCCATGCCGCACCAGTACGCCAATCTGGCCTTTACCATGCTGGAACACGCTTGAAACCTCACCTTCAAATATACACAGTGCCTTTGCGCCCTTCTCTCCCTGAATATCAATGCCCAGATTGTTCTGCTTCACATCCTTCTGGCCGGCAACCTGGCTGATGCCATATTTGCCAACAACCAGGAAAGCGCCGTCTATTGGCATTGGAAGCTTGCCCTTGTTACTCTCAAAACTGCCTGAAAGGGCAAAGTCCTCGGCGGTCATCTTGCGTTTTGTCTGGCCCGATGAAGTACTCTCCTTCAATGCCATTTGAATCTGACGGTCAATTTCCTTGGACAACTGGTCCATTTTCTTCTGCTGGGCAGTTATCTCCTTTTTGAGCTGGGAACGCTTGCTTTTCAGATTATCAACAACTTTCTGCTGTTGTTTCTGCTCGCGTTCAATGTCGGCCTTCTGTTTCTGTTCATCGTTTTCCACCTTCTCCTTCTCCTTTCTCAAAGCGGCAATCTCCTGGCGTTTCTTTTCAAGTACGCTCTTGCGTTCCGTCAACTGCCGGCCAAGGCTCTCAAGTGAACTTGAATATTCATTCAAATACCGGATTCTACGTGTAAGCTGCCTGAATGACTCTGCTTCAAGCAGGAAAGTCAAGGCATTCATCTCACGATGCTGTGTCTGAAAGAAGACACATGCCTTCTCATAGTTGTCACAACATGACTTGTATTCCTTTTCAAGTTGTCTTATCTGTTTGTTCAATGCACTTTCCTGCGACGTGAGTTCCCGTATCTGACTCTGGGTATTCTTTAACAGGCGCGACCTTTCCTGCAGTTTTGCACTAATAATATTCAGGTTAGACACCTGACTGCTTATGCTTTTCTCCGTACTGGTCAGAATCTTTTCCTGACTGGCTATCTGTTTTTCCAACTCTTGGCGCTGGCTGCGCATTTTGTCAAGGCTTGACTGTCCCCAACCCGACAGACAAGCCATAACGACCAATATCGCAAGTATAGGTCTTTTCATAATCCAAATGCTTCAAGCAATTCAATAATATTGTTCAATCCTACAGGCTTCATCCGGATTGTAGGACGTGTTTCATCCTTCCAACTGCCTTGAGCCGATGACAAGCCGGACAATTTCATTTCCAGTTTAATGTCTGAAACGGTTCCGCCTGGAAGTTCAACTCCAAAAACAATCTGCTGCGGGAATTCAAAACCCTGCCCGACATCGGCAAAATTATTATAATACACATCAAAACTCCACCCTGTCCCTGATTTTGAAAAAGCTGTCAAATGGTTGTCGGCATCAGCCTTGAATACATGTCCCCATGCTACATCGCTTATTCCAATGGAACCGTCGGAATCTCTTTTACCTGTTCTGAGAGCCGATATGACCTTATCCTGGGTATCACATTCCGGTGAGAACAATCTATTCCAGAAAATAGCCTCAACCATATTGTAATCAAGAGCCAATGTGTTGCGGTGAGGAAGGTCTGCATAGTGGCATTCCACATAGCGGCGACTGCTGCGGTCCATAATCATGACATGGTCAGGGAAGAGTTCCACCCTGAATGCTTCAATACCAAGCAAACCAGCGGACAGTTGTATGCAGTGACCACGTCTCATACGCAATTGACCGGTAAAGGAATGGCCTGAAACCTCATACCTGACATTAGCTGTCAGTTCTTTCGCCACAGGTTCCGATGACAACTGTCTTAAAAGCATATCACCCGAATCGGAACGGACTGGCCCTGTACCTTTTCTGATAGTGGAACACCCCGCCAGCAATACAACAGCCACCATAATGGTCAAATATCCTGTTATTCCCCTCATTCTTCCAAATATTTCTTCTCCTTGATTTTCCTTTCCAGCAGTTTCGATTCCGAATTCAATTGGAAAGCCCTGTGCCAGTTTTCAAGCGCAGCTTCCTTATCACCGCATTTGTACATGACATCACCAAAATGTTCGTACATATCAGGATTCGGCTTTTCCATATACTGCAACGCTTTTTCAAGATAGCCCCGAGCCTGGGAATATCTCTCCATTCTGAACAATATCCATGCATAAGTATCCAGAAAAGTGGCATTCAAAGGCTCTTTTTCAATGGTAATGGCGCTCATCTTCAACGCACGTTTCAAATCACGACCGTCCAGACTCAGGAAATAGGCATAGTTGTTCATGACCATTACATCATCAGGATTATAGACCAATGCGGAATCATAGTCAGCATAGACAAGTGTCCTGTCACACCCTTTCAAGGTGTAACAATCGGCACGCATGCTGTACAGTTGAGATCTTGAAATTGAATCGGTAACCATTCCAATACCTCTGCCAAGCGTTTCCATAGCCTTATCGTTCATGCCAAGCCACAGTTGGGTAATTGCCTTGCTTTTCCAAGCCTGGAAAAGACAGCTGTCATATTTCAATGCAACATCGGCAAAGCCAACTACCATATCGACCATATACCGGCACTGAAGCCGGTCCATATCAGTCTCCATTACATCAAGCATTTTAGAAACCTCTTCAGTCAGTGCATCAAGTATGACTTCCGGCTCATCGGTTTCAAGATAAGCGGAATCCAATTCATTCATTTCAAGATAACAGGCCACCCGCTGCATACGTAATTCATCGGCCACGTCCTCCAACTGGCCATACCTTGTCAGAGCTTTGAGTTCCTTGTCAAACTGACCCAGATCATCGTACAGACCGGCCAGATTCAACAGAATTTCACTATTGCCGGGAAAACGGCGCGACATTTCCTCATATTGGGACACAGCATCCTGTTTACGGTTCATGCGCAACAGGTTTAGAGCATACAAACGCCTGTACCAATAGTTGTCAGGTTCCAGTCTCACAGATTCCGACAGCAGGCTGTCACACAATGACATATACATTCTGGCACTGCTCCTTTCCCTGAAAGACATATACAACTGTGCCAGATAAAAACTGTTTGCAGCTGTAATGGAGTCCATATCCATACTGTACTGCAGTAAATCCAAGGCCGCATCATATCGGTCTTCCATAATATCCCGGACGGCCCTGTTGAACACATAGTCCTGCCCCGCCTTGACCGATGCCTCCAGTCCTTCATCGCAGACAGGCTTTCTTCCCAATCCCGGACTTGAGCATGAGACCAGCAATGGAAGCATAGCAATCAATACATAAAACCGACGCATTCAGTATAGATGTCAAGGTCTATATTCCGCTATGACCGAATCCGCCTTCGCCCCGCTCGGTGCTTGACAATTCATCGACAGGTTTCCATTCCACCTTTTCATAGCGTGCAATCACCATCTGCGCAATACGGTCACCGTCATTGACCTGAAAATCCTGGTCTGACAAGTTAACCAGAATAACGCCGATATCACCACGATAGTCTGCATCAATCGTTCCAGGTGAATTGAGCACCGTTATTCCCTTTTTCAAAGCCAATCCGCTGCGCGGTCTGACCTGAGCCTCAAAACCTGCCGGCAGAGCAATGCTTAGACCGGTTGGAATAAGTGCACGCTGCATTGGTTTGATTACAACTGGAGCATCAATGTTTGCCCTTAAATCCATACCCGCCGACTGCAGCGTTTCATATGCCGGAAGCTGGTGGTGCGAACGGTTTATAATTTCAATTTTCATACTGTTTTCACACATAAGTTATAGGCAAAAATAGCAAGAAAAATGGAAAAAAGGGTTACTTTTGACCTGATTAAGAAAAGTGCGAATATGGAGTGGGAAAAACTTTTGTCAGGAAAACGATTCGGCATGGAAGAGACGTTTTCAACGAGTCACGATGACCGTTCTGTCTTTTTGCGCGACTATGACCGTCTTATCTTTTCCGCGCCGTTCCGCCGTCTTCAGAACAAGACACAGGTATTTCCCCTGCCCGGCAGCATTTTCGTTCACAACCGTCTTACGCATAGTCTTGAAGTAGCCTGTGTGGGACGTTCTCTGGGCAATAATGTGGCACGTCATCTTTCCCGTATTCACCCCGAGCTGAAAGACAGCTATGTAAGCGAAATAGGCAACATCGTATCGGCCGCCTGTCTGGCACATGACATGGGCAACCCGCCGTTCGGACATTCGGGCGAAAAGGCCATATCGGCCTTCTTCACCGAAGGCAAAGGACAGTACATACATAATCTGCTCAAAGACAATCCTGTCTGGTGGACCGATATCATAAACTTTGAAGGTAACGCCAACGCATTCCGTCTACTTACCCACAAGTTTGTCGGCCGACGCGACGGAGGCTTTGCCATGACGTATTCAACCCTTGCCACCGTAGCCAAATATCCGTACTCGTCAATATATGCCGAAGGCCACAACAAATTCGGTTTCTTCGAATCCGACGCCAAAGCCTTCCGGACAGTGGCCGATTCACTTGGAATGATACGTCTGAGCGCAGCAGGAGAACCATTGCGCTATGCACGCCATCCATTGGTCTATCTTGTTGAAGCTGCCGATGACATATGCTACCTGATAATGGATATGGAAGATGCCCACAAACTGAAACTCCTGTCAACCCAGGAAACCAAGAACTTCCTCATGGAGTTTTTGTCTGACGAAGGAAAGACACGCGCTGAAGTCATTTTCCATGAAGTCAACGATGCAAACGAACAGATAGCATATCTACGCTCCAAGGCCATTGGCAAACTCATTGACGAATGCACAGAAGCCTTCATAAACGGAGAAACGGACATCATGCAAGGTACATTCAAGGGAAGTTTGATTGACCACATCAGCCGGCCGTTCAGCAAAGCATACCATGACCTGTACGATATGTCAATAAAGCGCATCTATCATTCCAAATACGTGAATGATGTTGAACTGGCAGGTTTCCGCATAATAAGTACACTTCTGGAACTAAACGTTGATGCTGTACTTCACCCTGAAAAGGAATACTCCAAACTGCTGATGAGCAGAGTCTCCAGCCAATATGAAATACGCGACAAGTCACCATACGTCCGTGTTATGGCTGTCCTTGATTACATAAGCGGCATGACGGATGTCTTTGCCCTTGACCTATACAGACATATTCTGGGCAACTCGCTTCCCTCAATCTAAATCAGAACAAAAAATTGAAGGGGGTGCCGGTCTGACCGGCACCCCCTTCCTATTATCAAGTCTAATCAATTTCACTCCTTGTCCTCAATGACAGGCATACCTGTCATGCGGCTTGCCTGAAGACGTTCGTAGTCTTCCTTTTCATAGACCACAAGCTTCTCAAACTCACGAAGGCCAGTACCTGCAGGAATCAGATGACCGCAGATGACATTTTCCTTCATTCCAAGCAGATAATCGCTCTTGCCGTTGATTGCAGCTTCGTTCAAAACCTTTGTCGTTTCCTGGAATGACGCAGCACTCATGAAGCTCTGGGTTGCCAAAGCTGCACGCGTGATACCCTGCAGAATCTGTGTTGATGTGGCAGGACGAGCCTCGGCAGCCTGAACAAGCTTCAAGTCCTTACGTTTAAGCTGTGAATTCTCATCACGGAGCTTGCGGGCAGTAACCATCTGACCAGCGCTCAAGTTCTCACTGTCACCCGGATCGGTGACAACGAACTTGCCCCATATGCGGTCGTTCTCTTCCATAAACTCCAGCTTGTCAACGACCTGCTGGGCCAGGAAACGGGTATCGCCCGGTTCGTCAATCTCAACTTTGCGCATCATCTGACGTACAATGATTTCGAAGTGCTTGTCGTTGATCTTAACACCCTGCAGACGGTAAACGTCCTGAACTTCATTGACAATGTATTCCTGAACGGCTGTAGGACCCTTGATGTTCAGAATGTCAGTAGGAGTTATAGCACCGTCTGACAAAGGAGTGCCGGCACGTACAAAGTCACCTTCCTGTACCAGAATCTGCTTTGACAGGGCAACCAGATACTTGCGTTCATCATCGGTACGCGAGACAACTGATATTTCACGATTACCGCGCTTGATCTTACCCATGTGAACTGTACCATCGATTTCTGACACCACAGCCGGGTTCGACGGGTTACGGGCTTCGAAGAGCTCAGTAACACGAGGCAGACCGCCGGTAATATCACCAGCCTTACCCTGAACGCGCGGAATCTTAACCAAAATGTCACCGGCAGCCAATTCCTGACCGTCTTTGATGACAACGTGACCGCCAACAGGCAAGTTGTATGAACGCAGCACCTCACCGTTTGCACCAATGATGTCGGCACTTGGAATCTTGGTTCTGTCCTTGGTTTCAGTAATGATTATCTCCTCAAGACCTGTCGATTCATCTGACTCTACCTTGTAGGTTACGTTCAGGACAACGTCTGTCAGGCGTACCTTACCGGCAACTTCGGTAATGATCAGAGCGTTGAACGGATCCCAGTCGGCAATCAGGTCGCCCTTCTTGACAACGTCACCGTTCTTTATATAAAGGTTCGAGCCGTATGGCAGGTTGTGGTTGGAAAGGGCAATTCCCGTATTCTCATCGATAAACTTGGCTTCGCCCAATCGGCCTACAACAACCTGAACCTTGGTTCCATCGTTCTTGACAGCATCAACAGTACGCAGTTCTTCAAACTCAACGCGGCAATCGTACTTGGCTGTCAGACGTGAATTTGCTGCGATATTCGATGCTGTACCACCGGCATGGAATGTACGCAGTGTCAGCTGGGTACCAGGCTCACCGATTGACTGTGCAGCAATGACACCGACAGCCTCACCCTTCTCAACCAGACGGCTTGTTGCCAGGTTGCGGCCGTAGCACTTGGCGCAGACGCCATGCTTGCTCTCACAAGTGAGAACTGAACGGATTTCAACGCTTTCAATAGGTGATTCATCTATCTTCTTGGCTATTTCTTCGGTAATCATTTCACCGTCGGCAACCAGAAGTTCACCCGTTGTAGGATGAATTACATCGTGAACCGATACACGGCCAAGGATTCTCTCATACAATGAAGCAACCACCTCTTCGTTCTCCTTCAAGGCCGTGCAGACCAGACCGCGCAGTGTACCGCAGTCCTCTTCGGTGATGATTACATCATGCGATACGTCAACAAGACGACGTGTCAGATAACCGGCATCGGCTGTCTTCAAAGCGGTATCGGCAAGACCCTTACGGGCACCGTGTGTCGAAATGAAGTATTCCAGCACAGACAGACCTTCCTTGAAGTTCGAAAGAATAGGATTCTCAATGATCTGTGCACCTTCGGCACCTGCCTTCTGCGGCTTGGCCATCAGACCACGCATACCGGACAGCTGACGAATCTGCTCCTTACTACCACGGGCACCTGAATCAAGCATCATGTAAACCGAATTGAAGCCCTGGTCATCGGAAGAAATGGTCTTC
>JAZUFX010000038.1:0-5115 GCA_045640885.1 Bacteroidaceae bacterium | reverse complement strand
TGGTACCTGCATTAACCTTGAGGGCCAGCTTTATTTCTGCATCGACTTCCTTCATGTAAAGCCTGGAAAGGGTAACACCTTTGTCCGTACCAAGCTCAAGAACGTTGTCAACGGCCGTGTTCTGGAACGCACATTCCAGATCGGTTTCAAGCTGGATGACGTACGCGTGGAGCGCCGTCCTTATCAGTATCTGTATCAGGACGACATGGGCTACGTGTTCATGAACCAGGAGAACTTCGAACAGATTACCCTCATGAAGGATCTGATAAACGGAGTCGACTATCTGAAGGAAAGCGAAATAGTTGAAGTTGTCACCAACGCATCGACAGGCGACATCCTGTTCGCTGACCTGCCTGTCAAGGTAACTCTTCAGGTGACTTATACTGAACCAGGTCTTAAGGGCGATACCGCCACCAACGCCACCAAACCTGCCAAGGTTGAGACAGGCGTAGAGGTCCGCGTGCCTCTGTTCATCAACGAAGGTGAACTCATCGAGGTCGATACACGCGACGGTTCGTACCAGGGCCGTATCAAGGCATAAGACAGATTCATGTCAAGGCCTTCAAGGCCGAATCTTTCACAGTGGGCCAAAGAGGATCGCCCCCGTGAGAAGATGAGGCGGTTGGGCGCAAAGGCGCTCACAAACGCTGAGTTATTGGCGATTCTGATACATACGGGAAACACTGAAGATTCGGTAGTGGCTTTGACTGAGAAGGTAATGGCTTCCTGCTGCAACAGTCTTTCCAAACTTGGAAAACTCAGCATCGGGGAGCTTTGCTCTTTCAAGGGGATAGGTCCGGCAAAGGCAGTATCAATACTTGCCGCCTGTGAACTGGGCCGCCGGCGTAAAGAGGAAGAGCCGTTGCAGCGGGAACAGATAAGAACGTCGAGAGCTGTATACGACTACTTCTATCCTGTTATGGCGGATTTGCAGATTGAAGAGTGCCATGTGCTTCTGCTCAATCAGTCCGCAAGGGTCATTTCAAGTGTGAAAGTCAGTCAGGGCGGACTGTCAAGCGCATCGGTCGATATACGGTGCATTCTGCGTGAAGCCCTGTTGCAGAGAGCTACCGCTTTGATGCTGTGCCACAACCATCCGTCAGGAAATGTACAGCCAAGCCGTCAGGACGATGAGCTGACAATGCAGTTGCAGAAAGCGCTTGACCAGGTCGATATCAGGCTGCTTGACCATGTGATTTTTACAGACCATGCATATTACAGTTATGCAGACAAAGGCAGATTATAACCGATTATGGCAACAAAACTGGAAGTTGAGGAAAGGGTAGTGGAGGTACTGAAGACAGTGTATGATCCGGAAATTCCGGTCGATATATACAGTCTTGGCCTGATTTACAGGATTGATGTTGACGATGAACTGAATTGCACCGTGGATATGACCCTGACCGCCCCCGGCTGCTCACTGGCCGATTTCATTGTCGATGATGTGCGTATGCGCATAGAGGGCATTGAAAGTGTAAAGTCGGCTACAGTCAATCTGGTCTTTGAACCGGAATGGAATCAGGATATGATGACCGAAGAGGCCAAACTTGAACTTGGAATGATATGAAGGAAGGTAACGTATATTTCATTTCGGACGCACATCTCGGCTCATGGGCCTTCTCCCTTGAAGATGCACATGACAGGGAACGCCGTCTGGTCCGGTTCCTTGACTCCATAAAGGACAAGGCTGCGGCGGTCTATATGCTTGGCGACATGTTCGACTATTGGTACGAATACAAGTATGTCGTGCCGAAGGGTTTTACACGCTTCCTTGGCAAAGTCTCGGAACTGACCGATGCCGGTGTCGAGGTCCACTATTTCATCGGAAACCATGACATCTGGATGTACGGCTATCTGGAAAAGGAGTGCGGGGTGATTCTTCATCCCGAGCCGGAATTACTGGAAATCCAGGGACGCAGTTTTTTTGTCGGACACGGTGACGGCATGGGCGATCCAAGCCTTTTCTTCCGTTTTACACGCGGTTTTTTCCGCAACAGGGTCTGCCAGTTCCTGTTTTCGCTGCTGCCTACACGCTGGAGCATGTGGATGGGAATGGCGTGGGCCCGGAAAAGTATGCGTGAACACCGCATGGAAGGCAATGAGGCAAGGTATCTCGGCGAGGATAAGGAATTTCAGATTATCTACGCCAAGGACTATCTCAGACAGCATCCTGATGTCGAATATTTTGTCTTCGGCCACCGGCACATCGAACTTGACCTGATGCTTTCGCACAGCAGCCGTCTGATGATTGTCGGTGAATGGATAGGCCTCTGTACCTATGCCTGCTATGATGGCAGGAATCTGTATATGGATAATTTTGCCGGCTGACAATACAGTAGTCTGCAATAATAAAATGCCCCCGAAAGCATTCAATGGCTTTCGGGGGCATTCTGTGTATGTAAGGCCGCTTACTTGGCAATATCAATGAAAGCGGCTCTGCTGGCAGCGCTTGTCTCGGCATTGATATCCAGCTGTATGCTGGTGCTGATGCCTGATTCGGCTATACCGCATTCCTCGACCATAATCTTCTTGACAGCTTCGGCTCTTTTTCCTGCAAGCTTCTCGTTGATGGCCTTTGAACCGGTGCTGGTGTCGGCACTGCCGACAATGGTGACAGCCTTTCCTGCGGGAACATTTTCAGCCCACTGTTTCAGCTTGACCTTCTCGACCGGTGACACTGCTACACTGCCAATCTTGAAGCTGATGAACGAACCGGCCGGCAGGTAAACGGGAACTTCAACCTTCTGCTCTTTGGTAACCTCCTTTTCTACAACCTTCGGTGCCTTCTGGAGTTCTGACTGGAGGGCATCCCTTTCTGCAACCACCTTGTCATAATCGGCCTTGGTAACTGAATACGGGCAGAGCACGAAGTTGTGGCTGCCGGTTCTCTTCGAACCGAAACGGTATGCTATGCCTGCGGTGATTCTCAAATCGGAAGCGTCAATTCTGAACAGGCCGTTTGGAATTGAGCCGGTCTGCTTGCCTGCGTAGCTGTTCCATACAATACCCGGCTTGATATTGAAAAACCATGCACGCTTTTCACCGAGGTTGATGTTGAACTGAGCGAAAGTGTTGAATGTGACATAGTTCGGATCGTGGTTCGTATAGGTGAGATCACGGTAGTTGTGTCCCAGACCGATACCGGGAACCAACAGAACTTCAACACGTCTTGGAGCGCCCTTGTAGCCGCCAATCCAGTTTGAAAGATTGACGGTGGCATTCAGGTCAACGTTAAGTCTCTGGATGGCATCTTCCTGTCCGTCCTCCTTGAAAATCAGATAGCCGTCGCCGCTGAAACCAAGTACCGGGGTGATGTCCTTGCCGAGTTCAAGACCTGCTGCCGGATGGATATGTGTGTCGCCGGTTTCCAGCGGAGCCTGGATTCCACCATTGATGCCCAGGTAAATGTTCTCGAAAAACTTTGATGACATGACAGTCTGCCCGAACGATGCGGTGGCTGCGGCAACCATCAAAACTGCAAAAGTGAATAATTTCTTCATAGTCTTAATGAATTAAATATTACAATTCTTTCCGATAATCCGTTACAGGCCAATCCCGACCCATAACACATATTGTGTACAAAAGTAGTTTTTTTTGTATATCAAATGGAAAGAAAAGATTTTTTTTTACTGTTCCCGAAATAAAAAAGGCTGTCATCTGATGTGGCAGCCCCTTTAATTCCGTGCGGCCGGACTTACTTTGTCAGTGCAAGAGTGTCCTGCGCAATCATCAGCTCTTCGTCGGTAGGCAGTACGACAACCTTGACCTTCGAGTCTTTGGCGGAAATGATTCCGTCCTTGCCGAACTTTATTGCGGCATTCTTTCTCCTGTCAAGCTTTATGCCAAGGAATTCCAGACCTTTGCACGATTCCAGACGTACCTCGTCACGGTTCTCGCCGACACCGCCGGTAAATACAATCACGTCAACGCCGCCCATTGCTGCAGCGAATGCGCCGATGTATTTCTTGATGCGGTAGGCGTACATCTTCTTTGCCAGGTCGGCGCGGTAGTTGCCCTGTTCCTGCGCTGCGCTCACTTCGCGCATATCGGACGATACTCCCGAAATTCCCTGCAGTCCCGACTTCTTGTTGAGCAGGTCGCTCATGCCCTTGCTGTCCAGACCTTCCTTTTCCATGAGGAAAGTCACTGCGCCGCCGTCAATGTCACCGCTGCGGGTACCCATCATTATGCCTTCAAGCGGGGTCAGACCCATTGTGGTGTCAATGCTCTTGCCGTCCTTGACTGCCGAAATGGAACCGCCGTTGCCAATGTGGCAGGTAATTATCCTGGAACCCTTTGCCTTGATGCCCAGATACTTGCAGATTTCCTTCGAAACGAAGCGGTGCGATGTGCCGTGAAAGCCGTAGCGGCGCACTCCGTATTTCTCATACAGTTCGTATGGAATGGCATACAGGTATGCGTAGTCGGGCATTGTCTGATGGAAGGCTGTGTCAAACACACCGACCTGCGGTATGTCCGGGAGCAGTTCGCTCACTGCGTTCACGCCTTTCAGGTTTGCCGGATTGTGCAGCGGCGCAAGATCGTTGCAGGCGGCGAAATCGGCCAGCACCTGTGGGGTAAGCAGAACGCTTTTGTTGAACTTCTCACCTCCGTGCACCATGCGGTGGCCTACTGCGTCAATCTCGGAAAGAGACTTGATTACGCCGAATTCCTTGCCGGTGAGAATCTCGAAAATGAACTTCACGCCGCAGGTGTGTTCGGGAATTTCCTTCTCGATTATCCGCTTCTGCCCTTCGGCATCGGTCAGCTTCAGGAAAGAGCCCTTCATTCCAATCTTTTCAATGCCACCCTGGGCAATGACATTTTTCTTTTTCATGTCGAACAGCTTGTACTTGATTGACGAGCTGCCGCAGTTCAATACCAGAATTTTCATATTATGCTTTTTTTGCTGCTATTGCCTGATTGGCTGTTACAGCTACCATTTTATAGACATCATCAACTGAACATCCGCGTGACAGGTCGTTGACCGGGCGCGCAATGCCCTGGAGAATAGGACCTATAGCCTGCGCACCGCTGAAACGCTGCACCAGCTTGTATGAAATGTTGCCTGACTGCAGGTCGGGGAATACCAGCACGTTGGCGTGACCGGCAATC
>JAZUFX010000037.1:0-24294 GCA_045640885.1 Bacteroidaceae bacterium | reverse complement strand
CCGGGACATCCTGTGACTCCCGGCGTGTGCCTGGTCCAGATGGTTCAGGAACTGCTGTCGCACACCATGGAGTGCCAGTTGTACACCCGTTCCATAATGAATGTGAAGTTTGTCAGCATTGTGTCGCCGCTTACCGATGCACGCATTGCCGTGACGGTCACCAAGCTGGAACAGGAGAACGGGCAGATCAATGTCCAGGCTCGTATCGAGGGGGCCGATGACAGTTCCCGCCTGTTCGCGAAAATGTCACTTGTACTTGAAAGGGAGGCTTTCTGATGAACAGATACTGCGTCATAATACCCACGTACAACAATGGCGGAACGGTTGCCGATGTGGCCCGTCGCGCACTGGACGTGTGTTCCAACGTTTATGTGGTCGATGACGGCAGTACGGACAATACGCTGACTGCACTTGAAGGATTGGGGGTTAAAGTGTTGAAACACAATAAGAACAAGGGTAAGGGCCGCGCTTTGAAAACAGGTTTCAAGGCAGCAATGGCAGACGGTTTCACACATGCCGTCACCATAGATGCCGACGGACAGCATTATCCCGAGGACATTCCTCTGCTCATGCAGACTTCGAACGCGTATCCAGGTGACTTCATTATAGGACTGCGCAATCTGACAAGCGAGAACATGCCGCGTGAGAATACCGCTGCGAACCGTTTCTCGAATTTCTGGTTCCGTCTGCAGACCGCCCAGGTACTGGACGACACGCAGTCCGGCTTCAGAATCTATCCGCTTGACAGGTTGTACGGACTGGGACTGGTGACATCAAGGTATGAATCGGAACTGGAACTTATGGTGTTTGCCGCATGGCACGGCGTGCAGATGAACGGCAAGCCGGTCAGGGTGTGGTATGCACCCGAAGGTGAGCGTGTCACGCATTTCCGTCCGTTCCGTGATTTTTTCAGAATAAGCGTGCTTAATGCCGTGCTGTGCTTCGGCGCGCTGTTTGTAGGACTGCCACTGGCATTGTGGCGCAGAATGGACAGATAGGGTATGGTGCAGTTCTTCCTTAAAATATACGACTGGCTTGAAGCGCGCAGGAAACTGACGGTGGCTGCTGTTGCCGCCATCATGCTTCTGTGTGCCATGTCGTTATGCCGTCTGCATTACGAGGAGGACATAGCACGTTTCCTGCCTGTCGATACCCGTGACAGCCGTCAGACCGGATTCCTTGAGGATTTGTCAGAGCAGAATCAGGTGGCTGTGATATTCCGTTATTCCGGCGATGGCGACGGTACCGGTTCCGTGGTTGAAGCCATGGACCGCTTTGAAGAACTGTGGTTTGAATACGACACGCTTGAGATGATTCCCGACATGAGCGCCGTGGCCGATGAGAGCATGGCACTTGACCTGATAGAGTTCGTCCAGGAGCATTACGCAAGTTTCCTGACGGAAGCCGATTACCGCCGTATGGATTCGCTGCTATCAGTTCCGGGGTATGTGGAAAGCCAGCTTGAGGCCGACCGCCGTTCGCTGCAGATGATGACCGGCAGTTTCACCCGGAACATCATTCCGTATGACCCTTTGAACCTTTTCTCGCCTGTACTGCTCAAATTGGCTGACGTTGGCGGCAATGGAGGCTACCGCATGGAGGACGGACATATCATGCACGCATCAGACCCCATAGGCTTCATTTTCTTTGAATCTCCGTTCGGGCAGAGCGAGTCGGACCGCAACGCGGATCTCGTGGAACTAGTGGAGTCGGTGGCCGATGCCGCCCGGCAGGGTACGCAGGTAAGCATATCGGTCACAGGGGCTCCTGTCATTGCTGTCACCAATGCCACACGCATCAAGACTGACAGCATGATTGCCGTGCTTCTGGCAGTCGTCGGAATATTCCTTGTACTGTGGTTCTCGTTCAGACGCCTTGGCGACATGCTGTGGATTGCATTCACCCTGCTTTTCGGAGCTGTGTTCTCACTTGGAACAATAGGGACATTCAAGGACAGCATATCGGTCATTGTGATAGGACTCGGTTCCATTATCGTGGGCATAGCGGCCAACTACCCGCTGCACTTCCTGCATTCGCTGCGTGATACAGGTGATAACCGCCGCACGCTCAAGGAAATGGTCACACCGCTGCTTGTGGGCAACATTACTACCGTGAGCGCATTCCTGTGCCTTATTTTCCTGAAGGCGCAGGCCATGCACGACCTTGCGCTGTTCGGTTCGTTCATGCTTGCCGGGACGATATTATTCACGCTGGTGTTCCTGCCGGTGCTGGCACGACCTCGCAGGACGGAGGCATCGGCCCGTGAAAGCGAAAGGGTGACAATGAAGGCCAATGTGGCCGGCCGATGGATTTCGCGTGCCGTCATTGCGGTGACTGCCGCCATGCTGGTATGGGGCGGAACTGCCGGTTTTGACACGAATCTGAATCACATAAACTACATGACGCAGCAGCAGAAGGATGATCTTGAACTGCTGCAGGGCGGAACAGGCATGAGTTCCATGAGCCGTCTTTCCGTGCTTGTTTCCATGCTTCCCGAGACTCCAGGCAGCTGGTCTGAATTCTGGGCCTCACATACCTGGGTGGGGGATACTTTGGCTGAAAAAGGCTGCGAATTTGGGTTTACCGAAACTGCATTTACGCCATTCGCCAGGTCTGTGGGTGAAAATCCCGAAATGCTGACTGTGGAGACTCTTACAGGGGGGAGCATGAGCGATGTCATGAAAATGCTTGTGGAGTCTCTCTCCGATGACTTCAATACGGTGTTGCTGCTGTGCGGTTTCGTGGTGTTCGTGTTCCTGTGGATTTCGTCCGGGAGTCTGGAACTGGCGTTGCTGTCGTTCCTGCCGCTGACGGTAGGATGGATATGGATACTGTGTATAATGAACATGCTGGGAATCCAGTTCAATATTGTGAGCATAATTCTGGCGACCTTCATTTTCGGTCAGGGTGACGACTACACCATTTTCATTACCGAAGGTCTGATGCACGAATATGCGTATGGGGTCAGGACACTTGATGACCGCCGCAAAAGTGTCATCCTGTCGGCTGTGATAATGTTCATAGGAATAGGCACTCTGATTCTTGCAAAGCATCCGGCCATGCGCTCTCTTGCCGAAATCACCATTCTGGGCATGTTTACCGTGGTTGTCATGGCACATTATCTGCCGGAATGGCTGTTTAAGTGGATTACCATGAAGAAGGGTCAGGTACGCCGGATGCCGGTAACTCTTGTCCGGATAGTGCGTTCCATGTATGCGTTCGGCGTTCTGCTGATAGCTGTCCTTGCTGTTACACCATTGGCATTGGTGCGCTTTATGGGGCGCAGGACGGAACGCAAGGTACAATGGCTTCACAAAGTGTTCTACCGTTTCTCGAATATCGTGATACGCCGTGTGCCCGGTGTGGGCTTCACGCTTAACAACAGTGTAGGAGAGACATTTGACAAACCTGCGGTGATCATAAGCAACCACCAATCACATCTGGATCTGATGTGTCTGCTCATGCTCAGTGAAAAGATGGTCGTCATAACCAATGACTGGGTGTGGCACAACCCCATATACGGCGCTCTGATACGCCGTGCCGAGTTCATTCCGGCAGCAGAAGGCGTTGACCGTTACATGCCGCAGCTGCGCAGTCTGGTGGAACGCGGCTATTCGATAGTGGTGTTCCCGGAAGGCACACGTTCCGAAGACTGCAGCATCATGCGTTTCCATAAGGGAGCCTTCCATATAGCTCAGGAACTGGGGCTTGACATTGTTCCGGTCTGCCTGCACGGCGTCGGTCATGTACTGCCCAAGAATGATTTCATGCTCCGTCCGGGACATATTACCGTGAAGGTGGGGTACCGCATTTATGCCGGTGACATGAGCTGGGGCAGTGATGCGCGTGAACGCACAAAGGCATTCCACAGGTTCTACATTGACTGGTACGCACAGATGTGCCGGGAATGCGAAAGTGCCTGGTACTGGAAACAGTACATACGTCACCAGTACATGTACAAGGGACTGGACATATACCGCAGCTGCATGCGCAGTCTTGACTGTCTGCAGGAGCTGCATGCCGCAGACGGTGAGACCGCGCTTGGTGTCACGGACTGCGGACAGGGAGAACAGAGCCTGCTGACAGCCCTGCAGAACCCCGAAACCGAAGTGACCGGATATGTAGCCGATGAGGAGACTCTGCTTCTGGCTTCATCGCTGGCCGGAAAACCTGATAATCTGAAATTTGAATTGAAAAGGTGATGGATACGCTGATCATAGGTGCCGGACTGGGCGGTCTTTTCACAGGCGCACTGCTGTCAAAGCAGGGCGTCAGGGTGACCGTGCTTGAAAAGAACCCCACCATTGGAGGCGGACTGCAGAACTTTGTGCGCGGCGGTGAAATGTATGAGACCGGCATGCATGTTGCAGGCGGTTTCACGCCCGGTGACTCGCTGTTCCGCATCTGCAGCTATCTGGGTATCATGGACAATCTGGACATTGTCCGGTCCGATGTGGTGTCAAGCGTGACTTACGCTGACAGCGGCCGCACATACGACCTTCCGGCCGGACGTGACGCGTTCGTGGAGTATCTCTCGGGCCTGTTTCCTGAAGAAAGGAAGAATCTGGAATGCTATATGGATGCCATAGTGCGCCTGTCGCACGAAGAGAACCTGTTCTATCTGGAAAGCGGCTACCGCGAGCACAGCGAAGAGTTCCTGATGCCGGCCGACCGGTTCATTGCAAAATACATCTCCAATCCCGAACTGCAGGCCCTGCTGGCATTCGTGAATCCGCTTTATGCAGGTGTTCCGGGACATTCGCCCGCATACCTTCATGTCATGACATCGGTCCTGTTCATTGAAAGTCCGTGCCGGTTCGGCAGCGGCTCCTCACGTCTGGCCGATGAATTGAAACGCGTCATAGAGCAGGGCGGAGGTCAGGTGCTGACGCGCTGCGAGGTGGCAAAGGTCATCGTGCGTAACATGCATGTGACATGTGTGACCGATGTCCGCGGCCGCGAATATGCGGCAGACAGCTATGTATCGGCCATACATCCGCAGTCTCTGCTGGATTGTCTTGACGGAAAGGCCTTCACGGCCGGCTATTCAAACCGCCTAATGAGCATTCCTGATACGTCATCGGCCTTCAAGGTGTTCATAAGGCTGAAACAGGGTGCAGTCGAAAGCCCCGGATGTCCTGTCTCGGTAACTGACAGCAGTGCTAATGTCTGGAAACGTGACGGGGACTGGCCGCATACGGTCTGCTGTTTCATGTCCGGCAATCACATGACGGTGTTCTGCCTTATGGATTTCAGCGAGGTCAGCCGGTGGGAGAACACGCGTACGGGACATCGCGGTGCGGAATATGAGGCATGGAAGAAGGAGCGTACCGACAGGGTTCTTGACCTTGTGGAGAAGCGCTTCCCGGGAATCAGGCAGAAGGCCGATGATATATTTGCCGCAAGCCCGCTCACTCTGCGTGACTGGTACGGTACGAAACATGCCGGGGCATACGGCTATTTCAAGGATTGTGAGAATCTTGTGCTTTCGCAGGTACCGGTACGCACCAAGGTGGACAACCTGTTTCTTACAGGCCAGAACGTGAACATGCACGGCATAGGCGGAGTGCCTATGACAGCCATTGAAACCGCCAGTGCAGTGCTTGGAAATGACTTTATACTGAATGATATAAAACAAATAAAATAAACGAGTTATGAATTTCAAACTGAAACTTATCTATCCTAAGTGGCAGAAACTGAAAGGTCAGACAACCTTCAATCTTCCGCCTCACGGACCGGTGGCTTTTGCAGCTACGCTTCCCGACTGGGTTGACGTGTCGTTTACCGATGAAAACGTCGATACCATTGACTTTGATGAAGAGTGTGACGGCGTTGCGCTGTCAATGATGCTCTCCACGCAGGTCAAGCGCGGCTGGGAGATAGCCGACGAATACCACAAGCGGGGCAAGCTGGTCTTTGCCGGCGGCATATCGACCATGCTCCACGCCGAAGAGATGGTGAACCATGTTGACAGCGTGTTCCTTGGCGAGTCCGAGGGCCGTATGGAACAGGTCATGCTTGACTGGACCCGCGGCGAACTCAAGAAGCTGTACAACTTCATGGGCAATTTGCCACCAATAGAATCGGTGGGTCCGTGCCGCCGTGACCTGTACAAGCGCGAGCTGTACAACCACAAGGGCGTGCAGATGGTTGATCTGTTCCACGCCAGCCGCGGATGCCGTTTCAGCTGCTATCCCTGTGCCGTTTCATATCTCGGCGGCCGATGCTTCCGTCCGCGTCCAATCGATAATGTGGTCGAGGACATGGCAGGCATTGAAAACAACCGTCTTTTCATTGTGGACAATTCACTTGCACAGAACAAGGAGTGGGAGAAGGAACTGTTCCGCGCCATAGCTCCATTGAAGAAGAAATGGATTAGCCACACCATTGAAGATGATCCCGAAGTCCTGGATCTGGCGGCAAAGGCAGGTGCATGGTATGTGTATCAGGCCGTATATGATACATCGGACTATATCAGGGAACGTGTAAAGCGTTATCACGATTACGGAATAGGTGTTGAAGGTACAATTCTGCTGGGTCTTGACAACCAGACTGTCGATGACTGCAAACGTCTTATCGACTTCCTTGGCGAAATTGACCTTGATCTGGCCGAATTCACCGTGCTTACTCCTTTCCCGCACACCAAGGTCTATGACGACCTGCTGCGCCAGGGCCGCATATTCGACTTTGACTGGAACCATTACAATGCCGGTCAGGTAGTGTTCCAGCCCAAGAAGATGACTCCCGATGAACTGCAGGACATCTACGAGTACGCATGGAAGAGCTTCTATGCCGACGAGAGCCAGGAGCAGAAAATGTTCCGTCTGTTCTGCAACGTGGCTCTGCGCGAAATGGAGGAGGGTACATACCGCCCCCGTGACAGAAGGCTTGCCAACCGTTCGTTCGGCAAGGATGTGGTAAGAAATATCAAGAAGAACTGAAAATGAAAGTATCACCCGAATATTACGATGAAATTTTCAGCTTCAAAGGCGAATGGGACATGCCTTCGACCTGCGGACTGAAGATACGCCGCAACAGCGGAAAGACATTTGTCATAGTTACGGAACTGTACCAGGACAATCCGGGCACATCGGTCACATACGCCGGACAGAAGCTGGCCGAGCAGATATGTCAGGCAAAAGGACTTGAACTGGGTGCCATTACATATGTCGAATGCAATCCTGACACGAACTCCAAACTGTCGTTCTATGACGAGGAGTATTTCCAGGTCGATTTCAGCGCTGACCTCCAGCACCGTTACCGCCAGATGGACCGTGCCGAGATTGGAAAAATGCTTCAGAACCAAGAATCTGATTGAGAAACTGTTTTTTGAAATGTTCAGTTCCTTGCTCCTCTTTACGACACTGGCCATTACACCGTCGCATTTGACCACCAGACCGTGGGCTGATGCTGATCGTCGTGCCGATGATGTGCTGCTTACTCCTTATATGGCCGATTCCGCCAGTACTGCGCCTGCCATTATTGTGTGTCCCGGTGGCAGTTACTGCTGGCTGGACGTAAAGGGCGAGGGTGTTGAAGTTGCCGAGTGGCTTCAGAAACATGGCATCAATGCATTTCTGCTTCAGTACAGGACTGCCGGATTCGGTGCATATTTTACGCACTACCGTTATGTGGCACGCGGAAACCGTCATCCTGATATGCTGTGCGATTTGCAAAGGGCCATAAGGCTGCTGCGGGAAAACGCCGATGAGTATGGTATTGATCCGGACAGATTGGGAGTTATGGGCTTTTCGGCAGGCGGACATCTTGTCATGAGTTCGGGCTGCTATCATTCAACTGACTTCACCGGACTGCCTCAGGGCCCGGCAAAAGTGTCTCTAAGACCGGACTTTATCGTGTCGGTTTATCCCGTTGTCACCATGAAGGAACCATATGTCCACAAGCGTTCACGCCGAGGACTTCTGGGTGAATGGGGCAGAATGCGCCCAAAACTGCGCAGAATGATGTCGCTTGAAGACAACATACCGACGGACTGTCCGCCTGTGTTTCTGGTGAACTGCAAGGATGACCCCGTGGTTGACTGGCATAATGCCGTACTGCTGGACAGTGCGCTTACGGCAAAGGGAATAGAACATAAGTATATAAGGTATGAAGAGGGAAAACATGGTTTTGGCGTGAGTGAGATTTATGGTTCCAAGGAGTCCAGACAATGGAAATATTCTTTCCTTGAATGGCTTGACGAATTGAGTTTCTGATTTATATTTGTATGTAATATGAAAAAGGATATCGAGTTTGAGAGTCCTGAAACGATAAAGGAATTCCAGGAGAATCTGCTTCACGGCCATCTGGCTTATCTGAAGGAGAATTCTCCGTATTACCGTCGTCTGTTTGACAGTTACGGAATCAATATCGAAAAGATTGTCCATCTGGAGGATCTTGTCAGGATACCTTTTACGGAAAAGAAGGACCTGCAGCTTTACAATGACGATTTCTGCTGCGTTGAAAGGAGGAAGATAATAGACTACATAACCACTTCCGGCACTCTTGGAGACCCTGTCCTGTTCGGCTGTACCGAAAAGGACCTGCAGCGCCTGGCTTACAATGAGAAGAAGTCATTCCAGTGTGCCGGACTGACCGATGAAAGTGTGCTGCAGCTCATGACCACGCTTGACAAGCGCTTCATGGCGGGCATGGCATATTTCCTTGGACTCAGGGAAATGGGAGCAGGTGTAATACGCGTTGGAAACGGCATTCCGGAATTGCAGTGGGACACCATACGGCGTTTCCGCCCCGATTCCATAATGTGTGTCCCGTCATTCATACTCAAACTCATTGATTATGCCGAAGACCATGACATTGACTACCGTTCAAGCAGCATAAAACGCATAATAGGCATAGGCGAAGGACTGCGTGACCAGAATTTCGACTACAACCTGCTTGGTCGGCAGATTCATGAGCGCTGGCCTGAAGTCCAGCTGTTTGCCACATATTCATCGACGGAAATGGGTGCCACGTTCAGCGAATGCGAATACGGTATGGGTGGCCACGTCCATCCTGAACTGATTATTGTGGAGATAATAGGCGAGGACGGAATGCCGGTAGCCGACGGACAACCGGGCGAAGTGGTTGTAACCACCCTTGGCGTTGAAGGTATGCCTCTGCTTCGGTTCCGCACCGGCGATATTGCATGCAAACATGTGGAGCAATGCAAGTGTGGACGCTGGTCATATCGTCTGTCTCCTTTGCTTGGCCGTAAGAACAACATGATAAAGCTTAAGGGCACAACCCTGTACCCGCCAGCTATCAACGACGTTCTGGACAATACCGATTACGTTGAAAACTATGTTGTAATAGTACGCAATAGCGCTGCCGGAACCGATGATGTCGTTGTAAAGGTGGGCTTGAAACATGAGCCGGATTTTGATGTGATCAAGGAACTGAAGGACAGTTTCCGTTCCAGAATCCGTGTGGCTCCTGAAATAGAGGTGTGTCCGGTACAGGAGATTCATGCAGTGAACTTCCCGCCTACAGGGCGCAAGCCGGTGAAATTCATAGACCAGCGCAAATGATTATGACAGACGAATCCAGATTTGATGACATCCGTCCGTATCGTGACGATGAGATTCCGGCAGCAATGGAGCGCATTGCCGCCGACAGATCCTTTCCCTTTCTGGCTTCGTTCGTATATCCCGAACTGACGGTTGATGAGGCACGCAAGAGGATATGTTCCTTCAGAAGCATATTCGATTTCCAGTACAATGTGATGTCCATAGTCAACCGGCGCATTATTGAAGATACAATTACGGAATTCACCATTGACGGTGCTGAAAAGCTTGATCCGGCGAAGAGCTATCTGTTCGTCAGCAACCATAGGGATATCGTGCTGGATTCATGCATGCTCATGTATGCCCTGTTCCCGTATCTGAACAGAACGGCGGAGATTACTTTCGGAGCCAACCTCATGCAGGGCCAGCTCCTTATAGATATAGGTAAGAGCAACAGAATGTTCCGTGTCGAAAGAGGCGGAAATCCACGCGAATTCTATCAGAGCACTCTGCATCTTTCCGATTACATACGTCATACCGTCGCGGAAAAGAATGAGTCTGTATGGATTGCCCAGCGCAACGGCCGTACCAAGGACGGAATTGACCGTACAGACCAGGGCATAATAAAGATGTTCGGACTTAGTGGCAGCGGAGACCGTGTCAGGGATTTGGCCAATTTGAATATAGTGCCTGTTTCGGTATCGTATGAATGGGAACCCTGTGATGTCCTGAAGGCATTGGAGCTATATGCAGTCAAAGATGGGCAACCGTATGTGAAGAAACCGGGTGAGGACTTGAACAGTATACTTACCGGAATGGGCCAGCAAAAGGGACGGGTTCATTTCCATGTCTGCGACCCTGTATCGGCCGATGATCTGGAAACTTTCACCGATGTTCCGGATACGCAGTTCCATCGCCGTGTGGCAGGTCTTATTGACAGGCGTATATGTGGCTCATACCGTCTGTTCCCGAATGCATTCATCGCATATGATTTGAAGTTTGGAACACACGATTATTCGTCAAAGTATTCACAGACTGAGTTTGATGCGTTCTGCGCCAGTATGGATCGTTTGAGGGAATATAATGACTGTGAATACAATGTGCTGCGTGATATATTCCTGGGAATTTACTGCAATCCCATTGCTTGCCCGTGCGAGTAATTTTTTGTTCGGCATTTGATAAATTCTTGCTGTTCGAGGGTCGATAATACTGCAAAAAGTTATATCTTTGCGGCATGAAAAATAAGAGAGATATTATGACTTGTTCACCTAAGCATAAACATACGGGCGGTGGTAGTGTCTGCAGCCGTTTTGTTATATGAAAGGGGAGAGTATTAGCCATATTCTCCCTTTTTCTTTTTTTTGGAGTGAAATATACAACAATTAACTAGTAATAAATGGAACCATTGAATCATGAATGTGGAATGGTAATGGTAAGGCTTCTCAAGCCTGTTTCGCATTACCGTCAGAAATACGGTGATTTCCAGTATGGTCTGAATCGCTTGTATCTGATGATGGAAAAACAGAAAAATCGTGGTCAGGAAGGTGCCGGTCTTGCATGTGTAAAACTCAAAGCTGTTCCTGGCGAAGATTATATGTTCCGTGAAAGGGCGCTTGGCGCAGGAGCCATCTCTGATATTTTCCAGCATATTCAGGAGGATATGGCGTCATATTCAAAGGAGGAGCTTGCAAACGATGCATTCGTTTCCAGAAATCTGCCTTTCCTTGGTGAACTTTATCTTGGACATCTGAAGTATTCATCGGGCGGTACAAAGAGCGTTTCCGAGATACACCCGCTGTTGCGTCGTAACAACTGGCGTGCAAAGAACCTTGCCATTTGCGGCAACTTTACCATAACCAATAATGATGAGGTATTCAAGGAAATAGTTTCAAAGGGTCAGCACCCAAGGAACAATGCCTCCACATACTTTATGCTCGAGCAGATCGGACATCGTCTGGATCGCGAAGTCGAGCGTGTTTTCCAACAGGCTGAAGGTGAAAAGAAGCTTGAAGGACTTGCAATAACCGATTTTATAGAAGATAATATGGATATTGCCAATGTCCTGCGTACATCAGCTCCGATCTGGGATGGCGGTTATGTCGTGGGTGGCATAACCGGCAGCGGCGAATCATTCGTCATCCGTGACCCGTGGGGAGTACGCACGGCATTCTGGTATGCTGATGACGAAATCATTACCGTGGCATCGGAACGTCCGGCTATCCAGACCGGTTTGAATGTCAAAGCCGATCAGGTTCATGAACTTGAACCGGGACAAGCTATTGTCATCAACAAGAAAGGTGAAATGAGACTGGTGCAGATAATAGAAAAGAAGGACAACCAGTCATGCTCATTCGAATATGTCTATTTCAGCCGTGGAAATGACGTTGACATATACAAGGCCCGTAAGGAACTTGGAAGGGAATTGGTTGAACCTGTGCTCAAAGCAGTTGAGGGTGACATAGACCACACTGTTTTCTCGTTCATTCCTAACACCGCCGAGGTTGCACACTACGGACTGATTCAGGGTTTTGAAGACCGCTTGAATCAGGAAAAGATGCAGCAGTTGCTTGCTTTGGGCAATAACGCTTCCAAGGAGGATATTGAAAAGATACTTTCACGCAGAGTGCGTAACGAAAAGATTGCCTGGAAGGATATCAAACTGCGCACATTCATCACTGCCGGTGAGGCACGCAACGCTCTTGCCGCCCATGTATACGACATTACATACGGAGTCGTTGAACCGGGGGTTGACAATCTGGTTGTCATTGATGACAGCATTGTACGCGGTACGACACTGCGCGAACAGATTCTCAGGATTCTGGACCGTCTTGAACCGAAACGTATCGTGATTGTAAGCTCATCGCCTCAGGTACGCTATCCTGACTATTACGGCATTGACATGTCAACGATGGATCATTTCATTGCATTCAAGGCTGCTCTTGCACTGCTTGAGGAACGTGGAATGTGGAATATCGTGACCGATGTATATCGTAAGTGCCGTGAACAGCTGGCCAAGGCTCCCGAAGAGCGCGTCAACTGTGTGAAGGAAATATATGCTCCGTTTACGGAACAGGAAATATCGGACAAGATAAGTGAAATGCTTACTCCACCTGAAGTCAAGGCTCAGGTCAAGATTGTCTATCAGACTCTCGACGGATTGCATGCCGCATGTCCGAACACTCCCGGTGACTGGTATTTCAGCGGAAACTTCCCGACACTTGGCGGAACCTTGCTTGTGAACAAGGCATTCATTGATTACTACGAAAAATTCTATAAATAATGACTGTATCACTTATCCTTGCCGATGGCACCTCATTCAAAGGTGAAGCATTCGGCTATGCGAAGCCTGTCAGTGGAGAACTTGTGTTCAACACTGCCATGTCCGGTTATCCGGAGATTATGACAGATCCCGCATCACGCGGACAGCTGCTTGTCATGACATATCCTGTCATAGGCAATTACGGAGTTCAACCCATGGATTCTGATGAAATGGGACTGGTTACCAATGCTGAAAGCGAGCATATTCAGGTGCGTGCCCTCATTGTCAGTGACTTCAGTACTTTCTACAGCCACTGGAACGCAAAGGAGTCCCTTGAATCATGGATGAAAAGAGAAAAGGTGGTTGGCATATCGGGTGTCGATACACGCGAGCTTACCAAACACATCCGCGAACATGGCAGTATGGCAGCCAAGATTCTGTTCCCGGAACAGGAAAAGCCTGCTGAATATGAATTTACCAATCTTCTCCCCCAGGTTTCATGCAAGAAGGTCGTCAAGTACAATGAAGGCGCTAAAAAACGCATTGTACTGGTTGACTGCGGTGTCAAGGCCAGCATGATACGTTGTCTGGTTGACTACGATCTTGAGGTTGTACGTGTGCCCTGGAATTATGACTACAGTGGTATGGAGTTCGACGGACTTGTCATATCGGACGGTCCCGGTAACCCAAGCTATTGCAGCGAAGTGGTATCAAAACTTCAGGCATTCGCATCGGCCCAGAACAAGCCCGTCCTCGGCGTTGGAATGGGATGTCTGCTTCTCGGTCTGGCAGGTGGTATGGATACATACAAGCTTAAGTTCGGTCATCATACCCAGAACCAGCCGGTTATCATGGAGGGTACAGACCATTGCTACATAACCTGCCAGAACCACAATTACGCTATCCGCGAGGAATCCATAGTAGGCCAATGGAAGGTTTACCTGAAGAATCTTAACGACGGCTCGATTGAGGGTATCTATAATACACGCAAGCCTTTTGTAGGAGTTATGTTCCATTCGGAATCGGAAAGCATTCCTACAGACACTGAGTTCATTTACAATGATTTCGTTTCAAAACTCTAAGCACACTGACATGGCACCAAAGAAATATAGTAAGGTACTTCTGCTCGGTTCGGGCGCTCTCAAGATAGGTGAAGCAGGCGAATTCGACTATTCAGGTTCACAGGCACTCAAGGCTCTGAAGCAGGAAGGTATTGAAACAATCCTTATCAACCCAAATATTGCAACTGTACAGACCAGTGAAGGTGTTGCAGACCGCGTTTATTTCTATCCTGTAACCCCGTTCTTCGTAGAAAAGGTCATAGCAAAGGAAAGACCCGATGCAATTCTGCTTGCATTCGGCGGTCAGACCGCTTTGAACTGCGGTGTTGCCCTTGACCAGAGCGGTGTGCTTGCAAAGTACAAGGTTAAGGTTCTTGGTACTCAGGTAAAGGCCATAATGGACACTGAGGACCGCGAACTTTTCATCAAGCGTCTTGATGAGATAGGTGTGCAGACAATAAAGAGCCATGCTGTCGAATCAATGGATGATGCGCGTGCGGCTGCTCTTGAACTCGGATATCCTGTAATTATCCGTTCTGCATACGCTCTCGGAGGTCTGGGTTCAGGCTTCTGCGACAATGAAGAGGAACTGAACAAACTGGCAGAGAAGTCTTTCTCATTCTCACCGCAGATTCTTGTTGAGAAGAGTTTGAAGGGATGGAAGGAAATAGAATTCGAGTGTGTGAACGATAAGAGCGGCAATTCAATTATTGTCTGCTCAATGGAAAACTTCGACCCGCTGGGCATACATACCGGTGAGAGTATAGTTGTCGCTCCTACGCAGACACTTACACGTCACGAAGTTCAGAAACTGGAAGAAATCACAATACGCATTGCCCGTCACGTTGGTATTGTAGGTGAGTGCAACATTCAGTTCGCATTTGACCCGCAGTCTGAAGAGTATCGTGTAATTGAGGTCAATGCACGTCTCAGCCGTTCATCGGCTCTTGCTTCAAAGGCAACCGGTTATCCTCTGGCCTTTGTCGCCTGCAAACTGGGCTTGGGCTACAATCTGTATGAACTTCAGAACTCCATTACCAAGACCACTACCAATTTCTTCGAACCATCAGTTGACTATGTGGTTGCCAAGATTCCCCGTTGGGACCTTTCAAAGTTCCATGGCGTTGACCGCGAGATCGGTTCAAGCATGAAGTCTGTCGGCGAGGTCATGTCAATAGGCCGCAGCTTCGAAGAGGTTATCCAGAAGGGTATCCGTATGATAGGCCAGGGCATGCACGGATTCGTTGAGAACAAGAGCATCAAATTCGCCGATCTGGACAAGGCATTGAAGGAACCTACTGACAAACGTCTGTTTGCCATAAGCCAGGCTTTCCAGGAAGGTTACAGCATAGACCGCGTATGGGAACTGACCAAGATTGACAAGTGGTTCCTGAACCGCCTTATGGGTATTTTCAACGTTTCAAAGGAGCTTCATAAGGTCAAAGGGGTTGAAAAGTTGTCGGAAGATCTGCTTCTCAAAGCAAAGAAGATGGGTTTCTCGGACTTCCAGATTGCGCGTGCCACAGGTGCTGAGAAGGCTCTCGGTTCACAAGCCGGTCAGTTGGCAGTAAGAGCGCTGCGTAAGAAACTCGGTATCCTGCCATACGTGAAGCAGATTGACACTCTTGGCGGTGAATATGAAGCCAAGGCCAATTATCTGTATCTGACATACAATGGCTGTGCCCACGACATTGAATTCTTTAACGATAACAAGTCAATCATAGTTATCGGTTCGGGTGCATACAGAATCGGTTCTTCTGTAGAATTTGACTGGTGCGGAGTTCAGGCTCTTAACACCATCCGCAAGGAGGGTTACCGCAACATCATGATCAACTGCAACCCTGAAACTGTAAGTACAGACTACGACGTTACAGACCGTCTGTTCTTTGACGAACTGACATTTGAACGTGTAATGGATGTCATTGATCTTGAAAATCCTTATGGCGTAATTGTATCGACCGGCGGACAGATTCCCAACAACCTTGCCATGAAGCTGGATGCACAGAACGTTCCTATTCTCGGTACCAGCGCAAAGGACATTGACAATGCCGAGGACCGTGAAAAGTTCTCAGCCATGCTTGACCGCATTGGCGTTGACCAGCCGGAATGGAGCGAGCTTACTTCAATGAAGGAAATAGGCAAGTTCATTGACCGCGTTGGGTTCCCGGTACTGGTGCGTCCTTCATACGTGCTTTCAGGCGCTGCAATGAACGTGTGCAGCAACCAGGACGAGCTTGAGCGTTTCCTGCAGCTTGCAGCCGACGTTTCGAAGGAACATCCTGTTGTAGTAAGCCGTTTCATCGAGAACGCCAAGGAAGTTGAAATGGATGCCGTTGCCAAGGACGGTGAAATCATAGCATACGCAATAAGCGAGCATATTGAATTTGCCGGCGTTCACTCAGGTGATGCCACAATCCAGTTCCCGCCGCAGAAGCTGTATGTTGAGACTGTGAAGCGCATCAAGCGAATCAGCCGTCAGATTGCAAAGGAACTGCACATAAGCGGTCCGTTCAATATCCAGTACCTGGCCCGCGAGAACGATATCAAGGTTATTGAATGTAACCTGCGTGCATCACGTTCATTCCCGTTTGTCAGCAAGGTACTCAAGATTAACCTTATTGAGATTGCCACCAAGATTATGCTCGGCATTCCTGTAAAGGCACCTGAGAAGAGTCTGTTCGACATTGACTACGTAGGCATCAAGGCATCACAGTTCTCATTCAACCGTCTGCAGAAGGCTGACCCCGTTCTGGGTGTCGATATGGCATCGACCGGTGAAGTAGGCTGCCTGGGCGATGACCAGCGCTATGCGATACTTGAATCAATGCTGTCAGTGGGACACAGGATTCCTGAAAAGAACATACTGCTTTCAACAGGTACAGCCAAGCAGAAAGCCGCTATGCTCGATGCAGCCAAGATGCTCCAGTCCAAGGGTTACAACCTGTTCGCTACAGGCGGCACATCGAAGTTCCTTGAGGAGAACGGCGTAGCCAATACCCGCGTTTACTGGCCAAGTGAGGAAGGCAAGCAGCCTCAGGCTCTGGAGATGCTTCACAACAAGCAGATTGATATGGTAGTGAACATTCCGAAGGATCTTACCCAGCATGAACTTACAAACGGCTACAAGATACGTCGTGCGGCAATTGACCTGAACATTCCATTGATTACCAACGCACGTCTGGCAAGTTCGTTCATCAATGCATTCTGCACTGTTGACGTTAACGACATTCCAATAAAGAGTTGGGACAGTTTCAAATAAGCTGTACCGACTTTTTATCGGAACGATCCGTTTCTAATCCCACACAAACCCTCCTCAAGGAGGGTTTGGTCGTTTTAGATGTTTTTCCACTTAAGGATGGTGAAAGAGTTGGCTGGTACGTTGAAACGTATGGCTGAATCAGGTAATAGAGGAGTGGAGTATGATTTCCCTGACATGAGGTCTGTCATTCTGCACGACTCTGCAGCATTCATTTCAAGGTAGTCAAAGGCATGCTGTGGAATGAATACAGATGTCTGTAGGTTCTGTGAACTGAAATTGGTGACAATCAGAATGGTGTCTTTCCCGTCAGAACGCAGAAACGAATACTGTACATGCGGGTTATAAGTTTCCGATGTCGGGTTTACATACATTAAATCAAAGAATCTGCCGTTGGAAATACTCTTTTCCTTGCGTGCGATATTCATCAGCTTTGAGTAAACGGCTTTGAGGGACTTTTCGTCATCGGTCAGCAGTTCGTCGTTGAAACGGCCATCGTTATACTGTCTGCGTAAAGTGTCGGGGGCCCAATAGTCAAAAATGGTAGTGCGTCCGTCAACACCGGAGAAACCTTCTTCATCCATGCCTTTTTCTCCAAGTTCTTGACCTGCATATACCATAACTGGACAGATGTCCATCAGGGCTGATACGGCCATGGCAGGTAAAGCCTTGGACGGACTACCTGCAAAAAAATCCGATGAAATGCGCTGTTCATCATGGTTTTCCATGAAATGGAGCATGTGACTGCCGTTTGAACCGGTTGACTGCCAACAGCGTGTTATAGCTGTAGCTGATTCACGTCCTTCAACGACAGCCCGTAGTGTATCATACAATCCGACTTTGTCGTATAACCAGTCAAATCCACCAAATTCGATATAAGAGGAGTATAATCCGGGGTTATATATTTCTGCAATGAATTCGACCTTTTTGAATCTTGATTTTACTTTCCTTATTGCGTAGTGCCAGAATTCCACCGGGACCATTTCGGCCATGTCACAACGGAATGCATCAACGCCTTTTCCTGCCCAGAACAGCAGAATGTCAGTCATTTTGGTCCATGTGTCTGGTGTCGGATCAAAATGGCTGCTTCCATCGCGCCAGTCAATGCCGTAGTTCAATTTTATGGTTTCATACCAGTCACATTTTCCCGGATTTGCATTGAAACGGTTATTGCCGGTTGCTCTAGCCGGAAATTCCCTGTAGCCATTCCAGTCAATATCCCCTCCAAGTATTTGACCGGGAAAGTGGTAGAAATTGTTTGACGGAGAAAATTCGCAGTTTTCATCATCGTTTTCACCCAGGTCCTGAATCCCATGGGGTAAATGTGATGAATGATATTGTCTGGCCACATGGTTAGGAACGAAATCCATTATGAAGCGCAGACCTGATGCATGGACGCGTTCAATCAAAGATTGGAATTCCGCCATGCGGTCGGGAACAGACTCTGCCAAATCAGGATCGATGTCATAGTAGTCACGTATGGCATATGGAGAACCTGCTTTGCCTTTTACGGTTGCAGGGTGCGATGGAGCAATGTCCTGCGCATTGTATTCGCTTTGGCTGGCATGGGCAATAAGTCCTGTGAACCAGATATCCGTATATCCGTTTTTTCCAATTCTATCAAGTATTTCATGTGTGAAAGAGTTCATCTTTCCGCAACCGTTTTCTTTAATGCTCCCGTTCTTCGTTTGGACGCATGAAGGATTGCAGAACAGGCGGGTGAATACCTGATAAATGGTCTTCTTTTTCATAAAAAGGCCGATGAATGGGCTGAAATCAGCCGCGGATACGCTTGATCAGATTTGTAAGAACAGAGCCCGGGCCACACTCGGTGAATTCTTCGGCGCCATCGGCAATCATAGTCAGCACTGACTGGGTCCATTTGACCGGTGAATTCAATTGCTTGACCAGATTAGAACGTATTTCGTTTATGTTAGTATGTGCCTTGGCGTCTACGTTCTGATAGATGGGACAGCGCGGAGTATGGAATTCGGTACTGTCAATTGCGATGGCAAGTTCCTCACGTGCCGGTGTCATCAGCGGTGAGTGGAATGCACCGCCTACAGACAGCGGCAAGGCGCGTTTGGCACCTGCTTCTTTCATCAGTGGGCATGCTGCTTCAATTCCTTCCAAGCTGCCGGAAATGACAATCTGACCTGGACTGTTGAAGTTGGCAGGTACGACAACCAGGCCATTTGACTGGACGGAATCACATATTTCCTGCACCTTTTCATCGGCCAATCCAATAACGGCAGCCATTGTACCGGGATTGCTTTCGCAGGCTTTCTGCATCGCTCTGGCGCGGGCCGCAACAAGTTTGAGACCGTCTTCAAATGAGAGTGCTCCGCAGGCTACCAATGCTGAAAATTCACCGAGTGAATGTCCTGCTACCATATCAGGCTTGAATTCATCGCCCATGGCGGTGGCAACGGCTATGGAATGCAGGAATACTGCAGGTTGGGTAATGTCAGTGCGGCGCAGGTCTTCATCGGACCCGTGGAACATTATCTGGGATATCTTGAATCCAAGAATATTGTCTGCATCGTCAAATAGCTTTCTGGCGTTGCTGTTACTTTCATAAAGATCGCTGCCCATTCCAGAGAACTGGGCTCCTTGTCCAGGAAATACAAATGCTTTCATAATGCAGAATGGTGTTATGTTAAACTTGACAAGTTTTGGAATACAACTCTTTCCAGTGACAAAAATAGCAATTATTTTTGTGCAATAAACAATATATCAGTTGCGCGTGCGTTAAATGTGTACGGAAGGAAGATATATTGCAAATGATGAGAGAGATGAGGCTGGTCTTCGACAGCGATGACAGTAAAAGTTTGAATAGGGAACATAAGGATGCAATGAACGGCGCCCAGCGTTTTGCGAAGCGCATGTTCGATATTGTTCTCTCTTCTATGGGATTGCTGGTCTTGTGGCCGGTTTTTTTAGTGTTTTCGGTTATTCTTCTTTTTCAGGATGGGCCTGTCTTTTTCAAGCAGGAAAGGATAGGTTACAAAGGCAAGCCTTTCATGATATACAAGTTCCGCAGTATGAGATGCGATGCCGAAAAGAATGGCATCCCCCGTTCTGAGAAGGATAGAGACATGTATTTGACTTCGTTCGGATCCTTTCTGAGAGCACATCATTTGGATGAACTTCCTCAGTTGTGGAATGTTTTGAAGGGCGATATGTCTTTTGTCGGGCCACGTCCCGAAAGGCGTTGCTTTATCGAACAGATAGAAAATCTGACAGATGATTATCAGTATATATACCAGATGCGTCCCGGGGTGACCTCATACGCTACCATTTTCAATGGATATACTGATACTATGGAGAAAATGCTCCGTCGTCTGGAATTGGATCTGGAGTATTTTGACAACCGCTCGTTGATGCTTGACATGAAACTTATCATTCAGACATTCTGTTCTGTGTCAAGCGGAAAAAAATTCTAGTTAATCGATTAATTGCAGATATGCGGATGAGAAGGTCTATTGCATTGCTCCTGCTGTCTATGGCAGCAGTAATGGCATCGGCACAGATGTCTGAAGACAAGATAATACAATACGTTCTGGAACAGCAGGAAAAAGGTGCGTCACAGGAGGAGATTGTGATGGAACTTAGTCGTAAAGGGGTTACATTGCAGCAGTTGCAGCAAATGCGTTCCAAGTATGAAAAAGGTCGTACCACCGGAATAATCGGCAATACCGTTACTGCCGGTTCCGATAGAAACACTCAGCTTCGTACCAGAAATTCACAACAGTCGCTTGATGTAAAGGATGGCCGTCCTGATATCCAGCAGATGTATGACCGTGATGCAGCCGATAAAATGATGCTGCAGTCAATGTACGATGAATCGATGTTCATGTTCACAGACTCTTTGGAACTGCTCAGAATGAGTCTTATGGAAAAAAAACAGATTTTCGGACATGACATTTTCAAGAACAGGGATCTTTCGTTCGAACCCAGTACAAATATTGCAACACCGGTAAATTACAGACTGGGACCCGGTGATGAAGTCATCATTGACATTTGGGGCGCTTCGCAGTCAACAATCCGCGAAACCATCTCGCCGGATGGCAGCATTACGGTAGAGGATCTAGGCCAGATTTCACTTAATGGAATGACGGTAGATAATGCCGATGCATATTTGAAGAAAGTGTTCAGCCAGATTTATTCCGGTTTGTCCGAGGATAACGGTGAATCAAGCATAAAGTTGTCATTAGGCCAGAACCGGTCAATCCAGATTAATGTGATGGGCGATGTCGAGAATCCCGGAACATTTCAGGTGTCATCGTTCGCAACGGTTTTCAATGCTTTGTATTTGGCAGGAGGACCATCGGACAATGGTTCTCTGCGTAATGTGCAACTGTTCCGCAATGGAAAACAGAAAGCAGTCATTGATATCTACCAGTACATATTGAACGGCATTTTGCCTGAAGACATACGACTTGAGGACAATGATGTCATAATGGTTCCTTCACAGTCAATCCTTGTTACGATAGACGGAAGCATCCGACGTCCCATGTACTATGAGATGAGAGAGAACGAAACTCTTGAGAATCTCATAAAATACGCAGGAGGCATGGCACCTGATGCATACCGTAAAGATGTCCGTGTAATTCGCATAGGTGATGTCCAGCGTCAGATTTGCACGGTTGACAAAGATAATTTCAATGCCTTTGCAATGAATGACGGAGACTCTGTATATGTGGATTCCACCATGACTACATTCTCCAATATGGTTGAAGTACGCGGAGCTGTATTCCGTCCGGGACAGTTCCAGTGTGACGGGCAGATTACCACAGTACGCGCGCTTGTTGAGGCAGCTGGCGGTCTTCGTGAAGATGCATTCACATCGCGTGCACTTCTCAGTCGTACCAATCCTGACAAGACTCTTGTAAACCAGGCAGTTGACATTGTAGGAATTGTTGATGGACGGTGCACTGACGTTTCTTTGCGCCCGAATGACGTTCTGTTCATTCCCAGTCATTTTGACATCGGCGAGCAGCCAGTCTTGGGTATATTCGGTGAAGTCATGTTTCCTGGCAATTATCATTATGCTGATAATACAGGCATTGAGGATCTCGTACTTCAGGCCGGAGGTTTCAAAATGAATGCATCGGTCGCAAAAATTGATGTCGTTCGCAGAAACAGTGACCGTACTGCAATTGAGAAGGATGATACGATTGCTCAGGTTTTCTCATTCAGCGTTGATGAGAATCTGAAGATTCAGGATAACAGTTTCGTTCTCAAGCCATTTGATGAAGTGTATGTCCGTCGCAGTCCCGGTTATTCTGACAATTTCAAGGTTACGGTTGAAGGCGAGGTTCTGTTTCCCGGTTACTATTCGTTGTCATCGGTCAATGAAACTGTCAGTGATCTGATTAAGCGTGCCGGTATGTGCACATCCGAGGCTTATCTGGCCGGCGCGCGTTTGGAACGTAAAATGACCGATGAAGACAGGAACCGGATGACTGCTATGGCAGAACTTCTGTCGGAGAATGATTCTGTAACCATGGCTAGAACACTTGCAAAACTGAAGGTGCAAACCAAGTATGACGTTGGAATCAATCTGGTTGATGCATTGAATAATCCGCATAAGGAAGTTGACATTACACTACGTGACGGTGACCGTATTGTCGTTCCTTCAATAAATTCTACCGTTCAGATAAACGGTGCTGTAATGTATTCGAATACAATAGCATATATCAAGGGAAAATCCTTAAGGTATTATGTTTCGAGGGCGGGTGGCTTTTCTCCAAATGCCAAGAAAAGAAAAACGTATGTCGTTTATATGAACGGTATGGTGGAGAAGGGACGTCGTGCTCCAATTGAGCCTGGTTGTGAAGTGATTGTTCCAAACAAGCCGACACGTGAGGGAATGAATGCAAGCCAGCTTATCAGCATTGGCTCGGCATCGGCTTCATTGGCAACTGTAGTTCTTGCCCTCATTAGTGTCTTATAAAACCGTTCCTGCCACGTACTGAAGTGAACGGGACATGTATGTCGCTATACACACATTTGATGATTAACCGATGGAAAAGATTGATTTGGATAATACCGGGAAGAGTATGGTAAACGGCTCTCCAGCTGAATCTGATAACATTACCAGAATTACTGTCATTGATTTGAATCTGGTAATAAGAAAACTGTTAGGCAGGAAGAAGATGATAATAATTTCAACTTTTGCCACATTTGTTTTGTCTTCGATCCTCATTGTATGTGTTCCAAGAAAATATTCCAGTCAGGTAATGCTTGCCCCAGAAGAGGAAAGCATAGGTTTGAGCGGTTCGTTGAGTGATCTTGCTTCATCATTCGGATTTGATATCGGTGGAATGAAATCATCTGATGCAATATATCCCATGTTGTATCCGGATTTGTTCAAATCCAATGATTTTGTTGTAGAACTTCTTAATACGGATGTGAAAAAGCTGGATGGCAGCCTTGAGACCACCTACTTGGATTATCTGATGAATTACCAGAAGTGTTCGCCTTGGGCACGGCTGTTCTATTGGGCAAAGTCACTCGTATCGCCAAAATCGCAAGCTGTCAGGGATGCGGCGAAAGGTAAAGAAGGAATTGACCCGTTCATGCTTACCAGGAGAGAGTATGATATTGTGAAACTGACAATGGAGAATATCAAATGTGCTGTCGATAAGAAAACCAATGTAATTACGATCAGTGTTTTGGACCAGGACCCGTTGATATGTGCCACTATGGCTGATTCCGCCTGCTCTCATTTGCAGAATTTCATTACACAGTACAGGACGAGCAAGGCCCGTGCGGATTTTGATTATTATTCCAGGATTGCAGAAGATACAAAACGTGAATATGAAAATGCAGTGAAGATTTTCAGCGATTATTGTGATTCCCATAAGGGTTTGGCTCTTCAGGCATATATTTCGCGAAGGGATGAATTGGAAAGCGATATGGATGCAAAGTTTACTGCATTGACAGCTTTGAATAACCAGTTGCAGGCAACAAAAGCCAGAATTCAGGAAAAGACGCCGGCTTTTACAATGTTGCAAAATGCTTCAGTACCAATCAAGCCCTCCACTCCAAAGCGGATGGTATTTGTTTTCATTATGACTTTTATGGCTTTTTTGTTCAGTTCTTTTGCTGCACTGAGGTTGGTTTTGGCTGAAAAGGAATAATGAAAACCGATGTAGAACAGACTGATGTTATCAGACAGTCCGGAAAAATAGCAAAGAATACATT
>JAZUFX010000036.1:0-5940 GCA_045640885.1 Bacteroidaceae bacterium | reverse complement strand
GCAATCGGGAAACGACTGCAAGCTCTTTTAAGAACGGTGTGTTAGTTCAGCTGGTTAGAATGCCGCCCTGTCACGGCGGAGGTCATGGGTTCGAGTCCCATACACACCGCACCAAAGTGCCCTACAGATACCTGTAGGGCATTCTTATACCCCAAAGTTTCCTACATTTTTCCAATAAGCCTTGGGCTGATTCCGACCGTGAGATGGTGTACGATGAACAAAGCGACACTTGGAGTTGGGAAGGCGATTATCCTAAAAACTTCGAGTATAAAGTGTTTGTTTTGGTCGCTGGCGGTACCACAGCTTGGGCTGACGGCGAAAATGTCATATTCGATGGCGTGCACTTCGAACACACCTTCGATTTCTAAGGCGCAATGATGTGCCCGCCCCGGCACTTTGCAGATTCGCAAATTCATTGTTTATTTGCATCGAATATATTTATAATGATTTCACGGCATGAGCAAGAAACTGTTCCTCGTAATATTCTATGTCATACAAGCCTGCTTTGTGACAGGACTTGTGCTGGTCATCTGCAACTGGTCCGCAGGCCATGCTTCAAAAGCATATACCATAGGCCAGATGGTGCAGAGCATCTGCGCACTGGTACTTGTACTGATGGCACATTTTAAAAAGAAACTGGCCAAGGACACTGAAAACTGAATGAAATCAAATATGGACACAAAGCAGATCATTTTCGGACTTGCGGCAATCATAGCCGTCACGTTCTTGCTCAGCTCATGCAAGAGCAAAAGCAACTCCGCAGACAAGCAGCAGACAGTTCAGGACACCGACTCCCTCAAGGCTGTCTTCCAGAGCGATGCAGACATTTTCCATGCAGACGCCCGGGGTGAAATCGAGGTCAGCATCTACTGCATCGGCCACGCCACCATGGCCATCTGCGCCGACGGCAAATGGCTCTACATAGACGCCAATACATCCATCCTCAAGCCGGGCGCCGATTACTCCTCAATGCCGAAAGCGGACTACATGCTTTTCACCCACAGTCACGGTGACCATTTCGACAGGAAGGCGGTAGAACTGCTGTCTCAGGAGTCAACTCAGATTGTCGCCAACCCGGAAACAGCCGGGACTCTCGGCTACGGCAATGTACTGCGCAATGGTGAAAGCTTTACCACAGCCGAATGCTGGACAATCGATGCCGTACCCGCCTACAACACCTCGGCCGACAAGCTCCAGTTCCACCCACAGGGCCGCGACAACGGTTACATACTGACCATCGGCGACCTGCGCATCTACATTGCAGGCGACACTGAGAATATACCCGAAATGGCCGATGTCAAGGACATAGACATAGCCTTCCTGCCCTGCAACCTGCCGTACACCATGACCCCGCAGCAGTGTGCCGAAGCCGCCGGAACCATCATGCCGAAGATACTCTTCCCCTACCACTACAGCGACACCGAAATCGGACAGGTAGCCGAGCTGCTTGACGGCACCGGCATCGATGTCCGCATCAGACTGTATCAGTAACACACAAAAGAAACAAAACAGCCACCTCAAACGGGGTGGCTGTTTTGTTTCTTTTCACTGCGGCATTATCTGTCGCGGAAGTTCCACTTGCAGTTTACGTCGTTGAAATCGTACTTGCCGAGTGTGAGCGAACAGTCACCCGTGCATACCAGCGCGAACTGCTGGCCTTCCTTGCCGGGCACTTTTTCGCTGATTATGCGGTATGTGCCGTCAACGAGCTGCTCTATTCTCCACAGCTGTTCGGGAGCGCCTGTGTACTGCGGGACCGATGTCAGTTCGCCGTCGGCCGTTGCGGCCAAGGCACGGTTGGTTCCTTCAATGGTGATTTTGTAGTAAGGTGCGCCAAGATAACCGCCCTTGTCGCCGACTGCAGTGACGGTCCATCTCTGGTGGGGACGGAACATGTAGTCGTTCAGACGGATGTCTATGTTGCCCTTGGGCCAGTCACCGATGACATCGGCCAGCATCTGGGTCTGCAAAGGAACATCGGGGGTCGATGCGTTGCCGAACCCGCGTCCTGCACCCTGCATCCTCACGAAATCGACAGCCAGCTCCAGAGCATAGCCGCGGCGCTCGGACTCAATCTCGAATGTGCCTTCCTTGAAAGGATCGGCGGCCACTGGCCAGTCGTTCTTCCAAAGGAGTGCGCGTATGCCCAGCACGCTCTTGCCGCTGCGGTCGAAATCGGCCTCGAAGTGGCACGACATCTTTTCGCAGCCTTCCTCCTCGATGTAACGTCCGAAGTGTCCGGGACCGGTCACTCTGCTGCCTGCCGAAAGGACCATTTTGCCACCGCCCTGCAGCATGTCACGGCCCACATTGTCAAGGTACGGACCGGTAACTTCGCGTGAACGGCCGCATACAATGTTGTAGGTCGAATTCACACCGTCGCAGCAGGTTCCGTGTGTGCCGAGCAGGTAGTACCAGCCGTTGTGATACATCAGGGCTGTGGCCTCGCAGTCAATGGCAATATCGACAGGTTCGCTCTTCGGCAGACGCTTTGCGGTCTTGGGGTCAAGTTCCACTATGCGTATGGCTCCGAAATAGGTGCCGTACGACATCCAGAGACGGCCGGTTGTCGGGTCAAGAAGAAGTGCCGGGTCAATGCTGTAGCAGTCATCATCGGCCCCGGCCCACGCAACAAGTTCTTCGGCGGAATAATCGACAGAATCGGGATTGAGCGTTGTAGCCCACATGGTCTGGCATACGCCATGCGTCTTGCCCTGTGTGCCGGGAAAATTGCCGCTGTAGGTAACGAGATAGCGGTCACCTATCTTCATGGCATCGGGCGCCACACCGCCACCGGGCTTCACGGCACCTGAGCGCCAGGTGTAACCGTCATCGGACATAAGACCGCCGCTGCCGGTACCGAACGTATAGTAAACCCCATTGCACCTGACAATGGTCGATGGGTCATGGATGAAAATATCACCTGTAATCTGGGCTGATGCTCCAATTGCCAATGCTGACAGTGCAGCGGCTGCAAATATCTTTTTCATAACTTACTGTACGTTATTTGTTGGTGATTGTGAGATTGGTTACGGGCTTGCCGTCCTGTCCTATGAAGCGGACGCAGAAGTCACTCATGCCCGGGCCGTTGATGACCGAACAGCGGACTGTGTTGGCGCCCTTCTTCAGGGTGAATTCCCTTGACACACCGTCATCGACAACCATACGGCGGTCGCCTGACAGCAGCAGCACCTCCTGACCGTTGACCCACCACATCGAGGCCGAGTTGGAACCGGCTGCCAGCCTTACGGTCATGTCTTCAGGGGCGTTGACCACGGTCACGCCGAGGAACAGACCTTCGGTGGGACGGAATCCCAGACTCTTTGCAAAACGGTACAACTTTACATTGTAGCGTTTGCTGTCCACGCTGTGCCACTTAAGGCTGACTTCGGTGAATTCGGGCTGGGCTGCGGGCTGTGCGGTCTGCTGTGGAGCCTGAGGACCGCCCATACCACCCATGCGCATGCCCATGCCGCCGCGTGCGGCACGTCTTGGTATCTTTACGGTAACGGAATCGCCATTCTGCGGGAGAACGCTGTTCTGGCCCTCGAAATACTCTTTGGCGAACTCTGTCCTGAGCCATGAATCGGTGAACAGTGTGTTCGAACTGATTTCCTGCTTGGATATAGGTTCCAACAATGTCCAGCGGCGTATGAAACCGTCCTTGTCAGGAGTTGCGTGCTTTGCCTTCTGCTCCGTGAAATAGACGTCGAACGACACGTCCGGCTGGACATACTTGTCAAATACAGGATTCACAGGTCCTGACGCCTGTGCCTGGGCAGGAGCCCCGGCGCGGTTCTGTGCCATCATCGTACCCGATGCCAGAACTGCAAGAATGAATGTAAGTTTTCTCATAAGACAGTTAACTGTATTTTCAATAATCCAATCCAAAATTATGAATTTGCTTTCAAGATGCAATACGGAGAACGTAAGGGAATTCCAGACTTTCCATTCAGGTTGTAGTGCCGTCATCAAATCTGCAATGCTGCCCACACCGGGAACGGCGTACGGAACTGTCGTTCGATTCATATCTGAAATTGATACCCTTATATTCAGACGCAAGAATCTGTGTGCCCGAAATTACAGAGAATGTGAATAACAAAAACAGTTTACGCATATCAAAAGCTAAAGTTACGCTATTATTCAATTGTGCAACAAGTCCCCCGCCCCATCCTTGCAGTTTTCATTTCATACGCGTATATTTGTGACCGAAAATAAAGTGTTTTTTTTAAACTGATTACAGTTTTATGGGAACGACAGCTACTGTCTCTGCAATCCTGACCCTTCTGGCCGGAATAGGCATATTCCTTGTTGCATGCCAGATGATGAGCTCCAATCTTGAATCGGCGAGCTCAGCAAAATTGAAACGCCTGTTTGCCAAGGCATCGGAAAGCAAGCTCATTGGAGTAGGCATCGGAACGGTCGGGACCGCTGCCATTCAAAGCTCCGGAGCAACCACTGTAATGACGATAGGTTTCGTCAATGCAGGAATAATCTCTCTCGCACAGGCCGCCACAATCATCTTCGGCGCCAACATCGGTACGACAGTCACCGCACAGATTGTAGCGTTGGGCATGTTCGGAAAAAACGCGATTTCAACGACAGTCATCTTTTCGGCGTTTGCCGGAGTAGGCGCCGCCATTGCCACTTTTGCAGAATCATCGGCAGCAAAGACATGGGGCGGCATTCTGACCGGATTCGGAATGTTGTTCGTAGGTCTTTCGCTCATGAGCGGCTCAATGGAGGAGTTTGCAGCACTCGATGCCGTCAGGATGTTTCTGGCAAGAATAAGCAACCCGCTGCTGCTTGTGCTCATAGGAACGATTCTCACGGCAATAATACAGAGTTCATCGGTCATGACTTCCATAGCGTTGGCCATGTGTGTAACGGGGCTGATTTCTCTGGACCAGGGCATATTTCTCACTATGGGTTCCAATATAGGTTCCTGCGTAGTGGCAATCATTGCCGGTATGACTGGCGGAACGAACGCCAAGAGAACGGCGCTCATACACCTTCTGTTCAACTGTTCGGGTGTAGTGGTGTTTCTGACAGCAGGCTGGCTGATGATAGCGCTGAGCGGAAACACGTTCGGCTTTGGAGTCATATTCGACAGAATGTTCCCCGGTGCACCGCAAACACAGCTGGCCATGTTCCATACATTCTTCAATGTGGTGACGGTGCTGTTCATGCTGCCACTGACCGATGCACTTGTCAATCTGGTCAGCAGAATGGTCAAAGAACAAAGCACCGCAACGCAGGAAACGTTGCATCTCCACTATGTCGATGACAACATGCTTCAGGCACCGCCTGTTGCCGTTGAACAGACCAAGCGCGAGATTCTCAAAATGGCGGAACTGTCAATGGAGAACTTTGACCGCTCAATATCGATAATCACCGCACTTGACTTTTCCGAAAGGGAAGCGTTTGAACGTACGGAAAAGGAAATCAACTTCATGAACAGGGCATTGGTCGATTTCGTTGTCAGACTGTCGGATCGCAAGGGACTGGACGGCCGTGACAAGATTTACCTTTCCACGGTTTACCGGACGGTCAGAGACATTGAACGTATCGGCGACTATGCCGAAAACATTGTCGAGTATGCCGATGCGCTGAATGGCGCGGGTGACAGTTTCTCGGAAGACGCCCTTTACGAAATCAGCCAGCTGAAGATTCTGGTACATTCGCTGTATGACAAGGTTATCTCGGCATACGCTGACGAAAACATCGCCTGTCTGGAGCAGGCCAACGCCATAGAGGAACAGATTGACGAATTCACGAAGAAAATGGAAGACAGCCATATTGAAAGGCTCGGCAAGGGCATCTGCAATGCCAACACCGGAGCACAGTATATGGAGCTGTCATCGAATACGGAGCGTATAGCTGACCACCTGCTCAACGTGGCCAAGACCATCAGAAGCTTCCAGTTACAATAAAAAAAGT
>JAZUFX010000035.1:0-5287 GCA_045640885.1 Bacteroidaceae bacterium | reverse complement strand
TTACGAAAAAGGAAACCGAAACGGATATTGAGTTCGCGGAAATTGGACATAAACTTGTAAATTTGCAGCCGAAGAAAAACAGACCGGTATGGAAGGAACGGAAAAGGAATGGAAGAAGCTCTTCATTGAAACCTACGGCTGTCAGATGAACGTGGCGGACAGTGAAGTGATTGCATCGGTCATGAAAATGGCCGGCTACGACACCACTGACAATATTGATGAGGCCGATGCCATATTCCTGAACACCTGTTCGATACGTGACAATGCCGAGCAGAAAATTCTGAACAGGCTTGAAGCCCTGTCGGCTTTGAAGAAAAAAAGCGGTGGAAAGCTGATTATCGGTGTTATGGGCTGCATGGCACAGCGTGTGGCACAGGATCTGATTGACAGCCATCACACCGATGTGGTTGCCGGTCCCGACTCGTATCTGGCACTTCCTGACCTGATTGCACAGGCCGAACTGGGGCACAAGGCCATGGATACCGAACTGTCGCTCACGCAGACGTACAAGGACATAATCCCAAGCCGCGTCTGCGGCAACCGCATATCAGGATTCGTGAGCATTATGCGCGGATGCAACAATTTCTGCCACTACTGCATTGTGCCCTATACCCGCGGACGCGAACGCAGCCGCGAACCGCAGAGCATCCTTGCCGAGTGCCGCGACCTGCAGGCAAAGGGGTTCAAGGAAGTGACCCTTCTGGGACAGAACGTCAACTCTTATCGTTACGAAAATGACGGTGAAAAGGTCACTTTTCCCGAACTTCTGAGAATGGTGGCACATGCCGTTCCAGACATGAGAGTGCGTTTCACGACATCGCACCCCAAGGACATGAGCGACGATACCCTGCATGTAATTGCCCAAGAACCGAACGTATGCCGCCACATTCATCTGCCGGTACAGAGCGGAAGCAACCGCATACTGCAGCTCATGAACCGCAAATACACACGCGAGTGGTATCTGGAAAGAGTGGCCGCAATAAGACGCATCATTCCTGACTGCGGCCTGACCACCGACCTGTTCTGCGGCTACCACAGCGAGACGCTTGAAGACCACGGACAGACGCTCTCACTCATGCGCGAGTGCCGTTTCGACGCGTCGTTCGATTTTAAATATTCCGAACGCCCCGGCACTTTTGCCAGCCGCCACCTGCCCGACGATGTTCCTGAAGAGGAGAAAATCCGCCGCCTGAACGAGATGATTGCCCTGCAGAGCGAACTGTCACTTGAATGTAACCGCGAGTGCATAGGCAAGACCTTTCAGGTACTGGCCGAGGGCTATTCAAAACGTTCACACAACCAACTTTACGGCCGCACCGAACAGCTGCGCACCGTAGTCTTTGACAAGGGCACCCACAAACCCGGCGATTTTGTCACCGTGACCATAACCGACGCCACCAGCGCCACACTGTTCGGCACCGAGTCATAATTGTCCCACAAAAAAAATCGGGACTGGAGATAGGGGGAAATACGTGATACGTGTATATTTGTGAATCACGTAAATGAATCGACTATGGAAAAGAAGTACAATGGCGGCGTAAGGCTGAACCGGAAGGGAATGGCTCAAGTTGTTCTGGAATGGTTTCAGGACAATCAGGACAGGTCAATAAGTGTGAAGAGGCTGTACGATGAACTGCGACTTAAAACCCACCCCATGCGCAGCATGTGTCTGGATGTAGTGATAGACCTGCTCGAGGACGGACTTCTGGCCGAAAAGGACGGACAGTTCCAGCTGAAACAGAAGAAAACGCTGATTGAAGGAACCATACAGCGCCGGTCGGGCGGAAAGAACTATCTGCTGCCCGATGACGGCAGTCCGGCAATTTTTGTAGCCGAGCGCAACAGCGCAGGAGCATCGAACGGCGACAAGGTCCGTGCCGCACTGTTTGCACTGCGTCCCCACGCCGAACCGGAGGCCGAAGTCACGGAGATTCTGCAACGCGCCAAGGACACGTTCGTGGGCACCCTGCAGGTCAAGGGCAAGTTCGCCTATCTGCTGACCCCCGACAAGAACGACCGCGACATATTCATTCCATCGGCCAGTCTCAAAAAGGGCAAGGACGGCCAAAAGGCTGTTGTCAAGGTGGTGGAATGGCCCGATGGACCCGACCGCAATCCGGTTGGCAAGGTCATTGACATTCTGGGCGATGCCGGTCAGAACGACACCGAGATGCACGCCATACTGGCGGAATACGGTCTGCCCTATTCCTACCCGGAGAACATAGAACTTGAAGCCGACAGAATACCGGCGGCCATAACCGAGCAGGAACTTGAAGGCCGTGAGGATTTCCGAAGCGTGACCACCTTCACCATCGACCCGCGCGATGCCAAGGACTTTGACGATGCCCTGTCAATCAGGCCCGTCAAGAAAGGCCTTTGGGAAGTGGGCATCCACATTGCCGACGTGAGCCACTATGTACAGGAAGGCGGAATAATTGACAAGGAGGCTTTCAAGCGCGCCACATCGGTCTATCTGGTTGACCGCACCATTCCCATGCTGCCCGAAAAGCTCTGCAACAACCTGTGTTCACTGCGTCAGGACGAGGAAAAGCTCACATATTCCGTGATAGTTGAGATGACCGATGCCGGCGTGGTCAAGAATTCACGCATTGCACGCACGGTCATAAAGAGCAACCGCCGCTTCACGTATGAAGAGGTGCAGGCCATAATTGAGCGCGAGCAGCAGGGAGGCAGTGAAAGCCTGCCGGGCGATGAGTTCTGCAAGGAGATAATGACGCTTGACAGCCTGGCCAAGATTCTGCGTGACAAGCGTTTCGTTGACGGCGCTCTGGCTTTTGACCGCGTTGAAGTGCGCTTTGACATAGATGAGACAGGACACCCCATAAGCGTATTCTTCAAGGAGTCGAAGGATGCCAACAAACTGGTCGAGGAGTTCATGCTGCTTGCCAACCGCACCGTTGCCGAGTTCATAGGCAAGACCAAGCCCGGCATAACCCCCAAGACCTTTGTCTATCGTGTCCATGACGAACCGGACCCGGAACGCATGTCCAACCTGCAGCAGTTTGTGGCAAAGTTCGGCTACAAGGTAAAATCGACCGGAACGCCCGTTGAAATGGCCAAATCCATGAACAAGCTGCTGGCCGATGTCAAAGGCAAGCGCGAACAGGAACTCATTGAGACCATTTCAATCCGCTCCATGCAGAAAGCCTGCTACACGACCGAAAACATCGGTCACTACGGCCTGGCCTTCCAGTATTATACGCATTTCACGTCGCCGATACGCCGTTATCCCGACCTGATGGTTCACAGGCTGCTTACAAGGTATCTGGCCGGCGGCCGCAGCGTCAGCCAGGGCAAGTACGAGGAGAACTGCGAACACTGCTCACAGCGTGAACAGCTGGCAGAACAGGCCGAGCGCTCCAGCATCAAGTACAAGCAGGTGGAGTACATGCAGGACCGTCTTGGCATTACCTACGATGCCACCATAAGCGGTGTGACCGAGTGGGGAATCTACGCTGAAATCATTGAAAACAAGTGCGAGGGGCTTATTCCCATGCGTACTCTGGGAGGCGACTATTTCGAGTTCGATGAAAAGAACTACTGTCTGACCGGCCTGCACACCCATAAGCGTTACCGTCTGGGAGACCACATCCAGGTTCGCGTAACACGCTGCAATCTTGAAAAGAAGCAGATGGACTACGAACTGGTGAGCAGCGACGGGGAATAAGCGCCACGCAATTACTTGAAGATGTCCTGCGGATTGATTTCCAGCAGTTTCATGCGACGCAGTATATCGGGCAGTTCGCCTTCCATGAAATCCTTGCGCATTTGCGTGAGTACGGCCTGTCTGGCACCTTCGGCCACGAAATAACCTATTCCACGCTGGTTGAAGATGATTCCATCGCCGGTGAGTTTCTCGTAACTGCGCATTGCCGTATTGGGATTGACACCAAGTTCCGAACCAAGTTCACGCACAGACAGTATGCGGTCGCCTTCTTTCAGTTCGCCGCTCAGTATGCGCTCGGAAATGCTGTCGGCTATCTGAAGATATATCGATTTGTTCTGGTTGAATTCCATAATGCTTAGCAATCAGTGGCTAATCTTTTTGACTCGCAGCCAGATAAGGCATATCAGCAGCAGGTTTATCACAGTATCGTTAATCGTATCGGCCAGAGCAAGATTCCGGCATATCCATGTCAATACGGGAAAATGCTGTGAAAAAGTGACAGGAGTAAGCTCGTTGTTCAGCATGAGCTGTACCATGTCGTACTTTATGCCTGATACAAGAAGCGGAGTGGCAATCATGCTCAGGACCATACATATAAGAATAATGCTTCCTATTGTCTTGGCTATCTTGGATTTTTTGAAGAGAAGTGCTCCAAGCAGGAAAAGCAGTGATACCCCGATAATATCATCAATGTAAAGCAGAGGATTGACCAAAGCCTCGGGATTGTTCATTACAACCGACAGTTCGGCCATTGACACTCTCATGCCGTCAAGTATTTCAACTTTGAATGTAGTCACAGCCTCAACAAGTGACCTGCCGCATGTGGAATCACAAGCGCAGACAATAAGGTCAATGGACAGATATACAATTACAAATACTGCCGGTACCAGAATACATGAGACTATTACCATTGACAGCGTCTTTTCCAATGTGGAGACAGGCAGGGTCAGAAATGCCGAACCGGCCTTTTTCTCCGTTATGTGACCGTACAGTTTTGACGGGGCGGAAAGAAGTGTCACCGTAATGGCAATAAGGAAAAGGGCTGTACGGACGTAAATGCCCATACCCTGCCAGCCGTCTGACACAATCATATTGAACAAGCCGGCAAAGACATTGCAGGACAGGCCCAGAGTGGCCATGACCAGAATTGAAATGCCATAGTTTGAAACAGCGTTCCTGACATCGGTCATCAGATAGCGCCCGAAGCGGTTAATATTGAAAATGTCGTTTTTCATAATCATTCTTCCAGTTTATCTGTTGAACATGTCCCTGATTTCACTCTTGTGCTGGAGCACAGCGTTGAACAGCGCTTCGATGTTGACTTTGCTGTCAGCGCCCGATGTATTTTCACTCACCTGGATACAGCCGCCGGGAACCATTTCGGAATAGAGCGCATCGGGATTGACCTGCGTTCCGTAATCGAAGAACAGCTTCTCTGCGATTCTGCTGACTGAAGCATTGAGCAGAACCTCCTGACGGTCAAGAATGATGATGGGGTCGATTATGGCCTCAAGGTCACGGGCCTGGTGAGTCGAGATGAGCAGGGTCGATTCTTCGCCGGTGTATTTGCTGACCGCCTTGCGGAACTGTGCCTTTGAA
>JAZUFX010000034.1:0-16858 GCA_045640885.1 Bacteroidaceae bacterium | reverse complement strand
ATATTCACCTGGGGCAATGTTTCGGGCATAGACCGTGAAAAGGGACTTGTCGTAATCAAACCCAGCGGCGTAAGCTATGACGAAATGAAAGCCTCCGATATGGTTGTAGTCTCCCTCGAAACCGGCAAGGTTGTCGAGGGGGACCTCAATCCCTCATCGGACACCCCTACCCATCTGGTCCTGTACAGGGCTTTTCCGAACATTCAGGGTGTAGTTCACACACATTCCACATACGCGACAGCATGGGCACAGGCCGGCAAGGACATTCCAAACATCGGAACGACACATGCCGACTATTTCTACAAGGACATACCATGCACTGCCGACATGACTGAGAAGGAAGTGAAAGGTGAATACGAACTGGAAACAGGCAATGTAATTGTACGCCGTTTTGAAGGCATCAACCCCGACCACACGCCCGGTGTTCTTGTAAAGAACCACGGTCCGTTCTCGTGGGGTACCAGTCCTGCAAATGCGGTCTACAATGCCAAGGTTATGGAACAGTGCGCAAAAATGGCGTACATTTCATTCACCCTCAACCCTGACACGACCATGAATCCGCTTCTTGTCGAGAAGCATTACATGCGCAAGCACGGTCCGAACGCATACTACGGACAGAAGAAAAAATAAATTTTTTCCTTTTGTCCGCCGGACCTTATTTTAGTCGCTTCGCGACAGTAACACCTCCGGCGTTTCGCCGCAAGCGGCTCATTTACAGAGTAAGAACAATTAATTTGATAAATTATGTTTGACAATTATGAAATATGGTGGGTGACAGGTGCCCAGCTCCTTTACGGAGGCGACGCCGTTGTCCAGGTTGACGGCCACTCAAAGCAGATGGTAGCCGGTCTGAACGAATCGGGCAACATTCCTGTAAAGATTGTATATAAAGGTACTGCCAACAGCAGCAAGGAGGTTGAAGATGTCATGCTGGCAGCCAACAACGACAGCAAGTGCATAGGTATCATCACCTGGATGCACACCTTCAGCCCCGCCAAGATGTGGATCAAAGGCCTGCAGTCACTCAAGAAGCCTCTGCTGCATTTCCACACCCAGTTCAATCAGGAAATTCCATGGAGCACCATGGACATGGACTTCATGAACCTGAACCAGAGCGCCCACGGTGACATTGAATTCGGACATATATGCACACGCATGCGCATACCGCGCAAGGTGGTTGTAGGTTACTGGAAGAGCACAGAAGCACAGAAGCAGATTGCCGTATGGGCCCGTGCAGCTGCCGGCCGCGCCGATGCCCACGACGTACGCTGTCTGATGTTCGGCATGAACATGAACAATGTAGCCGTTACCGACGGCGACCGCGTTGAATTCGAGCAGCGTCTGGGATATCACGTTGACTACTATCCTGTTTCATCACTCATGGATTACTTCAGGAAAGTGACCGATGCCGAGACCGATGCACTTGTTGAAGAATACAAGAAGCTCTACACCATCAAGATTGACGAAAGCGGCGAGCAGGTTTATTGGGAAAAGGTACGCAACTCGGCAAAGGCCGAGATTGCAATACGCCGCGTGCTGAAGGACGAAGGTGCAACAGCTTTCACAACCAACTTCGATGACCTTGGAGGTGCCGACATCGATGCACCCGATTTCCTCGGCTTCGACCAGATTCCGGGTCTTGCCTCACAGCGTCTCATGCAGGAAGGCATAGGCTTCGGTGCCGAAGGTGACTGGAAGACAGCATGCCTGTACCGCACTCTCTGGGTAATGAATCAGGGGCTTGCCAAGGGCTGCTCGTTCCTCGAGGACTACACTCTCAACTTCGATGCAAAGCAGACTTCAAGCCTGCAGAGCCACATGCTGGAAATATGTCCTCTCATTGCATCCGACAAACCAAAGCTGGAAGTCCACTTCCTAGGCATTGGCATACGCAAGCAGCAGACCGCCCGTCTGGTATTCACATCAAAGACCGGCAACGGCATCAAGGCAACCAACGTTGACCTGGGCAACCGTTTCCGTCTGATTACCAGCGAAGTTGACTGCATCGAGCCGAAACCCATGCCAAAGCTGCCGGTTGCATCGGCCCTGTGGGTTCCGCAGCCATCGTTCGAGATCGGTGCAGGAGCATGGATTCTTGCCGGTGGCACACACCACAGTGCATTCTCTTACGACATTACCGCTGAATACTGGGAAGACTTCGCTGAAATGGCAGGCATTGAATGCATAAGCATTGACAAGAACACCACCATCAGCGGTTTCAAACAGCAGCTGCGCAATAACGAAGTTTACTACATGCTTAACAAAGCCCTTATGTAATTATGGCATACAATCCTAAACAGATCATAGAGCAGGGTAAGGCCGTTCTCGGAATTGAGTTCGGTTCCACCCGAATCAAAGCCGTACTCATTGACCCTGAATTCAAGCCGATTGCACAGGGAAGCCACACATGGGAGAACCAGCTGGTTGGCGGACTGTGGTCATACAGTATTGAAAGCATCTGGTTTGGTCTGCAGGACTGTTACCAGAATCTCAGAAAGCAGGTCAAGGAAAAATACGAATGTGAGATAGAGAACCTGGCTTCAATAGGTATCAGTGCCATGATGCACGGTTACATGCCTTTTGACAGTAACGGCAACATTCTGGTACCCTTCCGTACCTGGCGCTGCACCAATACAGGCAAGGCCGCCAAGGAACTGTCAGACCTGTTCGTGTTCAATGTACCGCTTCGCTGGAGCATTTCGCACCTGTATCAGGCAATTCTCGACAACGAGCCTCATGTAAAGGATATTGACTACCTGACGACACTTGCCGGCTACATTCACTGGCAACTTACAGGCAGGAAAGTGCTTGGAGTCGGCGATGCTTCCGGTATGATTCCGGTTGACCCGGCAACAAAGAGCTACAATGCCGACATGGTAGCCAAGTTCGACAAACTGGTCGCACCCAAGGGATATCCGTGGAAGCTTCTTGACATTCTGCCCGAATCACTTGACGCAGGTCAGGATGCAGGACAGCTGACCGAAGCCGGCGCACGCAAGCTGGACATCAGCGGAAATCTTAAACCCGGTGCTCAGATTTGCCCTCCCGAAGGCGATGCCGGCACCGGCATGGTTGCCACCAACGCAGTGCGTCCCCGCACCGGTAACGTATCGGCAGGAACATCATCGTTCTCAATGATTGTTTTGGAAAAGGATCTCAAGAAACCGCACGAAGTCATTGACATTGTAACGACTCCCGACGGCAGTCCGGTGGCTATGGTACATTGCAACAACTGTACCAGTGACCTCAATGCATGGGTAGGTCTGTTCAAGGAATATGAAGAGATTATGGGTATGCAGGTCGATATGAACCGCATATTCTCAAACCTTTTCAACCATGCACTGAAAGGCAGCAAGGACTGCGGCGGAATAATGAGCTTCAACTACGTGTCAGGTGAGCCTGTAACAGGTTTTGCCGACGGACGTCCGCTGTTCGTACGTTCCGCACAGGACAAGTTCAATCTTGCAAACTTCATGCGCGCCATCATAAGCGGCGCCATAGGTGTCCTCAAGATTGGCAACGACATTCTGTTCAAGGAGGAGAAGATCAAGGTTGACCGCATTACCGGTCACGGCGGTCTGTTCACCACACCGGGTGTCGGCCAGCGTATTCTCGGCGCCGCCCTGAATTCGCCTATTTCCTGTATGGAAACAGCTGGTGAAGGCGGTCCCTGGGGTATGGCCATTCTGGCTGCATACCGCATAAACGGCGCAGGCCAGAAGCTTGCAGACTGGCTGGACAAGCAGGTATTTGCCGGCAACACCGGTACATCGATTGCTCCCGACCCTGAAGACGTTGAAGGCTTCAACGCCTACATTGAAAACTACAAGGCCTGCATGCCTATCGAGGCTGCTGCCGTGCAGTACAAGAAGTAAGGGAAACTGGCAGACAAGAAAAGCAGGGGGAAAAACGTTTTCCTCCTGCTTTTCTATTTTACCCGTTATGGATTTACTTAGCAAATCCTCTCCACACGGCAGCTGCAAGTGCACCGCCGCACAGAGGTGCAAGAATGAAGATCCACAGTTGGTTGAGAGCTTCACCGCCGGCAAAGATGGCAGGACCTATTGAACGTGCCGGATTGACCGAAGTACCGGTATAACGTATGCAGACCAGATGAACCAGGACAAGGGTAAGACCTATTGCAAGGCCAGCCAGGTTGCCCGCACCTTTTTCTGAATCGGTGGTTCCAAGAACTACCAGTACAAAGACAAACGTGAACACAAGTTCTGCCACAAAGCCTGTTGCAGTGGATATTCCCTCCTGACATGCATTCTGGCCCAGACCGCCGGTCGGTGTGAGAGCGAACAGAATTGCTGCGCCAATGATTGCGCCGATAATCTGGAACAGCATGTACATGATTGCATCCTTACCGCTCATGCGGCCAGACATCCACACACCAAGTGTTATTGCAGGGTTGATGTGGCATCCTGAAATGCCGCCAATAGTGTAGGCCATTGCTATTACGGCAAGACCGAAAGCAAGAGCCGTGCCGACTACACCGGGAACGCCGGGAGCAGCCGATGTACAACCGAGGCTGACGGCAGCGCCGCAACCCATCAGAACCAGAACCATGGTTCCAACCATTTCAGCCAAATACTTTTTCATTTCAATAAAAATTTAAAAGGTTAAGAAAAAATGTTCTACAATATTCCGGAAATAAAAATCGCAATTACAGCAGCGGGTGCAATCCACCGTATCATGAAGAACAGTATGTTGTGCCAGGTATGGTAATACTGCTCGTCATGGTCATAATCGACCTCACCCACTTCATGAAGGATAACCCTCTTGCCCAACTTCCATCCCACGAATATGACGATAATCAGACCCGCCAGAGGCATGAGATAGTTGCCTATGCCATAGTCAAAGAAGTCAAACAGAATACGGCCGCCTATTGTAACGTCACTCAGCACGCCGAATGAAAGCGAGCAAAGCGCTCCAATGACAAGTGCACCGGCAAACACAAGGACCGATGCCTTGACGCGGTTCATCCTGTACCGGTCAATAAGCCATGACACCGGCACTTCGAACAGAGACATGGCCGATGTCAATGCAGCCAGCAGCACGGCAATGAAGAACACGACCGATACCAGACCGCCCGCCGGCATCCTGGAGAACACCACAGGCAGAGTCCTGAATACCACGCCCGTGCCTTGGCCGGCAGGCATATCGTAAGCGAACAGGGCCGGAATTATGGCACAGCCTGCAATGACGGCAAACAGCAAATCGGCCAGAATGGTCGAAACAGCCGTTCTTGTCAGTCCTATGCTTCTTTCAAGGTATGAAGAATAGGTTATGAGAATGCCCATTCCAATTGACAGGGAATAGAAAGCCTGCCCCATTGCCGCCAGGAACACCTTCGGAGTGATTTTGGAAAAGTCGGGTTTCAGGAGATATGCAATACCCTGCCCTGCGCCCGGCTGGAACGCAACCCACACGGCAATGAATATCATCACGAAAAACAGCACCGGCATCATCACCTTGGAACACTTCTCTATTCCCTTGTGTACTCCGTTCATTATTATCAGAGCCGTAACCAGCAGAAAGACCGCATCAAGCACCAGAGGTCTGTATGTTGATGTAATCAAAGTCTCAAACATACCCTGAATGGCATCGGCCGATTCAGCCCTGCCGAACCGCAGCATGCATGAATCGATGAAGTACTGCAAGGTCCACCCGCCGATAACGCAGTAATAGCACAGCGTGAAGAACGGAATGCCGACGGCAAGTATGCCGTAATGTTTCCACAGGCCTTCAGGTTCAAGCGTACCTACAGCCTGAGCGGCTCCCATACGGCTTCTGCGGCCCACGATGAATTCGGACAGCATAATTGGAAGGGAGAACAGCGCTATGCAGAATATGTACACAAGCAGGAATGCGCCGCCGCCATATTCTGCCAGCATGTACGGAAACCTCCATATGTTTCCAAGGCCGACAGCACTGCCGGCAAGAGCCAGGATGGAGCCTATTCTGCTTCTGAACAATTCCCTTTCCTTAACCATACTGCGAATATACCAAATTTTATCCGAATATTGGAAACAAAAAAAAATCACGGCGGTCTGCCCGGTTACCGGAGCACGCCGCCGTGATGACTATCAATACAGATATTAAAGCTGGATGGTGTACATTACCATTGAGTATGGCTCAACGTCAATGTTCATCTTCTTGCTGACCTTGACGTCCTGAACGCTTGGAGCTATCGGCTGTGCATCAAAGCCGTTTTCATCCATAGGCTGTCCTTTCAGCGTCGTGAGCTTTGCCTTTGACTTGAGGCCGAAGCGTGACAGGTCAACACTTGCCTTGGCTGCATTTTCACTTGCGTTGCAAATCTTGACGTACAGCTTGCGTGCCTTGCTGTCAAGAACGACAGACTGGCCGAGCAGGTTGTCATCGGAACGGTCAAAGCTTACGCAGTCACCGTAGAACCAGTCACCGCTTGACTGGCCGAACATCTGCTGTACGTAATAGCTGCATGTCAGGTAAGTCTTCTCGTTGTCAAAGTAAATCAGGTCTGGATTCCAGTTGTTGGTACCCTTCTTGGCAAACAGAGGTGCGTATGAAGTCATGCATACGACATCGCCGTTACGTTCAACGTGCAGCAGATACAGTCCCTCCGACAGAGCATCAATGAGCTTCTTGTCCTTGGATGCATATTCGCCCAGATATACCTTTGTTTTCCGATCACGCGGATAGCTGTCATACTGGCGTGCAGTCTGGAAATATGTGCGCGGCTCGTAATAGTGCTCGTCAAGGATAGGCAGTTCAAGCTCGGTGGCGATTCTCCATCCTTCCACATAATCGTGGCTGTCCGGATGTGAGCCAGGGCCATCGGTACCTACAATCTGAATCTCAGGATATGCGGCATGAATTCTTTCATACATGTATTTGAAACGCTCCTCGAATTCAGGAGTGATCTTTTCCTCGTTACCGATGCCAAGATACTTCAGGTTGAAAGGTTCCGGATGGCCTGCATCGGCACGTACCTTACCCCACTTTGAATCGGCAGGACCGTTGGCCCACTCTATCAGGTCAAGAGCATCCTGTGTCCATTCGTCCATATCCTCCATCGGAGCGGCATCCTGCGCCTGAGTACGCATATTCCAGCCACCGTTTGTACCCTGACAGTTTACGCCGCAGGGCAGAATTGGCAGCGGCTCCATATTGAGGTCCTCGCAAAGCTGGAAGTATTCATAATAGCCCATTTCCATTGACTGGTGGTAGCCCCATGTGTTCTTGATCTGTCTGCGCTGTTCGCGTGGGCCGACGGTGGTCTTCCAACGGTAGGTGTCCCAGAATCCGTCACCGCCTCCGTGTACCACACAACCGCCCGGGAAGCGCATGAACTTAGGCTGAAGATCTGCCAGAGCCTGGACAAGATCCTTTCTGAGTCCGTGACCCATATATGTATCCTGCGGGAATAGTGAAACCATATCGACATCGAGCTGGCCTACCGTCAAAGCCAGAATCTGAAGCTGGGCATTCTTGCAGTCTGCGTTTGCCTTAAGAGTGCATTCGTACTTTTTCCAGTCCTTGCCGCTGATAATGATGGTAGTGTCGGCAATAGGAGCGGCAGGAGCAGGCGAGAAGCCGCGCTGCGGAGCGACCATAACAATACGCACCTCCTTGTCAATGCCGTCAGGGTTGCGCATGAATACCGAAAAATCATAGTCAGCGCCGGCCTTCAGGACAATGCCGTCATAACCGTTGTTGGAGATACCGAATCCGGTCCAGCCGTTATAATCATAATAATGACCCACGCGCTCAATGTTCAGACGCATGTAGTTGGGATTGTTCTGGTGTATTGGTTCCTGCTGCTTTGGTTCGATGAATCCGAGCGAGTGTCCGGGACGTTCTGTACGCCACGCCGTACCGGCCCCCCATCCGTCCTGTTCAGCTGGGCTGTACTCAAATGAGCCGTTCTGAATGAGTTCAGCGCAAAGACCTCCATCGGCCGAAGAACTGATGTCCTCAAAGAAAATACCGATAAGTTCATTGCTTATCTGCTTGCCGCCTTTCGGGGCTTTCATGCCTTTCTGGGCACTTGCTCCGACAAACGAAACCGCCAGAGCCATAACCAATAGTACCTTTTTCATTTCAAGTGTTAGGTGAATAATTAGGTGTATAATCAATATTTCCGCAAATCTATGTTTTATTTGCCAAACCGCAAAGCAAAGTTCGGTTGCATAGCGAAAAACCATATCTTTGCACCCGCTATGAAACTGTCCGGAATCTTTCGCGAGGATACGCGCTACAAGGCGCTGTTCCTGTCAATTCTAATGTCCGCAATCGGTTACGGACTGTACAAGGCCGTCATTGACAATTATCTGGCCGAAATTGTCGGCATGGGCGAGATGGGCCGCGGTGTCGCCGAGTTCTTCCGTGAGGTTCCGGGACTGCTGCTTGTGCTCATCATGGCAATCTGCTACAAAGCATCGGCCGAACGCATGTACAAGGCCGGTGTAGTCATAATGTTTCTCGGCATGGCACTGCAGGCATGCATATCGCCGTCAAAGGCACTGGTAATCATGGTCATATTCTTCTACTCCACGGGCGAGCACATACAACTTGCCATGCGCAGCACTCTGCCGCTCCAGTACAGCCGTCAGGGATGTGGAGGCCAGGCACTCGGGCATCAGAGTGCCATATACCAGATAGGCAACCTTGCCGGATATGCCGCCGTCATTGCCGTCATTGCAATAATGGGGCGCAAAGGCTTGACAGCCGGAATGTCGGGCACTGACAGCCGGCTGTTCCGCCCGGTATTCATTGCATCGGCCCTTTTCATGATGCTGGCCATGGCAGTAGCCTTCCGTCTGACCGCAAACAGCCAGCGCAGACACGAGGGAAGCCGCTTCTACTTCAGGCGCAAGTTCCGCAAATACTATATGCTTGAGGTATTCTACGGAGCCAGGAAACAGGTATTCTTCACTTTCGGCCCGTACGTACTGATTCTCTTTTACGGAGCCGATGCCGGCATGATAAGCATGCTGTTCGCCATTTCGGCCGTTGCATGCTTCTTCATCTCGCCGCTCGTCGGCAAGCTGATAGACCGCATAGGCTACAAGCCCGTCATGATCGGCGATACCCTGATACTTGTCATAGTCTGCTTTTTCTACGGTTTTGCCCACCACATATTCTCCATGCACACCGCCTTCATAGTGTGCTGCGTGAACTACGTGCTCGACTCCATCATTTCATTGGCATCCATGGCATCGAACGTCTATGTCCAGGACATTGCCGACAGTCAGGAGGAAATGCGCAAGACCATATCGACAGGCATATCGGTCAATCACATGATCACGGTACTCATTGCACTGCTCGGCGGATGGATATGGAAGACGCTGGGCATCGAGACACTGTTCATCCTGTCGGCCGTGCTCGGTCTGTGCAACAGCGCATATGCGGCAACCATCAGGACAGCGTCGGCCCGAAAGTGCTGATTATTGCATACATCTGACCATTTTCTTATCTTTGTACAACATGAGAGGCGTATAAAAGTACAGAAGTATGCTTTACATCTTTGTAATAAACGGCAGGGCCGACAAGAGAGACACCATCGATGCTGAACTCGACAAACAGCTTGCAGGTGCTCAATTCAAATACGACGTTTATCATACAACCGGTGTCGGGGACGGCATCAGGTATGTCAGGATATACTGCGACCTGCATCCCGATGAAGAAGTCTGCTTTGTGGCCTGTGGCGGCAGCGGCACCGTCAATGAGGTGGCATCGGGCATAGTCGGATTCCCGAACAAGTCCATGGCAATAATGGCGTATGAAGGAACCAACGATTTCATCAAATGTTATCCCGGCCGCGATTTCCGGTCTCTGGACGGCATACTTGACGGCGAGACAGTCAAGGTTGACATAATACGTGCAAATGACAACTATTCGCTGAATGTGATAAATGTTGGCTTTGATGCAATGGTGGCACATCAGGCAAACAGCATGATAATTGACGGCGTCGAGCAGAATGTGGCATACCGCAAGTCGGTGGTGAGAAGCATCCTGGGGCACAGGGTCAACCACATACGCGTGAAGGCCGACGGACAGATGCTCAACCGCAGGACTCTTCTACTCTGCAACATAGCCAACGGCCAATGGTGTGGCGGACAGTTCATGTGTGCCCCCAGGGCAGTGGTGGATGACGGTCTCATTGATGTCTGCCTGTTGAAAACATGCTCGCTGATCTCGTTCCTGCGCATTCTGAAGCCATACGAAAGGGGAGAGCATCTTGATAACAGATTCTGCCGGCGGCATCTCAAGTACTGCAGGGCCAGACATATAAAGCTGTCATCCAATAGACTTATCTATCTGTGTCTGGACGGTGAAATAACCGCATCGACACAGTTTGACATTGACATTCTGCCAAAGGCAATAACTCTGGTGCTTCCACCCGCAAAATGAAAGAAATGAAAGCTGGAAAATTGTTGTATTCAGTTATGGCCCTGTGCATGGCATTATGTGCCAATGCTCAGGAAAAAATGACGCTTATGCCCGCCTGGCTGCCGCAAGCACAGTTTGCAGGCTATTACGTGGCAAAGGAAAAGGGCTTCTATGCCGATGAGAACATAGACCTGACAATAGAGCATATGGGAATCAACTCATCAAAGTCAGGCATTGAGCGCATAGGTAGCGGCGAGGTCGATATCATAATCTCGCACCCTATTCAGGCCATAATGGCGCGTGACTTCGGGCTTAAGCTGAAGAATGTGCTGCAGGTGACCCAGAACACCGGAATCATGATTGTCAGTCACAAGAAGCTTGACGGTCCGCAGTCCCTGAACGGCCAGACGATAGGCCGATGGAAGAGCGGCTTCAGCGAAATCTGTGAGATATGCTGCCTTAACAACTATCTCGATGTCAAATGGATACCGTTCCTGAACGGAATCAATCTGTTCGTTTCCGGTGCCATCGATGCCACAGTCGTAATGAAATACAACGAGTACAACCTGTTGGTGGAAGCTATGGGAGGCATTGATCCGGAGAATGTGTTATGGTTTGCCGATTGCGGCTACGATATACCTGAAGACGGACTTTATGTAACCGATGAGTATCTGGCCAGTCATAGGGACCTGGTGGAACGTTTCTGCCGTGCCACCATCAAAGGCTGGAACTATTGCGTTGAGCATAAGGAGGAGAGCATTGACATTGTCATGGACTTTATTGAAAAAGCGGAAATCAAGACAAACCGTTATCATCAGAGTGTAATGCTTGATGCAATGATAGAGCTTTTGAGGAACCGCGACACCGGTCAGATTGACTATCGCCCCATACCTGAGGACAAGTTTGGCAAGCTGGTGAACGACCTGCTGAAAGCCCATTACATCGACAATCCCGTAAGCTATAGCGATTTCTCAAAATGAAAGCATCACGTTCATTTGCAAAGCGGCTCAGTCTCAACATAATAGGTACTACTGCCCTGCTCTTTCTGGCCGCCATTCTCACATTGGGAATTGTATCGTACTCAATGGCCTACAATTCGGCCATCAAGGAGACATCGGCCGCAATGGAAAACAATTTTCTGGAAATAGAAAACGTGCTTGGTGAAGTCGAGGCCGTCACCAACAGCAATGCCTGGCTGGTGGAGAAGTTCTGTCAGAACGATACTGCGCTGCTTGATGTGGTAAGCAATCTCATACTGTCTGATTCCAACATAGTATCGTGTGCCATAGGCTTTGAACCATACAGCGTCAATACTGACAAGATGTATTACTGCCCCTTTGCCTATTACGACGAAGAAGGCAAGGTAAGAACCCGCATGATGGGCAGCGACGATTACGACTACCCGACAATGGACTGGTACATTATCCCCAAAATTCTAGGGCACGAGTACTGGAGTGAGCCGTCATTCGACAGTGACGGAAGCGGCAGGCTCATAACGTCGTTCTCCAAGCCTCTGTTCTGGAAGGACGGCAGTTTCATGGGTGTCATCAAGGCCGACATTGACCTCCAGTGGCTGACCGACAAGATCCAGTCAATAAAGCCTTACGAGAATTCGTATACAATGCTGGCAGGAAGAAACGGCTCGTACATTTCGCACATAGACAAAAGCAAGATACTCAGTGAGACAGTGTTCACCGAGAGCCTGAAAGCCGGCGATGCCGAGGCAATAGAGAAAATCAGGAAAATGATGTCCGGCGATACCGGTGTCATGAGAATCAACAGGCCTGAGTTCAAGGGATTCTTCATCTACGGTCCTCTGTCCAACGGCTGGACCGCTGCTCTGGTATGCTCGTACAAAGATGTCTTCTCCAAAGCGACCAGGATGAACAATATCTCGTTTCTGGTTGCCTTACTCGGTCTGCTGCTGCTGTATCTGACCAACAGGCGTATAATAAGCCGCCATGCACAACCCATTACGGAGTTTGCATATTCGGCCCTGAATATTTCGCAGGGTAATTTCAAGGCAAGAATACCCGAAGTGAACAGCGAAGACGAACTGCACCGTCTGCACGATTCGCTGGTTTACATGGAACGTTCCATCAACGAGTACATCGAAGAGCTGCGCAGCACCACAGCATCCAATGAACGGTATGAGAGCGAGCTCAACGTGGCAAGCGCCATCCAGATGCAGATGCTGCCCAAGGACTATCCGCATTTTGAAGGTCTTGACCTGTACGCCCAGCTGCACCCGGCCAAGGAAGTGGGGGGCGACCTGTATGATTTCTTTGTCAAGGACAGAACGGTCTATTTTGTGGTGGGCGACGTTTCCGGCAAGGGTGTTCCTGCAGCCCTGTATATGGCTATCACCCGAAGCGCCTTCCGCTTCATAGCAGGTCTTGGCCTTCCCGTCGAGGGCGTTGTAGCCAGAATCAACAACTCATTCTGTGACGGCAACGACAGCGGAATGTTCGTAACCATGTTTGTAGGCTGCCTCAACTTGGACACGCTGGAGCTCAATTACTGCAACGCAGGCCATAATCCGATTCTGGTATTATCGCCTGACGGCAAGCCCTCATACCTTCATGCAAAGCCCAATCTGGCAGCAGGTCTGTTTGAGGATTTCCCGTATCAGGGCGAATCCATTACGTTGGAAAGAGGTTCACGCCTGCTCATTTACACAGACGGAGTGACCGAAGCCGAAAACCGTATCAAGGATTTGTATGGCGAGCAGCGTCTTGAGGAGTTCGCCAGAAACGAGGACGCCACCGAAAGCTCGGCACAGTTCCTTGACAATCTGCTTCTGTCAATAAAAGAGTTTGTAAAGGACAATACTCAGAATGACGACATTACCATAATGTCAATTAAACTGTAATCAGACTATACCAAGAAGGCGTAAAGGACGGCCGGTTCAATAGAAGAGCAGGCCGCTCACGTCCATTGATTCGTTTCCTTTCTCCAGTCTCAGACTGAAATGATTGAGATAGAAAACACACCGGCGGCCGTCCGACAGTGTCCCATTGTACCGTAGCCTGTAGCTTTTCCGGGAAAGGACATCCTTGCTGTAATCATCGGCCAGGGCTCTCAGATCGGCCATGGGAATACATACCTCAAAGGCCGATTCACCGTTCAGCGGGAACGAGGCCGTGACGGAGTCTTCGGTGACCTGAATGTCGCCGACATTCGAGCGGTATTCGTACATCATGCTCATTGACATGCCTTCCGGAACCGGAATCTCCGTCCACTCCAGCACCTGACGGAAGCTTGACATATATGTACGCTCAGCTTCCTCTTCGTTCTGCGCCCTTCCGGTCAGAATGTCGCGAGTCACAATGTCGCCGATACAGTCAAAAGGATACTTGGCCTTAAGGTAATCAAGCCGGCTGTCAACCCTGAACGCGTCATTACGCTCCAGGCCGGCAAGCCAGGCACTGTAGGTGTCATCGTCCATCACACTTCCGTTCCAGCCGGAATCGGCCAGCGTACAGCGCACCTTGCGCAGCATGCTGTCACGGACAACCGATGACACATTGACCGGAAAGACGGACAGAAGGATGAACAGTATGACTGGTGTCACAGCCAGCCACATGACATGGTCATCATTCTTGAACCAGAGAATAAGGCACGCCACGTAGCACCATAGGTTGAACGCAATAAGATACGCACGGCTGACCGTTATTCCGTAGTCCGACAAACGGCGGACAATGCCCACGCTCATCAGGACCAGCAGCGGCAGCATGAGCCTCGGCATCCATCCGCATACCAGACGCACTGCAAAACCGCCAAAGGTCTGCCCGTGTCTGTAAGGCCTGACCGCCAGCTGCAGCAGTACGACCAGCAGCATTGATGCCGATACCAGATACGACACCCATCCGTCCGGCAGAGTCCAGTTCACGATAATCTTTACCGCATAGCAGTACAGGGTTATGAAGTAAAGCGATACAAGCGGAATGAACAGGTACCTGACTGCGCCAGGCAGGAAACCCGGCATGACGGCCGATGCCACGCTGCGTCTGCCATGGTCCGACGGCACCCCCTGCAGCACGAGCATCGGGGCCACCATAAAGAAACTGAAATATGCAAGGTCCTCATAGACATCCTGATTCACATCCAGGCCGAACAGATGTTCAAACGAAAGCAGGAGCAGAGACATGCCGCCCCATAGAACCGCCGACACGAACAGCGCCACAGCGGCGGCACACAATACCGTCATGGAGAAATTACGCATTGCCGCATCATCGTAACCGGCCACGAACGGCAGCAGAATTACAGAAACGAATGCCAATGTGACCAGTGCGGCAAATATCAGCACATACGGCTGCCTGTACATGACATCGGCATATCGGCTCATTACAATCCAGATGACCGCCCAGGCAACATGCGCCGCAACCATTGCAATACGGCACCGGCGTTTCTCGTTGAGGAGTGAAAGCCCTAGCGAAAGGGCCATTGCAGTTGCCGGATACCAGTACATGAAGAACTGGGTCCTATGGCCCACTGCGCCGTCTGGCACATGGTTAAGCACAATGCTCACTGCTGTAAGCGCAAGAGCGAACAACACGGTAATGGGAAAACGGCTGACGCCGTCCTTGATTCCGCCAATCAGGTTCCGGATTCTTGTTGACAGGCTGCTCATATCGGTTAGTTTGATTTTGGCTGTGCCACCTTGCCGCCTGAAAGTACCGGATAGACCACCGACGGAAAGCACAGACTCTGGTAAATGGTGTATTCGTTGTTCTGATAGTTGTCAAGTACATCAATGTAGGCGCGTTCGCGGGCAGTTTCGCCGCGACGGATGACCGGATAGCTGGGATAGTCACGCACATAGTTGCCGGCTCCGAACACCAGTATGCCCGGGCGGGGTCCCCAGCCCTGCTCTATGGTATAGGCCGATTCGCGGTCATGAGGCCAGTGTACACGGTTCACGCCCATACCGGTCAGGTAGCATTTGCCCAGCGGGTTAAGTCCCAGGGCATAGTCCATCATCTGGCTTACCACATCAATGTACTCCTGCTTTCCGGTAAGCTTCCACATCATGAGCAACGGGTAGGAATACTGCCCCTGGGCAACATTGCTCCCCCACCAGTTCACATTCATGGGCGCACCGTTAGGATATGCGTTCTCTTCAAATGCGGCAATCTGCTTTTCAGCCACCTGCTCCAGCACACCGCGGAAAACGGCAACCGTGGCGGCATCGGTCTTTGAGGCCGGAGCCAGCACATACGACATGAAATACGAAGCCAGCCAGCCGCGGCCTGCAAATATCTCGGAGCCCTGGTTGTATGTGGCCAGCATGGCCTGTGCATCGGCAGCATGCTCCTTAATGTACGCATGGCTCTGCTCATTGTCTGTCGTCAGGTACTTCTCGACATTGTAGTACATCTGGAAGTTCGGCTGGATTCCGCCGCGCCCGGACAGAGCCTTTTCGGCTGCGGCATGGGCCAGCTCGGCCCTTGATGCATACTCATTGGATTTCGCTTCGTCAAAAGGTCTGATTATGCGTGCAAAATGGTAGAACAGACCCGCAGCCCATGACGATGTGCGTGCGTCAAGCACCTCACTGCCGAACAGATGATCCTCAAAGTCATAGCTTGTAAAAGGCGAATAACCCTGGGTCTCGGTGCCCCATGGAATCTGGCCGTCGTCCTCCTGGAAATATTTCCAGAACATGGTACCCCACTCGGCCTCGTCAAGAATGTCGGGAATTCCGTTGCCGCTTCCAAGTATGTTCCACTCGCTGTCAAAAATATCGGGCATATTGAACTGACGGTCGGTGAACAGTTCCGGGAACGCCTCGAAGGTTGTGAGCAGGGTTGACGGTACATCCATGTGGTAGGTACGGCGGTCCGCATCGCCGGCATCGTGATAGCCGCCCCATGCCTGCATGGTGGGTTCCGTACCCTTGACAGGAAGCGAGGCCTCATTGATGCGGTAATATGTCTTGTAGATTGTCTCGTGGCAACGTTTTGTCCTGTAGGGGTGTTCAAAATAGGGCGGTTCCTGCTGAATGCCGCAACGCTGGTTCAAAAGCGAGCGGAAACTCACGTACGAGAGTTCGGCCGATGCCTTTCCACCCACATAAAACGGATATGACCGCCCGCAGCCGCTTACGCATACATAATACGGTCCCCCTTCGGGTACGCCTGAAAGGTCAATGCGGTAAACGAAATCGCCCGATGACCGGTCCTCGCCTATCTCCTTCAGAATCCCGCTGCAAATCTTGCGGCCGCCCTTCTCCCTATACACCGTGTAAGCCGGCAGTCCGCCTTCAATACGTTTTGCACCGCCGTCGCCAAGATGAATGTCAAAGTTGGCAAACCTCTTGGTTGACAGTGCACTGTATGCCACCTGATTGGTCTTGATGGCCTCACAGAACACCTTGCGGTCATCAAACCTGAACTTCCAGCTGCCATACGGAGTCTCAATGCTGTACTTATGCCCGTTCTTCAGGGTTGGAACTGTCAGATAAACGGTATGG
>JAZUFX010000033.1:0-35698 GCA_045640885.1 Bacteroidaceae bacterium | reverse complement strand
CGCGAAGCTACGGCGTATTTCATTTCGGGGTCAAGGCCGGTAAGTGTGCGTGCCATCATGTCGGCAATCCAGCCTGTGCCGATGATTCCTACTTTTCCGTTGTGCATAGTTGTAAATGTGTGGTAAGTGTCATTTCTGATTGAGCTTGCGTATTACGCGGGCAGGGTTGCCTACTGCAAGGCTGTCGGCCGGTATGTCATGTACGACAACGGCTCCGGCTCCTATTACCGAGCGGTCACCGATGGTAACACCGGGGCAGATGGTGACACCGCCGCCAATCCAGCAGCGCTGGCCGATGTGCACGGGCTTGCAGTATTCCCAGACATCGCGTTCATCGGCATCGAGCGGATGACCGGCGGTGAAAATGTTCACACTGGGGGCTATCAGTGTGTTTTTCCCAATAAACACGCCGCCACCGTCAAGAATCGTGCAGCCGAAGTTTACGAAAACGCCTTCTTCGGCGTGGATAAGGCTGCCGTAGTCGCAGTAGAACGGGGGCTCGAAATATACGTCGGTGGCACAGTCAGGAAGCAGTTCGTGAAGTATGTCGCGCATGCTTTCCTCGTGGTATTCGGTTATGTTCAGACGGCGCAGAAGTTTTTTCACTTCGTCGCGGTATGCGTACATTTCGGGAGTATGGGCATCGTATGGCTTGCCGGCTTTCATTTTCTCCAGTTCCTGCCTGAGGGCGGGGTTCTGTTCCAGTTCTTCTTTGCGTGTCATTGCCAGGGGTTCAAAAGGTTTACAAACTTACATAAAAACAGACAAATTGGTTATCTTTGTGACCGATTTGGCTTTTATTATATGTTCCTGCAGTCAATAACGATTGATACCGACAAGGCAATCAATGTCAATGACAGCATCAAGGCTGTCACCGAGACATTGGTAGAGCAGATTATGGATGATCCGGACGGATTCATGAGGGAACTGCTGTCAAAAGGACTGGAGTTCGGTCTTAAGCTTGTTGCCGCTATAGTCATTTATTTTATCGGGGCATGGCTCATACGCAGAGTAAAGAAATTGCTTGTGCGCAGGTTTGAACGCCGCAACACCGAGGGCACTCTGGCATCGTTCGTGACATCGCTGGTCACCATTACGCTGACGGTTCTGCTGGTCACCATCACAATTGGCACACTGGGTATCAACACCACGTCGCTGGCTGCGCTCCTGGCTGCCGGAGGTATGGCTATTGGTATGGCACTGAGCGGCAGCGTGTCGAATTTTGCAGGTGGTCTGATGCTGCTCATATTCAAACCGTTCAAGGCCGGTGACTACATAAAGACACAGGGATTTGAGGGTATCGTCACTGAACTGTCTATTTTCCATACCAAGCTGCGTACGTATGACAATCGTGTCATAGTCGTTCCCAACGGGGCGCTGTCAAACGGAAATATCGAGAATATTTTCCATTACCCGGTGCGCAGAATAGGCATTGTGGTGACGGTCGAGTACGGGACCGATGCTGACAAGTGCACGGATTTGCTGCTCTCACTCATGAAATCGGACGAGAGGGTGCTCACGGCCGGACATCAGTGGGCGAAGGATCCGTCGGTCAGGATTACCGCATTGAATGACAGCAATGTTGAGTTCACGGTATGGATATGGACAAAGACCGATGATTATTGGGATGTCATGTATGACATGAACAGGCTGGTATATACCGAACTTCCAAAGAATGGCATACAATTTGCCTATCCCCATATGGACATTGATTTGAACGAAAAGAGAAACTGATATGATTTACACTGATCTGACCAGTCTTATTGGCAACACTCCAATGCTTGAGATTGCTCCCGTTGAAGGACAGCAGGCAACGGTAATTGCAAAATTGGAATGCTTCAACCCCGGAGGCAGCGTCAAGGACCGTACCGCTCTGGCTATGATTCTCGATGCCGAAGAGAACGGCTTGCTCAAGGCCGGGGGTACAATAATTGAGCCTACAAGCGGCAATACCGGCGTGGGACTGGCCTGGATAGGCAAGCTGCGCGGATACCGTACCATTCTGACAATGCCCGACACCATGAGTCTGGAACGCCGCAAGCTGCTTGGCGCATACGGCGCACAGATTGTGCTGACCCCGGGAAAGGATGGAATGAAAGGCTCCATAGCAAAGGCCGAGGAACTGCGTGACAGCATTCCCGGAGCCGTGATATTGGGACAGTTCACCAATATGGCCAATCCTGCAGTACACGAGAAGACCACTGCCGTTGAAATTTGGGAACAGACCGGTGGAAAGGTCGATATTTTCGTTGCGGGCATGGGTACAGGCGGTACGGTGAGCGGTACCGGAAAGGGTCTGAAAAAGTTCAACAGGGATATTCAGGTAGTGGCTTTTGAGCCGGCTTCATCGCCGCTTTTGACCAAGGGCACAAGCGGAACCCATGCCATTCAGGGCATAGGCGCCAATTTCGTTCCTGACACATACCTGAAGGAGTCCGTTGACAAGGTTATGGCCGTGACCGATGCCGATGCGCTTGCTGCCACGCGTTTCCTGGCGCGTGAGCGCGGACTGCTTGTGGGCATTTCATCGGGCGCAGCCTACAGCGCAGCGCTTGAACTGGCAAAGATGCCTGAAAACAAGGGCAAGCTGATTGTGGTTCTGCTGCCAGACACAGGTGAGCGTTACCTTTCCACCGGAGTTTTTGACTAATAAGGATTATATTATATGAGCAAGTCACCCAGCACCAGAGAACTTGAAAGAATGATGGAACTTATAAAGTACGTCATCTTTCCTGATTATTCCGATGTTCCGGCATGGACCGACGGTCCAAAGGCCATCAAGGAAATACTGCTGTCACAGTTGTCGACTGTAATGGATAAAACCGAAGTGATGGAGGTTGCAGACGCATTTGTCGGGTCGCTTCCTGAAACGGGCCGTCTGTTGCATACCGATGTACAGGCTGTGGCTCACAATGATCCGGCGGTAAAGGATCTTGGCGAAGTGGTGCTTTGCTATCCGCTTGTAAAGGTAATGCTGCATTACCGTTCCGCACACCGCCTGCATGAACTGGGCGTTCCGCGTATTCCGCGTATTCTTACCGAGATGGCTCACAGTGCCACGGGCATTGACATTCATCCGGCGGCTACGATAGGCGAGTATTTTGCAATCGACCACGGTACGGGTGTGGTTGTCGGCGCTACCAGCATAATAGGCAATCATGTCATGCTGTACCAGGGTGTCACTTTGGGGGCAAAGTCGTTCAGCTATGACGAGCAGGGACACCCCATTGATGCACCGCGTCACCCGATAATCGAGGACAATGTCACCATTTATTCCAATACGTCAATTCTTGGCCGTGTCACCATAGGCCATGATACAATTGTCGGCGGTAATATATGGCTTACACACGACGTTCCTCCATTCTCTGTAATAAAACAGGGCAAGGCGGTGGAAATCAACGATGTCCGTAAGTCGGACGAAATCTGACAGTCTTTCGGCGGCTACTTTTTTCTGACGTTTCTGAAAATGATGACGGCCAGGACTGTAACCGCGACGGCGGCAATTGTGTAGCCTATTTCGTGGCTGTACTTTGTTACCGTGTCAATGAGCTGGTCTTCGGGAACGGCATGGCTCAGGAAATAGCCCAGACATGCAAGTACGCTGTTCCAGATGCCTGCTCCAAGTGCCGTGAATCCGATGAATCTGCCAAGGGGCATTTTTGCCAGACCGGCAGGGATGGAAATGAGCTGGCGTATGGCGGGGATAAGACGGCCGACAAATGTGGAAACGGCACCGTGTTCGTTGAAGTAGTCTTCGGCCTTGTGTATCTTGGAACTGTCCAAAAGCAGCAGATGGCCCAGCCTGCTGTCAGCGAACGCATAGACAATGGGCTTGCCGATCCACAATGCAAGGAAGTAGTTGACCGATGCCCCGATAATGGCACCGATGGTTCCGAACAGTACAATGAGAGGAACACTCAAGGCTGCATCGGTTGCTGCGTGATATGCGGCCGGCGGAATGACAATTTCCGATGGAAAGGGGATGAATGAACTTTCAATTGTCATCAGAACGGTTATTGTCCAGTAGTTGAGGTGGTCCAGACACCATTGTAGAAAAGTCGATATCATTTTGTCTGCTGTTTTTCGTTAGCGCTGCCGGTTTCAGAGCCGAACATCATGAACCAGACTTCCTGAAGGAAACTGTCTTCAGGGTCAAGAGCCAGTCCGTCGGCCAGTATGGAAAGCGTTTGGGGAATATCTTTCAGATAATATGTGCAATGTGCCATGTATCCGTACAGTTCGACGAGCATTTCGGTCGGAATTTCGCCGTCTTCGTGAGTCAGACTTTCAAATGACTTCCTGAAGTACGGCAGGGCACCGTCGTAGCATTTGTTTTCATATTCGCATCGGCCGCAGTAGTACAGAAGTGCGTATGAGTCAGGGTCTTCGTCAAGAAGACTGGAATATATGCCGAATGCCTGTTTCCACTGCCCGAGACTGAAGATGCAGTCGGCGCACATCATGCGGGCCGATTTGTTTTCGGGATCTATGGCTTCAATGTATTCGAAACAGTCGCGTGCGCGTGCAAAATCACCTTTTTCATAGTTGATGCGTCCCATCTGCTCCCAATAATATGTGTCAAAGGGAAACTCATCAAGCAGGTTGTCGTACCAGACGGCGGCGGTGTCCATTTGTCCGGTGTCAAAGAACAGGTCGGCCTGCAGTTCGATGAAGTTGCGCGAATCGGGTTCAAGTACAAGAGCTTTGTCAAGCCATTTCTGGCAGAGTTCAAACTGGCGGGAGTCCATGAACTTGACGATGATGTCGTTTATCATGCCGCTGTCGTTTTCGCTCATTTCAACGGCCTGGGTATAGAAGCGGTCGGCCTGTACTGGGTTACCGTCGGCCAGTTCGATGCATCCTTTCAGGTAGATGAGTTCCTGGTTGTCGGGCGCATCGATGGATTCGGCAATCACGCGTGCCTGGTCTGTAAGACCGCGCTGCAGCTGGTTGCCCGATTTTGCAATGAGTATGTCAGGGTCGGCGGGATGGATGGAAAGTCCGAATTCAATGGCACGGTCAGACTTTTCAAGCTCCGATGAAATGGCGTAATACTGTGCGATATTGGCCAGATCCATGCTGTCAAAATACACGCTGGTGCCTTCGTCAAGCATGGATTCGTATGATTTCAGGATGTCCTGGAACTCCTGGCTTTCATAATAAGACTCTGAATCATCCTTCATGCAGGATATTATTTGTCTTTTACCTTGTTCCAGGTATCCTTGAGCGAGACGGTGCGGTTGAATACCGGATGGTCGGCCGTTGAATCCTTATCGGTGCAGAAATAGCCTATGCGCTGGAACTGGAAGTGGTCAAGCGGCTTGGTGCCGGCAAGGAACTTTTCAACGAAGCATTCGGTGCGTACTTCAAGAGAGTCGGGGTTCTTCATCTGTTTCAGGGCCTCGACAGGATCCATGCCTTCCTCGCGCAGGCGTGAAAGTTCGTCACGCGGATTCTCGACTTTCCACAGGCGGTCGTACAGACGTACTTCGGCCTTTATGCAGTGGTCTGCGCTGACCCAGTGTATTGTGCCTTTGGCCTTGCGGTTGCAGTCAGATTCACCGGTCTTGGTGTTGGGGATGTATTCGCAGTAGACTTCCTGCACCCTGCCGTTTGCGTCTTTCTTGCAGCCTGTGCACAAAACGATGTATGAACTTTTAAGGCGCACTTCGCGGCCTTCGCTCAGGCGGAAGTACTTTGCGGGAGCATTCTCCATGTAGTCGTCGCGCTCAATCCATAGCTCGCGGCTGAAGGTTATGGTGTGAGTGCCTGCCTCGGGGTCTTCTGGGTTGTTTATGGCTTCAAGTTCTTCGGTCTTACCCTCGGGGTAGTTGGTGATGATAAGCTTGACGGGGTCTATTACGGCCGATACGCGGGTTGCACGCCTATTAAGGTCTTCACGGACGGCGCTTTCCATAAGAGCCATGTCGTTCAGGGCATCGAACTTGGTATATCCTATGCGGTCAACGAACATCTTTATCGATTCCGGGGTGTAGCCGCGACGGCGGTAGCCGCAGATGGTAGGCATGCGGGGGTCATCCCAGCCGCTTACCATACCGTTCTGTACCAGAGCCAGCAGGGTACGCTTGCTGAGCAGGGTGTAGTTCAGGTTCAGCTTGTTGAATTCGGTCTGGCGCGGACGGTTGTCGTCAAGGTCCTTGCCTTTCTTGAGCCAGTCAATGAACAGGTCGTACAGCGGACGGTGGGGGACGAACTCAAGTGTACACAGCGAATGTGTCACACCTTCGAAGAAGTCGCTCTGGCCATGTGCAAAGTCGTACATGGGGTATGCCTTCCACTTGGTTCCGGTACGGTGATGCGGTGTCTTGACAATGCGGTAGATGATGGGGTCACGGAACAGCATGTTGTTGTGTGCCATATCGATCTTGGCACGCAGAACCATTGAACCCTCCTCGAGTTCGCCGCTGTTCATCTTGTAGAACAGGTCAAGGTTCTCCTGGATGGGGCGGTCACGGTACGGACTGTTCTGACCGGGCTGGGTAGGCGTGCCTTTCTGGGCCAGAATGGCATCCTGGGACTGTTCGTCAATATAGGCCTTGCCTTCCTTGATGAGCTCGACTGCAAAGTCCCAGAGCTGCTGGAAGTAGTCCGATGCATAGAATTCGTTCTCCCACTTGAAACCAAGCCATTTGATGTCTTCCTTGATGGCATCGACATATTCGGTGTCCTCTTTGGTCGGGTTGGTGTCATCGAAACGCAGATTGCAGATTCCACCGTGCTTTTCGGCCATACCGAAGTCCATGCAGATAGCCTTTGCGTGGCCAATGTGCAGATAGCCATTGGGTTCCGGCGGGAAACGTGTCTGGACACGACCTCCGTTCTTGCCCTGGGCAAGGTCTTTCTCTACCATTTCCTCAATGAAGTTGAGGCTCTTCTTTTCCGAGCTCTCTGCAACAGTGTTCTCTGCCATATTCTGCGTAATATCAGTTATTTTATATAATAGACCGCAAAGTTACGATTTTGGAGTGAAATATCGGTTGTATATTCTTATTTTTGCAATTGCGGTAACAAGGAAAAAGACAACTGTATGGATGAACAGCTTATGCTTGAATTCATTGAGGCGGCCGACAGAAATGAAAATGTCCATTTCATCGGTTCGGATCCTGTCAGGTTCCCTCACCGCTATGCTGACCGCCATGATATTGAAGTGTCGGCCTTCATTGCCGCCTGGATGGCTTACGGAAGCCGCAGGGTGTTTCTGGGAGTACTGGAAAAATTGCATACAATTATGGATGGTTGCGGCGGTCCGTATGCGTTTGTCATAAACCGCCGTTTCATGGAGGTTGACGTTGATGAAAATGTCTGTCTGTACAGATTCTACAAATGGTCCGATTTCTTTCAATTATGTGACAGACTGTCAAATGCGTATTTGGAAAAAGAGAGCCTTGAGGACTTCTTCATTCCCGGGCATGACCTTGGCGAGGGGGTGGAAAGTTTATGCCGATTCTTTGAAGGTGTACGGGGAATACCAGCCGCTGGAAGTACATCGGCCAATAAAAGATTTTACATGTTTCTCAGATGGATGGTGCGTGGAAACAGTCCGGTGGATTTCGGGATATGGACTGCTGTCAGGCCTTCACAGCTGATAATCCCGCTTGATACGCATGTGTTCCAGTCGGCCGTCCGTTACGGACTGACGGTGCGCAGGAGCGCCGATTTGAAAACTGCCAAAGAGATTACCCTGGCTATGGCAGGAATCTGGCCTGATGATCCGGCGCGTGCCGATTTTGCCCTTTACGGTATGGAGGTTTCATGACGGATTCCTAAATTTGCAGACATGGCTAAGGAGATAACTGATGGTCTGTCGGTCCTGGTTCCGGTATTCAATTGGGACAGTTCGGCTTTGCTGGAGGCCTTGCACGCACAGGGCCTTGCATTGGATTCGGGCTTTGAACTTATTGTTGCCGATGACTGCTCATCAAATCGGGAACTGAAGAAAAAGGTCGCTGAAAAGGCGGCTTCGTTGGAGAAATGCCGCTATTTTGCCTTGGAGAACAATATGGGGCGTGCTGCCATCAGGAACTTTCTGGCAGAACAGTCGGCATATTCAAAACTGCTGTTCATTGACTGTGATGCTCGGGTGGACAGTGAAACGTTCCTGTCATCGTACCTTGAGGCATCAGAATGTTCACAGGTCGTATGCGGCGGCCTGAAGCATCCGGCCGCACTGCCTGCACGCGGATGTGAACTGCGGTACAGGTACGAGAAGAGGGCTGACCGCCGTCGTGGAGCGGAATTCCGGAGCCGCAGGCCATATGACAACTTTACGCCTTTTTCGTTTCTGACGGACCGTGATGTCTTTCTGAAGATTCGCTTCGATGAAAACATTGCCGGTTACGGTTATGAGGATGTGGAGTTCGGCATGAGCCTTCAGCGGCTGGGAATCAGCATTCTGCACATAGACAATGCGCTTGTACATCTGGGGATTGACGACAACGGCAGTTTCCTTGAGAAGACAGATGCTTCACTGTCAAACCTCTATGTGAACAGGGATTTCATGGCAGACGGTTCCCGTCTGCTGAACGTGTATTACAGGCTTGAAAGACTGCATCTGGTGCCGGCGGTCTGCCTTCTGGGCCGTATGCTGTCTTCGCTCATGAACCGTAACCTGCGCGGAAGCCGTCCGTGCCTGCTGCTTTTTTCGTTCTACAAGCTATATGGCCTTTCTGTCCTTTTTTATGGGTAAGCGGACCGTTTTTTGCAGAAAATGAGCCGATTTGTAGGTGATTCCTGCGTTTTGCAGTAATTTTGCACCCCTAAAATACGCACGCGTACAGACAACCGCTATGAGCAGACTAAGATTCGATGTAGTACAGGAGGCTTTCAAGAAGAAGGCTGTCGATGTTGAGATTCCTGAAAGACGTCCGTCAGAATATTTCGGTGAACTGGTGTTCAACCGTGAAAAGATGCACCAGTATCTTGACCCCAGGATATTCACCGCACTGGTCAACTGTATTGACAACGGAGAACCGCTTGACCGCAGCACTGCCGACGGTGTGGCTGCCGGCATGAAGGTGTGGGCTATGGAACATGGCGTTACCCATGTGACGCACTGGTTCCAGCCGCTGACAGAAGGTACTGCTGAAAAGCATGACTCGTTCATGGAGTATGACGGTAAGGGTGGTATGATAGAGTGCTTTGACGGCAAGGCTCTGGTCCAGCAGGAACCCGATGCCTCATCGTTTCCTAACGGTGGCATACGTGCCACATTCGAGGCCCGCGGCTATACTGCGTGGGACCCTATGTCGCCTGTATTCATTCAGGACGATACGCTGTGTATCCCCACTGTGTTCATTTCATACACGGGCGAGGCTCTAGACTACAAGACACCGCTCAAGAAAGCCTTGAAAGCCGTATGCGATGCGGCTCTTCCAATATGCAGGCTGTTTGATCCGAAAGTCAGCAAGGTCATTTCATACCTTGGCTGGGAACAGGAGTATTTTCTGGTCGATGAGGATTTGTATGCTACACGTCCTGACCTGATGCTGTGCGGACGCACTCTTATGGGACATGCGTCTTCCAAGAGCCAGCAGCTTGATGACCATTATTTCGGTGCCATTCCATCGAGGGTTGCCGCATTCATGCGTGACATTGAGATAGCCGGTTACAAGCTGGGCATTCCACTGAAGACGCGTCATAACGAGGCTGCTCCCAACCAGTTTGAACTGGCTCCAATTTACGGGGAGGCCAATCTGGCCAATGACCAGAACCAGCAGATCATGAATGTCATGAACGCCCTGGCACGCAAGCATGGTTTTGTGGTGGTGTTTCACGAGAAGCCTTTTGACGGCATAAACGGTTCGGGCAAGCATAACAACTGGTCGCTTGGGACCGATACCGGGGTGCAGCTCCTTGCGCCAGGTAAGGATGCATTGGGCAATTTGCAGTTCATTACATTCTTTGTGAATGTGCTGGCTGCCGTACAGAAACACAATGCGGTGCTGAAAGCATCGATTGCATCGGCCACAAACGCCCATCGTCTGGGCGGCAACGAGGCGCCTCCTGCAATCGTGTCGGCATTCCTTGGCAGGACAATGACCGAGGTAATGAGAAAACTGCTTGAGGTTCCGTCAGATACCCCAATTGTGATTGCGGGCAAGAAGGGCAAGTCGGTAGGACTGGTTGAGATTCCGGAGATTTTTCTCGATAACACCGACAGAAACCGTACATCGCCGTTTGCCTTTACCGGTAACCGCTTTGAGTTCCGTGCCGTGGGTTCCAGCGCCAACTGTGCCGGTGCACTGACGACTTTGAATGCAGCGGTGGCAGAGCAGCTTCTGGAGTTCAAGGCCGATGTCGACATGGCCATGAAGAAGGGCTCGCCGCTGAATGTGGCGGTGATGGACTGCCTGAAGCCGCTCATTGCCGATGTCATTGATACCATTTGTTTCGATGGAAACGGCTATTCCGAAGAATGGCAGAAAGAGGCTGCGCGCCGCGGACTTGACACCGAAACGCGTGTTCCTGAAATGTTCAAGGCGTTTACGACACCCGATTCCATCAGACTGTTTACCGGACTTGGCATATACAGTGAGGTGGAACTGCAGGCCCGCAACGAGGTGAAATGGGAGATATATGCCAAGAAAGTGCAGATCGAGGCCAGGGTGCTGGGCCGTATGGCATACAACCACATCATTCCGGCGGCATTGCAGTATCAGACAAAACTTCTTGATAATATTAAGCTGCTTAAGGAACTGTATCCGTCGGATTACAGGAAGATGGCATCGGTCGATATGGAACTTGTCGAAGAGATTTCATCTTTAGTTACTGAATTGAAGAATGGAGTTGACGCCATGGTCGAACTTCGGAAAATTGCCAACAATGCACCTGGCGAATATGAAACGGCTGCACGTTATTATGACGTTGCGCAGGCGCTTGTGGGCCTGAGAAACTATATTGACCGTCTGGAGGAACTTGTCGATGACGACTTGTGGCCCATGCCAAAGTACCGCGAACTGCTGTTTATAAACTGATTATTCCGGACGGGACTTCAATGTGTCCAGTCTTTCCTTTATCCTTGCTTCCTGCTGGTTGTCCTGCGCAGTCCAGAATGTGACGTCTTTCAGCGCGTCGGGCAGATACTGCTGTTTTACATAGTGGTCGGGAAAATCGTGGGCGTACTTGTAACCGGCTCCGTACCCCAGGTCGTTCATGAGTGAAGTGGGGGCGTTCCTCAGGTGCAATGGCACCGGCAGATTGCCTGTCTGTCCCACATTCTCGAGGGCGGCGTTTATTCCCATGTATGCGGAATTGCTTTTGGGGCTTGTGGCCAGATATACGGTGGCTTCGGCCAACGGTATCCTTCCTTCGGGCCAGCCTATCTTCATTACCGCGTCAAAAGCGGCATTGGCCAGCAGCAGTGCGTTCGGGTTTGCCAGACCTACATCCTCGCTGGCGGAAATTATGAGCCGGCGGGCTATGAATGCCGGGTCTTCGCCGGCCTGTACCATTCTTGCAAGCCAGTACAGGGCTGCGTCGGGGTCGCTTCCGCGTATTGACTTTATGAATGCCGAAATGATGTCATAGTGCATTTCACCGTCCTTGTCGTATGCCAAAGGGTTCTGCTGGAGACTTTCGGTGACAAGCCGGTCGGTGATTGTGACATCGCCGTCACCGCAGGCTTCGACGACAAGTTCCAGTATGTTGAGCAGCTTTCGCGCATCGCCTCCTGAAAAACGCATTATCGCGGTTGTCTCCTTCAGCTCAATGTGCCTACGGCTCAGCATGGCGTCCTTTCTGACGGCCCGCTCAAGCAGCTTGAGCAAATCGTCCTTTTCAAGCGGGTTAAGTACATAGACCTGCATGCGGGAAAGCAGCGGACGTATGACTTCAAAAGACGGGTTTTCGGTCGTTGCGCCAATCAGCGTTATGTCTCCGCGCTCAACGGCACCGAGAAGCGAGTCCTGCTGGGCTTTGTTGAAACGGTGGATTTCATCGATGAAAAGTATGGGATTGCCCCTGGTTCGGAACAGCGGATTCATTCTGGCCTTGTCAATGACATCACGGACTTCCCTGACGCCTGCCGTTACCGCGCTCAGGGTACTGAACGGAAGATCCAGGCTGTTGGCGACAATCTGTGCCAGGGTGGTTTTCCCGGTTCCCGGAGGACCCCACAGTATGAATGAGTTTATGCGGCCTGACTCTATCATGCGGCGCAGCACTGCACCTTGTCCGACAAGATGCTGCTGTCCCACATAATCGTCAAGGGACTTCGGTCTCATTCTTTCCGCCAGTGGCTGCATGTTTCTGTACTTTTCTTTTTGTTCCCGGCAAAAATAATTGTTTTTTGCGTGGAATTCCACTTTTGCGGGTTCCGCTTTTTGCAGTTGAAGAAAAGTTCCATTCTTTAACGCGCGCGGATGCATTTTTTTCATATCTTTGCCTGACTTACCGATGTTTTGAAAATGACTTATTAATCATTGAGATGCGTAAACTGCTTCAGATTCTTGATATGACTGTTATGCTGCTTGTCACAGGAGCGTGCAGCACGAATCTTTTCGAGCAGTATGACAGCCTGTCCAAAGATGATTCCAAAAGGGAAATTTCGGATGTGTGGTCTCCGTCGGAGTGTACGATGGACGAAGTTGCAGTCAAATCGTTCAACATAAAGGCGTCGTCGAATCCGTCGGTTCTTGCTGACTTGTCTTTCCGCTACAGGAATGACAGTACTTATGTTGCAACGGTTTCGCATTACAGTCTTGTCGGAAAGGAACTTGTTCCAACATGGAACGGCGTTGCCGAAAGGGTTACCGTAAATGGCATCGATCAGGTTCCGGGTAATTCGGCGGTTGATTTCAGCCAGCCGGTCAGGTACCGTTTCCATGCATCGGACGGCCAGTACAGGGAAATTGAATTTTCGCTGGAGCAGGAGCCGTGTTCTGGCCTGCCTGTCGTTTCGCTGCTTTCTGAAAAAATTATTTCGGACCGCTACACATGGATACCTGTAACTTTCAGAATCGCAATGCCGGCAGGAGGTACGGTGAACTTCACAGGCAATATCAGCGCCAGGTATCTGAATGACAATTCCATCTATTTTGAAAAGAAATCGTTCGAACTTGAGTTTGAGGACATGGCGTCTGTCATGGATATGGGTACTTCAAGGCATTGGAATCTTGTCTCGAATGCTCCTGACAGGACTTATCTGAGAAACAGGCTTGCCGGCAGGATAGGCGATGTGCTGGATATGCAGCTGACTCCTTCTATGCAGTATTGCGAGCTGTATCTGAACAGCGAGTACATGGGATTGTATCTGCTTTCGGGAACGGTAGAAATGGAGAACGGCGGAACCGATGCGGCTGAACGCCTGAAGGCGCAGGGGCCGGAACAGTCGGACTATCTGTTCAAAATGGATTGGGACAATGAAGGCTGCTGGTTCAAGACTGCTGTTATGGAACTTCCGGTCAATATCGTTTATCCTAATAAATTGAGTCCGGATGAAGAGAATTATGTCCAAGACTGTTTCAAACGGATAGAACAATGTCTGTACCAGAAGGAGACCCCCGATACCGACTATCGCAATCTGGTTGATCTGACATCGTTTGCAGCATGTTGGATAGCGTATGAACTGACAGCATGTGAGAGTTGCAGAACACCGTCGTCGGTATGGTATTACAAGAATGCAGGTGGAAAGTTGTGCGCCGGCCCATTGTGGAATTTTGACAGGGGTACATTCAATCCGTTTGACGGATTCGTCCTTCACGACTATGAAACTGTCGATTTTGACGGCAATACACGCAGCCTGTGGTATTCCAGACTGTTCCGTGATCAGGAATTTGTCAATGCGGTAAAGAAGGTCTGGCAGCAGCGCAGGTCGGAATTGCGTGATGTCGTCGGATTTGCAGACAGTCAGGCTTCAATCATAGAGGAGACGGTGAAACGGACTTTGGAGAAGTGGCCGACCGACATCAATTCAAATCAGGATTCAAAACTGTCCTGGGAGAATGCTGTCGATTCATTGAAGAGCCGTTATACGGCAAGGTGGTACTTTTTGGACAATAGCATTGCCTTATGGTGAAGAAACTGACAGCTGTATTCAGTGTATTCTCCCTGCTGTTGCTGTCAGCCGGGTGCGTGTCGCTTTCACTTTCCGATGAATGGAAAGAGCAGCGCAGGAGTGTCATTGACCGGCAGATGACGGAAGCCACCGGGCCTATTGCATTCAGTTCATTCGCTTTTCTGAAGGAGAACAATCCGCAGCTGGAACATGATATTGTATGTCATGATCTGAGTACGACAACTCTGCCTTTCGTGCTTGAATCGGCACTTGAACTGCCATGCATGCTTGTCCCAACGTTCACCCTTGACTACGGCAGGATGTTCTACAACGGAGAGGAAGTGATTAGCGGCGAGAGTGCTATATACTGTTCCTACAATCAGGATGCGCTGATTAGGATTGAAGGGGTGTCAGAAAAGAACGAGTATCATTTCCTGTCATTCGTGCCATATTCGGAACTGCCCGTAATTGAAATAGTTACCGAGAACCAGACGGCCGTCAACTCATTGAACGACTGGATTGACGGTGTGATGATTACTTGCGGTATGGGTGTCTTCCCCGATTCATACGATACGGTCAGAGTCAGGAATATGCCGCTTTCAGGCTCGTCGCCAAAACTGTCATTCAAGATTGAGGCAAAGGACAGCATACCGGTTCTTGGCATGAAGGAAGGCAGGACATGGTGTTTCCTTTCCAATTTTGAGGACAGGACACAACTGCGCAATTCGGTGGCGTTTGAACTTGGCAGACTGGCAGGAGGTCTGGAATGGACTCCATCATCGCAGTTTGCCTGTGTTACGGTAAACGGCAGGTATCAGGGTTTGTACCAGATTGCCGAACAGCCAGGATTCGGAGCCAACCGTCTGGATGTTGCCGGAATCAATGCCGAATCACAGAATATCAGCGGCGGTTATCTCATAGAGATCAATAACCGCTATGATGAACTCTGGAGATTCCATCCTCAGAAGACACGCTGGAATGTCAATATCGTTTCGCCGACCGGTGATGACTGCAGCTATGAAAAGCTTCTGTATGTCAAGGCATTCTGGAACGATATGGAAAACTGCCTTGAAAAGGCGGATTATTCGACCTTTTGCAGTGATTTCATCGATATCGGTTCATTCATTGATTACGGACTGGTCCAGTCTGTGGCGTCAAATAACGGCTTGAGCGAACAGAAATCGGTATTCACTTACAAGAAACGGGATGGAAAGCTGTTTGCAGGACCTGTATGGGATTTCGAGTATTATTCCTTCAACAATGATTCGCTTCCATTGTTCACGGAATTTCTCTGGTACAAGTATCTGAAGGATGATACCGGTTTTCATGCCGATGTAAAGGACAGATGGGAAAAGTACAGGAAGAAAGTGGAAGAGAGGATATACAGTTACATAGACAGTATGGCCGGCGTCATTTCCCTGGGCGTCAGGAATGGTGACAGGATATACCCATACGGCATATATCGTCCTTCATTCCCGAACAATGACGATGACATGGGCTTCGATGATGCCGTTGCAAGGATGAAAGCGTTCCTGAAAGAGCGTATCGAATGGATTGATGGGGAAATAGACGCTTTCAAATAAACACTGACGATTATGGCTGCATTAAGGAAAATATTTTGTCTGATATCATCGGCTGTGATGTTGATGAACACGTCTTCGTGCATCAATCAGTTGAGTCTGCCCGAGCAGATTACATATATGGTGGATGTCTCGTCCGATGCGTTGGAACTGTTCCAGATGCAGGTGCTGTATAAGAATCAGTCGGGCATGACCGATCTGGTGAATCTGTCTTCAACGCACTGGGCTACCAGTATTCAGAAGGAAGAGGGTTTCAAAGGCGAACTTGCTGTAAAAATGTATGCGAAAGACCCGTCGGGTGCCAATCTGACGAAAAACAGCTATACAATGACCGTAAGGCCTGTCATCCGTTACGACGGTCTGACCAGATCGGCCGGTCTGTTCGATACCAGGGCAGCGCTTCCGGTTTCCGGATTTGACAAGCGTAATGTGAAATTCAAATTCAAGGTTCCGGGTGACTGTACGGACAGAGTCAGACTTGCGCCGCTGAAGTACAACAAGCACATGGTCTTCTGTTACACTATCGATGACGCTTCGGTTAACGCTTGGTCAAGAGTGTTCGCCGTTATCAACGGGAAATGGATTGATGACAGGGAATTTTTCCATAAGGGGTTGAAGAAGACCACAGGATACAGGCAGAGATATCCGTTGTGCTTTACCGACGGATGCGGCAATGACAGGCGTTTTACATTCGGTAACGCCATCTGGCCGACGCTGACAGGACCCGATAACCCTGACGGTTTTGTCATTGATGTGAGCAAGTCTTTCTATAACCCGTATGTTTCGTGGGAGGAACTGCAGGTATTGACCGATATGGGCAATTCGGTCAACTGGCACAATGTCCCGTCTTCACCGGACGATTCTCTGGAACAAGATACCGCTGCATTGGTCAGGGGACTTGAAACCGACTTCAACAGAACCATGGTGAAAATCAATTATCCGATGAAGGTTCTTGCACAGCCTGACGGCAATGACGCATATCTGGCGGCAGCGGCACTCAGCCCATATGTTCACATGACCAGAGCGACTACTGGCGAAGGTATTATGAAGGAGGTGAATCTGCTGGAGTGCGGTTCTATGGAAAAAATGGAGGTGTTTGGAGGATATACGGAAGGAAACTATGAAGACAAGCTTCATGAATTGAGTGTCCAGTCCGCATCGGGGGCACCTACGCTGGTAGGCAAGCTTGACCACCGTCCGCAGAAGGAGGCACTTGATTTCCTGCTTGACATTTATGACCTGTACGGGAAATACGGTGCTGACAACATCTGGGTTACGACCTACGACGAACTGTTCGAGTATAAGGAGATGATTTCGTCCCTGACAATGACAACCGACTTCCGTGACGGTTATACTACCGTTGAGGTATCGGTTCCGATTGATGAGACATATATTTTCAATGACCTGTCATTCGTCGTTGAAGGAGCCGTCGGACCGGCCGTTCCTGTTTCGAACAATCTGTATGGGTTCTCAAGCGCAGTACAGGCCGACGGCTCGGTACTGGTCAACTGCACATTCACGGACCGGATTCAGGAATTGGCCGAAAAGTATGTGGAAAAGTATGAGGAGGAATTTGATGATGAGGACAGGATATATGCAGAATACCTGGTTTCGCTGCTAAGAGAAGATCTCAGGGCTCCGTACATGAAAAGGATTCTGGATACCAATGCACCGTCGCAGGGCGCAATGCCGATTAACGGCAAATACACAAGGGAACAGATGAACAGGTATCTGCTCATCTATGATCAGTATGAATATAAGGTTGATTATCAGTTCTGACATAATAATGTGTAATTGTATGAACAGGAAAGTATTTGACAAGACCAGACTGTTTGCATGTGCAGTTCTGGCAGCGTTTACTGTTTCGTGTGGTGACGATTCCAAGTCGGACGAGGACGGAATGCTGGTTCCGGACATTTCAACTGTCTGCTTGAGTGAAATAAACGGCTCGCAGGATTATATTGAACTGTATAACTCGGGTAACAGCAAGGTATCTCTGACTGGTGCGAAAATACGCCGCTGGAGAGTGAATGACGGTGAGGATGACAAGCAGACCCTGTGGGAAGGCACCACTGAAGTCATAGAACCGCACTCGTATCTGTGTCTGCGTTATGAAGAAGGTAAGGAGGGTACAGCCTATTATCTTAAAAGGGATTTCTCCGCCAGGAAAAACCAGTATATCTGGTTGCAGGATGTCAGCCAGGCCGAAGTGTCAAAATTCATCCGTGGCGAAAAGAGTATAGGCTGGAACCAGATACATATGCAGAAATGTACCGATACGGCGGATGTGGCATATTCCTTTGCCATGATTGACGGCGCATGGGTATATGGAATTCCTTCTCCGGGTTCTGAAAACGGGGCTCCTATAGGCAGCATTGACCAGAAGATGTTCCCCGTTGTAATCAATGAGATCGATTTTGCCAACAACAGAATAGAACTGTACAACAATTCATCGACGACTGTAAACATTGTCGGTGCCGAATTGCGTTGGGGACGTGTTAAGGACAGCAAGGATGACAACTGCACTGTGTGGTCGGCATTGACTGCTACCAATATTGAACCTCATGGCTTCCTGGTTGTGAACCTTGACAATTCCATGAATGACGGAAAAGTGAATCTTTCAGACTTCAGGACTAGAAATTTCCATTTGCGCCTGCGTGACAGCAACGGTGATGGCCATAAGGACTTTACCGGTTCCAGATATGTGTTTGATGAAATTAAAAGAGGCAAGAAGAATGCTGGATGGGGACAGGATACTCTGACAACTGCCATTCTGGGCAATCTGGTACGCGTTCCCGATGGCACAGGCGATTGGGAGAGTACTGAAAAACCTTCCATGGGTTCTACCAACGGAACGCTTCATACAGGTAAGACGGCTTTGGATTTGGAAATCGACGGATATTGACAATGAGAATAGAAAAACTGCTTTTCATGACATCGTTCCTGCTGTTGGCGAATGCCTGCGGCAGCGACATGTTTGACCAGTTTGAACTTCATCCGGCAAATAACGGCACTGTCATTGTTAAACAGGCTTGGAAACCTGTGGACTGTACAATTTCTGAAGTGATGTTCAATTCGTTCAGAATTGATGCAATGATCAATGACCGGGTTCTGGCCGATTTGACATTCTCGACAATCATTGAGGGCGATACCAATACCGTTGTCGTCAGTCATTATCTGCTTGAAAAGGACCATATCGTCCCTTCGTGGGATTGTGTGGCCGCAAAAGTGACTGTAGACGGTGAAGAGCAGTCTCCCGGCATTACGGCTGTCGATTTTTCGAAACCTGTCACATACCGCCTGTATTCATCGGACGGGCAGTTCAAGGAATACACGTTCGAATTGGAGCAGGGTGAGTATTCCGGTTTTCAGATTGCTGCAATCGTATCGGACAGAACCATCTCAAACAAGACCGTATGGTCACCGTCCATGTTCAGGATTTTAGGCCAGGAGTCGGGCTACATGGACGTTTCTTATTCTGCAAAAGCCAAACTGCGCGGCAATAATTCACTGCAGTTCTCCAAGAAGTCATATACGGTAAAGCTTGAAAACAGAGTGTCTGTTCTTGGAATGGGCAAGAACACGCATTGGTGTCTTGTTGCCAACACTCCTGACCGTACAAGGCTGAGAAACCGTGTGGCTTTGGAAATAGCGTCGAGAACGGGACTCCCGTGGACTCCGGATTCGAGGTTCTGTGAACTGTTTGAGGATAACAAGTACCGTGGTCTGTATCTGCTGACTGAAAAAATCAGGATTGACAGAAACAGGGTCAATATTACGGAGATGTCATCGGCCGATACCATCGGAGAGAGCATTACCGGCGGTTATCTTCTGGAATGTGATACCCATGTTGACAATCTTTCGTTTGAAACGCCGGTCAGACACCTGCCAATCAATATCAAGTCACCTGATGAGGATGTCATTACCGATGCACAGATTGAGTATATTGAAAACTATTTCAAGCAGGTGGAGCAACTGCTGTACCGTACCGATACACCAGACCCTGCGTATAGGGAGATGCTTGACCTGGAATCGTTTGCCGATGTGTGGATTGTACTGGAACTTACGCATTGCGAGGATGCGCGTCTGCCTAACTCTGTCTGGTATTACAAGGACAAGAACGGTCCGCTGTGCGCCGGGCCTGTATGGGATTTTGACCTGGCTGCCTTCAATCCCAGCACGTCATATCTGCTGTATGATTATGAGACTGCCGATTTTTCACTGCCGGACAGGAGTCTCTGGTATTCAAGGATGTTCCTTGATCCGGTGTTCAAGGATATAGTAAAACGGCGGTGGCAGAATTACTATGGGGCATTCCAGTCAATTCCTGCATTCATTGACAGACAGGCAGAAATGATAAGGAAGTCGGTCGCAGCCAACGATGCCGCATGGCGTTATCCGGTTTCAGGCAATCCCGATGCCAATCTGACATGGGAACAATCAATTGAAGAACTGAAAAGGAATTATCAGGACAGGCTGCAAATGCTGAATGATTCCATCGCATCATGGTAATATGAAGAAAAGGCTTTTTGAATTATTGTCCGTGCTGGTTTGCCTGATTCAAATCGGTTGTATTGACTTGTCTCTTCCGGATGGATGGAATGATTCGCGATATGATAAGAAGGAGCCGGTGAAATACAGCGATTTCAGCTATTTCGCATTTCTCAAGGAGGATAATCCCGGCATTCTGAAAAGTGATATTGTCTGCACCAGTCTTGTTCCGTACAATCTCATGATGATTTCGGCTGACAGCATAGCTCTGCCATGTGAACTGATACCACGTTTCAATGTCGGCGATGGTGCAATATATTGGAATGGGGAAGAGGTTGTAAGCGGCAAGACTCCAATATACTGCTCGGCAAAGAATCCGGTTCAGATAACGGTTACCGGCATAGCTCCCACAACCCAGTACCACAGCGTTTCTTTCATGCCAAATACGGGCAGGCCTGTCATTGCGGTGGTAACTGACGGATGTGTTCCGGTGGAGTCAAAGGATGTATGGCTCCAGGCCGAGATGAAAACCTTCGGTTTCGGCCAATACCCAGACATGACGGATAACGTCAGGGTGAAAAAGAGAGGTAACGGCACCGCCTTTTTCCCGAAGGTGGCTTTCAACATCGCTTTTGAAAAGAAATATCCAATGCTTGGAATGCCGAAGAACAAACGCTGGTGTTTCCTTGCCAATTTCCGTGACCGTACTGAGATAAGGAATGCGGTAGCTTTCACTCTCGGACAGATGGCTGATGGACTGGAGTGGACTCCGAGATTCCAGTATGCTGACGTTATTCTCAATGGAAAGCATGAAGGACTGTACCAGATTGTTGAAAAGGTCAATGTCGGCAAGAACCGTGTCGATATTGATGAATTCGGTACCGATTCAACCGATGTGAATATTGGCTATCTGCTGGAAATGGACTCTTACTATGACGATGTATGGAAGTTCAGAACGGCAGCGAATGACTGGCCTGTCAATATCAAGTCGCCGGACGGGGAATTGTGTGATTCATCGTTCCTGGATTATATCCGGACTTTTTACAACGGGTTTGAGAATTGTCTTGTGAATGGTGATTACGAGGGAGCTGCCGGGTATTACGATATGAATTCGTTCATAGATTACGGTCTTGTCCAGTCTTTGACGAACAACGGTGAGTTCTTTAACCATTATTCGGTGTATGGATACAAGAAGAAGGACGGCAAGCTGTACGCCGGTCCGTTGTGGGATTTCGATTACAGAACCTTCAATATGGCGGACGAGTCCATGTTTACAAATGGAATCTGGTACAAGTATTTGGTCAATGACCCGAATTTTGTAAGTGCTGTGAAATCAAGATGGGCAAGCTATAAATCAAAGATCGATCCATTTATCTTCAACTATATTGACAGTCTTTCATTGGAATTGTCAGGCAGCGCACATATTGATGAAACCATTTATCCGTTCAGCATATATATGCCCGACCAGAAAAACGGTGACGAAACTTTGACGTACGAGGAATCTGTCGCTAAAATGAAATCGGTGCTCAAAGACAGAATCAGTAGGATGGATGCTGCGATTGAGGAATTGTAGTGCAGCCGACGAGACGGTCATAACGTTCGCCGGGCTTATGCTGGTATAGCAGAAGCAGATATTCATTTGGAGTTGATGACCAGTTACCCTCAATTTTTCCGGTTTCACCGCGGTTTTTTCCATCGGGAACCCAGATGTACTGGTAATCGTATGAGCCCATTTTCATAAGGATTGTAGCTGCGTAGCAGTGTGGCCTGGTTCCTCTGAACTCCATTTGCTGCCGCATTGAGAAACCTGCACCGTCATATTGGTAGAATACATACGGAGTTCCGCCTTCAAGCAATTCCGAGTATAACTCAAAATGTACGAACACATAGTCGGCTTCGGTGTCGGAATCGGTCACGCCATTATGTGTGCTCCTTACCATATATCGGCCGTTATGGTCGGAATCGTAGTAATAGCTTTTCCTTATATTGTCAGAGTTCAGATATACATGGTAGTATGGTTCCATATAATTGATTCTGGCAACGTTTTGCGCATTGGCATAGACATCGGTCACTTCAAAACGGCGGAATCCGTTTCCTGCATCAAAAACCATGGGCTCGCAGTGCTGCCATGAAACTGTGCCTCCTTCAATGAAGTCAGGTGAGACAGTTCTGGCTGCATTGTCAAAACGCAGATTCTGCATGACGGTGAGTTTCAGTTCTTCCATCGCATCAAAGCATGAAAGGTCTCTGGTATCAACCTTTGCTGTAACCTGCTGATGCCCGTCTCTTGTGTCTATGTCAGTGACATCGGTCAGGGCGGGCTTGATTACGGCAGCGGGCTCACAGACGCAGAAACGGAAAACAACGTCGGGAATGTTGTCATGGCTTATGGTCAGCATGTAGTTGCCGGACAACTTGGGCCTGTTGTTTCCGTTGGGAAAAGTAAGGCTGTAGTGGACGTATTCGTATGTGGTGTTCTGTGAATGTGTGCCCATTTCCAGACGCTCGCCGTCAAATCCGTCCATATACTCGGAATACAGGAGGTCCGACTTGTTCCAGTCTGCATCGCAGTGGTCGATATGGTAAGTGTAGGTCCTGGAGTAGTGCGACATTACATCGAACGAAAAATCCAGCGTTTCATCGCTGTTTAATGTGATTACGGGTGGAAGCATCCAGTTTCCGCATGATATTATGCGCGGTGAAAGCACATCTTCGGCAAGGCCTTCGGCCCAGACTTCGGTTTTTGTATTTGCTGATGGTACTGCAGCCCATGAGAATGAGGCAACGGCCAGTAGTGCAGCACTTATTCTGAATTGTTTCATGCTGCAAAATTACATATTATATGATAAATGAGTAAATTTGCGGTTCTAAAGAATAAAATGTAAAAAACTGCATAACAGCTATGGCAAAAGAACTGAAAGACCTGACAAAAAGAAGCGACAATTACTCGCAATGGTACAATGAACTGGTCGTTAAGGCCGATTTGGCCGAACAGGCTCCGGTACGCGGATGTATGGTAATCAAACCTTATGGCTACGCCATTTGGGAAAAGATACAGCGTACGCTTGATGACAAGTTCAAGGAGACAGGTCATGTCAATGCATATTTTCCGCTGCTGATTCCGAAATCATATCTGAGCCGTGAAGCTGAACATGTTGAGGGCTTTGCAAAGGAATGCGCAGTGGTTACACACTACAGGCTGAAGAATGCCGAGGACGGTTCGGGGGTCATTGTCGATCCCGCAGCGAAGCTCGAAGAGGAGTTGATTGTACGTCCTACGTCTGAAACGATCATATGGGCCACATACAAGAACTGGATCAAGTCATACCGTGACCTGCCCATACTGTGTAACCAGTGGGCAAACGTAATGCGCTGGGAAATGCGTCCGCGCCTGTTCCTGCGCACAGCCGAGTTCCTGTGGCAGGAAGGCCATACGGCACATACCACACGCGAGGAAGCCGAGCAGGAGGCACGCCGCATGCAGACGGTTTACCGCGATTTCGTCGAGGGTTACATGGCTGTTCCGGTAGTGCGCGGCGTCAAGTCCGAGACCGAGAGGTTTGCCGGCGCTCTCGATACCTATACAATAGAGTCAATGACTCAGGACGGCAAGGCCCTGCAGTGCGGAACATCGCACTTCCTCGGTCAGAATTTTGCAAAGGCATTCGATGTGCAGTTTGTCGACAAGGATAACAAGCTTGATTATGTGTGGGCTACCAGTTGGGGTGTTTCAACCCGACTTATGGGTGCTCTGATTATGGCTCATTCCGATGACAACGGTCTGGTGCTGCCTCCGAAACTTGCTCCTATACAGGTAGTGATTGTTCCTATCTACAAGACTCAGGAAGATTTGGACAGGATAAGCGCAAAGGTAAATGTGCTTGTCGATGCACTGCGTGCAAAAGGCATAAGCGTGAAGTACGATGATGCGGATAACAAGCGTCCTGGATTCAAGTTCGCCGATTATGAGGTGAAGGGTGTTCCTGTACGTCTGGCTCTTGGCATGCGTGACCTTGAGGCCGGCACCGTTGAACTGATGCGCCGCGATACTCTTGAAAAGGAAACCATTGCATTTGACGGACTTGAGAATACGATTCCAGCTCTGCTTGACGATATTCAGAAAGCCATCTTTGAAAAGGCTAGGGCATGGCGTGATTCACACATGGTCAAGGTCAATTCCTACGATGAATTCAAGTCTCAGATTGAGGCCGGCAACTTTGTGCTTGCACACTGGGACGGTACTCCGGAAACAGAGGCCAGGATAAAGGAGGAGACCAAGGCAACCATACGTTGTATTCCTATGGACTTCGATACTACAGAAGAAGGCCAGTGCGTATATACAGGCGCTCCGTCACACCGTCGCGTGCTGTTTGCCCGTTCATATTGATGAGAAGGCCGGGTCCTTTTTAAAAGTCCCTTTCGAAGACGAGGCCGACTCCCTGGGTTGTCAGGGTGGTCTTTGAGAAATACTTGTCGTTGCTCTTGTTGTAGCCTTTCAGACTTATGCCCTGACGTGGAAGCAGCTTGTAACGCACTTCGACATCGCCTATGAAGTTCGATGTGTTGTTTATGGTGCTTTCGCGGTAACCGAAGTTGCCGTTCACCAGAAGTCTGTTGTCAAGCAGATGGGCTTCAAGAATGCCTTCAAGTTCCTTGTCGCTGAGGTCGGTTGCATCGTTTGAAAGGAAACTGCTGGCGTTGAAATGACTGGATAACGAAATCTGGTCGCTACGGAGGAACGATGACATCAGTCTGTTGATCTGCCCGTTTACAGCACTGTTCAAGATTGATTCAACAGGTGACTGACTATTAGTTTCCTGCGCATCGGCATTTACGTCGTATGAGTAGAAATGTCCAAGGGCAAGAAGATACATGAATTGGATATTGCGTTGTTCTTCGGTTGCCGTGGCGCTTGCCAGAATGTCCTTTTCCTGCGCGGTACCATTGAGCATGTCAATGTCAAACGACAGGCTCGGGGTGCTGGCTGTGCCTGTGACATCCATAAGACAGCGTACCCTTGAACTGTTGTTCGCTGAAACGGACGGGTCAAGGTCGTGCATTGATGCGTTGTTGACGGTGTGGTATGTCTGCAAGTTGAGTTCCGTGTCCATTAGCGGACCGTTGAATCTTACATAGCTGCCGTCATTCAACGAGAAAGTTTTCCTGACAAGACCTTCAAGGGACAGGGAGCACATGCCATAACTCAGGTTGTATATTCCGTTCAGCCTGATGCCGTCCTTGTTGTCATATTGTATGCCGATGTTGCCGTCGCCGCGCATAAGCCCTGTCAGGGCACCCATGGACAGATCGAATATGGCTGAATAATCACATTCGACGTTCAGGTCGAGGTTGAATCCTGAACGTTTACTGGGGCCGGATTCAAGTGCCGCTGTTCCATACATTGTAGCGGTGTCGGCGCTGATGCTGTTCCTGTCGACTATCGACAGGAAATTGTAGTCACCGACTTGTCCGTAAGCCTGTTTGAAACCGAAACGTGTTCCGTTGGAGGTTCTTGCATCGGCCTTTATGTCAAGTCCGTTGATGCGGTTGTACAGCAGCTTGACAGACCCTTCGGCATATACCGTGGCGAATATGTTGCTTTTCTCGGTTTTCGGTATGCTGTAAACCATCATGTCTGTTACATCCGCATCCATGTCAACGCGGAAATTGTGGAAGTTGTCATGGAGGATATGGCAGTTCATTATGCCGTCATGTCCGTATTCGTCGTAGCAGACTATATTGTCGAAAATCATCTTGCCGGGCTCGAATCTCAGCGTGTCTTCCTTTATTATGAACTTTGCACCGATTGATTCCATATTGAAAATACCGTTCTCAAGAACGGTTTCACCTTCCAGATCCAGGCTGCGCTTGTTGCCGAAAAGTCTGAGCTGCCCTGTGGTGCGGCCGCTGAGTTCAGTGAATACTTTGTGTGTCCATTTGTTCAGGAAATGGAGGTCGGTGTGGGTGGCACCGATGTTCATTTCAATGAAGGAATCGCCGGGCCTGTAGAAACCGTCGAGCACTGTGCGGGCTGAACAGGAACTGTCAATGGCGATACCTGTTATGTCAACTTCGGACAATTCACGATTCCATACGAAATTGGCTTCAAGATCGCCCTGCCTGGATGTCATGAACTCAAATCCGTCAATGCAGGCGCTGCCTTCGAATGCCGGTTTGCCAATAAGTCCCATCAGATCGATCTGGCCCGATGCAATTCCCTTGAGTCCTATCTTATCGGCGTGCAGCATGCTCATTGTACGTCCCATGTCCACATCGTCCGCAATCAGGTGAAGAACATCGGTGGAATCGGCCGATACAGTTCCGTATGCCAGCAATGAGGACATTGTGTTCTCTTCATGCAGCATAAGGTCTGAGATGCGGACTGACGACTTGTGGATTGATATGCTGTCAAGGCTCAGATTCCATCGGTCTGAGTTGTACGATATGACTGTCGGGTCAATGAAAATGCTGGATTTCAGCCGACGTGATGACATTCCGTCAAACCTGATGTGGGTGAGGAGCGGAATGGATGTGCCCGACAGGTTGTTTGTGATGCCGAAACTGATGTCAACCGAGTCCTGCTGGCTGATACCGGCATCGGCACTGTTCTGCAGACAGAAGCGTTGTCCCGATTCCAATGTTATACAGCCATTTATGTCGGAGTGGAAAATTCCCGTATTCAGCGTAGCTTTCAGGTCGAAGCCGGAGACTGTGTTGCCATTGAACTGCAACTCCGGGATGTTGGCTTTACACTGGAAACCGGCATCGGTTCCATTCATCTGCAGGCTAAGTGCCGCAACCGAAGACAGATATACCGGCTTGTCAAAAATTACATCGGTGAAATCAAGGTTGTCGATGCTGACATTGAAGATGAGGTTGTCATCAATTGTAATTTTCTTTCTGCATGCCGGCACGTTGGTTTCCAACCAATCGGCCAATGTGGGAACAATAATTGATGCGATTGTGCTGAACGATGATGCAATGGTTGAAAACCTATAGTCACCTACCATGGTCGCATTGATGAAATCGCTGGAAATTGTGGCGGTGCGCTGTTTGCCATTGCCACCAGAGAGTGTTGCAGACATGTTCTGCATATGCCAGTTTCTGCCGTCCGGCCGCAGACAGGAAAGACTGTCAATGGAAAGCTGGCCTTCCATGAAATCGATATCGGTTCCGTCAAAAACGGTGCTTAGCTGACCGCTGACTTCAATGCTGTCCAATCGGCCAAGACTGTACCGGCCAAGTCTGATGGAGTCGGCGTCAATTCTTGCCCAGAATTCGGGAACCTTGCCTGAACGCATTCCTGCAAGAAGTGACAGAGAACCGTTTGTGTCAGAGAAATTTACTGATACGCCGTATTCGTTGCCGTGAATCGATGCATCGGCGGTAATCCCCCTGTAGTTGTATCCGCCGAGGATGGCAGAGGAAATGTCAAGTCTGGCACTGCCAGCAATGGAATTGTCCGTTGAATCGGCGACGGCGGAGAGCGTGAAACTGCATGGCCCGGCTTTGGCGGTTTCAAGTATTTTCCCTAAGTGTATGCCGTTTCCGTCAAGATTGGCCGAATATCTGCCGTTTTCACCGTTGAATTCCAATGCGGCTTCTCCGACCTCGGATTCAAAGCTGACAGTCAGGTTCTGTGCGTTTGCGCCGTTTCTGCCGGAAATATAAAAACTTCCGTTGCCCAAATTGCGGAATTCGTCTGGAATGCTGAATCCAAATCCGCCAAGCTGGCGGTCAATCCACTTTGGCAAACCGTTTGAAAAATGACCTGCGGCCGACAGAGTGGCTTCGCTCTGTGTCATTTTCCTGAGGTTGAACGCCGGATCAAGCCGGATGGATGCTGTCGAATTCATCGATAATTCGTTGTGTTCCAGTCTGACCGTGAAGTTTGATATGCTGAGCAGATTGCTGTCGCAGCATGCATTGAGAACCATTGTGATTCTTTCGTCCATGTCGGCGGTTCCGGGTATGAACGCCTTGAAGTCACGGCCGGTAACCGTTGCATCGGCATTTGCCATGAACGAGACTGAAGATAATGGTTTCCTTATGTCGGCCAATCCAGTTTCCGACTTGAAGTCCGATATCGATATGCTGCTCCCTTCTGTGTGTAATGTCAGTCCGTCAATTGAAACTGAGTGCGGACCAGCCGCAATGCTGCCGCGTATGCTGCGTATGGCGAAGCCTGACCTTTCACGGGCCCGGAGCCTTCTGACGGATACCGAAACGGTGTCGGTTCCAAGTGCCTTCAGGGATATGCTTGTGCTCAGATTGTCAATGCCTATGTGATTGCGGTCAAAGCGTCCTTCGTTGACTGGCAGGTCCAGAATGTCGTAAGTGAACGATGCGTTTCTGAGCACTATGGAGTTGGCGCGGAGCAGAAGGCCGGACTTTTCATTATCGGCGCCGCTTTTGAATATTTCGGTCAGAAATGCGTAATTCGGCCTGGCACCGAGACTGTCGGCATGAAGTCTGACGTCGGGGTGTATGAGTCTTATGTTGCTTATTGACAGTTTCCTGTGAAGCAACTGCCCGGGCTTGAAATGCGCGATGGCCAGCGATACCGATGCCAGTGTGTCATGGCTTTGGTCGAATACGGTAACGCCTCTCAGCTCAATGCCGAACGGGTAGGCCAGCCTGACGCTGGATGCGCTGAATTCCGTGCCCAGTATCGAGTTCGAATACGACGTGACGAATTCTGCGGCCGCCCTCTGCGTGCGCTGGCTGCTGAGCAGTATCTGCCCGACTATCAGGAGAACCGATACCGCTATCGCTGCAATATGTATGAATTTCGCGAATTTCACAAATTGCAAAGTTAACTTTTCCTGCAGAAATGTTCCTAATGCAACACGCAAAATCTACATTGTTGAAAACAAATTGCGCGCGCATGACCATGTTTGGTCTTTTATTAGTAATTTCGCGCACGATTTTGAACTTAATATCAACAATATATCCAACTAACAACAAAATGGCAGAAATCATTCGTTTACGAAAAGGTCTGGACATCAGGTTGCTGGGAACTCCTGCAAAGGAAATTACCCAGGTGGAGAAGGCGGGACAGTATGCACTCTGTCCCGATGACTTTACCGGAGTGACTCCTAAGCCGGTTGTGAAAGAGCAGCAGAAGGTCAAGGCCGGCGAAGCCCTGTTCATTGACAAGAACAACCCTGAGGTGAAGTTCGTTTCACCTGTCAGCGGTGAGGTTGTTGCAGTGAACCGCGGTGCACGCCGCAAGGTGATGAGCATTGTGGTCAAGCCCGATGCAGAGCAGAGTTATGTTGAGTTCGGAACCAAGAGCGTACAGTCTCTTTCAGGCGATGAAGTCAAGAAGGCACTTATGGAGGCAGGCCTGTTCGGCTTCCTGCGTCAGCGTCCATACGACGTGATAGCCAACCCGAACGACACTCCACGTGGAATTTTCGTGTCGGCCTTCGATTCGAAACCTCTTGCTCCTGACTTCGAGTTCGTGCTCCAGGGCAATGAGCTGGACTTCCAGACCGGTCTGAGCGCACTTGCAAGAATAGCCCCCACAACACTGGGCATCAGCGCAAGCCAGACAAACCAGACTCTGACACAGGCCAAGAATGCCGATGTGTATGCCTTCAAGGGCGCGCATCCGGCAGGCAATGTAGGCGTGCAGATCAATCACATCAGCCCTGTGAACAAGGGCGAGGTGGTCTGGACACTTGATCCGGAAGTCGTAATCTTCATAGGCCGTCTGTTCAACAAGGGCATTGTTGACATGACACGCGTCATTGCCGTTGCCGGCGAGGAGATTGCAAAACCGTCATACGCAAGGGTTCTTGTAGGCGCAAGCCTTTCAAGCATTCTTGACGGCCGTCTGAACAGGAACGAGCACATACGCATAATCAACGGTAATGTGCTTACCGGCGCAAAGGCATCGAAGGATGATTTCCTGGGCGCTTTCGCCAACATGGTGACGGTAATCCCCGAGGGCGATGACGTCAACGAGTTCATGGGCTGGATAGCTCCGCGTTTCGGCCACTTCAGCGTAAGCCGTTCATTCTTCTCATGGCTGTGCTGCAAGAAGCAGTTCAGCATCGATGCACGCGTCAAGGGCAGTGAACGCCATATGATCATGTCAAACGAATACGACAAGGTGTTCCCCATGGACATTTTCCCGGAATATCTGATCAAGGCAATCATTACCGGAAACATCGACAAGATGGAGGCGTACGGCATCTATGAGGTCGCTCCTGAAGATTTCGCCCTCTGCGAGTTTGTAGATTCATCAAAGCTTGAGCTCCAGCGCATTGTACGCGAGGGCTTGAATAACCTCCGCGCCGAAATGGCCTAAAACAGGAAGACTATGAGTTTAAGAAATTATCTTGATAAGATCAGACCGAACTTTGATGAAGGCGGCAAGCTGCATGCCTTCCGTTCGCTTTACGAAGGTTTTGAATCCTTCCTGTATGTTCCGAACACCACCGCAAGGAATGGCGTGAACATTCACGACTCTTTCGATTCAAAGCGCATGATGATCATGGTCGTCATTGCACTTTGTCCTGCCTTGCTGTTCGGCATGTACAATGTAGGTTATCAGAACTACGCTCTTGCCGGCATGCTTGACCAGACCACATTCTGGAACAAGTTCTGGTTCGGCTTCCTTGCCGTTCTGCCGAGACTCATCGTTTCATACGTTGTAGGTCTTGCGATAGAGTTCACCGTAGCACAGTGGAAACACGAGGAGATTCAGGAAGGTTACCTGGTTTCAGGTTTCATCATCCCTCTTATCGTTCCCGCTACCTGCCCGCTGTGGATTCTTGCCGTAGCAGTTGCGTTCTCGGTGATTTTCGCAAAGGAGATTTTCGGCGGTACAGGCATGAACTTCCTCAATGTCGCCCTGATTACGCGTGCATTCATTTTCTTTGCTTATCCTACAGTCATTTCAGGCGATACGGTATGGGTCGTTGACCACACCATCTGCGGACTTGGCGCAAATATCGATGCCATTTCGGCTGCAACTCCCCTTGGCGCTGCCGCTACCGGTGCCGCAGGCTCATTCTCCATAATGGACGAGTTCCTTGGCTTCATTCCCGGTTCCGTAGGTGAGACCAGCGTCATTGCAATAGCTCTTGGCGCACTGCTTCTGCTCTACACCGGAATTGCAAGCTGGAAGACAATGCTGTCAGTATTTGCCGGCGGCATAATCATGGCACTCGTATTCAACACATGGGGGCCGGAGGGCAACATGGCTGCTGCAATGCCTTGGTATGAACACCTCTGCGTAGGCGGTTTCTGCTTCGGTGCAGTGTTCATGGCTACCGATCCTGTCACATCGGCCCGTACCGAATGCGGCAAGTGGATCTATGGCTTCCTGATTGGCGCCATGGCTATCATTATCCGTGTCATGAACCCCGGTTTCCCGGAAGGCATGATGCTGGCTATTCTGCTTATGAACTGCTTCGCTCCTCTGATTGACTACTGCGTAGTTCAGAAGAATGTCAACAGGAGAGCCTCAAGACTTGTAAAGAAATAAGGATTATGGCTACGAAAAAATTCAAATGTAAAGTTTGTGGCTATGTCCACGAAGGAAGCGAAGCTCCTGAAAAGTGCCCTGTATGCGGTGCACCCAAAAGCGAGTTCGAAGAGATTGTAGAAGGCGGTGCAGCCCCTGCAAAGAAGGGCATCGACACCGGCAGCAACGTATATACCATTATATATGCGGCTGTCATGGTCATTGTTGTGGCCTTCCTTCTTGTATTCGTGTCATCAACGCTGAAACCCCGTCAGGATGCCAACGTTGTCAATGATACCAAAAAGCAGATTCTTGCATCGCTCAATCTGAGAAATGTGGCTGATGTCAAGGCTGAATATGACAAGTATGTCAAGGCTGACATGCTCATGCAGGCCGACGGCTCACTGGTCCAGTATGACGGCCAGTTCAATACAAGCTACAATTCGGAATTCGGCAAAGGACAGTACCACGTGTTCCAGGCTCAGGTTGACGGACAGGACAAGTTCATCATTCCTATGGTAGGCCAGGGACTCTGGGGTGCCATCTGGGGTTATGTGGCTCTTGATGCCGACCGCAACACCATTTATGGAATCTATTTCTCGCACGCTTCCGAAACTCCGGGTCTCGGTGCCGAAATCAAGGAGAACATCAAGTTCCAGGAAAGCTTCCAGGGCAAGATGATTGTAAACAATGGTGCGGTTGACCTTGATGTTGTAAAGAACGGCAAGGCCGACAAGAACTCTCCGTTTGAGGTGGACGGCGTAACCGGTGCTACAATGACATCAAACGGCGTTGACGCCATGATTGAAAAGGTGCTTTCAAACTACATTCCGTTCCTTGCAGCCCAGTGCCCTATGGTGAACGAATATGCAGAGGAAGTTGAATTTGAATCAATTGACTGATTAAAGGAATATGGCAAACAAGAATAATGAGGCTTTGAAACAGCCTGTCTGGCTTAACAACCCGGTTGTTGTCCAGATTCTGGGTATCTGCTCGGCTCTTGCCGTGACTTCACAGCTGAAGCCGGCCATTGTAATGGGCCTGTCAGTTACCGTCATCGTTGCTATGTCAAACGTTATCATCTCGCTGCTGCGCAATACCATACCTAACCGTATCCGTATTATCGTACAGCTTGTTGTGGTAGCCGCACTGGTTACGATAGTTAGTGAAATTCTCAAGGCTTTTGCATACGATGTCAGCGTCCAGCTGTCAGTTTACATCGGCCTTATCATTACAAACTGTATTCTGATGGGACGTCTGGAGGCATTCGCCATGCAGAACGGTCCATGGGAATCATTCCTTGACGGAATCGGAAACGGCCTCGGCTATGCTTTCATTCTGATTGTGGTTGCGTTTGTACGTGAACTTTTCGGAAGCGGCAAGCTGTTCGGTTTCCAGGTCGTACCGCAGTGGTGCTATGACCACGGATATCTGAACAACGGCTTCATGATCATGGCCCCCATGGCTCTTATCCTGGTAGGCTGCGTGATCTGGATTCACCGCTCCATAAACAAGGATTTGCAGGAAAAATAATCTCAAAGCGAAAAAGAAACTATGGAACATTTTTTCAGTCTTCTTGTAAGGTCGATATTTGTCGACAACATGATTTTCGCCTTCTTCCTGGGAATGTGCTCATTCCTGGCTGTCAGCAAGAATGTGAAGACCGCTCTGGGACTTGGTGCCGCTGTCATTTTCGTGCAGCTCATCACACTTCCTGTAAACTATCTGCTTCAGACCAAGGTTCTCGGCCCTCTGGGTCTTGAATTCCTGAGTTTCATTCTGTTCATTGCTGTCATTGCAGGTATTGTCCAGCTTGTGGAGATGGTGGTCGAGAAGTTCTCGCCGTCACTTTACGCATCGCTTGGCATATTCCTTCCGCTGATTGCCGTCAACTGCGCAATCATGGGCGGAAGCCTGTTCATGCAGCAGCGTATAGGTATGGATCCTGCCGACACCCAGGCCATTGCATGCTTCGGTGACTCTGTCGCCTTTGCACTTGGCTCAGGCATAGGCTGGGCTCTGGCTATTGTCTGCCTGGCAGCCATTCGTGAGAAACTTGAGTATGCTGACGTTCCAAAGCCTCTGAAGGGTGTCGGCATTACCTTCATTACAGTAGGTCTGATGGCTCTGGCTTTCCAGTGCTTCTCCGGCCTTTCAATCTAATCAATAAGGTACGATATGGACAATCTGTATATATCAAGTATCGTAGTATTCCTGGCCGTCATTCTGCTGCTGGTGGTTATTCTGCTGGTGGCAAAGAGATACCTTGTTGCAAGTGGCAAGGTCAAGATTACCATGAACGGCGAAAAGGAACTCGAGGTAAATTCAGGAGCAAGCCTTCTGAGCACACTTGCTGAAAACGGTGTTTATCTGCCATCGGCCTGCGGCGGCAAGGGTTCATGCGGCCAGTGCAAGTGCCAGGTCGTAGAAGGCGGAGGTGAGATTCTTGATTCTGAAAAGGGTCATTTCACCCGCAAGCAGATCAAGGACAACTGGCGTCTTGGCTGTCAGTGCAAGGTTAAGGGTGACCTTTCAATCAAGGTATCGGACAGCGTACTCGGCGTCAAGGAGTGGGAGTGTGAGGTCATCTCGAACAGAAACGTTGCAACCTTCATCAAGGAGTTCAAGGTAAAGCTGCCTGCCGGCGAGCACATGGACTTCCTTCCGGGCAGCTATGCTCAGATCAAGATACCTGCATACGATATCAACTATGCTGACTTCGACCGTTCGCTCATTGGCGACCTGTATATTCCGGCATGGGAAAAGTTCGGTCTGTTCAATTTGAAGCAGAAGAATACCGAGCCTACCATCCGTGCATATTCAATGGCCAACTATCCTGACGAGGGCGATATCATTACCCTTACGGTACGTATTGCCACGCCTCCTTTCAAGCCGAAAGACCAGGGCCCTGGCTTCATGGATGTTCCCTGCGGTATTGCATCGACCTACATCTTTAATCTGAAGCCGGGTGACAAGGTTATCATGAGCGGCCCTTATGGTGAATTCCACCCGCGTTTCGACTCAAAGAAGGAGATGATTTGGGTCGGCGGCGGTGCCGGTATGGCTCCTCTGCGTGCCCAGATTATGCATATGCTCAAGACTTTGCACACACGTGACCGCGAGATGCATTATTTCTATGGTGCACGTGCCATTGACGAGGTGTTCTTCATGGATGATTTCCTGGCTCTTGAACAGGAGTATCCAAACTTCCATTTCCATCTTGCCCTTGACCGTCCGGATCCGAAGGCCGATGCTATGGGTGTTAAATATACCGCAGGCTTCATTGCTCCGGTTCTTGGCGATACATATCTCAAGCAGCATGAAAATCCTGAAGATATTGAGTACTACCTGTGTGGACCTCCTATGATGGCCAAGACCGTGCTGGATCTTCTGGATTCACTCGGTGTCGAGCCTAAGGATATCATGTTCGACAACTTCGGAGCCTGATTCCGGACTCTGTACAATAGAGGGGCTGACTGAAAAAGTCATCCCCTTTTTTGTTTCAGGGCGTTTTATGTCATTTTGTTAGTGTTTATGCGCCAGTGTCAATCAAAACATTACATATTGAAACGACTTTTGTCGATATTGATACAAAGTGATAGTAAAATCGTGGTTTTTGCTTGCAAAATACTTTATAATTGCAGAAAATTTATGCATTTTTGTTAGGAAAATATTTGGTTGTCATGAAATAAGGGAGTACCTTTGCGGCACCAAAGGAAAAAAGAATAAAAACCAACTATTTATACAAGCATTATGAAGCATAATTTTTGCGCAGGTCCTGCAGTTCTTCCGCAGGAGGTAATTGAAAAGTCAGCTCAGGCTGTTCACGATTTCGCCGGCACAGGCATTTCAATTCTTTCGATAAGCCACCGTTCAAAGGAATTCCAGCCGGTGGTCGATGAGGCTGTAGCCCTGTTCAGAGAGATTCTCGATATTCCAGAAGGTTATTCAGTGATTTTCCTTGCCGGCGGTGCCAGTATGGAGTTCTGCCGCGTTCCGTTCAACTTCCTGAACAAGAAGGCCGCTTATCTGAATACCGGTGTATGGGCCAAGAAGGCCATGAAGGAAGCCAAGGCTTTCGGCGAGGTTGTTGAAGTGGCTTCATCGGCCGATGCAAACTACACCTTCATTCCG
>JAZUFX010000032.1:0-5060 GCA_045640885.1 Bacteroidaceae bacterium | reverse complement strand
CGTTGACAGCACCCCGCTCAGGGTGTGCAAGAACCAGAGGATACACATCCACAAGGTCTTCAAGGGAATAGCACAGCGCGGCAAATGTTCCATGGGATGGTTCTTCGGCTTCAAGCTGCATCTCATCTGCAATGAGAAAGGTGAGCTTCTGAACTTCGTGTTCACCCCTGGCGATGTAGATGACAGGAAGCCGCTTGAATATGAATCGTTCATCAGTCAGATATACGGAAAGTTGGTTGGTGACAAAGGCTATATCAGCAAGGAACTGTTCAACAGACTGTTCGTTGACGGAATCCAGCTGATAACCAAACTTAAAAGCAACATGAAGGGAGCCATAATGAGCGTTTCGGACAAGGTGCTTCTTAGAAAGCGCGCAATAATCGAGACCATCAACGATGAACTGAAGAACATAGCACAGGTCGAACACTCCAGACACCGTTCTTTCGATAATTTTGTCGTAAACATGCTCGGAGCTATCGCCTCATACTGCTTCTTTCCGAAGAAACCATGCATCAATATAGTCAAAATAACTGATAATCAACTAACTTTATTCTGAAACAAATTCGTCGAACTCACGTTATCAATATTGTCAAAGTAACTGATCATTAAGATCCGTCAGGAGCATGACAGGCGTAAAATCAAACGGTCCCGGCTGCACAGAGTTCTGTGACCGGGACCGTTCTGTTTGTATTCGCTTATGGGCTGTATTCAGCCTCAATGTGAATCAATGGGGTGATTTGACAAATATCAAATGACCTGTCCCCAATGATATCAAGAACTGACCTATTCAGTCGGACGTTCGGCAGGAGTTACCGTGCATTTGTATATCTGGAATCTTGAGCCAGAATCTGATCCAGCTCCATCATTATACCATCCGATATTGCTATTGGAACCGCTCCAGTTATTGAAATACAATGATTGGCTGCTTAACTTGAACTGCCAGTTCGAACTGATGTATGAAATAGTCAGAGTGGCATAATTCGAAGATGTCGATGTGGTATTGGTAGTTTGTCCAGTGGTTCCGTTGGGACGAGTCTCGACATATTTCCCGGTACCGTAGTTCATCAGCTTCAGATTGCTTCCGGACAAATCTTTCACCTGCCATACATATGATTCAGTTATTGGGCTGGGAAGAGTCGACAGCTTTACAGAATTACCGCTAGTAGATCCGTTATCATAAATGTAATAATTGCCCTGACCGATTGCAATGTAATCATTGCTGGCCAAATCACTGACAACGGTTATTCCAGTTTTTTCTCTTGTGATTGACGGTTTTGACCAAACAACGACCTTTGGAGTGAAGCTGAAGGAACCGGTGGAAAGTGTAGTGGCTACAGCAAGGTCATAGACACCTTTAGTACTATATGACATACCAGTCCGGGTTATGGTCAGTATGGTGCCGGAAATTGAGGCTGTGACATTTGATGAGCTGCCACCAACTGTAGTCGTACCCGTTATGGTCGTTCCGGCAGGTACAGAGGCAACTATTGTTACATTGAAGGTCTGTCCGGCATAAGGCTCCTCAGAGGCCGTTGCAGACCATGTGCCAGGAGATACGGGAGAAAGAGAAAGTGCCGTAGCATTGGTAAAACTAGTGCTGGCCGTATTGAACAGTTCGTGCGATACGTAGATGCTAGTGGCTGATTCTGCCGTATTGGTCTTGAAGTTGCAGACAAACTTGCGCATTTTCCTAGTCACGCCTCCAACACTTTTTGTCTCGGTTGGTGCACCGGTATAATCAGACCAGGTAACAGTCTTCACGAAATAGAAAGCAGGCTTGGGATCAGAAGTCGATGCGGACTGACCGCTCTCAACGGGAAGCTGTTCTCCCGGTGCCGGCGTAAGTGTAAGTTTTCCCGCTTCAACCTTTACGTTTAACGGGAAAATAGACTCAGGAAGCTCATCCTCCATCCAGAAATTCAGCTTGACATTCTTGTCTTTTCCAAAGCCAATCGATGAATATCCTTCAGCCATCTCGGCATAAAGCGTAAGTGTTGGACGGACAATTATGTGAACATCGCGCTGCAAGACAGTTGTGTTCGTACCGTCATTTCCACGGCCTCTGATGTTGATAACCTGCTCCTTATATAGATTATTCGGTGCATTAGTCTTAACTGTTATGGTTCTCCATCCGTCAGCATCGTCGGTGGTGCCTACAGTATAATCCCACTCGTCAGATGAATTCTTTGCAATGGACGGCTGTATCCCGTCAGCAGGATTCTTTACAGTAATACTAACTCCTGTATTGGTTGTCGCATCAAAATTATTCAACACGGTATTCTTGACCGTAGTGGAGGCGTTTTCAACATCAGGAATAAACTTATACTTCACTTCAATTGTTCCCGCCTTGATGGCCGTGAACGATGTGGCATTCACGAACAGGCGGCAAACACCGTCCGATATGTTGCTGATGCTGGAGTATTCAAGTGATGTGGATATGTCACCAGAACCTGCACTGTTGTACGCTTCTAGTACTGTGGAATATCCTTCAGCTATCACCTCCAGAATATTGACTTTAAAGCGGAAACCTCTGAGCAATGCGTAATACTCATCATCCTTATCTCGCAGGTTGATTTTATAATACGTGTAAGGAGCCGAAGCACGTGCAGTTTCATTAGCTCCGAATTTTCCCTTGACAATAATGAATGCCGGGGTTTCCACTGGGACCGGACGCTCGTAGAAATAATCAGACTGGCCTGCCGCTATGAAATTTGCACCACCTATATATGTATCGTCATACCCATTCAAAGTACAGCCATTCGGCATTCGTCCGGGATATACATCTAACGCACCAGACATTAGTGGTGTAGTCGTGCCTTTATATTCCAAACCATCATAGTCCGATATGAAGTTCGATGTAAAGTGTGATTCATATTCACTCTTGGCTGGGTCACCCGTTGGTACATAGTTTGGCACATAAGGCGCTAAATAACCTTTGTTAGGAGTGTTGAACACCTTGAATGAAGTCATTTCAAAGTTTGTGACAGTCGATGAGACCGACATCGTCACCTTGGCAAAGTTACGAATCAGCGTTATGGAGCCGGTACTGCCTTCCAAAGCTGATTTCAAAGTAGGAACATCATACGGTATGTTGTTAAGCGTACGAATCTGCCAATAAGCGTCCACACCGCCTTCTGAAGTGAGTGAACCAAGACGGGTCTCCTCATATGGAGCATCCGCAGCTGTGAATCCTTCCATTGATATGAAGTGCAGATTTCTCTTGTTTTCAGTTACAGAAAGGGTGAGCTTGCAGGTATATTTACCTGAGCCAGCAGGGCTTTCTGAAAGATTCTCGGCCTGCACTACCTCGCAACGATAGCCACTCTCATATACTGCGACCCACAATCCGTTATCTTCTAGATCAGCGGTTTCTCCAAATGCTTTCGTCATGGCAACAGGTTCAGGTGTAACAAAGTCAAGACTGACCGTAACCTTTCCATTCTGTTCCTGCTGAACAAGCACATTATCCTTCTGGCAAGACACCAGAAAAGTTGAAAGGAATGCAAGTGTATATGCTAATATCTTTTTCATGTTCTATGCTTTTAATAACTGTCATAAATGATTACCAAGTGATAGGCTCGTCACCCCAAGTAAATGATTGTTGTGCAGTTCCCTCAAGTTTAGGATGAGTTGTATTGTCCCAATACCAGGAATCATAAACACAGCGGACAGAACCTTTTGTTGTATAACTTCCACTTGTGTTCCTTGTAATTTTTTTTGTTGAAGTACTTGATATGTTATACACATAACCATCCGAGGCTACATAGTCGTAACCGTCATTGAAAATGGTTTTTATTTTGTTGTCACCCTGCAACTTGGCTACAAAAGTCATTTCAGCGGTGGTTGGCAAACGCCATCTGCCAGCAGGATATCCAGCTTCCTGATAAGTAGCACATCGAACATTGGCCTCATCTACACCCATATAATATCCATGTACCCCGGGATATCCGGAACATATAATAAACTCTGGTGCGATACAGTTCGCATTATTAATATCCGCTGGATAACTATATGTAAGTTGGTACCCTGTACTGCCATCAATATGTTTTGCTGGAGTTCTCTGGTAACCAATAGAATTATCAGTGCCTTGCTTTTTATATGTAGAATAATATTCCTGCTGGTTATTGTGGTTTCTAGGATCTGCCAAGACGTAGCCGCTAAGCAATCCTTCTGTTGGAAGAACACTTGCGGTTATCCTTTGAACAGATGTACATGTTGTAGAACTTGTCTCAATGACACGATATGTACTTCTATTAGCTGTATTGTTATAAGCTGCCCCGTCAATAAAAATTGTATTTGTATACGATTGTTCCTGAGTCACGCAAAGTGCAGGTCTTTGTATAATGGTAATAAATTCGTATACGTCACTATTGGAAGCATGATACAACTTGTATGTATGTATGAACTCCTTATAATCATAGGTGGTTCCCGTTTCAGGCATGTTTGTCAAATTATGCGTGAAATTAAATACATGCTTAGCATTGTCTACCATCGCAGTGGAGACTGCCGTACCAGCACCGCTGTCATCGTTAGCCGGAAGACCTTTGCTTGTTATCTCTGCATCTGTGGCATCTGTTATTGTGCAGTTATGACTCGAAACAAAAGGAATGCTTATGCTATTCTGGTTGTAAAGAATGTACGTATTCTGCTCTACAGCAAGTACACGAGGCAGGGCAAGGTCCGCATCGGTGTTGTTCTGGCCTTCTCCAATCGCATCTTTCCAGTCTTTTGACACGTTGATGTTAAGCAGGTTAACGGTAACTGTTCCCTCTTTGGTGAGGCTGCCCAGGCCGCCAAGAGTAGCAGATATGTCATACCAGCAGTTTGGGTCCAGGGTGTTGCCGGGCAGCAGAATTTTATAATAAGTCGGTGACTCTACTGCACCGAATACCCACGGAAGGGTTATGTATATATAAGGCGTGCTGGCGTCACCGTTTTCCCATTCGCGGGGATAGCTGTAAACAGGAACGGTCAGTGACACTTCCGTACTCTTTGCGTCTGATGTCAGTTCCGATGTCAGATCATCGACATTTGAACCCTTACGTGTCACATTGGCAAAC
>JAZUFX010000031.1:0-18441 GCA_045640885.1 Bacteroidaceae bacterium | reverse complement strand
TTCTGCAGGGCACTGCTCGTTTGAAGTGGCATCGGCCAGCAGGACTGAGATGCGTTCCTTCATCTTCTTGTTACCAAGAGCCATACCCAGACCGAATTCGCAGAAGTCCTCGAACAGTGAGTTGTTGAATACAGGACCCTGGCCCTTTTCGTTCTTTGTATAAGGTGCCGAAGGAATTGAAGCCGAGTAGATTGATGAACAGCCTGTAGCGTTGGCAATCATCTGACGGTCACCGAACAGCTGTGAGATGAGCTTGACGTACGGAGTCTCGCCGCAGCCCGAGCAGGCGCCCGAGAATTCGAACAGAGGCTGTGCGAACTGTGAGTTCTTGACGTTCTGCTTTATGTCGACCAGATTCTGCTTTGAAGGAACCTTGACCAGTTTGTCCCAGTCGGCAGCCATCTTCTTCATGTCGGCTGCATCGGGGTTGAACGGAACCATGGCGAGTGCCTTGCCAAGCTTCGGGTTGCCCGGGCAGATGTCGGCGCAGTTGCCGCAGCCAAGACAGTCAAGGACAGAAGGTTCAATTACGAAATGCATGCCCTTCATTGCTGCAGGAGCCTTCATTTCAATGGTGTCAAGACCGTCGAAGCCCTTCATCTCGTCATCGGTCAGAACGAACGGACGGATAGCTGCGTGAGGACAGATGTATGCGCACTGGTTGCACTGTATGCAGTTGTCCTTGTTCCATACGGGAACGAAAGCTTCAACGCCGCGCTTTTCATATGCGGCGGTACCTACCATCCATGTACCGTCAACAGTACCGTTCTTCACGAAGTCGCTGACCTTGAGAAGGTCGCCGGCCTGTGCATTGATGGGACGTACAAGCTGCTTTACGAATTCAGGAGCGTTGTCCTGCTTTTCGGCATCGTCCTTCAGGTTTGCCCATGCGGGATCTACAGCGAACTGCTTGTATTCACCGCCACGGTCAACGGCAGCGTAGTTCAGGTCAACGACATCCTGACCCTTCGAGCCGTAAGACTTGACAATGGCTGCCTTCATCTTCTCGACTGCAAGTTCTACAGGAATGACGCCTGTAATGCGGAAGAATGCTGACTGGAGAATGGTGTTGGTACGGTTGCCAAGACCTATTTCCTGAGCGGTCTTCGTTGCGTTGATGGTATATACGGTAATGTTGTTCTGTGCAAAGTAGCGCTTTACCTTGTTGGGGATGAAGTTGGCGAGTTCCTGACCTTCGAATATGGTGTTCAGCAGGAATGTGCCGTTCTTCTGCAGACCGCGTGTAACGTCGTACATGTGCAGGTAAGCCTGAACGTGGCAAGCCACGAAGTTAGGTGTGGTCACCAGGTATGTCGAACGGATCGGGGTGTCACCGAAACGCAGGTGCGAGCAGGTGAAACCGCCCGACTTCTTCGAGTCGTATGAGAAGTAAGCCTGGCAGTACTTGTCGGTGTTGTCGCCGATAATCTTTACGGAGTTCTTGTTTGCACCTACCGTACCGTCGGCACCGAGGCCGTAGAACTTGGCCTGGAACATGCCTTCACCGCCAAGGGCTATTTCCTCGACTTCGGGGAGTGAAGTGAAGGTGACATCGTCGGTAATACCTACGGTGAAGTGGTTCTTGGGTTCCGGCATAGCCAGGTTGTTGAATACGCTGATGATCTGTGCGGGAGTGGTGTCGTGTGAACCCAGACCGTAGCGGCCGCCTACAATGAGAGGACGTTCCTTTGCATCGTAGTATGCTGCCTTTACGTCAAGGTACAGAGGCTCGCCGTCGGCACCCGGCTCCTTGGTGCGGTCAAGAACGGCAATGCGCTTTACAGTTGCAGGAACTGAAGCGAGCAGGTGCTTGACTGAGAAAGGACGGTACAGATGAACCGATATCATGCCGACCTTCTGGCCGTTGGCGTTCAGGTAGTCGATGGCTTCGCGGGCGGCATCGGTAGCTGAACCCATGAGAATGATCATGCGGTCTGCATCCTTGGCTCCGTAGTATGAGAACAGGTGGTATTCGCGGCCTGTAATCTTTGAAATCTCACCCAGATACTTCTCTACAACTTCAGGTACGCTATCATAGTACTGGTTGCAGGCCTCACGGTGTGTGAAGAATGTTTCAGGGTTTTCGGCAGTACCGCGTGTCACAGGACGTTCAGGGCTGAGGGCACGGTCACGGAAGCGCTTGATGTACTCTTCCTTGACCAGCGGACGGATAGCCTCCTGATCCATGACTTCAATCTTGTGGTACTCGTGTGATGTGCGGAAACCGTCAAAGAAGTTCACGAAAGGAACGCAGGTTTCCAGAGTTGACAGATGTGCAACGGCTGTCAGGTCCATGACTTCCTGTACAGAACCTTCGCAGAACATGGCGAAACCGGTCTGGCGGCATGCCATAACGTCCTGATGGTCACCGAATATGCAAAGTGAGTGGCTGGCAAGTGTACGTGCCGATACATCGAACACGCAAGGAATCAGTTCACCTGCAATCTTGTACATGTTTGGAATCATAAGGAGCAGGCCCTGCGATGCAGTGAATGTAGTTGTCAGGGCACCTGCCTGAAGTGAACCGTGAACTGCACCGGCAGCACCGGCTTCTGACTGCATTTCCTGAACTGAGACGGTCTGGCCCCACAGGTTCTTGCGACCGCGGGCTGCCCACTCGTCAACGTGCTCCGCCATAGGTGATGACGGGGTGATGGGGTAGATAGCGGCTACCTCGGAGAACATGTAGCTTACGTGAGCTGCAGCCTCGTTACCATCACATGTGATAAATTTCTTTGCCATATCTTGTTATTGAATGATATTTCGGGATATAAAAAAGCCCGTCCTGGACCCGATAGAATCCAAGACGGACAAAGTTACGCTTTTTTGGCGGAAATCCGCTTATTATATTTTGCAATTAGCATTATTTTGCTTCTTTGACCTTACCGTCATAATGTCTTTTCCAACGGATGAAGATATACAGCAGATTCAAAGTGAACACGCCTCCCAGAATGTACGACAGTTTTGGAGACAGTTCAAGTCCTTCAGGAGCAATCAGTATGTAGCATGACGTGACCATGGTCATGAAGAGGGCCGGAATCAGTGACACTATGTAGTTCTTGCGGGTTCTGGCCAGGAAAACCGTGATTGTCCACAGCGTGAATACCGACAGCGTCTGGTTGGACCATGAGAAATAACGCCAAATTACGGCAAAGCCATCCTTGTCGTTCATGCTGAAAATCAGAATGGCAAGAGTCACCACGAACAGCGGTATGCAGATTACGAGACGCCGGCGTATTGACTTCTGTTCAAGATGAATGGCATCGGCAACCATGAGACGGGCCGATCTCAACGCAGTGTCACCGGTTGAGACAGGAGCTGCGACAACGCCCAGGACGGCCATGATTCCGCCGACCTTGCCGAGCCATGTATGCGACAGGTCAAGAACAATCTGGGCAGCCGATGCATCGGTACCGTTCTCCCCATAATATGCAGTTGCGGCAGCAGCCCACACAAGTGCCACGACACCTTCGGTTATCATTGCCCCGTAGAACACGCTGCGCCCGTAACGTTCATTCGTCAGGCAGCGCGACATAAGCGGAGACTGTGTGGCGTGAAAACCGCTCACCGCGCCGCACGCAATGGAAACGAACATCATGGGAAAGATTGGCGACTTTTCATACTTTGTTCCGAAACCGTTCCACATTTCAGGCAGATCGGGATGGTGGATGAAAAGCGAAACCATTATGCCAAGCGCCATGAACAGCAGGAGTGCGCCGAACAGCGGATATATGCGGCCTATTATCTTGTCAACCGGGAACATGGTGGCAATGAGATAATAGACGAATATAACTATAATCCAGAAGTTGGCCGAAAGCGTCTCGGGCGTAAGGCGGGCAAGCAGGTCTGCAGGCTGCGATGCGAACACTGCACCTACCAGAATCATGAGAACGAGCGAAAAGACCGTGAACACTTTCTGAACGGTATCGCCAAGATAATGCCCCACAATTGAAGTAATGCTTTCTCCGTCATGCCTTATGGACATCATTCCCGAAAGGAAATCGTGCACGCCTCCGGCAAAAATGGAACCGAAGACAATCCACAGATACGACGATGTGCCGTATTTGGCACCCATAATGGCACCGAAAATAGGCCCAAGTCCGGCAATGTTGAGGAACTGTATCATGAATGCCTTCCATCCCGACATGGGCACATAGTCAACTCCATCGGTCATTGACATGGCGGGAGTGGCACGCTGTGCATCCAGACCGATAAGCCGGCTCAAATATCTTCCATAAAAAATGTAACCCAATACCAGGATTACAAGACACAATACAAATGTTACCATATTTTTGAAAACTTTAGACTATTTCATAAAGGCACGGCCCTTGCGGCCGTCAATACATATTTCAATGTCATGGTCAAAACGGACCTGGCGCACGAGTTCTGTCTCCCATACGGCAGGCATGGAATCAAGAAGCTCAAAATCCAAATGGTCTCCACGGCCGGCAAACGGGTCGATGTTCACATATCCGGCATTGAACGATGTCAGATTCTGGAAGAAATGAGTACCCTGGCTTGGATCGACCCTGAAATTTTCCAGACTGCACTCCACGATGGCTCTGGCCTGCGATATATCGCCCCACTGCACCGGCACGCCAAGCGAAGGTATGCTGGAGCCCCATCGGCCAAAACCGACAAGTACATAACCGTCTTCCTGTGAACGCATCTGTGCATTCCGGGCTTTTATCTGCGAGGCAATCTGTGGAGTAAGCGCCGTATCGAACATCTGCGGCTTCAGATAAATGATATCCCTTACGCCTCTTATCCAGCCGGTGCCTAAGGCGCTGGCCGATTCAAGGAACGAGCCTTCAGTGTCGACGCTGTTCCAGTCAACCTCGACATTGCGGCTGTCAACCGAGATGGGTCTTATCTGCAGCACGTTGAATTTTGGAAGTTTTGGCTTTCCGCCACGGTAAAGGTCGGCGGCGAATTCAATTTCCACACCGCACTTCATTTCCTTCCTGGCTATTTCCAACAGTTCCATAACGATTTCCGGCAAAGGGAAAGTCCTGTACTTGAGAATCTGCGAGAATGTGATGAACCTCGGCCCCTGCGGATATGTGGAATCGACCAGACGCTGGTTTTCGTCATCCCAGGTAGAAGCGACATACTTCAGGTTACAGAACTTTTCACAGTCAGCCACGTCAATACGCTCAAGGTTGACTGAATCATTGACCGATGTCTTGAATCTTTCAGGCTCCAGACTGAGTGCGAACATGTATTTCTGCGTTTCGGTCATGACTTGTCCGACAGTCGATGTCTGAAGCACGTGTTTCGGATATTTGGGTGAGAACCTGAGAACCTGGTCACCGTCAACGACAGCCTTTCCAAGCCCGAAAGCAAGTTTGACAATGCCGTCGTCCGGGTCTTCGTGCCCAATCGGGTAGAAATTCACTGAACGGGCCACACCCGAGAACGTAGGGAAATAGTAGTCTCCGTCACGGCTTCCGCAGACCTCCTGCAGAATGACAGCCATTTTTTCATCGCTGATCACATTGGCTGTGGCCGATATGTAACTTTTTGATGCCGAGAAATAGACCGATGCATACACGCTCTTGATTGCCTTTGACAGCAGACGGATTTCCTGGTCTTCGTTCTCGGTATGGGGAATCATGTACGTAGAGTAAACACCGGCAAAAGGCTGGTAGTAGGAATCCTCAAGTTTCGATGAAGAGCGCACGGCAATAGGACGGCGTATATTGTGGACAAAGGTCCTCAAAGCCTCGGTCAGATCCTGCGGCAGAGCCGATGCGACAAACTCGCTCAGGACCTCATCGTCACTGACATCGGAATTGATGACATACTGGAGTCCGTTGTCAATGATGAAACGGTCAAAATAATCGGTTGTGATGACAAGCGTACGGGGCACGGTTATGCGTACGTCCTCATACTTGTCATACATGTCATACTTGACCAGAATATGGTTCAGGAACGCCAGTCCGCGTCCCTTGCCTCCAAGTGAGCCGTCACCCAGACGTGCAAAGCCTATGGTGTCATTATACGTCTGCGGGTCAAACCTGGCCACTACACCAACCCCCTGATTGACACGGAAATCGTGGATGAAGGCCAGGTTTATGCGGCGCACCTCCGGAAGGTCGGAGTCGTCACGTATGGTAAGCGGACGCAGTTTCCTGCCAAGCGCAAAAAGTCCGCGTGCAAACAGCCAGCGCGATATGTAGTTTTTGTCGGAAAGACGGCGGAAATCACTGTCCGAAATTTCCTTTATTATACGCTCAAAGCCCCACAGGTCCTTGGCACGGAACAGTTCTTCACCCGTCTGCTGGTCGGTAACCACAAAATCACCGAATCCGAACTCGCGTCCTATATATTCGGCAAGGTCATGGGTTAGCGTCTTTGACTTTTTGACGACAAATCCACACCCCAACTGGTCTGCGACCTGACGCATGCTCTCCTGCGAAGACTGCATGAGGATGGGCATTGTGGGATTGTCCTTCCTTATCCGATGGCACAGATCTATACCTGCATCCAGCTTTTCCTGTTCAGGCTTGTCACTGCGGTGAACCACAAAACCCACATCGGAAATCACGCCAAGGATATTCTGCTTGTAGCGCTCATACAGTTCTATGGCATCGTCATAACACCGGGCCATAAGAATCTTGGGGCGCGAGCGCTTGCGCATGGTCTGCTGTTTCTCGTTCAGCGTATCCCTTATTGCCGCGCTGTTCTGCTGGAGCACCAGTTTGTAAAGAACCGGCAGATAAGACGAATAGTAACGCACGGAATCCTCGACAAGAAGTATGGCACGCACACCGCATTCCTGAATGTCGTACTCGGCATTCATATTGTCCTCCAGCAGCTTGATGATTGCTATGATAAGGTCCGTTGAATTGTTCCAGCAGAAAAACCAGTCAATGGCCGAATGGTCATGGTCATGAAGGCGGTTGTAAATTTCCTTCGAGAAAGTGGCCAGCAGCACGATAGGCGTATCGGGAGCTATCCGTTTCATCTGCACCGAAAAGTCAAAGACGCCCGGCTCCCCCACATTGTACATGGTTATCACAAGGTCGAACTTGCGTCCCGACGCCGCCATCTCCAAAGCCTCGGACGTTGTCTCGACGCGCGTAATGTCAGGTGGATTGCTCAAGTTCAGCTGGGCATAGTCCTGAGCAATCTGCTGCTCGATATGGCCATCCTCTTCAAGAGCGAAACTGTCATAACTGTTACAAACCAGCAGAATGTTTCTTATCCTTCTGGACATCAGTCCACTGTAATCCGGTTCCTGAGAATTCATAATATCAGTACGTTCCTTGTACCTGTGGCAAAAAAATTGTCGCTGCCCGTTGACCGACGGTCACCCGGGCAGCGACAAATATCGCAAAAATATCTTATTATACCAATCCCTGGTCGCACATTGCGTTGGCAACCTTCATGAAGCCTGCAATGTTGGCACCCTTGACGTAGTTGATATAACCGTCTTCTTCTGTACCGTACTTTACGCAAGCCTCATGGATGTCGGCCATGATGCGGTGCAGCTTTTCGTCAACTTCCTCTGAAGTCCACTTGAGACGCATTGAGTTCTGTGACATTTCAAGACCTGAGGTAGCAACACCACCGGCATTTGAAGCCTTACCCGGCGAATAGAGCAGCTTGGCCTTCTGGAAGATTGCAATTGCGTCGGGCAGAGTAGGCATGTTGGCACCTTCGCAAACGCACATACAGCCGTTGTTCACCAGCATCTGAGCATCGTTGGCATCGATTTCGTTCTGGGTAGCGCAAGGCATTGCAATGTCGCACTTGATGCTCCATGGGCGCTGGCCTTCCATATACTTGGCATTGGGATATTCCTTGACATATTCCTTGATGCGGCCACGGATAACGTTCTTGAGCTTCTTGACGTAGGCAATCTTCTCTTCGGTAAATCCGTCCGGATCATAGATTGAACCATTGCTGTCTGACAGAGTGACAACCTTTGCACCGAGACGCATAGCCTTCTCGGCAGCATGCTGTGCAACGTTACCTGAACCTGAAATGGCAACTGTCTTGCCCTCGAAGCTTGTGCCGCGTGTAGCAAGCATTGACTGTGCAAAGTAGCATGCACCGTAACCGGTTGCCTCAGGACGCATAAGGCTACCGCCCCAGCCCTGGCCCTTGCCGGTATATGTACCGGTCCATTCGTCACGCAGCTTCTTGTACTGGCCGAACATGAAACCTACTTCACGTCCGCCGACACCTATATCACCTGCAGGCACGTCAGTGTCAGGACCGATATGACGGAACAGCTCGTTCATGAAGCTCTGGCAGAAACGCATTACTTCAGCGTCTGACTTGCCGCGCGGGCTGAAGTCCGAGCCGCCCTTTGCACCGCCCATAGGAAGTGTGGTAAGGCTGTTCTTGAAAGTCTGCTCGAAAGCAAGGAACTTCATGATGCTCAGGTTTACGCTTGAGTGGAAACGGATACCGCCTTTGTACGGGCCGATGGCACTGTTCATCTGAACGCGGAAACCGCGGTTTACATGAATTTCACCTTTGTCGTCCATCCATGGAACACGGAACATGATCATTCTTTCAGGTTCAACGATACGTTCCATGATCTTCTGGTCAAGAAGATGCGGATTCTCCATTATATAAGGTGCTACACTTTCAACCACTTCGCGTACGGCCTGGTGGAATTCCTTCTCGCCCGGATTCTTTGCAATGAGCTCAGCCATGAAGCTGTCAACCCAATTCTGTGTCTTTTTGTCCATAATCTCTTGTTATTTTAATTAAAAACCTTCCCGTAAAAGTGTTATTTTGATATTATGCTATCAAAATCGAGCGCAAAGTTACCATTTGTCACAATTTCAGCCAAATAATTCTGTAACTATTTTTGCAAAAATAGTATAAAATATTCAAGAAAAGCGAGAAAATCCCACTGTATATGCATTTTTATGTATTGTTGAATGCTATTTTTGCATAAATGCACTAAAAATATTCATTATGTCATTTTGTCGCAAATTACGACTATTTATTGTACTTTTGTAAACCAAACAGCAGCAATTTTATTCAAAATGAAGATACTTGTCACCGGAGCAGCCGGTTTTATAGGTTCAAAACTGTCATTCCGTCTGTCAGAGGCAGGACATACAGTCATCGGAATTGACAACCTGAACGACAGTTACGACACGCGCCTCAAACTGGCCAGACTCAAATGGTGTGGAATAGAATCGAGCACAAACCGCTTCATTGACGGCTCGGTGCGACGCAGCACCATATTCAACGGCTACAGTTTCATACGGATGGACATTTCCGACCGCGGACAAGTGACGCAACTGTTCCTGAACGAGAAATTTGACATTGTAATCAGCCTTGCCGGACAATCAGGCCTGACCGATTCCATAGCCAACCCTTACGCATTCATCGACAGCAATCTTGTCGGATTCATGAACATACTGGAGAACAGCCGCCTGAACGGAGTAAGACAACTCATTTACGCATCGTCCTCATCGGTCTACGGCACAAGTTACACCAATCCGTCAAACGAAGAACGGAGAACCGACTGCCCCATGAGCCTGAATGCCGCGACCAAGAAAGCCGACGAACTTATGGCGCACTCCTACAGCCAGCTGTACGGACTACCCACGACCGGTCTGAGATTCTTCACCGTTTACGGGCCATGGAGCCGCCCCGACACGGTATCCATGATTTTTGCCACCGATATCAGCAGGAAACGCCCCTGCATTGTCTTCGGTGATGAAAACGCCAGCCGCGACTTCATTTACATCGACGATGCCGTCGATGCCATAATACGTATCATGGACAGGAAGCCTCTTTCCGACGGAAGTGACATTCCATTCTGCATCTATAACGTAGGCAGCTCGGCATGCACCAGACTCAGCGAATTCATCGCCCTCTCCGCAAAGGAACTCGGCATGGAGGCAAAGATAGAATACCAGCCCGCAAAACGCGGCAGGATAACGGGAGCGTGTGCCGATATGTCAAAGATGAAAAGTGAGCTGTCATTCAGACCGTCAACGGAGCTCACCGACGGGCTGAAACAGTTCATCGACTGGTTCAAATCACCGCAAAACCCATTGTAACAATATGAAAAAACGCAAGATTATCATACCGGCTGCAGTACTGGCATGCGTAATTTCCGTTGCGCTGTACACGCTGTTCACCACCGGAAAGAATGACGGCTCTTTTGAATTCGGAGCACTTGTTGACCTTCATCTTCATTTGGACGGCAGCATATCATTTGAGTCCGCGAAGGAACTTGCCTCCATCCAGGGACTGCCGCAGAAAAGCGACAGCGAACTGCATGAGCTCATGTGCGCCGGAAGCGACTGCCATTCCCTGAATGATTTCCTTACAAAATTCGATTATTCCTGTTCGCTGCTGCAGACCGAGCAGGGAATAACCCTGGCCGTCAACAACCTTCTCCACGAACTTAGGGAGGACGGACTTATATATGCCGAAATACGGTTTGCACCGCAAAAATCCATGGACCGCGGACTCACCATGGAACAGGTAGTGGAGGCAGCCATTGCCGGACTTGACGACACTCTGCTGCCATGCCGCCTTATTCTCTGCTGCATGCGAGGCAATGAGGCCGATGTCAGCGAGGCCAACATCAAGACAATAGACATGGTTGCCGAATATCTGGGCAAAGGCGTCGTAGCAGCCGATCTCGCCGGCGCCGAAGCCCTGTTTCCGACAAGGGATTACGCCCGGCTGTTCAGCTACGCAAAAGAGAAGAATGTCCCATTTGTAATCCATGCCGGCGAGGCCGACGGCCTGGTTTCGGGTATAGAGAGCATACACGACGCTCTGGAAATGGGCGCAGCCCGAATAAGCCACGGCGTTCTTGCATACAAGGATGCAGAAACTATGGACGAGCTTGCAGCAAAGCGCATTCCATTGACGTTATGTCCCACATCGGACATCTGTACGGAACTATTCGACGACATCAGCGGTTTTCCATACAGGCAGTTCATGCGGAAAGGACTCAACTTCTGCATAAACACAGACGACATGACAGTCGAGAATATCGATCTTCGCCACGAGTACGAACTGATACGTTCGACTTTCGGCATGACAAGACACGATGCCGCCACCCTGTTGGAAAATGCGGTCAGCATGTCTTTTGCACCGGACAGCCTGAAACGGTCACTGTTCCAGCAGATTTCCAGCTTTTACAGGTAAAAGGTTTTTCATATCTTTGCACGTCATGAAAGATGATGTAACAAGGATACTGTTCGTGTGTCATGGAAACATTTGCCGGAGTCCTATGGCAGAATTCATTTTCAAGGCGCTCATAAAAGCCCGGGGAATTGAAAACAGGTACCGTGTCGAATCGGCCGCCGTATCAGCCGAAGAAATAGGAAACGGCATATATCCGCCAGCAAAACGCTGTCTTACACAGCACGGAGTGCTTTTTGACAAAGAGAAGACGGCAAGACAGATAACCCCGCATGACTACGGCCGGTTTGATCTGATTGTCTGTATGGACAAAAGCAACCTGAACTGGCTGAGGCGCATAATTCCGTCCGACCCTGGAAGCAAGGTCAGACTCATGATGTCCTATACCGGGCACGTGCGCGATGTGGCCGACCCTTGGTACACCAATGATTTTGAGCAGACGTTTCAGGATATTCTCGAAGCCTGCGAATGCATATTGAAACAACAATGAGCGAATCGCACCACATATTCACCGTTTCCAACCCCATGCTGCCGTTCCGCGAGCAGCTGAGCAGCATAGTCAAAGCCATTGACGCCACAGGGAATCAGGTATTCATAAGGTTTTTCCTGAGCGACACTGCGACACAGACTGAACCGCTTATGGAAGAACTGCACTGGAACTGTCCTGTTTCCATCATAGGACAGACTCCGCTGAACGGCACGAAGATTGCCGCATGGGTCTGGTGCGACGACAATGCCACAATAAGCCAGGAAAACGGACTGTACAAAGTTGAAAGCGGTGAAGAGGTGCAGTATTGGTATGTAAACGGGCTTTCGGCAAAGAACGGTTCGTTTGACCAGACAGCCAGTCTGCTTGAAGATTTCAGCGACAGACTGGAATCGGCAGGACTCAAGCTGGAGAACGACTGCGCACGGACATGGTTCTTCATACAGAATATCGACGTCAACTACAAGGGGATGGTTGAAGGACGCAACGCTGTTTTCGACAGGCACAACCTGACCGCAAGCACCCACTTCATTGCCAGCACAGGCATTGAGGGGCGTACCGCCGACCACCGCAACGTGGTAATGATGGATGCCGTTGCATTCAGGAACCAGCCGATAAGACACCTGTATGGTTTGAGCCATTTGAGCCGTACATCGGAATACGGAGTAAGATTCGAACGCGGTTCGATTGCAGGCCGGCACATTTTCATTTCCGGCACCGCAAGCATCGACAGCATAGGCCATGTGCTGCATACCGGCAATATCACGTTACAGACAGCACGCATGCTTGAAAACGTCCGGGTGCTGCTTGAAGAAGCAGGTTCAAGTATGGACAGCATCTGCTCAATACTGGTATATCTTCGCGACCCTGCCGACAGCACGGTCGTTACGGAAATCTTCAGAAAACGCTTTCCGGACAAGCCTTGGATTATTCTGCAGGCACCCGTCTGCCGTCCCGGCTGGCTCATAGAAATGGAATGCGTTGCGGCAAGCCGGTAATCGGTCAAATCTTGTCCGTTTCGTTTGCAGAAACGGAATCATTTTCATATTTTTGCTTTTCGCATATATAATAACCGCGCGCACAGGCAGCAGTATGCATGTTGCAGTACGACGGCTGGCATTACATCAAAAAAAATGAATAAAATAATAAACAACATACATAATGAATTTCAAATGGAACTGCATACCCCCCACCCCGCAGCAGGTTCAGGCAGCCCAGGAGCTATCAAAGGCCATTGGGATTAGTCCTATTCTTTGCAGGCTGCTCATAGAGAGAGGTATCACCGACAAGGAGCAGGCCCAGAAATTCTTCAACCCCCAGCTCAACGAGCTGTTGGATCCGTGGCTTATGGAAGACATGGACAAGGCCGTGCAGAGAATATGCCAGGCCATTGAACAGGGCGAAAGGATTCTGGTCTATGGAGATTACGACGTTGACGGAACGACAGCCGTTGCGTTGGTATATAACTTCCTTAAAAGAAGTTATGACAATCTTGACTATTACATTCCCGACCGGTACAACGAAGGTTACGGAGTGTCGCATCAAGGTGTTGACTACGCATTTGAAACTGGCGTAAAACTGGTAATCGTGCTGGACTGCGGCATAAAGGCCATAGAGGAAATCGCATACGCCAAGGAAAAGGGCATCGACTTCATTGTCTGTGACCATCATGTACCCGATGACCAATTACCGCCGGCCGTAGCCATTCTGAACGCCAAGCGTTTCGATTCCACATATCCGTTCAAGCATCTCTCCGGCTGCGGAGTGGGATTCAAGCTCATGCAAGCTTTCGCTCTGGAAACAGGCGTGAATTTCAGCGAGCTGCTACCGAGCCTTGACCTTGTTGCAGTAAGCACCGCATCCGACATCGTGCCGATTATGGGAGAGAACCGCGTTCTTACCCATTTCGGGCTGGAGCAGCTGAACAGCAACCCCTGTACGGGTTTGAAGGCCATAATACACGTTTGCAAACTTGACGACAAGAGTCTGTCGATAAACGATATTGTCTTCAAGATCGGTCCGCGCCTCAATGCGGCAGGACGCATGAGCTGCGGAAAGAAAGCCGTTGATCTGCTGGTTGAAAAAGACTACAGCCACGCGCTGGAACTGGCCGAACGCATTGACCAGGAAAACGCCGAGCGCAAACATGATGACAAGGAAATGACCGAAGAAGCCGGCAAAATTGTAAGCAGCCTTGAAGCCGGAGAGAACCGTCACGCCATTGTGCTTTACAACGAGAACTGGAAGCGTGGCGTGATAGGCATTGTAGCCTCACGCCTTACCGAAGTCTTCTACAAACCGGCCGTAGTCCTCACACGCACCGGCGACGTGGCGACAGGTTCGGCACGTTCGGTTTCCGGTTTTGACGTTTACAAAGCCATTGAAAGCTGCAGAGACCTGCTTGAAAACTTCGGCGGTCACACATACGCCGCCGGTCTGACCCTGAAAGTTGAAAATGTCGAGGAATTCAAGCGCCGCTTTGAGGAGTACGTATCGGACCACATACAGCCCGACCAGACACAGGCGACGATTGACATTGACAGTGACCTTGACTTCAAGGATATCACGCCAAAGTTCTTCCATGACCTGAAACGTTTCCAGCCATTCGGACCCGATAACCACAAGCCCATATTCCGTACCTGCAACGTGTACGACTATGGCACCAGCAAGGTGGTAGGCCGGGGGCATGAGCATATCAAGCTTGAACTCATCGACAGCAAAAGCGGGCATCCGCTGAACGGCATTGCATTCGGGCAGAGCGAATATGTGACCTACATAAAGACCAAACGCTCGTTTGACATCTGCTATTCCATTGAGGAAAACAACTTCAAGAAAGGTGACGTACTGCTCCAGATTGAGGGGATAAAGCCTGGCAGCCAAGAGTCACGGAAAGACAATTCCTGAGGGCACTATGTCCTATCTTGAGATATTATCACAGTACTGGGGGTACGACAGTTTCCGCGGTGTCCAGCAGCCTATCATTGAGAGTATAGGCAGCGGGAAAGACACTTTGGGACTGATGCCTACAGGTGGCGGCAAAAGCATCACTTTTCAGGTGCCTGCCATGGCAATGGATGGTGTATGTCTTGTCATCACGCCGCTTATTGCGCTCATGAAGGATCAGGTCAGGATTCTGCGTGACCACGGCATCAAGGCTGCCGCCATACATACAGGCATGAGGCGCGACGAAGTGACTGCAGTCATGGAAAACTGCATATACGGCGGTTACAAATTCCTGTATGTTTCACCCGAAAGACTTGAATCGGAACTTTTCCTCAAGAAACTGCGGCATTTGAAAATATGTCTGCTGACCATAGACGAATCGCACTGCATTTCCCAATGGGGCTATGATTTCCGCCCTTCGTATCTCAGGATTGCCGACATACGCCGCATGCTTCCGGGAGTCCCTGTCCTGGCACTGACAGCGACCGCGACCCCGAAAGTTGCCCAGGACATCCAGGACAAGCTGGGATTTGCCGGAAGCAACATTATACGCATGAGCTTCTACAGGGAGAACCTGTCATACATAGTGCGCAACACCGACAACAAGCTCATGGAACTGGCTCATATCCTGCAGAAAGTCCCCGGTTCCGGCATAGTGTATGTAAGGAACAGAATGAGCACGAAGGAGACTGCCGATTTTCTCAATGCAAACGGGATATCGGCCACATTCTACCATGCCGGGCTTGACCCTCTCGTCAAAGACGGGCGCCAAAAGTCCTGGACTGCGGGTAAAGAGCGGATCATGGTAGCGACAAACGCATTCGGCATGGGTATTGACAAGCCCGATGTCAGGACGGTCATACACATGGATATGCCTAACTCCATTGAGGCATATTATCAGGAGGCGGGCCGTGCCGGACGTGACGGTCTGCGCTCATACGCCGTTCTTCTTGTCGCGCCCGGTGACAAACGCACCGTGAGCCGTCGTGTCAGCGACAGTTTTCCAAAGGAGGATTTCATCCGCACCGTTTATGATAAGCTGGCATACTGGCACGAAATGGCCATAGGTGACGGACAGGACTGCACTTTCACATTCTCGCTCGGGGAATTCTGCCACCATTTTTCACTGCCTGTAATCCAGACCGACAGTGCCTTGCGAATACTGACCCGAATGGGATTCATTGAGTTTGTCGATGAGATGGAATACAGTGCCAAACTGCTGTTCACGGCAAGCCGCGACGAACTTGACCGCATACATCAGGACAGCGAAACCGATAAAGTCATGGAAGTCGTCCTCAGGCTCTACAGCGGAATTTTTACAGACTTTGCCTTCATTGATGAGCAGCTGATATCAATGCGTGCCGGCATTGACCGCCACAGGCTATACGAGATTCTATGCAATCTTCAAAGACAGGGCGTGGTCCGATATACTCCTGAGCGCAAGACCCCCGTGATAATCTGGACACGCCCCAGAGTTGATTCCACCCTGATAAAGTTCGAGCCCGAAGTATATCGCACCAGAATGGAGGAATTCCAGCAGAGAATCGGAGCGATGATACAGTATGCGACCCGCCAGCATGGTTGCCGCAGTGCGATGCTGCTTGAATATTTCGGCGAGAAGCAGAAAAAGCCGTGCATGCATTGCGACATTTGCTGTTCCAGAACCGCCGACGGCATGAAATATGGCGAAAGGCAGCTTATTGCCGACAGTATCCTGAAACAGATTGAAGATAACCCCAATAAGCCCGACTCCATTTTTGCATTGCCATTTGAAAAGAATAAAATCGACCATACGCTCGCCTATCTGGCCCAGGAAGGAATGATTCAAATGGAGAACGGTCACATTGTCAGTTGCAGCCAATGATTCAGAGTACGAATATGCCACAGGACTTTACAGTCATTGCAGGACCATGCAGCGCCGAATCGGCCCGGCAGGTAATGGAATGTGCGGAAAAACTCTCCGCCATGGGAATAGGAATCCTCCGTGCAGGAATATGGAAGCCGCGGACCAGGCCCGGCGGTTTTGAAGGTGCTGGTTTGGAGGCACTTGACTGGCTTTGCATGGCCAGAGAGAAAACCGGGATGAAACTTGCTGTGGAAGTTGCCGGGACAGCCCACGTCGAGGCGGTATTGAAAGCCGGAATAGACATTGTGTGGATTGGAGCCAGAACAACCACAAGTCCTTTCGCCGTCGAAGAAATTGCCCAGGCCCTGAAAGGCAGCGACATCCATGTAATGGTAAAGAACCCCATCAACCCCGACATCAATCTGTGGACCGGAGCTATTGAGAGACTTGACCGGGCGGGAATCAGTCATATAAGCGCCATACACCGCGGATTCAGCGACATACAGGAAAGCGTGCTGAGATATGCCCCCCAATGGGAAATACCTATTGAGTTGCGCCGCCGCATGCCGTCACTGCCCATATTATGCGACCCCAGCCACATGGCCGGCAAGCGCGAACTGGTTGCCGCATTGTCACAGATGGCCCTTGACATGAATTCGGACGGATTGTTCGTTGAGGTTCATCCGGATCCGGAGAATGCGTTCAGCGACAGCCGGCAGCAGCTCACTCCATGTGAATTCCGGTCCATGCTGTCCTCACTGAAATGGCATAGGGAAATACATGAGGACGATACAAGGAATCTGGCATCCAGCCGCAGCGAGCTGGACATTCTGGATGCACAACTTGTGGAGATTCTTGCAAAAAGGATGCAGATTGTCCAGTCAATTGGAGAATACAAACACATGAACAATCTTGCAATTCTCCAGTCAAAGCGGTACCGGAGCGTATCGGACAGCGTGGCAAAACTTGCAGCGGAAAAGGGAATAAACGAAAAGTTTGTACGTGCCCTGTTTGAAACCATCCACGCCGAAAGCATCCGCTGTCAATTGGAAAACAATAAAACACAATCATAATGAAAGCCTTTGGAATGATATTGGCAGCAGCAGCAATTGCATTGTGCGCAGCTTCATGTGAGAACAAACCAGTCAGAGTTGCATGTCTTGGCGACAGCATAACCTACGGGCACGGCATTGCCGACCGCGAAAACGACACCTACCCCGGCATCATAGGAAAACAGCTGGGAAGCGGATATGATGTCCGCAATTTCGGAGTCTGCGGAGCCACGATGATGAACGGAACCGACATGCCGTACATAAACGAGCAGGAATACAGGAATGCACTGGAATTCAACCCGCATCTTGTCATTCTGATGCTTGGCACCAATGACAGCAAGCCATACAACTGGACGGACCGCAGCAAGTTCAAGGCCGACATGAAGGCCATGATAGACACGCTGCGTTCACTGCCTGCCAGACCGGAAATCTGGCTTATGCTGCCGACGCCGGTCACCAGCCACGCCTTCTTCATTGACGGCGGAATAATAGATTCGGAAATCGTTCCGGGAATCAGGGAACTTGCCCAAGAGGAGAGTCTGCCGATTGTTGACCTGAACACGCCGTTCCAGGGAAAGGAGCAGTACTTCATGGACACCGTACACCCGACGGAACAGGGCGACAGCATAATTGCAGATATTGTCATGAATACCGTCTTCAGGGTAAAACGTTCCGTTGCCGAATGAAACGTCTGCTGTCTGTCCCGCTGAAGGTACTGGCCTGTCTGTCATTGTCGGCCTGCATTTCCCCGGGAACCGGTTTTGACAGAGGGTGCATGGAATATGCCTCACTGCTTGGAATGCAGAACAGCTGCAATGTGCTTGAAGTTGCCATTGCCAACCCGTGGAAGGAAGGCTCCATTCTCCAGGAACTGGCACTAGACAGGACTTTCGAACGCGTGGTTGTGACAAGCAACAACCTGGCGGCCCTTATGGTTGAACTGGGCGTCGCCGACCATATTGCCGGTGTCT
>JAZUFX010000030.1:0-10634 GCA_045640885.1 Bacteroidaceae bacterium | reverse complement strand
GAAGACCGATCTTACCGCCCTTCACTGCGAAGATGAATTCCCCGAGGAGTTCAACAACTACATTTCATTCATTGAAGAATATCTGGGAGCTCCGGTTTCCATAGTATCTGTAGGTCCGGACCGCAACCAGACAATTGAAAGATAAGATATGTCGTACTGGGTACTGTTTATAGGGATTGCCATACTTGGCTGGGTTGTTCAGGCCAATCTTGAAAGCAAGTTCAAGAAGTATTCCAAGTGGCCCGCTCCACAGGGTATGACCGGGGCCGATGCCGCACAGCGCATGCTGCATGAAAACGGCATTGACAATGTCAGGATTACCTGTGTGAACGGTCGTCTTACAGACCATTACAATCCTGCCGACAACACTGTAAACCTGAGTCATGACGTGTATTACGGCAACAGCATGACAGCTGTGGCTGTGGCTGCCCACGAATGCGGACATGCCGTACAGCATGCCGTAGGATACGCGCCGGTGAAAATGCGTTCGGCTCTGGTTCCGGTAGTGCAGTTCTCGTCGAAGGTCGTGACATGGGTGCTGCTCATAGGCATTTTGGCAGTGGAGCGTTTTCCCGGCATCATGCTTGCCGGCATCATTCTGTTTGCCATGACGACCCTGTTCAGTTTCGTGACTCTGCCGGTTGAGGTCGATGCAAGCCGCCGCGCCCTTCTGTGGATGAGGGATTCGGGCATTGCAACGACACGTCAGGCACAGGAACCCGCACGTGAAGCTTTGAAGGCCGCTGCAAGCACTTATGTGGTAGCCGCTCTCAGCTCACTGGCAACACTTATCTATTATATTCTGATTTTCACCTCAAGAAGAGACTGATGAAACCGTCAATCCCCAAAGGAACCCGTGACTTCTCCCCGTTGGAGATGTCACGCAGAAATTACATATTCGACACCATACGCAGCGTATTCGGCCTGTTCGGCTACCGTCAGATAGAGACTCCGTCAATGGAGAACCTGTCGACCCTTATGGGCAAGTACGGCGAGGAAGGCGACAAGCTGCTGTTCAAGATACAGAATTCGGGAGACTACATGAGCGGTCTGACCGATGAGGAGCTGCTGTCGCGCAACAGCCTGAAACTGGCATCGAAATTCTGTGAAAAAGGTCTGCGCTATGACCTGACCGTTCCGTTTGCGCGTTTCGTGGTAATGCACCGCGAGGAACTGCAGTTCCCGTTCAAGCGTTTCCAGATACAGCCCGTATGGCGCGCTGACCGCCCGCAGAAGGGCCGTTACCGTGAGTTCTACCAGTGTGACGCCGATGTTGTGGGCAGCGACTCGCTGCTCTATGAGATTGAGCTCATCCAGATGATAGACATGGTGTTCAGCCGCTTCGGCATACGTGTAGCCATAAAGTTGAACAACCGCAAGATACTGGCCGGAATTGCCGAGGCCATCGGTCAGGCCGACAAGATGGTCGATATAACCGTTGCCATTGACAAGCTTGACAAGATAGGTCTGGACGGCGTCAATGCCGAACTTGCCGAAAAGGGACTTCCGCAGGAGGCAATAGACAAGCTGCAGCCCATAATAAAGCTGGAAGGCAGCAATGCTCAGAAACTCGATGTCATTGCGGGTGTGCTTGAAGGCAGTGAGACCGGTCTGAAAGGTGTCGGTGAATGCCGTTTCATTCTTGACGGTGCAGAAAAGCTCGGTCTTAAGAATGAACTGGAACTTGACCTGACGCTGGCCCGTGGCCTTAACTACTACACCGGAGCCATTTTCGAAGTCAAGGCTCTTGATGTCGAGATAGGCTCGATAAGCGGTGGCGGCCGCTACGACAACCTTACCGGGATATTCGGTATGCCGGGTGTGAGCGGAGTTGGCATTTCATTCGGTGCTGACCGCATATACGACGTGCTTAACCAGCTGGACCTTTATCCCAAAGAGACAGCAGGCGGCGTAAAGGTGCTGTTCCTGAATCTGGGTCAGGAGGAATCGGCCTTCTCGATGAAACTTGTCACCGGACTGCGCCGTGCAGGCATTGCCGCCGAGCTTTATCCCGACGAGGCGAAGATGAAGAAGCAGATGTCATACGCCAATGCGGGAAACGTTCCGTATGTCGCCATTGTAGGCAGCGATGAACTGGCACAGGAAAAGGTGACTCTCAAGAATATGGAGAGCGGCAACCAGGAACTCATCGATGCTGCAAACCTGAAGGATTACATAAAGTAAGATTCCCGAAGCCGGCTATGGACAGTGATTTTGACATAAGACAGCAGCAATCGCAGTCGGACCGTGATCTGGACAACGCGCTGAGACCGCTCAGGTTCAGTGACTTTGCCGGACAGTCCAAGATTGTGGAGAATCTGCGCATCTTTGTCCAGGCTGCCCGTCAGCGTGGCGAATCGCTTGACCACACCTTGCTTCACGGCCCTCCCGGACTGGGAAAGACCACACTCAGCAACATAATTGCCAATGAACTTGGGGTGGGCTTCAAGTTGACATCGGGTCCCGTTCTGGACAAGCCGGGCGATCTGGCAGGCATTCTCACTTCGCTCGAGCCCAACGACGTGTTGTTCATTGACGAGATTCACCGTCTTTCGCCCGTTGTCGAAGAATATCTGTATTCGGCAATGGAGGACTACCGCATAGACATAATGATAGACAAGGGTCCGTCTGCCCGGAGCATACAGATAGACCTGAACCCGTTCACACTGATAGGTGCCACTACAAGAAGCGGTCTGCTTACCGCTCCGCTGCGTGCCAGGTTCGGCATAAACATGCATCTGGAGTACTACGATGCCGCCACGCTCGAAAAGATTGTGCTTCGCAGTGCGGGAATACTGAACATTCCGTGTGACAGGGATGCTGCCGCCGAGATTGCTGGCCGAAGCCGCGGGACGCCCCGTATCGCCAACGCTCTGTTGCGGCGTGTGCGTGACTTTGCCCAGGTCAAGGGTTCCGGGCGCATTACTCTTGAAATAGCCGATATTGCACTCGAGGCCCTGAACATAGACAAGTACGGCCTTGACGAGATAGACAACCGCATTCTCTGCACCATAATTGACAAGTTCAAGGGTGGACCGGTCGGCCTGAATACCATAGCGACGGCTCTTGGTGAAGACAGCGGAACCATTGAGGACGTTTATGAACCGTTTCTCATTCAGGAGGGTTTCCTGAAACGGACGCCCCGGGGGCGCGAAGTTACCGATCTGGCATACAGGCATCTGGGACGTTCACGTTACATATCCGACATTCCTGACCTGTTCGGTCAGTAAAAGACAGCTGATAAATGAAACGGTTTCTTGGACATCTTATTCTGACAGCCATTATGACACTGACTTCAATCAACGCCAGCGCTGACAAGTATGAGCGTGCATGGAAACTTGTAGACAAAGACATTGAACAGGATCTTCCTGAGAGTGCAGCTGCAAAGGTGAACGGCATTTTCGACATGGCTGCCTCGGAACATGACTCGAAACAGATGCTCAAGAGCGCCGTCTATGTATCACGCATCGAGGCCATGACGGTCCGTGACAACCTGACATCGTCAATCGAACTGTTCAACAGCCTTCTTCCCAAGCTGGGCCAGAGCGAATACAAGGCCATCTGTCACGCTTTTCTTGCAAAGTCATACATCCAGTATTGGAACAGGAACAAGTCAAGGATAGTGCGCAACCTGCCCGAAGACGGCCGCGGCAGTGGCATCCCGCTTGAAAAGCTTACTGCCAGCCAGTTGTGCGATACCATAATGGAGCATCTGCAGCTGTCCATTGACAAGGCTGGCAATGCTCCCGGCAAATGGTTCGAGGACTTCTTTCCCGGCGGCAACAAGGAGGGCATGAAGCTGCGCCCCACACTGACCGATTTGCTCCTTGACAATGCCATTACTCCCATATCGGGCCAGCATCTGAACAAAGGTCAGCGCAAACTGTTGCAGGACATGCGTCTGTATGGATCGGGCAGCGATTTTGTGGCGGCTACCATGGAACTGGAGCCCAATGACCCGGATTTGTGGGAACTGCATGTACTCAATCTGCTTACCGCCCGCCATCTGGAGTCGAAGCCTGAAATACGCTCTACCATTGACAGCCGGCGCATGGATGTGCTTGCCGGCATGCTTGATGACATAGGCTCCTTAAACAACAGGTGGTCAGAAACCGATTCCGTCTGGGTGGAAGGTATGATACATCTGGCCGAAGGATATGGAAAGAAAGTCAGTTTTGCCAGCATTTTCCTCAGCAAGGCGGCCGCACGGATTCAGAGCCTGTCGGACAGAATGACCGATGAGCAGGAAATACGGTACATGACTCTTGCGGGCAAGCTGTGCAGGAAAGCCATTGAAGTATGGCCCAAGAGCGAAGGCGCGTTCAACTGCGCAGGACTGCTTGGTCTCATTGAGGCAAAGGAGGTGAATCTGACCCTGCCCGGTGACCTTATGGCAGGCGGCTCCAATCTTGCTTTTTTTGAATACCGGAACGTCGGAACGGTATTCTTCAGGGCCGTTGAAGTGGCCGGCGAAATCAGGGATGCCGCCATTCCGTCGGTACTGGACCAGCTGGCACGCGGCAATGTGGCATCTGAATGGAAAGTGGTCATGGGCAGTCCCAATGACAATGTCAGCCACTACGGTCTGACAAGGATTCCGCCGCTCATGCAGGGCTCATATTACATCCTGGCGTCGACCGGTTCGAATTTCGGAGCCAAGGATGTCATCTCGCTTGCATACGCCGAATGCAGGGCACTGGCTTTCGTTCCCATGGAAACGGAAAAGGGCAATATCGAAGGATATTTTATAAATACAAGAACCGGCAGGCCGGAGCCTGACGTCAAATACACTCTCTGGCTGCTTGATTATGAAGGCAACGGGACAAAGATTGCCAGATACGGATTCGGCGATTCCGATGGCCATATTCTCATTGAGGGTCTCAAGGAAGGCAGCTACAGCTTTGAACTGAGCCGCGGGACCGATATGGGCAACAGCCGTGTCCGTGTGAACTATGTCCGCGATATGCCGCAGACCGGGACGGTAAGGCTTTATACGGACCGTTATACCTATCGGCCGGGTGACAGCATACAGTTTGCTGCAGTATATTACAGCAGTCACGGGCTGAATGGAGGCAAGGTCATTGCAGCTGCGCCGGTCATGGTGTCGCTCAGGAATGCATCGTCAAAGGAAATAGCTGCCGATACCCTTGTCACTGACAGCATGGGAATGGCTGTCGGGAAATTCACGATTCCTGCTGAGGCCATGCCCGGCCGTTTCAGTCTCAGGGCTACTGCCGGTGAACAGGGTGAAACCGTAAGCGCATGGAACAGCATCAATGTCGAGAATTTCAACCAGTCAAAGTTCACGGTCGGGTTCGATGCCTTTGACAGCCTGCGTTACCTTGACCGTGAAGTATGTCTGACAGGCAGGGCCGTCACCATGACGGGACAGCCGGTAAGCGGAGCACGGGTTCAGTGGAGCGCCGATCTGGATGACCGTGAAGTCAACGTGTTCATAGCCAGAAACGCCGGCGGCCGGTATGTCAGGCTGGCCGGAGGACAGGATTTCACGACGGCTGACGGCCGTTTCAGCCTTAAGTTTACGGTACCTGAAGACATGATGACCGCCTTTGGCGGATCGGCCTTGGTTATGGTGACGGTTATGGTGACTGACTTGAACGGCGAGACCAGAACGGCCGATGTCAATATGTATGTAGGAAGCGGGAGCCGTAGGATAAGCACCAATTGCAGCCATACAGGCATTTTGCCCGATGAAGGCTGCGGGATAAATGTCGGTCTTGTTGACAACGGCCGGAATGTGAAGGGCAGCGTGAGGGTGCTTGCAAGCCCGCTTGAAAAGGTCTGCGGTCCCGGGATTTCATTGGAAACGGTTTCCGATTCCAATATTCCGTGGCTGAATGGGCGTGAAAGGAGAGAACTGACAGCGAGTGCTGAAAAGCAGGAACTTGCAGGGTATTTCCCAAGGTACTGCCTGAATTTCTCATCGGACAGAATACCGGGCAAGCCTTTGGTGGACAGGACGGTAGCCGTCGATGAAAAGGAAAGCACCGTGAAACTGAAGTTTGAACGTTCAGGAGAATACAGAATGCGGTTCGAATCGGAGCTGGCCGTGGATTATGAACTGGACGGCTGTTATCTGCTTGAAAGTGACAGCGAATGGGTTCCTGATGACAGACTGCTGTTTGCACTTGCCGAATCCGATACGGTGAATGTCGGCGATACTGCCGTGATACGCTTGGGCAACAGGTGGAAGGAATCGGTCATACTGTATTCCATTCTTGACCGCATGGGTATGAACAGCTATGGAACACTTGTCTCCACCGGAAACCAGATGAAACTGGAGATTCCTGTCACCAGGGCTTTGGAGGGCGGTTTCACCGTCCACCTGTTCTGCATGCTTGACAATCTTTCCGTTTATGACAACATCCATTTTGACGTTCCGTACGCCAGCCACACCCTGATTGCCGATGTCAGTCACGGCAGCGACGTTGCCGCCCCGGGCACCGATATGGTCTGGAACTTCAGGCTGAAGAACAGCGACGGCAGCCCGGCAACGGCAGGACTGCTGCTTGACATGTACGACAGCGCACTCGATGCATACGGAACCAACCGATGGCAGTTACAGCCGTGGAGCGGGGTATATCCGTACGTTTATCCATCTTTCAGTTCAAGGTATTCGCAGCAGTATGACCCGTCGTGGTATTCGGACGGCAAGTCAAAGACATATACCGGCAAGGTGGCTCTGACAGGCGTGCTGCTTGATCCGCTTGCCGGCTATATGCAAGCCGTGGAAACGTCAGTCATGCATCTGAGGGGTGCTGCCATGACAAAGAACAGTGCCATGGCTATGGATGAAGAGGCTCTGCCGACACCGGCCGACTCTGAGCAGTTGCCTGTTACGGACATCGGTGCCCTGCGTACCGATCTGAATCCCACCGGACTCTTTGCATTTGCCCGTACCGATTCGCTTGGCAGTGCCACCGTAAGTTTCCCGGCTCCGCAGCTTTTGACCAGGTGGCGTGTCCAGGCAATAATGTGGTCGGACAGCCTGAGCGTGGGACGTGTCGAATTCGAAAAGGTTACTGCAAAGGACATCATGATTGAGCCTGCTGCCCCGCGTTTTGTGCGTCAGGGTGACAGCATGGATTTCAGTTTCAAGATAATGAATGGCACTGACCGCGATATGGATGTCAGGGCCGGCATGGAATTGAAGGATGCCGTTTCGGGCCAGCCCGTCAAGGCTCTGGCCGGTGGGAAGAGCGCATCAGCGGTTACAGTCCATGTACCTGCCTGCGGCAGCGGAATGGCGGTGTTCAGACTGGCTGTGCCGAAGGACGGGCTTCAGGCTATGGAATATACTCTGTCGGCTGCGTGCGGCAAATATCAGGATGCCCTGCGCCAGACCGTGCCGGTACTTTCCACCAGAACCCTTGTGACCAGGTCAGTATCGCTGTTCAACAACGGCAACGAGACACGCAGTTTCAGTTTTGATGAATTAAGACAGCCTCTCTCTGCGCAGGCGGCCGACGAGCGTCTGGTTCTGGAATACAGCTCCACACCCATGTGGTATGCAATACAGTGTCTTCCGACACTGATAAAGACCGATGACCCCAGTTCGCTGCGTCTGGCGCACAGCATACTGGGCAGTGCATCGGCCCGTGACATATTGAGGCGTAATCCCGATGTCAGGTCCATGGTGGCCGGGTGGGCGGCACAGCCTGCGGGCGAGTGGCAGTCACGTCTGGAGCGGAACGGGGATCTGACGGCTTCTCTTGTTGAGAATACGCCCTGGTACCTCCAGTCGCAGAACGAAAAAGACCGTCTGCGCAATTTGGGCAAGGCTCTTGATGAAGAACTCGTTGCAGGACAGCTGGACGCTGCCGTTTCCAAACTGACAGCCATGCACATTGACGGTGCCGGCTGGCCGTGGATGGACGGCATGCCTTCGGATGTGCACATCACCATAAGCATACTGGAGTGTCTGGGCCGTCTGCAGGAGAATGGCGCTTTGACATTGGACAACAGGCTCCGGTCGGCCGTGAACAGTGCCCTGGCATGGCTGGATGCCCATTTCGCAAAGGAATGTGAAGCCGTGGAGAAGCCTCAGTCCGTCGGTGCCCTGGAAATGACATATCTGCTGGCAGTACGGCGTTTCGACAGTTTCCGGTATACGGGCAGACGTGACGATGTACACAGGTTCTATATGAATCTGGCAGCCGCCCAGGACACCCGTAACCTCAGTCTTATGGAAAGGGCGCAGCTTGCCCTGGTTCTTGTAAAGACCGATGCGGGGCAGGCAGAGCATGTCGTGCAGACCATGCTGGAACGCTCGGTCCTGGAAGATGAGATGGGCCGATACTGGAAAGACAACAAGTCGGGTTACCGCTGGCAGGATGCTCCTGTCGAGGCTCAGTCCCTGGCCATCGAGGCACTTCTGGCGACAGGACATGCCGCCGAGGCTTCGGAGTGCTCGCGCTGGCTGCTCAAGCAGCGACAGACCAGTGACTGGGGTACATCGCCGGCAACGGCTCATGCCGTGGTGGCTCTGCTGGCTGCCGGTGAAGGACCGGTACAGATGGCCCCCGACATCACGGTCAGCCTTGGACAGCGCAGTTTCAAGGCCGCCGACAACAGCAGCTACGGTTACATGAAGGTTGAACTGCCCGGCAGAGCTCCGGCATCGGCCGCGGACATAAAAGTACAGAGCCAGTCCGACGGCATAAGCTGGGGAGCCGTGTATTATCAGTATTCCGACAATCTGGAGAATGTTACCGCCAGTTCCAACGGCATAGTGCTGGAACGCAGCCTGTGGCGTGTGGTGAGCAATGCCGACGGCGATTTCCTTCAGGAAATACAGTCCGGCGCCGCACCCGGTGTCGGTGACCGTGTCCGTGTAAGGCTGGAACTCAGCGTGCCGCGTGCCATGGAATATGTCCGGTTGAGGGATATGTGGGCTGCGGGTCTTGAACCCGAAGATACCGGTGCAGGATGGCGCGGAGGCCGTTTCTTCAACCGTGGATATTACATGGTTCCGGGCAATTCGGGTATGGATTTCTACTTTGACCGTCTTGAACAGGGCAAGGTCATGCTGGAATACGACATGTATGTGCAGAAATCCGGTGCCTTCCAGGCCGGAAACGCCGAGGTGCAGTGCATGTACTCGCCCGATATGCGTTCCGCCACAGCATCGCAGACCGTTACTGTAAACAAATAAGACAAACGATATGGTACTGAACTGGATTTGGATTGCGTTTTTCCTTATAGCGTTTGCGGTTGCCGTCATTCAGCTGTGCATGGGCAATGCACAGGTATTCGGCGACATCATGGACTCCATGTTCGCATCGGCCAAAAACGGTTTTGAAATTTCGCTGGGCCTTACCGGCGTATTGTCCCTGTGGCTCGGCGTAATGAAGATAGGCGAAAAGGGAGGTGTGGTGAACGGCTTTGCGCGTCTGCTCAGTCCGGTGTTCTGCCGTCTGTTCCCGTCGCTTCCAAAGAACGACCCCGCCTACGGCCACATATTCATGAACATTGCAGCCAATATGCTGGGACTTGACAATGCGGCGACACCTATGGGACTCAAGGCCATGCAGAGAATGCAGGAGCTCAATGACAGGAAGGATGTGGCATCGGACCCCATGATAATGTTCCTGGTGCTGAACACATCGGGACTCACTCTCATACCTGTAAGTGTGCTGGTATACCGTGCGCAGATGGGTGCCGCCCAGCCTGCCGACGTGTTCATTCCCATACTGCTGGCCACGTTCTTTTCGACCATGGTGGGACTGCTGGTCACCTGTTTCATGCAGAAAATACGCCTGGACAAGGTCCTGATACTGTTCCTGGGAGGACTGAGCGCCGTGGTGGCACTCATCATCTGGGGTTTCAGCCGCCTGCCCGCCGTGAAGATAGGCATTGTCTCGACAAGCGCGGCCAACATCATTCTGATGCTGGTCATTGTGGGTTTCCTGATTGCCGGCATCAGGGCAAGGATAAACGTTTACGAGGCTTTTGTCGAGGGGGCCAAAGACGGCTTCAAGACAGCGGTCTCCATCATTCCGTATCTGATTGCAATACTGGTAGGCATCGGAGCATTCCGTGCCTCGGGTGCCATGGATGCCCTTTGTGACGGCATAGGCTGGCTGGCACGCACCTGCGGACTGGACGACGGCTTTGTGGGAGCCCTGCCCACCGCACTCATGAAACCTCTGTCGGGCGGCGGTGCCCGCGGCCTCATGATTGACGCCATGACCGCATACGGGGCCGATTCGTTTGCCGGCCGTCTGGCATGCCTGTTCCAGGGCTCGACCGACACCACCTTCTATATACTGGCGGTTTATTTTGGCAGTGTGAACATAAAGAATACAAGATATGCGGTAGGCTGTGGTCTGCTGGCAGACCTCGCGGGGATTCTGGCGGCAATCTTCATGGCGTACCTGTTTTTCGGATAGAATATTATGATTGGGTTTGCTGTTGAGAACGTGAAGATGCCGGCCATTGACCGTACAAAGGTCAGAAAATGGCTGAAGGCTGTCGCTTTGGAGCACGATGGCCGTCAGACAGGCAGTCTTAATTACATTTTCTGTGACGATGAGCGCATTCTTCAGGTAAATAACGAGTTCCTGGGGCACGATTATTACACCGATATCATTACCTTTGACTACAGCACACCG
>JAZUFX010000029.1:0-38756 GCA_045640885.1 Bacteroidaceae bacterium | reverse complement strand
CGTGACTAAGGGTACACATGTGGGTCTTTGGGCTCAGAATGTGCCGGATTGGCTTACTTTCCTATATGCCTGCGCCAAGATCGGTGCAGTGTGCATTACGGTGAATACAAATTACAAACAGAATGAATTGGAGTATTTGTGTAAGGATTCCGACATGCATACCTTGTGCCTTACCGACGGTACGTGGGAAAGCAACTATGTTGACATGGCCTATGAAATGTTGCCGGAGTTGCGGGAATGTGAACGCGGACATCTGAAAAGCGAAAAATTTCCCAAACTGAAGAATGTCGTCTATATCGGCCAGGAAAAGTACCGTGGTATGTATAACACTGCCGAGATTCTGCTTCTTGGCGAAAATACCGATGATGACGAATTCCTGCGTCTGCGCAAGTCAGTGACTTGCCATGATGTAGTGAACATGCAGTACACTTCGGGTACTACAGGCTTTCCGAAAGGTGTGATGCTTACCCATTACGGCATAGCCAACGACGGCTTCCTTACCGGCGAACACATGCACTTCACGCAGGATGACAAATTGTGCGTATGTGTGCCGCTGTTCCACTGCTTTGGAGTGGTTCTTGCCACAATGAACTGTCTGACACACGGATGCACGGAGGTACTGGTCGAGCGGTTTGACCCGCTGGTGACGTTGGCATCGGTCCACAAGGAAAGATGTACGGCTCTGTACGGTGTGCCAACCATGTTCATTGCGGAACTGAACCATCCCATGTTCGACATGTTTGACCTGACCTGTCTGCGTACCGGCATCATGGCAGGCTCGCTTTGTCCCATTGAACTGATGCGCAAGGTCGAGGACAAGATGCATTTGCGGGTCACCAGCGTTTACGGTCTTACGGAATCGTCGCCTGGAATGAGCCAGACCCGCATAGATGACCCCGATGAGGTGAGATATACCACCGTGGGACGTGACTATGAGTTTGTCGATGTCAAGGTCCTTGATCCTGAAACCGGTGCCGAGGTTCCTGTCGGCACGCAGGGTGAAATGTGCTGCAAGGGATTCAATGTCATGAAGGGCTATTACAAGAATCCGCAGGCTACGGCCGAAACCATTGACGCAAACGGATACCTGCATTCAGGTGACCTCGGCGTCAAGGATGAGAACGGCAATTACCGTATTACCGGCCGTATCAAGGATATGATAATACGTGGAGGCGAGAATATCTATCCGCGTGAAATAGAGGAGTTCCTGTACCATCTGGACGGCGTGCGCGATGTTCAGGTTGCAGGTGTGCCTTCAAAGAAATACGGTGAGGAAGTGGGCGCATTCATCATCTTGAACGAAGGGGCGCAGCTTACCGTTGAAGATGTGCGTGACTACTGCCGCGGCAGGATTGCACGCTACAAGATTCCGAAATATGTTTTCTTCGTTAAAGAGTATCCGCTTACAGGCAGCGGCAAGATTCAGAAGTTCAAGCTTCGTGAATTGAGTCTGAAACTGTGCGCAGAGCAGGGAATAGAAGTCATTTGATATGGAAATCAACGAACAGATCAGACAGATGGCCATGCGTCTTCGCGGACTTCGCGAAGATATGGAGATGACACAGCAGGAGGTGGCCGATAAGTGCGGTGTTACAGTTGCTGAAGTAGAGAAATATGAATCGGGCGAATGTGACATTCCCATGAATTTCCTGTGCAATGCCGCATCGGTTCTCGGCGTTGAGCCGTTGGAACTGTTTGCAGGCGATGCTCCGACAATGTCAAGCTATTGGCTGGTACGCAAGGGCAAGGGACCTGTAATCGAGCGTCAGAAGGCTTACAAGTATCAGGCTTTGGCCATGGGTTTCAAGCATGCCAAGGCTTCTCCCTTCATTGTTACGGTCGATCCTAAGATGGAGGATGAAATGCACTTGAATTCCCATGACGGTCAGGAGTTCAATCTTGTTCTGAAAGGCTCGCTTTTTCTCAGTATTGCCGGTAAGGAGATAGTCCTGAATCCCGGTGACAGCGTATATTTTGATGCTACCCAGCCGCATGGAATGAGGGCTCTGAACGGTGAGCCTGCAAGATTCCTGGCAATAATAATCTGATGTGCCATGCTGGAAAAATTTTTAAAGAAGATAGAATTCGATTCTCTGGAGGATTTCCGGAAGAATTTTGAGATAATTGTCCCGGACAACTTCAATTTCGCATACGATGTCGTCGATGAATGGGCAGTGCAGCAGCCTGACAAACTGGCTCTGCTGTGGACCAACGATGAGGGCGCCGAGGAACGTTACACTTTTGCCGATATAAAGCGCAAATCCGATGAGGTTGCATCGTTCTACCAGTCTCTTGGCATTGGCAAGGGCGATTGTGTAATGATGATGCTCAAACGCCGTGTAGAGTTCTGGTTTTCAATCATAGCCCTTCACAAGATTGGTGCCGTTGCCATACCTGCAACCCATCTGCTTACTGCAAAGGATCTGATATACAGAGCCAATTCGGCGCAGATCAAGATGATTGTATGTGCCAGCGAGCCGATAATGCTGCAGCATGTAAATGAATGTCTCAAGGATTCTCCGTCGGTCAAATATCTGGTGGCTACCGGCGATTACAAGGATGAACGCTGGCTCAGCATGAACGAGGGTATGGCCAACGCAGCCCCGTTTGTGCGTCCGCAGCATGTCAATGACAATCACGACATCATGCTGCTGTACTTCACTTCCGGTTCGAGCGGCAATCCGAAGATGGTTGCGCATAATTTCCTTTATCCTCTCGGACACATTGTCACCGGCAAATACTGGCATAATGTGAATGAGAACAGTCTGCATCTGACTGTGGCCGATACAGGCTGGGGAAAGGCCGTATGGGGCAAGTTGTACGGACAATGGATTTCGGGTGCCGCCGTGTTCGTGGATGACCACGAAAAGTTCACGCCGGCCGACATTCTTTCAAAGATGGCGCAGTACCATGTCACTTCATTCTGCGCACCCCCGACCATATACCGCTATCTCATCAGGGAGAATCTGTCACAGTACGATCTCAGCGCTCTGGAATACTGTACTACAGCGGGTGAACCGCTGAACCCGAGTGTCTTTGACTTCTGGAAGCAGCATACCGGTCTTGACATTCACGAGGGCTTCGGCCAGACCGAGACGACAATGACTATCGGCACTTTTCCGTGGATGAAACCGAAGCCAGGTTCGCTGGGTGTTCCGAATCCCGCATTCGATATGGATCTGCTCACGTCGGACGGTCGTTCGGCCGAAGACGGAGAGAGCGGCGAGATTATCCTGCATACTGACAAGAGGGTCCCTCTTGGCCTGTTCGAGGAATATTACCACAATCCGGAACTGACCAAGACCGTCCATTATGACGGCATATATCATACGGGCGACGTAGCATGGCGTGACCCGGACGGTTACTACTGGTTTGTCGGCCGCACTGACGATGTTATCAAGAGTTCCGGCTACCGCATAGGTCCGTTTGAGGTGGAAAGCGCTTTGATGACGCACCCTGCCGTCGTTGAATGTGCCGTTACCGGCGTCCCGGATGAAGTGCGCGGCCAGGTTGTCAAGGCTACAATCATCCTGTCAAAGGAGTATCGTGACTGTACCGACAAGGAGGCTCTCGTCAAGGAGATCCAGAACCATGTCAAGAAAGTTTCGGCTCCATACAAATACCCGCGTGTAGTTGAATTTGTCGATGAACTGCCAAAGACCATCAGCGGAAAAATAAAGCGTGTGGAAATACGTCAGAAGGACGCATCCAAGTAAGCGGCTACGGTTTCTTGAACGACATGTAGATGGTGTTCTGACCATACATGTAGTTGTATGTCAGTTCCTGGCACAGCTTGTTGACCAGGCGGAGTGACAGGTCTGCGTCATCTCCCGCATTGATGGCATCGGCTGCGGTGTCGTTGTATTTGCGTATGGGGTTGAACGGGTAGCCCGCGTCCTTGATTGTAATCTTCACATCGTTGTCATCATCAAGAATGATGACGTCAAAGAAATAGTCCTGGTCCTTGCCGTCGTTGTGCTCGACTATGCTCAGCATCATTTCCTCGCAGGCAAGGTTTACATTGATGCATAGTGCAGGTGACAGTTCGCATCGGTCAAGAAAGACCTCAAGCTTGTGTAGCGCATTGTTCAAACCGTCTTTGGAATATGGTACCGACTGATACATGAGCACCTGCTCGCCGTATGACGGTATGAGGAAATAGTATGAATAATTCTTGTTTAGCCTGAATATTATGCCACAGACAATGGCATCCAGAATCATGGCTGCGATGCCGGCGACAGGCATGACGGAAAAGATCCATTCGGGGCGGAAGACGGAACATGCCAGAACGGCTGCTATCGTTATTATGAAAAAGCCTGTCAGCTGTATGGTTGAACCGGTCTCGCGCCCGAGGGCCTGATTGAGATATGACTTTATGCAGCATATGCAGTAGGGTATGCCGAACAATGCAATGCAGGATATCCATTTGGCTATGGGAAGGTCCGATCCGTTCAGATTGAAACCGAAGATTGATGCGGCTCCGATGGGGAACAGCAGAACGGGTATGATTATGATGCCCACCATGCTTATGGTTATTATGCTGCAGTTCCGGATAAGAATCTTGAGTCCGCTGACATCCTGACAGCCGGCCAGCATACTTCCCATGGTTACCAGAATCGTGCCGCCCACGCAGTCCATGATGACTATTATGATTGAAAGAATCTGATATCCGGCACTCCAGACGTAAAGCGCATCACTGCCCAGCTTTTTCAGGACCAGAGAGTTTATGAGCAGGGTGATAAGACATATTATTATGTAGGGCAGCGAATACGGAAAGCCTGCCTTCGTGTTTTCCTTAAGCATTTCCATTATTCCCGATTCCGGCCATGTGAACTTGAACGAGCACTTTTTGCTGCCTATGAATGGAAGCAGGATGGACAATGGTATGAGGTATGATATGACGGTTGACAGGGCAAGACCTGCCACCCCCATGTCCATGCCAAGCATGAATACCAGATTCAGTACTATGTCTCCCACGCAGCCGGCCAGTACTGCGTACAATGCTATCTGCGGCTTGCCGTCAATATTGACGATAAGGTTGACAATCGTATAGAATGCCATAGCCGGCAGTCCGGCCATATAGATGGGCAGGTATTCCTTCAGGTATGGTCTGAGCGACATGTCGGGGCAGAGTGCCGATGTTATGCGGTCAAGTCCGGCCAGTACGGCTGCTGAAAAGACTGCGGCTGTCAGGCATACCGATACTGCCGATACCGTCAGAATCTGATTCGCTTTGCGGAAGCTCTGGTCGCCGATAAGCCTGGAGGCCAGAATGCCGGCACCGCCGGTCATAAGCATGAAGATGCCGGTTGAAACGGTTTCCAGAGGTATGACCAGGTCAAGTGCGGAGAACGCATCGGCATTTACCATATTGCCCACCATAATCATGTCAATGGTGGTACAGGTCTGTTCTGCCACCATGAACAGAATGGTGAACAGAAAATAGTTCCTGAACCCCTTGGATATTATGTATGTGTTTCTTTCTGCCATCAGCTTATTCGGGGATGACGTCTATGAACCGGTCCTCATCGTCGGGTTCGATGGGGGTTCCCTTGATGAAACTGATATAGTTCTTTGAGAAATCCACGCTCATTTCCCAGCGTGACGGAAATTCCGTCTGTCCGAGGCGCAGCGAGTAGCGGCAGATGAATTCCAGCAGCAGGGTCATTATGGTGTTGCCCTTGCTTGAATGTTCGTGCCGGAGTATGTTCTCCCATATGAGAAGTATGGACATTCTGCGCATGTATTCGGACTTGTCTTTGTCAAGGATTATGTCCGGTATGCTGACACCGCATTCGAAAAGGCTGTCAATCTGCCTGAGGCAGTCTGAAAGACTTGCGCTTTCATCTGACAGCATGTGCATGGCGGAATTGCGCTTTGCCGTCAGCGAACCGGCCTCGGGGGTGTCGCATGGAGGGCCTTCTGTTATGAATGCTCCTGTATTCCAGTTCCATACGGACGCTGCCACCACAGGGCAGCAGGCGTCAAGGGCATATTCCATGCGGTCCGGATATCCGGTGACGACACGCGGGTATGTCCTGCATACCGACGGCATTGCGCCGGCCCCGAATTTTTTCTGTACTTCGCACAGGCCGTCGCTGCCCCAGAATGTGCAGGCGCCCTTGCTGCTGTCCTTGCAGAACCAGCCTTCCGCGTCATGACCAAGGTATTCTCTTATGCTGCTGCCATTGCCGTCAAAGTCCTTCCATTCCGGTTTCGTGTCGAACATTTTTTCTTCCCATTTGAAAAATGAAATCCGGAAATATTTGCAGCAGCACATTGGACAACTGTCAGCAATGCATCTGTAGTATCGGTAGTAAGGATAATATACTTTCGTCAACATATATGGCAAATATATAGTTTTTTTAACAGGAAACATATATTTTTGGTCTGTATTCAAGATTTGACAGAACTATGGCTAACCGTTCATTTGCCTACAGGGCGTCTTTCAAGACTGTGCTTCTTGCTGCGGTCTTGTTTGTCATAACAATCATTCTGATAGCAGTCGGCGGCGGAAAAATAGTGGAGCATGGTGCCGTTGACTATACGCGCCAGAGCCTTGGCACATCGATGCGCGATGTACAGTCGGTGATATACGAAACGGAGTATACGGCGGCAGCCATTGCCATGTCGGCCGAAGAATCCTATCGCAATGGCGCTTTTCTTGATTCGCTCAGGGGATTCAGCCTGCTGGACAAGACACTTGTAAACAATCCCGGTTTTCTGGGATGTGGCTTTTACTTCGAACCTTACAGATATGATGGAATCAACTGCCATTCATATATGTATGCCAACCGTGAGCCGGGGAGCAATGAAATTTCGCACGAATGGGGCGACGAGGAAGAGTTCCTGAGCGACGGTTGGGAGTGCTATACACGTGACTGGTATTACACCGCAGTAAATACAGGCAAGCCTTCATGGAAGTCTCCTTTCCTTGAATATTTTGAAATCAGCGATGAGGACAAGCTGGTTTCCACATATTCCTATCCCATGACCGATGCAGACGGCGTCGTGTTCGGTATTTTCACCATTGACCTGTATCTTGACTGGATATATGACAAACTTGTCGAGATGCGGCCTTACAGCAAATCGAATGTCGTTATTGCCGACAGTTCGTTGAACGTAATATGTAATCCTCTCGCTGAAAAACCGTTTGAAGGCTCTCTCTACGATGTGCCGTTCATTCCGCAAATGAGTCTGACAGCCGTTCGCGAATCCGGACCGATGAACATCAAGGAACTGGCCGGGAATTCCGGCAGTGTAAGTGTCCACAGCGGCGGGCACGGTGCCCTTCTCGTGGCCGATGTGATGGATAACGGCTGGATAATCTGCGTATCCTCCCTGTTCGAGGACGTGTTTGCCGATCTGATAAGCCTGTGGCTCATTATCATAGCTTTGGCATTTGTCACTCTGATACTTCTGTTCTTCCTGAACAGGCATACCATAAGAAAACTGGCTGCACCTATCAAGGACTTCGCAACGGCGGCTTCCAAGATTACTGACGGAAGGTTTGACATCCCGATTCCGGAGGTCAACACCGGCGACGAGCTTACGGAACTTGGCAATGCACTGTCGTTCATGCAGAAGTCAGTGACTGACTATATCGAGCAATTGAAGTCAACCACCGCCGAAAAGGAACGCCTGAAGAGCGAACTTGACGTGGCACGCAATATCCAGAGCCAGATGCTTAACCGCCAGTTCCCGAAACTGGAAAAGGCGGGAATCTATGCTGACAGCATTCCTGCACGCGAAGTCGGCGGTGACCTGTTTGACTTCTTTGTCAATGACAACGAACTCTATTTCATAATAGGTGACGTGTCCGGCAAGGGCGTTCCTGCAGCGCTGCTCATGGCAATTACCATTGCTGCGTTCCGTGCTACAGGTAAGAAGGGCCATTCTCCGGTGGATATCGTTTCGCTTATCAATGACACGTTCTGCCGCAGCAATGACGACATGATGTTCGTGACGGCGGTGGTCGGAAAGATAGACATGAATACGGGCCTGATGGAATTCTGCAATGCAGGACACAATCCGATGCTTGTCATATCTCCCGACGGTCATTCGCAGTATATTCATGCCAAGCGCAATCTTGTCTGCGGTGTGATGGAGGGCTTTGCTTATGAAGGCGAAACATACCAGCTGCAGACAGGCGGAAGCCGTCTTATCATCTATACCGACGGCATTACCGAGGCTGAAGATCGGAACAAGGCACTGTATGGCGAGGACCGTCTTATGGAGTGGGCCAATTCCCAGATGCCATCATCCCAGAATGACTTTCAGGCCGTTGACGGCATAGTGGCATCGGTCCGCAAGTTCACTGACGGCGCAGTGCAGAATGACGACATAACGCTTATGTCCATATCGATCTGACCGCAGTGTCCCATTGGATATGAAAAGGGCCGGCTGGAAAACAGCCGGCCCTTTTCGTCTGTGCGGATATGCCTCCGCTTATTTCTGCTGATTCTGAAGTTCGTCAACGAGTTCCATTCCGCGGCGGATAGCCTGTTCGTTAAGCGGCAGGTATTTCCAGTTGCGTTCTGAAACGGAATGCTTGATGGCTCTCATGACCCAGTTGAGGTCAAGCATGGGACGTATCTTCATGAATGCACCGAGAAGCAGCATGTTGGCTACCTTTGATGCGTTCATCTTCTGAGCCTCTTCAATGGCCCTGATGGGATATACCGTGATATCCGTACGTGTGGGCTTGCGTGAAATGGTGCTCGGGGTGTAGAGCAGGACGCCGCCGGGCTTCACGGTCTCTTCGAACTTGTCAAGTGACTGCTGGTTCAGAATGATGGCAGTCGAATAGTTCTGAAGAATAGGCGAGCTGATTGGCTTGTCGCTCAGAATGACTGTGACGTTTGCTGTACCTCCACGGATTTCAGGACCGTAAGAAGGAATCCAAGTGGTTTCAAGTCCCTGTACAAAACCTGAATATGCCATAATCTTGCCCATGGACAGGACTCCCTGTCCACCGAATCCGGCAATAATAATCTCTTCTGTCATGATACTGGTTTCTGTTTATCGCGGTGCATTCATGTCCATGACAATCTTGCCATCGACCTTCATGTCTCCAAGTGGATACTTCTTGAACATATTCTCAACCATCCATTCGTTGGCCTGCTTCGGAGTCATGCCCCAGCCTGAGTTGCAGTTGGAAACGACTTCAACGATTGAGGTTCCCTTCTTGTCACGCTGGTTTTCGAATGCCGTGCGCAGGGCTTTCTTGAGCTTGCGCACGTTACCCGGTGTGTGAACCGAATGACGGGTTACATAACATACACCCGGCAGCTGGGCCAGCAGCGGAGTGATGTTGAGCGGGTAACCCATGGTCTTCACGTCACGGCCGCGCGGACAGGTCGTGGTCTTCATGCCCTCCAGTGTGGTCGGGGCCATCTGACCGCCGGTCATTCCGTATATGCCGTTGTTGATGAATACAATTACGATATTCTCGCCGCGGTTGCATGCGTGCATGGTTTCGGCAGTGCCGATGGCTGCGAGGTCACCGTCACCCTGGTATGTGAACACGTATTTTGAAGGCTGGACCCTCTTGATGCCTGTCGCTACTGCACAAGCACGTCCGTGGGCTGCTTCGACTACATCGAAATTGTAAAAATCGTACAGGAACACCGAGCAGCCTACAGGCGAGATGCCAATCACGTCATGCTCAATGCCCATTTCTTCAATTACCTCGGCTATGGTGCGTACAACAACGCCGTGACCGCAGCCCGGGCAGAAATTGAAGGTCTTTTCTCTCATGAGCCTGCTCTTCTGATAGACCAGGTTCTCAGGTTTGATGATATCTTTTGCTTCCATGCTGCTTATTTGATATTGAACTGCTTGTAAAGGGCTTCTTCAACTTCGCCCGGAGTGGGAACCATGCCGCCCTGACGGCCGAAGAATCCTACCGGCTTGCGTCCTTCAACGGCAAGACGTATGTCTTCAATCATCTGTCCTGCGCTCAATTCAACTGACAGGAAACCCTTGATGCGCGGGTTCTCGGCCAGCGCCTTGATCTGGTCCATCGGGAAAGGATACAGGGAGATGGGACGGAACAGTCCAATCTTGTGACCCTTCTCACGTGCAATCTCAATTGCCTTCTGCGCAATACGTGCAATGATGCCGAAGGCGACGATGACGTACTCGGCATCGTCACACATGAATTCCTGATAGCGGACTTCGTTCTTCTCCATTTCGCGGTACTTGGCCTGCAGACGTATGTTCACCAGCTCGTGCTCCTTCGGGAGAAGGTTCAGCGAGGTGATATACCTGCGTTCCTTGCCGCGCGGAGTTCCGTTGGTTGCCCAGTCGGGGTAATCTGCAAGTCTTGGACGCTGTGGAGCAAGAGCTACCTTCTCCATCATCTGGCCCAGAGCACCGTCGGCCAGAATCATGGTCGGGTTGCGGTACTTGAATGCCAGGTCAATGCCGAGCGGAATGAAATCGGTCAGTTCCTGAACTGACGACGGGGCAAGGGTAAGCAGTTTGTAGTCACCGTGACCGCCGCCCTTGACAGTCTGGAAATAGTCTGCCTGGCTCGGCTGGATGGTACCCAGTCCTGGACCTCCACGTGATACGTTGATGAGCAGACAGGGCAGTTCCGCACCTGCAATGTATGAAATGCCTTCGGCCATCAGGCTTATGCCGGGGCTCGAAGACGATGTCATTACTCTGTGTCCTGTTGATGCGCCACCATAAACCATGTTGATGGCAGACACTTCACTCTCGGCCTGGAGGACTGCCATGCCGGTACGGGCTGTGGCGTCGGTCTCCATGAGATATTCCATGACCTCCGTCTGCGGAGTTATGGGATATCCGTAAAAGGCATCGAATCCGGCGCGGATTGCTGCTTCTGCAATGGCGTCGTTGCCTTTCATCAGTCTCAATTCTCTTTCTTCTTCCATAATCACTCTTCTACTTTTACCCTATAGACGGAAATTACTCCGTCAGGGCAGATTACACCACAGTTTGTACAGCCTATGCAGGCTTCGGGCTTTTCCATGTAAGCATAATGGTAGCCCTTGCTGTTCACTGCCTGCGACATGCCGATGACATGCTTGTCACATGTGCTTACGCACAGTTCGCAGCCTTTGCAGCGCTCGTTGTCCACTGTGATGGCACCTTGGAATTTTGCCATGATAAAATTATTTATGTTATTGATTGTTCTGTTTCAGTTCATCTTGGCGGCAGAGCCTGACCTGTTCTTGCATATTGGGTGAGGTTGATTTCAAACATCAATGCCGAATGTTTTGGAATCTGGTTCTTGCTGGTTGACCCGTAGGCCATTTGCTGTGGAATATACAGTATCCAATGGTCTCCAATATGCATATACTGTAATGCTGTCACTACTCCGTCAATCAGCCCGTTCACCTGAAACGATGCGGGTACATTGACTGTGGGGTCAAGACGGTCTGTCTTGTATGAGTGGTCGACAATCTCGCCTTCCGGATAGTTTGTGGTCGGAATCAGTCTTGCCCGGTAATTGATACGTACACTGTCGGTAATGTATGGCGATTCCGTTCCGTCACCCTTTGATATTACGCGGCAATAAACATATCCGCTGGATCTGCTCCATTCCTTTGCCGGGTCCAGTTTGTATGACAGCAACCTGAACATCTGACCTGCAGTAGCGTTGCTGACATCGATACCGCGACTGCGGTATGTGTCACAGCTATCGGCCATGCGTTCCATAAAGTCGAGGTTGCGGCTTTCCCAGTTTGCGTGGTCGTCAAATTCCTTTGTCTCGTTGCATGCAGCAATAACAAGGAATATGGATGTTATCAATAGGACAGATGTCAGATGCTTTTTCATTTTACAGGCTCTTGAGCACGCTTGTAATTGAAACCTTGTCCTGGAGAATACCGCACAGTTCGGCAATTTTGACACGCTGCTGCTCCATGGTATCGCGGTTACGCAGTGTTACGGTGTTGTCTTCAAGTGACTGATGATCAACCGTCACACAGTAAGGAGTGCCGATGGCATCCTGACGGCGGTAACGCTTGCCTATTGAATCCTTCTCGTCGTACTGGCAGTTGAAGTGGAACTTCAAATCATTCTGGATGCTGTGTGCAAGTTCGGGCAGACCGTCTTTCTTCACGAGTGGCAGGATGGCCAGCTTGATTGGAGCCAGAGGTGCCGGCAGGTGCAGTACGGTGCGTGTGTCGCCGCCTTCAAGAGCCTGTTCCTCATACGAGGCGCACATTATGCTCAGGAACATGCGGTCTACGCCGATTGAAGTCTCGATGACGAACGGAGTGTAGCTTTCGTTGGTTTCGGGATCGAAGTACTTGATGTTCTTCCCGCTGTACTTCTCATGTTGTGACAGGTCGAAGTTGGTGCGTGAATGTATGCCTTCGACCTCCTTGAATCCGAATGGCATGAGGAATTCTATGTCCGTTGCGGCGTTTGCGTAGTGGGCCAGCTTGTCGTGGTCATGGAAACGGTAGTGGTCGGCTCCGAAACCAAGCGCCTGGTGCCATGCCATACGTGTCTTCTTCCATTTTGCGAACCAGTCGAGTTCTGTGCCGGGCTTGATGAAGAACTGCATTTCCATCTGTTCGAATTCGCGCATGCGGAATATGAACTGACGGGCAACGATCTCGTTGCGGAAAGCCTTTCCTATCTGTGCAATGCCGAAAGGAATCTTCATGCGGCCTGTCTTCTGCACGTTCAGGTAGTTTACGAAAATGCCCTGAGCCGTTTCGGGACGCAGGTAAATCTTCATGTTGCTGTCTGCGGTCGAACCCATTTCGGTCGAGAACATCAGGTTGAACTGACGTACATCGGTCCAGTTGCGTGTGCCGCTTATGGGGCATACAATCTCTTCGTCCAGGATGATCTGTTTGAGCTCGTCAAGGTTGTTGTCATTCATGGCCTTCTTGAAACGCTCATGAAGGGCATCGCGCTTTGCCACGTGCTCAAGGACGTTTGCGCTGGTAGCGCGGTATTTGGCTTCGTCAAAAGAGTCGCCGAAACGCTTGCGTGCCTTTGCGATCTCCTTTTCTATCTTTTCGTCGTACTTGGCAATCTGGTCCTCGATGAGAACGTCGGCTCTGTAGCGCTTCTTGGAGTCACGGTTGTCAATGAGCGGGTCATTGAATGCGTCAACGTGGCCCGATGCCTTCCAGATGGTGGGGTGCATGAAAATTGAAGAGTCGATTCCTACAATGTTGTCATGCAGCAGAACCATGCTCTGCCACCAGTAGGTCTTGATATTGTTCTTCATTTCAACTCCCAGCTGGCCGTAGTCGTAGACTGCGCCCAGACCGTCGTAGATTTCACTTGAAGGGAAAACGAAACCGTATTCCTTGCAGTGTGCCACGATCTTCTTGAAAACATCTTCCTGTGCCATATGCGTTGTGTTATGCTTTTATTAGTTATCCATTTTGAAAAGTTCCGCAAAGGTACTTTTTTATTTAAAATAAGGTGCGTAATGTAATGCTAAAAATCCCCAAAACTCAGTTATGCCTGTAAGAAAACTTTAGGTTGGATGGAATAATACAGTTGCTGATAAGATACTGGGTTTGGAAAATTCGTACGTATTCAGTATTTTTGCTTTTCGGTAAAGCATAAGACAACATGAGCGAGGAATTCGATTCTGAAAATACAGAAGGCGCACAGGAGGAACTGCATTCTTCATACAAACCGCAAGTGGATGATTCCACAGGAATGATACGTCACCGTCTGTCGGGCATGTATCAGGGCTGGTTCCTGGATTACGCATCATATGTAATTCTGGAACGCGCGGTTCCGCACTTTTCCGATGGGCTGAAACCGGTTCAGCGTCGTATTCTGCATTCAATGAAAAGGCTTGATGACGGCCGGTTCAATAAAGTTGCCAACATTGTGGGGCATACCATGCAGTTTCATCCGCACGGCGATGCATCAATAGGAGATGCACTTGTGCAGCTTGGACAGAAGGATTTGCTTATAGAGTGCCAGGGAAACTGGGGAAATATCCTTACGGGGCATCGTGCGGCTGCGCCCCGTTACATAGAGGCCCGACTGTCGAAATTTGCTCTTGAAACTCTTTTTAATCCTAAAACCACAGATTGGAAGGCATCGTATGACGGCCGAAACAGGGAACCGGTAACGCTGCCGGTAAAATTCCCGTTACTGCTTGCCCAGGGAGCAGAAGGAATTGCTGTGGGATTATCGTGCAAGATACTTCCGCATAATTTCAATGAACTTTGTGAAGCGGCGGTTTCATATCTTAAAGGTGAGGATTTCCATCTGTATCCCGACTTCCAGACCGGTGGCATGGCTGATGTCTCACGTTACAATGACGGTGAGCGTGGCGGCATGGTGAAAATTCGCGCAAAGATTTCAAAGGAAGCTGACAATAAGACTCTTGTCATCACAGAGATTCCATTTGGTGAAAATGTAACTACTCTCTGCGAATCAATAGTAAAGGCTGGTGAAAAAGGCAAGATAAAGATACGTAAGGTTGAGAACCTGACGGCTGATAAGGTGGAGATAAGAATCGCTTTGGCACCTGGTGTTTCAAGTGACAAGACAATAGACGCTCTGTATGCATTTACTGAGTGCGAAGTCAGCATATCACCCAACTGCTGTGTCATAGATGACAATAAACCTCATTTCCTTACGGTCAGCGATGTGCTGCGCAAATCGGTTGACAATACAAAGGACCTGCTACGACGTGAACTGGAAATTGAACGTGGCGAACTTCTTGAACAGCTGCATTTCGCATCGCTCGAAGAGATATTCATTGAGGAACGCATATACAAGGACAGTGAGTTTGAGGAGGCTCCCGATATGGATGCCGCCTGTGAACATGTTGACGAACGTCTGACTCCGTTCTATCCTCAGATGATACGAGAGGTCACCAAGGATGACATTCTCCGTCTTATGGAAATAAAGATGGGGCGTATACTGAAGTTCAACAAGGACAAGGCCGAAGAGGCCATGGCCAGAATGAAAGCTGACATTGCCCGTATAGAAAAAGATCTGGCCGATATGGTTGGCGTTACAATAAAATGGTTCAAGATGCTTGAAACCAAGTACGGTCCGGCATATCCGCGCCGCACGGAAATCAGGGGCTTTGACACCATTGTGGCCACCAAGGTCATCGAGGCCAACCAGAAACTGTACATAAACCGTGCCGACGGATTCATCGGCATGGAACTCAAGAAAGACGAATACGTCTGCAACTGCTCTGAGATAGATGACATAATCATTTTCTACAAGAACGGCAAGTTCAAGGTTGTCAGAGTGGCCGACAAGCTGTTCGTGGGCAAGGATGTGCTGTTCCTTGACGTCTACAAGAAGAACGACAAGCGTACCATATATAATGTGGTCTATCGTGACGGACGTACCGGTCCGTATTTCATGAAACGCTTTGCCGCGACAGGCGTCACCCGTGACAAGGAATATGACCTGACCCAAGGCAAGGACGGCTCAAAGATCATATATTTCACCGCCAACCGCAACGGCGAGGCCGAGGTCATAAAAGTTACCCTGAAACCGAACCCCAAACTCAAGAAACCCATCTTTGACAAGGATTTCAGCGAACTTCTCATCAAGGGACGCCAGTCCATGGGCAACCTGCTTACCAGGAACGAAGTCCTCAGGATAGGCCTCAAGTCACAGGGCGTATCGACCCTTGGAGCGCGTAAGGTATGGCTTGACCGCGACATCATGCGTCTGGACTTTGAGGGCCATGGCGAACTGCTGGGCGAGTTTGAAAAGGACGACCGTCTGCTGGTCGTACTCAGGAACGGCGAATACTACACCACCGATATTGACCCCAACTGCCACTTTGACGATGACTTGCAGCTTATCCAGCGCCACGACCCAGGAAAGGTCTGGACGGCTGTTCTGTTTGATGCAAGCCAGAACGGGTATCTGTATCTGAAGCGTTTCACTTTTGACGAGACCCAGAAACGCATCAGCTATCTTGGCGACGATGGCGGCAGCCGCCTGGCGCTGTTGACCGATACCGTCTATCCGCGTCTGCTTGTCACCATGGGCGGTGCCGACAGTTTCCGTGAGCCTATGGAAGTCGATGCCGAGCAGTTTGTCGGAGTAAAAGGTGTCAAGGCAAAAGGCCGCCGAATCACCACATGGAACGTGCAGAGCGTTCAGGAACTTGAACCCCTGAGGCAACCTGAACCGGCCGATGTGCCGGCACCGGCAGCACCCGATGAAAATGAAATACAGGAAGAAAATGAACGGCTTGAAGATCCGCAGTTGTCTCTGTTCCAGTAGCAGAACTTGTCTCGTATTTCTTGTCTTTCTGGGTGTATGCGGCACTACTGTCTGTGCCCAGGGGAAGCTTGACCTGCTGCCGGATGTGAACCAGTCAGTGAGTGCCATGTCATTAGGTGCGGGCAGTGTCGCATCGCTTGATACGTATCTGTCACCGAGCGAATACACGGGTGTGTACATTGCAGGAGACTATGACAGGGCTACACTGAAAAGTACTGACGTTTTCTTCCCATACAGACATTTGTTCATTCATTTCGGCGCCGGTCTCATGAAAAATCATGCAGGTTCGATGTCGGCTGACAACGTTATGATTCACGGATACGGTTCGTGGTCACATAAGATTGTCACAAACGGGATATGGGAAAGTCTTTTGGGCGTATCGGCTCTTGGCGATTTGGGCGGCGTCTTGAATTCAGCCAATACCAACAATCCGTTCAATGCCAAGTTCCAGTTGTCTGCCGGTGCCATATTTGACAATATACTTCATTTCAGACTGAAGAACAGGCCGATGGCGCTGAAGGGGACTTTGCATTTGCCTCTGTTAGGCGTAGGCTTTGCTCCCGATAATGGCGAGTTTTATTTCGATATGGCGTCAAGAGGGAACTTATCCGGCGATTTCCATGTTGTAACTCCATTTACGGTTCAGACTCTGTCAACCAGGTTCGCACTTGACGTGCCGATATGCAGCCAGGTGGTGCAGGTTGGGTACAGCTTGTACTTGATGCGTGGTAAACTTGGCGGCAATTTTTCAGGTCTTGTGCATTCATATGCAACGGTTGGTCTTGTGCACCGTTTTGAACATCTCAAATGGAAGTGATTATGAAAGTGAAATCGATCATTTGCGCTCTGCTTGTTATGCTGGCTGTATCGTGCAGTCCGTTTGATGATTATTCCGGCGGTTTTCCCGATACTCCGACCGGCAATTTTGAGGCACTATGGCATATAATGGATACCCGCTACTGCTTTTTTACCGTAAAGAAACAACAGCTTGGGGTTGATTGGGACGAGGTACATGACCGATACAGGCAGTCAATATCGGACGGGATGAGTTATTACAATCTTTTCGAGGTACTGGCTGCAATGATCGGTGAGTTGCAGGATGGTCATGTCAACTTGTATGGTCCGTACGAAATTTCATACAACTCACACTGGAAGACTGATTCCCTTGAGAATTTCTCGTCCAAGGTGCAGAAACTGTATCTGGCAGATGCCTACAAGACCATGACGTCGGGATATCTCTACACCATTCTGAATGACAACACCGGTTATCTGTATATAAGCAGTTTCAGCAACAAAATATCGGCTTCTCAGCTCGATGCCATATTCTCATACCTTACGCTGTGCAACGGCCTGATAATAGATATCCGTGGCAATGGTGGAGGCTATGTCTCGGTAGCCGAAATGATAGCCTCACGCTTCACTGACGAAAAGCGTCTCATAGGCTACCGCTGCTACAAGACTGGCGACGGACACGATGATTTTTCTAAGCCGGAAGCACGTTATATTGAACCGGAAACTGAACATATCCGTTGGCGGAAGCCGGTGGCCTTGCTTACCAACCGTGGCTGTTTCAGTGCTGCCAATGACTTTGCGCTCATGATGAAAGCCATGCCCGGCGTGCGTCAGTTCGGTGACCGTACCGGTGGCGGAGGTGGTCTGCCGGCCTCGTCGGAACTGCCCTGCGGCTGGTCCGTGCGCTTCTCGTCGGGCCCCACGTTTGATGCTGGTATGAACGAAATAGAGACCGGCATAGAACCCGATGTAAAGGTCCTTATGACCGATGACCATACAACCTTTGACCCGATTATCGAGGCAGCCCGCGAATGGATAGCCTCAATGCTTGTCAATCCGTAATCTTTTCATATTTTTGCATTGCATTGCCGCGCGGGCGTGGCGGAATTGGTAGACGCGCTAGACTTAGGATCTAGTATCTTCGATGTGTAGGTTCGAGTCCTATCGCCCGTACAAATTCACAAAATCAAGGAAAAGAATGAAAACAAGACTGTTTGCATCGGCCCTTATGATGGTGACCGTATCGGGTGCCGCCATGGCGCAGAGTATCGCTCCTTCAACCGAAGAGGGCAAGTATGTCATCAAGGCTGGAAATGCTGTAATGACTGTCAATGCCAATGAAGGCGGCAAGGTTTCTTCTTACAAACTGGGTGAAGAGGAAATGCTTTCGCAGCTGCGCATGCAGAACCAGTATGGAAGCACATTCTGGACCAGCCCGCAGACCGAATGGAACTGGCCTCCTGTAAATGAGTTTGACCGTGCCGCATACACGGCCCAGCTTGACGGCAACGTGCTGACCCTTACCAGCCAGCAGGCAAGAAAGCTGCCGTACATCATAGAAAAGAAATTCATGCCGGCAAAGAACGGCAAGCTTATCCGTGTCATCTACACCATAAAGAATATGGGCAGCGAAACCCGCAAGGTGGCACCTTGGGAAATCTCCAGAGTCATTTCAAATGAGGAAGGCCTGATTTTCTTCGATGCTCCAGTCGAACAGATCGAGGCTGCCCAGGGCGAGCTCATTCCGTTCAGGGGCGAGGCCGGTGCCTCATGGTACAACTTCGAGCAGACCCGTGCCAACCGCAAGATCAATTCGGACGGCAAGGGCTGGCTGGGTTATGCTGCAGACGGAATGCTCATGATAAAGAAGTTTGCCGATATTGCACCGGGTGAACCTGCACCGGGCGAGGCCGAGATCCAGATATACGTAAACTCAGGCAAGACCTATATTGAACTTGAAAGCCAGGGCGCATACAAGGAAATAGCTGCCGGCGAGTCCCTTTCATGGACCGTTGACTGGTATCTCATGCCGCTTGACCAGGCCAAGGCCGTACCGTCGGCTGCACTGCTTAAGACCGTCAACAAGGCAATCAAGGCTTCAAAGAAAGCCAAGTTCTGAAAAACTTGTCTGTTTTTTCAAATAAAAGGGCATCCCTGTGGTGCTCTTTTTTTATTTTCGCAGAACGTATGCAGGAATTTGAGGGACATATTGTCGATATTCCGGCCAGAAGAATATTTGACGGCAGAATTGTCGTTGAGGACGGAATCATCACTGACATCATTGAAACCCCGGTCAAGGGTTCCGATGTGCCGTATATCATGCCCGGTTTCATCGATTCGCATGTCCATATAGAATCGACTTTGCTTATACCCGGGAATTTTGCGCGCATTGCAGTGCACCAGGGTACGGTGGCAGCAGTCTGCGACCCTCATGAAATTGCCAACGTACTTGGCCTGCCGGGCATTGAATACATGGTTGCCGACAGCAAAAAGGTGAGGTTCCATTTCATGTTCGGAATTCCGTCGTGTGTGCCATGCACGACATTCGAAACCAATGGCGCGACTGTAAGCAGCAAGGATATAGAAAGACTCATTGGCAGGCCCGAGTTCTATGGGCTTGGAGAAATGATGAATTTCGTAGGCTTGAAATACGGCGATCCCGAGGTGATTGCAAAAATCAAGTGTGCCCAGCGTGCAGGCAAGCTGATTGACGGCCACGGACCTGGGCTTAGAGGTGATGATGCCAGAATGATGTTTGACAACGGTCTTTCGTGTGACCATGAGGTTGACCGCCTTGACATTGCGCTGGAGCGTACACGCATCGGCATGAAAATCCAGATACGTGAGGGCAGTGCCGCCTGCAACCTGGATGAACTTATGCCTCTGCTGGCCGACGATGAAAGCCGTGGCAGGACAATGTTCTGTACCGATGACAAATATCCCGACGAATTCTACTTCGGTTGTATAAACAGAATGGCATCGCGCTGCGTCGTTGCAGGCTACGACCTTTGGCGTATACTCGAAACTGCGTGCATGACACCTGTCAGCCATTTCCGTACGGGTACCGGACTGCTGCAGAAAGGCGACCCTGCGAACTTCATCAAGGTAAGTGATCTGACCGGTTTTTCGGTGCTTGAAACGGTAATTGACGGACACACTGTTTTTGCAGACGGTCATTGTACCGGCGATTTCTGGCTTGACAGGACAGATCCGGACATATTTGTTCCAAATTGCTTCAATGCAGTTGAGATGCAGGCTCAGTCTCTTGCGGTCAGGGATACAGGCCGTCCGGTAAAGGTCATAGCATCGGCCGAAGGCTCGCTGTTCACTCAGGAAAGAACGGTAACGCCCATTGTAAAAGACGGTTTCATTCAGGCCGATGTCAATAACGACATACTCAAAATAGCGGTATTGAACCGTTACGAAGCGAACACCAAACCGGCCGTGGGCTTCATAAGCGGTTTCGGTCTGAAGAGTGGAGCCTTGGCATCGACCATTGCCCATGACAGCCACAATCTGGTCTGCGTCGGAACGACCGATGAGGATATGGCGACGGCAATGAATGCCCTAATTGAATGCAAGGGTGGGCTTTGTGTTGTCAAGGACGGCAGGCCGCATGTGCTGGAACTGCCTGTTGCCGGGCTGATGTCAACCAAGAGCCCCCGTGAGGTGGGCGATAGACATGTTGAGCTGAAGGAACTGGCACGCCAGACAGGCTGCAGTTACGCGGCACCTTTCATGACTCTGTCGTTCATGGCACTTCCGCCAATTCCCGAACTGAAGATAACCGACAAGGGCCTGTTCAACGTGGCAGACTTCAACTTTACTTCTCTCTACGCCTGAGTTCCCTCCGTGAGCTAGCTGGGCTTCCGTCTGACAGCTGATTATTTGGAATATTGTGTGCTATTGGGGGAAATACGTTTTTCGGGCGTGCAGTTTGGGAAACTACGCGCCTTCGGCGCTATCCCTCCCACTGCCTCCGGCAGCGGGCCCCTCCCGTTCACGGAGCCACGGGCGGCTACGGTTTCCCAAACTGCACGCCCGAAAAACTACCGTCCGCTGCCAACACCGCAAAGTTTGCGATATCACATTTTCCAACTGAACTGTAAAAATGCAATAGTTTGGAGTGTGTTAGAAGAATGTTAGATGTTTATCGATACATCAGGCATTTTTTGCTTGAACTCCGGATCAATTCTGTGACATTGTTCCTTAATTATACTGCGTCTGTGTAATGCTGGATCCAGACAGAAATTTTCAAAATCGTCCACATCAACATCTTCAATTCGTTGCCAATGTGGAAATAATAACTTCATATAACCAGTAGCAATACGTTTGATTGCAGTACTGTCACGAACATCTGCCTTGTTCTCGAATTTTACCAATTGATCAAACAGCAGACTGTAACTATTCTGAGTCCTCATTGAATGAAGAATCTCAGAGAAATATTCCACATTGATTGTCCATCCCTTGTAAATCATGCCTTTGTGCACACGTGGAAGAATCCAACCCTCAATGAAGCAATGAAAACGGTCTAGCAGGGCAGATTCTCTGAAGTTTTCAGGTAGGTTCCCAAAATAGAAGTTTGAGACAGGTTGGTTTGATTCTGTAAGTGGAATGTTTCCCATGAGCATGAGCCCGCATTCGCTGCTGAACTCATTGTTGTCAATAGTAGTCTTTCCACTTTCAAGATATGATTTCAAGGCAGCCTGTATTTCTGCTGGCTCTTGGAAAACGATTGTCTGAATCTCATCAAATACGGTGAAGTCATGGTTCTTGATGATGCCGTTCTGCTGCTTTGTCTTGTCAAAGAACAACTTCGCTCTTGTCACTTTACCACCACTGACAAGCCATCCGTATTTTGAAAGATTCCCAAATACATAACTCTTGCCAGTACCCTTTGGCGCAAGTTCTACAACATTTAAACGTGGCTCAAGGAAAATGAGCAGGCGGGTAAGGAATTCGATTTTCTGAGTCAGAGAATTGAAGCCATCAGGATCATATTCCATTGCACTCAGCATGACATCAATCCACTCGCTTGTCGTGAAATTTTTTCTTGCTTGAACAAGGTAGTTGACATCAACCGAACTATATGGTTTGAATGGCTTGTAGTCAACCATTTGAATATGGTTTTTCTTTCCATCATCATCCGGAAGCAGACACAATTTAATGATTCCCCATTTCTCACCTTCAACAAAATCACCAGAGTATTTGGTATAGACATATTCCGGTATAATGCCTTCTCTTTGCTTGATTCCATAATCAGGAATTGCAAACTGGCGTTCGTTCTTTACAAGGTCAATATAAACCACAAAACGGGCTAGGAGCATAACCTCTTCACCGCTTTGCAATCTATCTTTTACAGTACCTTGTACTGCTGGAATGACCATATCAAGGAATTGGGTCAGTGCCAACTTGTCAATCTCACCGGTTTGCGCATTCATGTAACGCTTAAGAAGGAAGTCCTTCACGAATGACGGCAGGTTACGTCCTGCAAAAAGACTGGATGTTGAGACCGGGTCTTTGTAGATAGACATGGCAGAGAAATACTGCCTGACTTTTTCGCAAGTTTCTGTTTTCATAGTCTACTTGTCATTTTAGAATCCGAACAAATCATCTGTCTGGATACCAGTGTTAATTTTTACATGATATATTCTCGAAATGTTTCCAACCCACAAAGCAACATCTGTAGCTTCACCTTCAAGCTGCAACGGGTCAGTCTCATAAGTGTCAGGACCAATTTTGTGTAACTCGTAGCGGACATTATTGAATGTCACGTATGGAATATCTAAAGAGGGCAGATTTTTGATGGTAAATCTCAAATGTGGATCGGCTCCACTTATTTCCGTTTCCTTTATTCCAGATGCCCACGTTGTGGCGGCAGGAGCACTGCTGATAACAAAAATTGGAACCAGAACTTCTTCTGGTGTGCAACCTCCATGAATTCCCAGATTTGCAGGAACCTTTGAACAGAGAGATTCGTGCTTCAGCGCACATAGAGTCTTTTTGTCATCAAGGCGGAAATAACTGTCATCTGCGGTATTGTCTGTTGATTTGCGTATTGCAATACGGCCATGATGGTCGCTGTCAACACCGCCCATATTTTTGCCAGGTCTCAATTGTGGTAGATAACTGAGGCCGTGGTCCGAAATGATGGCAATCTTTTTTCCTATATACTTGTTCAGAATTTCATTGATGGTCTTACGAACAAGTTCAAGTTCTTTGATGAGAGTGAACGGACAGATATTGTTGGACATGTGCGCCAACATGTCAAGGTCACCTTCCTTTTCAAGTTGGACACCTTCCGGAATCAAACGTTGCAAATCCGTTTTGTTGTTGGAAGTCCTGGTAGGTAACAACGCTCTTGCAATCATTATCTCATTCAGGTAGATGTTTTGCTCATTCTTTTCAGATACAATCTGCTTGATTAGCGGAATCCAATCTGCTCCAAGACCATCAATCCAATAGAACACTTCAATGTCACCACGGCTCTTCAACAGAGTATAGGTTGAACTGAACTGGTTATACCATAGGTCAAACGAACTCTCTGATGCATTGAGCTTGTTTATGCTATCAGCAATCTCAGATGTATAAGTGTTTGAAATCTTTGCACGCTTGTATTCCTTGAAATATCCATCAACCCAATCAGGAATATTAGGCAGTCCAATACCTTCTTTTACATAACTGAAGAGGTCAGGATAGAACTGCATAATGTCTGCGCTGGTAATGTACCCCTGACCGTACCAGATAAGTGCCAGCTCTTTCTCTTTTTGGGACAAACCAGTGAAATATGACAATGTGCTAGTATAGCCAATCTCCTGTGAAAGTTCGGTCAGTTTCTTGGAAATCATGCTTTCGGCGGCATCTGACAAAGCGATTGACTGCTGGGCTGCATACTGGAGACAGTATTTGCGGACAGCCATATCTTCGGCTTCTTTATTGATCTCTGAAACCATCGATTCTATGAACTCGTTATTGCCATAGTAAGATGTGGATTTCAGGATACGGCACAGGTAACCTTGCTCATTATTCTTGTTCATGTAGAAACGGGCAAGCAGCCATCTGTCAAACACACTGTGATGTGAGAACCAGAGTCTAATGAAGTCCTTGTAGTCTTCAATGTCATTCACACCAAAATAGTTACGGACAAACTTTCCAAAGTTGAAACCCTCAGACAAGTCAATCATTGAAGCCAGTTTGTCCCAGTTCTCACCATCGCTGATAAGCGGTTGTAATCCTCCGAATGAAAGTTGAAGACCTGTTGAGAGGAACTGGAATGCAGTACTGCAAGTGGCATAACTGAAAGCATTATCCGGTTGTGCGTACTCAGCATTTGCAAATATCGAACGCGACTTGCAGATAATATTTGGCGTCACCTGGGTCTTGGTGTCCTTCCAAATATTCAGCCATTCACGAATGTTGCTTACAATAGTGTATTTGCTTTCAAGTCCCTTTACGTCAAAATCCGTATTTTCAGTAAGAACCAGCCTGTATGTGAGATCTTTTTCTTCAGATGCCAATTTCCAAATGGTAATCTGGCTGTCATTCTGGAAGGCTTCCATTTTACCTTCAAGTCCAACAATTGGTATGTAAATACGTTGATGCTCTTCGACAGCCTGTGGTGTTGCCTGAATGCCCTTGATGGTCTTCAAAAGCGCATCAAAGGCTTTGCTTTTCTGGTTGTCATAGAAACGGGCCAGTTCCGAGAACGGAGCAATTACACAATCGGCCGGACTGATTTTCTTAATATGTTCTGCAATCTTGTCAGCCAACTCATATTGTGTAATAATTAAGTCAGGGTAAGCCGAATCTATCCAACGGTCAACACTTTCAACCTGAACATCGCAATCGCTCTGAAGAAAATCAACAAACTCATAGCAATCGCGAAAATTGTCAAACAGCACGAAACGAATAGGGTAACGGTTCTTTGTAGATGCACCGATACCGCTGGCCTGCTTGTCTTCTTTCACGTGGGCTTTCAGCTCGATCATGCTATGGAAGTTGTTTTCAAACATATCTCAGCAGTGTGTCAATTGTGTAGTAATCTTCCGAATTAATGAAGTCCTCTAATGCTTGATTCAGGTCAGGACAGGTAGCAAGCCTTTCAAGTGCTTCATTGCGTTTCTTCTCAAGTTTCGTATCATCAACAGGTGGATTCGAAGGCGGTGTGACCGGAGGTAATACCGATGGAATAACCGGGGGCACAGGTGCCTGTTGTGACATTCTCCAATCTTTCAGCTTATCCTTAACCTCCTCTTCAGTCCAAAGGCCTACTTCACTTTGAAGGTGTCCTTCAAGATATTGGCGCGCACTGTCAATTTCGTTATCCTGAATATTAACAATGTCAATCGATTTCATGTACACATTGAATCCTTTCTGGAAGTTGTTCCGACTATCCATCAGGATATTGCCAAGTTCCATCTTATACTTTGTGTAACCTGAAACCGTTTCATCCAGAAGGTTCGGATTCTTCATGCTTTCAGGATCAAGAACTACTTTCATCAGATTATCAATGAACGTGCGAATCTCATCGTTCATTTCTGAATCATTAGTGTATTTCAAGGACCAAAGTGGGTAATTCTTGAGTTTGCTGTATTCATGCAGAACAGCCCAACGTGCATCCTTCAGACTGCTGATGTCAGAATAGCCTTTCAACTTATCCAGTTTGAACAGACGAATCATCATCTTACAAACGCTACCAGCCTCTTTGCTCTCAAACATGAAGTTCAACTTGTTGCTGGTCTTACCGCTTTCCCATGCCTTGAACATCTCAATGACATCTTCTACCAAATGTTGGGCTGTGCGCTGCTTCCCATTTGTGTCGTATATAATGTTCCGGTACTTTCGCATTGCAAAGGCGACCATGGCCATAGGTGCGTAACTCTGGAAAAGACCATATGGGGCTCCGGTCAATGCAATCAACTTGTCGCCAAGATTGAAACTCTGGTTTCTGTTGGTGTGTCGTCCGCTAAGATATTCATCAATATAGTCACATACCTTCTTAAGTGGATGTTCCGGGTCAATGGTATCCTTCCATTCAAGGTTATCATTGACACTGTCCTGTAGAAGAAATTCTACATGTCGGGCAGGGCCTCCGCACTTCTCAATAATATCCTGCTTGGTGTCGTAACTTAGAATGGCATCAACAGTTGCTTTGACTGAAGCCTTCTTCCAGTAAGTCGTACTGCTCTTTGTCCGTACAAGCTCGAGCGATTCAGGGCCGGCAGTGAAAATACTTGGAGCGATTGTGCTGTTTATTGTACTTGTCATCTTGCTTCCGACAATGGTCATGCTATCTGAATTAAGATAGAAAGTCACGTTTGACCCACGCATCTTGATCAGCCATTCCTGGAGTAGTTCTGCTGCTTGCTTCGCATAAGTCTGGTGCTGTTGTGGCAGACCGTGACTTTGTGCGCATTGTGCATTTGCTTGATATTCAATGAAACGCTCATACGCCTTTTCGCCCATGACAGTTTCCATAACCATAAATACAATGGAAGAATATCTTTCATCCTTACAGTTTCGCTCGGCAATATCCTTTAGCTGCAGAAGTTCCTGATTGGTTTTGGCAACCATAATAGCCAGGAAAGTTTCGTATGGCTGTACAGATTGTTTGGCATTCTCTATTCGGTTCATTAGAGTATATTCATTGCCTTGCATACTAAAGAACTGGAACTGGTATGGTCTGACTACATTGGCAAGATTCCTTGAGAAGAAATTGTTGGCAGTATCACCAAACTTGATTACTTGGTCGGTGTACACATAACTGGTAGCCTTGAGCTGCTCTTTTATCTTCTGAATCTCATCACCTGGGAGTGCAGTGAACAGAATACTGAAGTTACCATTTGGCTGCCTCTGTATGATACTCTTTTCGTTGAAGAAGTCAAGAATTTCAGGCAATTCGCTTTCAACCTCAGTAGCAATGAACAGATTTTCTATGTTCTCTGTACTTGGAGTGACGGTGTCACTGTTGGCAATATTGTTAAGAGCGTTGAGTAAAAGAATTCCTTTGAAAACCTTAAGATACAGTTCACCTTGGCTTTCAACCTGTAAATGGTGGCTGTTAAAACGTTCTGTGACAGCACCAAACTTTGTTGTGTCACTCTCAAAGTACTCTTGTACATAGTCCCATAGATAGTCTGCAGTGATAGTAAGTTGCTCAGAATACACGTCTTCATCATCAAGAAAATCGCGTACAGCGTCACTTGCAAGAAATTCAAATACGCTACGGCTTGATGAACCGGCTTCACGTGCATAATATGTGGCAAGGTTCGCTGTTCCAGGATGTAATGGAAAGAGATTTTTGATATTCTCCTTGGTTTCTTCAGTGTTGTTGCTGGTTGAACTGAACATATCAAGAATCTGCGGATGCAGTTGGAAGAACTTCTCCTGTCGCATCATGTACAGCTCATAGTTCACAATTTTGAACTTCTTGGACATAATCTTGAATGCGCTGACCGGTTCCATGTTATAAGTGATGTAATGGTAACGGCCTTTTGTCTTTTCGCGCTCATCTTCCTTTAGTGAATTCAGTGCAGAAGGATGTGATATGAACAAGAAATAAGAATCATTTTCCGGATTCATCATTGCTTCAGAAATCTGTTGCAACTGAACCAGTAGCCTGGTGCCTATGCTGCTTGTCAGAACTTCGGTGAACTCATCCCAGATTATCAGTATACCATTGTAATCTGTATTGTCACGCAAAGCTTGCTGCACCTCAAATATCCACTGCTGAAGGTTGTTGCTCTGCAACCGAATATCGTAGCCGCCTTTTCGGAGAGCCTGTCTTACAAACTCCAGGACATCAAGGTCTGCAGCCTGAAGGCGTTGCTTGAGCTTGTTGATGTCAGGTGCCACACTTGCCAGTTGTGCGTCCTGTGCAATAAGTTGCTCCCAGAAAGTCTGCTGACTTTCTATATGCTGGACATACATATCATAGTCAGTCTTTACCGTGATGTTCAGACCAGCGTCAATCAACGCACGCTTTATTTCGCGTTGCATTTGAAGAGAAAGGTCCTCTTCATGAGCAATGTTCTGTTGACCATACATGTTGATTGGGAAAAGCCGCTTATCCTGGCGGAGCTGCATTAATGAATTGCGCAGAATTTCATATTTGTCCTTCTGATACTCCTCCTGAACATAATCTTCAATCTCATCAACGGGGTCACACAACAAGTGTTGAAGCACTGCTCCTGCATGACTCTTACCTGTTCCGTATGTTCCGGCAATCCAAATGGATTTATGGCTATCGGCATCGTTGTTACGGACTGCACGTATGGCCTTCATCAATATGTCATTGAATTGGTCATTAGCAATGAATGTTTTCCATTCACCGGTGCTTTCTTCCTTAATGTTGTAAGCCGGACGCATCTGGCGCAGCGTCACAATTTTACTATATGGCATATGTTAGTGATTTGGTTTGCAATTAGGTTGTTCCGTCATTTAAGAAACTTCTTTATTATCGCTTCTCGGTAATCATTCCGGACAGCAGAATCTTGTAGTAGGTCCCACAGTTCATCGTCTAGGGCGGCGAACTCTATCCGTTCATGAATAAATGAAACAGATGGTGTTCTTCTGCTTGTATCGCCTTTGACATAATAGAACTCTTCATTATTCAGATAGTAGTACGGGTATATTACAGGCGTAATTTTACCAGTGCTGTATTTACGGAATAGAGTGGCATAAGTGTCACAGAGCTCATTTGAAAAGGTGATATTATTACCCAATAATGTTCCATCATCAATCATTTGGAATATGGCAAGCATCAACACCGGTTTGGCAATTATCGGTGCACCCTTGTAACTTGCCACTTTAATTGAAAGAAGCAGGTTCCTGTAGTATGCTATTTTGAGGTTGGATTGTGCCATTATAACACAAGTTGTTCTAGAACGCTCATTGGTGTCAGGTCTTCACGGAGAGTAATACTATCAAGACCCATATTCAGTTCGGCAATCAGAACTCGGTTCGTAGCCGAATTGAGTTGGCGGAGTAATTTTTCAAATACAGATTTGGGTATGGCGAATTCCTTTGCGGGTCCTGTTTCACATTCATCCTGATAGAAGTCTGAAACCTTAAGAGAACGAACATTCTTGGCTTCAGCATATTTGTACAATGAGTATGCGAAAGCTGTGTCAGACAATTCAGAATGACCTGAACGGATGTATGACTTGCCATCAACTTCATTTCCTTGTTGAAGAATATTGCCTATTGGTGAATAATTAAATACTTGCATAAATCCACCAATAGCGTAAGTAATTGTATTCTGTGAACCCTCAAAATCGCTCAAGGCTAATTCATCAAGCATAGGCTTGGAAAAAGTCTGTTCGGCTTTAACGGTATTTATAAACCAATGACACAATGTAGAACCATATGCATAGTTGGTCCAGATAAGCTCCCAGATAAGCTCAGGTTCGTCTTCGTAGTGGACTTCAAGGAATTTTCCGAAAGGTGTCATTTGCTTTTGAGCATTGATGATATCTGCATCAGAGAGCCATGCCTTAAAGCTCTGTTCCTGCTTATTTCCAAGAGAGTTGCCAGTCCAAAAACCTTCGGGATCAGCAAGGTATTCTTGCAACCATTCTTCATGGATGCCAAAAGTTCCAATTCGTGAGATACCTCCTCCCTTAACATTTGTTTCAGTGTTCATAATCAAAGAGTTTGCTACTATGCAACCATTGTCATGGAATTGAAGACATTTATGGCAATGGATACATTTCTGTTTGTCGATAGATATTTTGGGGTATACACTTAATGCGCCTGTTGGACATTCAACCTCACAACCTTCACAATTGATGCAATATGCACTCTTGAAGATGACTCGTTTCAGAAGGGAAACAAGTTGGGCATCATTAACTCCAAGTAAAGTAAAAGTGTGATTAGACTCGTCCTTTTTTGATATGTCGAAAGAGTATACGTTCTTGTCATACTTTAATTCACCAATGACCTTACTCCCAGACTTGCTGATGGAGTAATCACACAACACAGGTAGCCATGTTTCAATGCTCTTCTTTGCATTGGAAACTTGGGCAACAAATGTTGGGAACTGTTTAGGGAAAATGACTTTAGTCTTAGAACCAACATTGTTGCCGCTGGCTCTAAGTTTCCATTTATGTTCCTTGATATATTCGTCAAGATTTGGAATATGGCGTTGCTTTGACCATTCTACAAGCCTGGTGAGGAAGGGCTCCAATTCTTTCTTGTATTTGGTATTCACAATCATATCATCCCAAGGTGAAGAGAAAGGACAAATTAAGCATCCGACTCTAGGCTTACCTAATCTATAAGCTTGATTGATGGGAAGATTATGAGCGAAAAGATAAAGGAATACTTCTGTTGTATTCCAGTTGAGAATAGGTCTTGCGTTAATGACAGAATCATGCTTGACACCCCTACCTATCCTTTCGTAATTTGAACGCATAACACTCTCTTCAGACCTGACTCCTTCAAATGCTAATGCCTTCGCTTGTTTATTGCCGTCAACTTTAAGAGATCTGTATAATGGCGCGGTCTTCATAATAGCGCAGCACCAACGGTGCTTGTCGCTTGGAGTACCTATATTGTCCCAATAATTGATGACGCTCTCATGGTTCTTTGTCAGAGAGAACTTCAGGTCTGGGAATTTCTCGTGGTAATGCAGCTGGATTGTCTTGTAGAGTTCAAGAGACGGGGGAAGTTCGTATCCGGTGTCAGAATAGATTACTTCAAACTCGGTGCTGGGGATTGCTCTGGTGCATAGGTCAAGAACGACCTGTGAGTCTTTTCCTCCGCTAAATGATGCAAGGAACTTATCGATCTTGGTCGTTTGATAAACCTTCTTTCCTTCGGCTTGAGCTGCTTCAAGAGGCATAATGTCAAAACTGTTGCAGTCTTCACGGACAATGGCCATTTTCTGCTTGGTTTTCTGCTCCATCTTTTGAGCCAATACCTCATAATCCAACTGATTGGCTGCAACGGCTGCCACACTTTTGCGAGCACGGGCGTACTGGGTGTAGGTCTCGTGAATAAATTCCATTGCTTCGGCCTCAAGCAGGAACATGAATTCCTGACAACGGTCAAGCATCTTCTGTATATTCACCGGCTTAAGTGACAGCTTTTCCTTTCCAGGCTGGATTACTATTTCAGCGGGGTTGTAAATGTTGGCACCTTTTGCCTCGAAACACAGTTCACTGTGGTAGAAATATTGCTTGTTGACGGCCCACAACAATGGTTCTTCAGAATGGGGATATTTCCATCCTTTAGTATTGAGCCCAAGAAGATCAAGCTCTTCCCAAAAGACAGGGCGCGGACTAGTGCCTAACGTTCCTTCCACTATACGTGAATGGAGCATCACACCTCCCGTTTCCTTGTCCCAAGTAATTTTATACATTGTCTGTCAGTTCTAAATATGTTTCCATGTTATGATTTTGACAGACAAAAAAAAGCGCGGGATAACAACCTGCCTATCCCGCCGCTTCGGTTCTTGCATACCTTCCATCGGGGATAAACAATGCTGAAACCCCGCGTAGAAGTATTTGAAACAAAACATCAAATGCTACTTGCGTCACAATATTCATAAATGAATAAACGCGAGTAGCGTGATGGCATAAAAATACTTCACACCGGGCATCACCATTGTCTTACCGTGCGATGGAAATTTGAAGTTGCAAGATTCAAGCGACCGCAGATAAGACGTAGTCACGCCTTTTATATGTCTGCATTCGTGTTACCACGAATACAATTGCAATATTAATGATTATATCGAATTTGACATAATTAAAAGTGGAAATAGTGCAGCTGTTCCCTTGTGCGCGGAGTTTTCCGGGCGTGCAGTTTGGGAAACCGTAGCCGCCCGTGGCTTCGTGAACGGGAGGGGCCCGCTGCCGAAGGCAGTGGGAGGGATAGCGCCGAAGGCGCGTAGTTTCCAAAACTGCACGCCCGAAAAACGTATTTCCCCAAAAAACAGCAGATTTTAATGTTGCATCCGTTCCCGCAATTCCCTGAGTATGGCAATGCAGAAGGGCAGGGCCAGAATGAAGGTGCAGGTGTCGGCAACGGCAAGGGTGGCCATCAGTCCTTCAATGCCCCAGATGCGCGGCATAATTAGAATGGCCGGATAGAAGAAAATGCCCTGGCGGCTCATGGCCAGAATGGTGGCAGGCACGGTGCGCCTTATGTTCTGCAACAGCATATTCGTCGGGGTGGTTACGCTTACCGTAACAAAGGCTATGCACTGCCAGCGCAGAATACGCGCTCCCATGACAATGAGGTCGGGGTCCTCACTGCGGAAGAACGACACTATCTGCGGTGCAAATGCGTAGCCCACTATGGACATTGCCACAATAAGCAGGCATGTGGTCCGCATGGTAAACAGGTAGGCGCTGCGAACACGTCCGTATTTCTGTGCGCCCCAGTTGAAACCCACTACAGGCTGGAAACCCTGGCCAAGTCCGAGAATGACCGACATGGCGCATATCATTACGCGTGACACAATGGCAAAGGCGGCAATGGCCGATGCCTCGGTGCCCGGTGCCGCATAGTGTGCGGCCGCCCAGTTCACGCAGATGGTGGAAAGGCTGCCCAAGGCCTGGCGCATGAGCGACGGCAGACCGCCGGCGGTGATTTCCTTCATCATGTGCATGGTGGGCGTAAAGTTGGAGAACCTTATGTGGACGTAGCCGTTGCGTGTGGTTCCCCACAGAAGTATGCACCACGAGAAAACCTGGCACACCAGAGTGGCAAGCGAGGCACCGCTTACACCCAGTCCCAGCGTGAATATGAATATGGGGTCAAGGACAATGTTCAGGACGCATCCGCTGGCAATGCCTATCATGGCGAACCACGCGCCGCCCTGCATGCGCAGCTGGTTGTTGAGCGCCATCTGTGACACCATGAACGGCATGGCAACGAGCAGCCAGCGCAGGTAGTCACAGGCACTTGGCACAATCTCGGGTGTGGCACCCAGAACATGCGCCAGCCCCGGCAGGAACACAAGCCCTATGGTTGCAATGACTGCACCCAGCAGCAGCGGAGTGAAGAACCCCGTCGATGCCATGCGCTCCGCACCGTCCATGTCCTTTGAGCCCAGTGCGCGTGAAATGAATGTTCCTGCCCCTGACCCGAAGAAGAACCCCACCGCCTGTATCAGCGCCTGGAAAGCGAAAGCCACGCCCACACCGGCAACGGCGTGTGTTGACAGATTGCCCACAAAGTAGGCATCGGCCATATTGTAAAGGGCTGTCACCATCATGCTTATGATGGTAGGAATGGCAAAACGGACAATCAGGTGCGAGACAGGAGTCCCGGTCATAAGCCTGTACTTGGCCTCCCTTTTGAGTATGTCGCCGCTGGAATTGTTCATTGAGTGCAAAATTACATTATTTTTGCGCTGATATGGAAATACAGGACATATATAGCAGATTTCTTGAGTGCAGCGGCCTGACTACAGACAGCCGCAAGTGCGGACCGGGACTCATGTTCCTGGCCCTGAAAGGCGAACGCTTTGATGGCAACAGCTACGCCAAGGCCGCCCTTCAGCAGGGATGCCGGTATGCCGTCGTTGACAACCGTGAGTATTTTGATGCATCGGATGACCGCATGATACTTGTTGACAGTTCGCTTGAAACGCTCCAGCTGCTGGCTGCACATCACCGCCGCGTGCTGGGCATTCCGGTCATAGGCATAACAGGCACCAACGGCAAGACCACCACCAAGGAACTGTGCAATGCAGTCATGTCAGGCACTTTCCGTACACTTTGCACAGCCGGTAACCTGAACAACTCGATCGGCGTCCCGCTTACGGTGCTTGGCATGGACAGGTCACACGAATATGCAATAATAGAAATGGGTGCCAGCCACCCGGGTGACATTGATGAACTGGTACGAATAAGCCAGCCAGACTGCGGCCTGATTACCAACGTGGGCATGGCGCATCTGCTTGGCTTCGGTTCATTTGAGGGCGTAAAGAAAACCAAAGGTGAACTGTATGACTGGCTTCGCGCCCACGGCGGTTTCGTGTTCTTGAACAGGGCCGATGCCAACCTTGTTGAAATGGCGCATAGCCTGCCGACCATAGACTATGGGCAGATTGAATCGGAACAGGACGCGGAAGGCTTGGCTGTTGAAGGCTGCCTGCTGGGTTGCAAGCCGTACCTGGAATTCAAGTGGCGCTACAGGAACGGTGCCTGGCATACGGTCAAGACAAACCTCATCGGCGCCTATAACCTGAACAACGCTCTGGCTGCCATCTGCGTGGGCCTTCACTTCGGAGTCAGCGAGGCAGCCGCGTCAAAGGCCATTGCAGAGTACGTCCCGTCAAACAACCGTTCACAGCTTACGGTAACCGGCAAGAACCGTCTGGTGGTCGATGCCTACAACGCCAACCCGTCCAGCATGCGTGCCGCACTTGACAACTTCGGCCTGATGGAGGCCGATGGCAAAGTGCTCATTCTGGGCGACATGCGCGAACTTGGCGACAGCAGCGCACAGGCGCACAGCGACATTCTGTCAATTGTCCTGGACGGCGGTTTCGAGGCCGTATATCTGGTAGGTACCGAGTTCGCATCGGCCTACAAAGCCATGGACCGTAAAGGCAACGTGCAGCTGTTTGAGAATGTGGAACAGTTGCAGGAACACCTTGGCTCCAACCCGCTTTCCGGCAAGACCATACTCGTGAAAGGTTCGAACAGCACCCGTCTTACAACACTTCTGCCCCTTCTCTGATATGGCAAAGGTGATGGGCATATTGAACGTGACGCCCGATTCGTTCTACCCGGCATCGCGCGTTCAGGACGCTGACAGTCTGGCTGCCCGTGTGGAGCAGATATGCAGCGAAGGTGCCTGTTGCATAGACATCGGCGCCTGCTCAACGCGCCCCGGTGCCCCGCTTGCCCCGGCCCCCGAAGAGCGTGAGCGCCTTGAGTGGTCGCTCCCCATTATCCGCCAGCATAACGCCGGCCGATGCCTGCTCTCCATCGACACATTCCGTACCGATGTGGCCCGATGGTGCATCAGGGAACATACCATTGATATTGTCAACGATGTTAGCGGCGGCACCGATGAAATGTTCCGTCTGGTAGCTCAGACAGGCGTGCAGTATGTGCTTACAAGTGCCCTCGAAGTTGCACCCGGCACCGACATCGTTACGGGCACCTGCGCATTCTTTGAAGAGCGCCTGCAGCGTATGGCACGGCTTGGCGTTTCGGTTGACAGCCAGGTCATCATCGACCCCGGTTTCGGTTTCGGCAAGACGCTCGATGAAAACTGGACACTTCTGTCCGGCATGGCCAGCCTCAAGTCATTCGGGCTTCCAATTCTGGCCGGTCTGTCACGCAAGTCAATGGCCTGGAAACTGCTTGGCATAAGTCCCGATGAATGCCTGCCCGCCACCACCGCCATGAACATGGCCGCCCTTGAGCGCGGTGCCGCCTGGCTCCGTGTCCACGATGTCCGCCCCGCCGTCGAAACCGCCCGCCTTTTCGCAAAGCTCGAGGCCTGAAATCGGTGTCGCATATTTTGCCAAATCGTATTCAAGTAATTGTTATTATTCATGCTGGCAATGCGGCTCTGCCCTGGGCAGCCCTCCTGTTTTGCCTGCAGTTTGCTCTTGTCTTATCAAAGGACTACCAAATGTTATAGGTAGAATATACCTTAAAGCCCCCTTATTATCCCCTTATAATCCCCTTTGAATGCCGTAGTATCAGCAGATACTATGGCATTCAAAGGGAGTTCAAAGGGAGTTTTAAGGTATTATATTCCAATCAGAATATGACGCGAATAGTATGGATGATCTATTCAATAAGGTGGCTCCACGCCATGGCATCAGTCAGGATAAACAGATAGGGAGAATATCCAATGACAATGGCCGTATCTGGCGAATCGTGACTTTTGAAGTCGTTGCACTTCAAATTAGAATTCACTTCCTCTCCGTCAGCCAAGTCGGGTATTGACGAAACCACGGTTGTTGACAAAATCATTGTAGCAACTACTTATATTGGAAATACTGCACACTTTTCCAAATCTGTGCAAAATATTCCCCGATTTATTTGGTATTATTATTCCAAACCTATACTTTCGTGGCGGTTGTCAGTACTGATAACAAGTAATCTTTTTTCAATAACCTTAAAAACACAAGACATCATGAAGTACACTACTTCAATCGCATTCGACGAAATGAGCGGCAGCGCCAAGGGCATGACCGCAGTAAAGTCACATGGCCGCAAGCACCTTCGCGGCAGCAAGCGTGGCGGTAGTCCAAGCACAGGCTTCCAGAACAGTACCAGGTCATTTTTCGGACAGATTTCACAGAGCTGGGGGACTTTGACCGATGCACAGATGCGTGCATGGAACAAGCTGGCCGAAAGTCAGTCAGGTCGCAGCATTCTCGGCTCCAAGGCCAAGATTTCCGGCGCCAATCTGTATCAGCGGCTGAACTTTTGGGTGGTCAGGTGCGGGGAACCGGCAATGGGCAATCCTCCTGCATTGGTCGGCGTTGGCGCTCCTGCGGCTGCCAAAGTGGTTCTCACCGATTCAGAATTCACTCTGACATTGGATTCCATCCCTGCATCGGCAGCCAACCTGAGGCTGGTGGTCATGGCAACCAAACCCTTGAGTGCCGGTGTCACCCAGGCGAATAGCCGTGAAAGCGCATTTTCTGACCCGATGCCGGTTGTATCGGCCACCATCAGCCTGAAGGCAGACTACGAGGCCAAGTACGGCGCTGTCAGCGTCAGGGCTCCCAAGGTGTTCATCAAGTATTTCTACGTGAACATCGCAACCGGTGAAAAGTCGGCCGAACTGTTTGCCGAAGCCCGCCTATATCCTAAGGATATGGGAACAGCTTCTTAACCCTAATTCTAACTCCCTCGAATTCGAAGGGGGGCGGAAATGTCAGATTGCTTGATGCGAAAACACAATCATTTTCCGTCTCTCAAAAAACACGAACTTATGTAAACGTTTACATAATTTCTAGCAACCGGAACAGTACAGGGAATTGTATCTCATACTTAGTCGCCGGAGATATTTGGGCTGAATCAACTGCATTGAAATACCGTTCTATTTCATCATCCGAGTATATGTGAGGGACGAAATCTGTTTGTGGTATCCTGATATCCCAAAACACGAATACCTCATAGCCCTTCTTAGACAGGTATTCAACGAATCTTTTTGTCCTGTTGATTCTGTGGTATCTGGCATTCTCCGTTTCGCTTCCCTTTTTCTGTTTCCAAATGCCAGCTTGCTTCCGGGTTAATGTTATTGTCTTGATATTCTGCCTTATGGCGAAGTCATCAAACTGCTTAAACGAATAATATTCCTGCCGAATAGTCTTGATTCCAGACTGAGATCTATATTCCAGGAACTTAATAATTTCATCTGCGAATACAGAATGATAGGAGTAATTCTTCATAATGTTCTCTTTTTCGTATAATAATAATGGGGACTTTGTAATTCCGGAATGTCCAAACTGCATTTGCGAAGCATTTCTATGTCAACACCAACATAAACTTTTGTGCTTTCTATACATTTATGTCCAAGGACAGAACTGTCGATTATGCGCCTGATTTCGTCTTCAGAATACGTGGTCGGCAACTTGTTTTCGCGGGGGACGCTGGGCTCATTCAAGATTATTAGAGATAAGTCTTGATCTGTCACTTTGCTCTCGAATAGGTAATGATAGAATTGCTTGAGCACACCTTTATATTTCCTACGTGATAATTGTGTAGCATAAGCCGTGACGAATTTTTCGACCAACTCGGTGTCAATCGATATGATGGAGAGGTTTCCATTTTTCTCCATAAAACTATCCAGACGGCTGAGTAGAAGACGTTTATCGTTAATTGAAGCCTTGGAAGATTGCATTGAAGAGCCGCAGTAATCAAGGAAGTTGTTTACTATGCTAATAGACTCTACCCTAAAAGGATGTGGTGGGTTCGGCTTTCTGTACTCAAAGTCATCGCCTTTCTGTAGGGAATTCAGAAGCCTCACAAAGCGAGCGCTAATATTATCCCATTTATGGCTACGCCGACCTTTGTAGAAATCGTCAATGTATTCGCAGAAACGTTTTCCGACATCTTCGTCGTATTCTAAAATAGAGTTCTTGTCACACCATTTAACAAGTCTTGCTCCAGCCGAACGATATGCGTAGTATGTTGATTTTGCATAACAACGTTCAAGTAATTCCGAATAGAAACGGCTAAGCAATGCCTCAAGTTTGCTAAGATTCTCTTTCATTTTTCCGCTTATTTTAAAAATTGTTCGTATATTTGCGAACAAATATAATGTATATGCCCGATAACAATTATACATACAAGCAGGAGCGGCTGGCGCGTTACGCCCGGGCACTCGGCAACCCTGCGAGAATTGCCATTATGGAGTTCCTCGCGGCACAGGACGAATGCTTCTTCGGACAGATGCACGAGAAGCTGCCCATTGCGAAGGCCACCTGCTCCCAGCATCTTTCGGAGCTGAAGGACGCAGGGCTCATCAAGGGAGAGATTGAGGGCGCACGCACGAAGTACTGCATCAACCAGGAGAATTGGCGAGAGTTCAAGCTGCTCTTCGAGGAGTTTATCGCCAAATGCCCCTGCAACCGCCAGAGTCCGGTTCAGAAGAAATGCTGCTGCTCTTCCGGTGAAAGCAAGTAAGACACAGGCTTGCAAGTCAAGCCTTTTATTTTGGAAACAATGTTCGTAATAATACGAACATATTAATCAAACATACAACAATTATGGAAATCAAAGTATTGGGAACAGGATGCTGCAGCAAGT
>JAZUFX010000028.1:0-4211 GCA_045640885.1 Bacteroidaceae bacterium | reverse complement strand
GTTTAGGGTGGGTAAGCGATCTGCATCGCGCCGCTACAACCAAGTTACCTTTGCTGCGGTCAAGCCCTGGAGGATTCCAAGGGAGCTGGCCGTACAGGACTTACCCGTATGTTTTATGGCACAAAGATAAGGCTTTCAAATGAAACTGCAACACGCTTTCAGGAAGAAAAGTGCCGGAATAAGTTGAAAAAGCATTATCTTCGCATCCCTGAAGCTGTTTTTGACAGCAGCTACATAGATTGCATTGCAGATGGAGGAACCGCAGAAGAAAATTGTCAGAATAAACGTATTCCAGACGTCAATGGCCCTTGGCGGCAGACTTGGCTTGTATATGATTGTAACATACGCAGTTATGGGTCTGTCTGTCATTCTGCCAAGCCTGAGCGCGTCAAAATTTGCAACCGGCGCATCAGACATACTGTCAATGATGTCGTTTCCGCTGCTGATTGGAGGCATATTCGTGGCGTACTATCAGATGAAGCGTTTCCGCGATGCCAACAGCCCCGACATATTCCCCTTTGCCATTGCATGGATGCTCACCCTGTTCATGTACCTGTTTGCAACGGTGCTCTCCAGCATGGCGGCATTCGCATACTTCAAGTTCATTGACAACGGCATTTTCGGACAGTCGGTGATTGCCAGGCTTGAAGAGGCGACGGCTGCAATCACGACGGCGCAGGATATGGCCGGACAGGCATCGGATGCAGGCACCCAGCTGCTGGGTACTCAAATTGATACAATCATGAAGACCGCCCGCTGGACATTCAGCCAGTCGGCATCGGGACTTACGAAAATGATAGCGCAATCGGCTTTGACTACAGGCAACATACTGTCTATTATCATAGCCATACTAGTAACAAAGAGAATAAAAATAAAAGACCTCTGATATGGACCTTTCAATCATTGTGCCTCTGCTGAACGAGGCTGAATCGATTCCTGAACTGTATTCATGGATAAAGCGTGTCATGACGGAAAACGGCATAAGCTACGAAGTGATATTCGTTGACGACGGCAGTACCGACAGTTCATGGGAAATAATTGAAGGTCTCAGGGACAAGGAACCTGAAATCATTCACGGCATAAGGTTCCGCCGCAACTACGGCAAGTCCCCTGCCCTGTTCTGCGGTTTCAAGGCCGCACAGGGTGACATTGTCGCAACCATGGATGCCGACCTTCAGGACAGCCCCGAAGAGCTGCCAGAGATGATGCGCATGATACGCGAGGACGGTTTCGATCTGGTTTCGGGCTGGAAGAAGAAGCGCTACGACGGCAAGCTGAGCAAGAATCTGCCTTCAAAGCTGTACAACTGGACGGCACGCAAGGTTACCGGCATTCAGCTGCACGACATGAACTGCGGTCTCAAGGCTTACCGCAACGAGGTGGTGAAGAACATTGAAGTATACGGTGAGATGCACCGCTACATACCTTTCCTTGCCAAGAATGCAGGATTCCCCAAGATAGGCGAAAAAGTCGTACACCATCAGGCACGCAAGTTCGGAAAGAGCAAGTTCGGTCTGGACAGGTTCATTCACGGTTATCTGGATTTGATGTCGCTCTGGTTCCTGAACCGCTTCGGCAAACAGCCCATGCACTTTTTCGGATTCCTGGGTTCCATCATGTTCTTCATTTCACTGATTGCAATAATTGTGGTCGGCGCCAACAAGCTTGTTGCCATGGGGCACGGAATATCGGCTCCGCTGGTTACTTCCAGCCCGTATTTCTACATTGCACTTACCGGAATGGTTCTTGGCACCCTGCTGTTCCTGTCCGGTTTCCTGGCCGAGCTCATCAGCCGCAGTTCCGGAAGCCGCAACGACTACAAGATATCAAAGACTTTCTAAGACGGAATGTCAACGGTCGAGCTGATTCTCCTGTCGGTTGCGCTGGCTATGGACTGCTTTACGGTATCGATAGCGAGCGGACTTATCCAACGGCGGCTGGTTGTCAGGACCATGCTCGTTACCGCCGTCATGTTCGGGTTCTTTCAGGGGCTCATGCCCATGCTGGGATGGCTTGGCATGAGTTTCTTTGCCGATGCCATACAGGCATGGGACCACTGGATAGCTTTCGGACTTCTTGCATTTTTAGGCGTACGCATGATTGCCGATGCCCTGAAGCCTGAAGAGGAACAAAGCTTTGACCCGTCAAAAATCGGCACCACCCTGACCATGGCGATTGCCACAAGCATCGATGCGCTTGCCGTAGGACTGTCATTCGGCTGTACCGGATACAGCACATTTGCCGGCATACTGCTCCCGGTATGCATTATTGCCGCAGGTTCGTTCCTGTTCTCCATTGCCGGCTTTTTCATAGGAGCCTTTGCGGGTTCACGCTTCAAATTTCCGGCCGGGATTCCCGGAGGCCTTATTCTGATTGGCATTGGAGTCAAAATTCTCATTGAACATCTTGCAGCATGAAAAAGTGGCATTACCCGTTTCTTGCCTTTCTCATAATAGGCTCATATTTTGTACTCACTGAAAGCCGGCGCGAAAGCGGCGTCACAGGCGGAAAAATGGAGTACCGCAAGGCAAGCGGACTTGTGTTCGGCACAAGCTACAACGTGACGTACCTTGCCGACCATGACCTTGAGCCGGAACTTCTGGCTGCAATGAACTGCGTTGACAGCGCCCTGTCCATGTTCAACCCTGCTTCGACCATATCGAAGGTAAACATGGCACATGACACCATTACGGTGACCGACAGCATGTTCCTTGAAGTCATGCGTCTGGCCATGAAGGTATCGGACCTTACCCATGGAGCCTTTGACATAACGGTAGCGCCTGCCGTCAATGCCTGGGGGTTCGGATTCAAGAATTCGGTACCCATATCGCAGAACACCGTTGACAGTCTCAGGGAAATTGTAGGATACAGCAAGATACACGAACGGAACGGTCTGATAGTCAAGGATGACAACCGCATAATGCTTGATTGCAGCGCCATAGCCAAGGGATACGGAAGCGACATGGCGGCACGCGCACTGCGCGAGAACGGCTGCAGCAATTTCATAGTCGAGATTGGCGGCGAAGTGGTCGTATCGGGCTTTAACCCGCATGGAACGCCGTGGAACATAGGCATTTCAAAACCGGTTGACGACACTCTGTCAGCGAACAATGACATAGACACCATTATCTGCATCACGGATATCGGCATGGCCACATCGGGCAACTACCGCAACTTCTACATCAAGGACGGACGCAAGGTTGCACATACCATCGACCCGTTCACCTGCACTCCTGTAAGCCACAGCCTGCTGTCCGCAACGGTTCTTGCGCCCACCTGCGCATACGCCGATGCGCTTGCCACATCAATGATGGTCATGGGATTGGACAGTGCCAGAGCACTGGTCCCAAGGCTTCCCGGTGTAAGGGCATTCCTGATTTTCGAGGACAGCGACGGCACCATGCGCACGGAAGAAGTGCCGGAAAGGTAGTTTAAGCCCCCATCCTGCAAAGTATTGAAATGGCGGTTTCAATATTGGGAACGTCCGTAATGAGCAGGCTGCGTTTGCCGGCCTCCTCGCGTATGCGGCAGGAAAGCGGATTGTCCAATGCGTAGGCAATGATACGCCCGAACACTTCGCTGTCATAGTACGGACTGGCCTGGTTCGATACGAAGAACATGCTCATGCGGCCTCCTTTGAGGAATATCTTCTCAACTCCCAGCTCGCGTCCCATGCGTCGCAGCGAAACGACTCTGATAAGCTCCATGGCCGATTCCGGTATCTGGCCGAAACGGTCCTGAAGACGGTCCTTGAACCGCTGTATGTCATCTTCACGTTCCATGCCGTCCAGTTCACGGTACAGCAGTATGCGTTCGCTGCCGTTGGGCACGAAGTTGTCCGGGAAGAACATGTCAAGGTCGCTTTCAACGGTACACTCGTCAACGTACGCACTTGCGCTGTTTCCTCCCTGTTCCTGAGCCTTGAGTTCCTCAAGATCCTGGAACTCGTCATTCTTGAGTTCGCGCATGGCTTCCTTGAGTATCTTCTGATAGGTTTCGTAGCCAAGGTCGGCAATGAAGCCGCTCTGTTCCGCACCCAGCAGGTTGCCGGCTCCGCGTATATCCAGATCCTGGAGCGCCAGCTGCAGTCCGCTACCCAGGTCACTGAAGTTCTCAATGGCCTGCAGGCGGCGCCGGGCATCCTGCGGCAGTGCACCGAGCGGAGGAGCCAGCAGGTAGCAGAAGGCCTTGCGGTTGCTGCGTCCCACACG
>JAZUFX010000027.1:0-7974 GCA_045640885.1 Bacteroidaceae bacterium | reverse complement strand
GCCTTTTGCGCAGCAAAATAAAAGAAGGTCCGGGAAACAGCATCGGGGACTTGCATCGCATCAAGCCAGTGGAATCGCCATCGGCGATCCGGCTGGAAGCCGGCCTTTTGCGGAGCAAAATAAAAGAAGGTCCTGAAATAGTATCGGGGACTTGCATCGCATCAAGCGATGTAAGTTCCCGATACCGTTTCTCCACCGTGTCCGGTCCAGTTGGTGTGGAAGAACTCGCCGCGCGGCTTGTCCGTGCGCTCATAGGTGTGCGCTCCAAAGTAGTCGCGCTGAGCCTGAAGCATGTTGGCCGGCAGACGCTCGCTGCGGTAGCCGTCATAGTATTCCAGACCTGCAGCAAGGCATGGTACAGGAATACCGCTGACAATGGCCTGAGCCACGACACCCCGCCAGCTCTGCTGTGACTGTGCCAGTTTCTCCTGGAAGAACGAGTCCATCATCAGGTTGGCAAGTCCGGGGTTCTTTATGAAAGCATCCTTGATCTTTCCAAGGAATACGGAACGTATAATGCAGCCTCCGCGCCACATCAGCGCTATGCCGCCGTAGTTCAGGTTCCAGCCGTACTCCTTTGCAGCGGCACGCATCAGAGCGTAGCCCTGGGCGTATGAAACCACCTTGGCGGCAAACAATGCCTTGCGCAGGTCTTCAAGGAATGCCTTGCGGTCTCCCGTGAACTTTGCCCTGGCCGGTCCTTCAAGAACCTTGCTGGCGGCTACACGTTCTTCCTTCTGCGCTGACAGACAGCGTGCAAAGACCGATTCGCCTATCAGTGTCAATGGAACACCGTGGTCAAGGGCTGCAATGGCAGTCCACTTGCCGGTGCCTTTCTGACCGGCGGTATCAAGAATATAGTCCAGAACATACTTGCCTTCTTCGTCCTTCTTGGCAAGGATGTCGCGGGTAATTTCAATAAGATAGGAGTCAAGGTCACCGCAATTCCATTCGGCAAAGGTCCGGTGCATTTCCTCGTTGGTCATGCCAAGATAATCCTTCATAATCTGGTAGCATTCGCAGATGAGCTGTATGTCGCCGTATTCAATTCCGTTGTGAACCATCTTGACAAAGTGTCCGGCACCGTTTTCACCGACCCAGTCACAGCATGGATTGCCGTCTTCGACCTTGGCGCAGATGCTCTGGAATATGGGCTTGACAACGGGCCATGCGGCAGGACTTCCGCCGGGCATCATGCTGGGGCCCTTCAAAGCGCCTTCCTCGCCGCCGGAAACGCCGGTACCTATATAAAGCAGTCCCTTGCTTTCAACGTATGCCGTACGGCGTGCGGTGTCGGGGAAGTGGGTGTTGCCGCCGTCAATGATGACATCGCCCTTTTCAAGCAGGGGAATGAGCCTGTCAATGAAGTCATCGACAGCCTGACCGGCCTTGACCATGAGGAACACCTTGCGCGGACGTTCCAGCGACTGTATGAAATCCTCAAGACTGGTTGCTCCGTAAATGTTCTTGCCTTTTCCGCGGGCGTTCATGAAGTCCGTGACCTTGGAAACGGTACGGTTGAACACGCTTACCCTGAACCCCTTGCTCTCCATGTTGAGCACCAGATTCTCACCCATAACTGCCAGGCCGATAAGACCTATATCTGATTTCTTTTCCATTTTCACTGTTTTTTCATTTGTCCTGCAAAGGTACGACAATTCGTGCCAAACTATTTCACTGTAACTGTAAGTTTCTGAAGCTTGTCTTCGTCGCTTGACGGACCGTAAAGCACATCGTACTTGCCGGCCATGGTGTGCATTATGTTCAGATTCGGGTCAAACCACTCAAAGCTGTCCCAGTCCAGTTCCAGCTTGACTGTTTGTCTTGTACCTGCCTTTACGTTGACACGCTTGAATGAGCGGAGTGCGTATTTCGGGCCTTCACTGTCACCCGCGCGCCTGATATAGACCTGAACGACCTCGTCGCCGTCCATCTTGCCGTTGTTGGAAACCGGAACGCTCAGCGTTACGCTCCTGCCTTCCTTTACGGTCTTTGAACTGATGCTTGCCTTGCCGTACTGCATATCGCTGTAACCCAGACCGAAGCCGAATTCCCACAGCGGCTTTTCGGTCATGTAGCGGTATGTGCGTCCCTTCATTGAATAGTCCTCAAAGTCGGGAAGCTGGGCGGTGCTGCTGTAGAATGTGACGGGCAGGCGGCCGCCCGGATTGTATTCACCCATAAGGACCGATGCAACCGCGTTGCCGCCTTCCTGGCCCGGATACCAGGCCTGCAGTATGGCATCGCAGTCATCCTTTATATCGGCCAGACCCATGGCGGAACCGGAATAGTTCACGAACACGATTTTCTTGCCCGCGGCCTTGAGAGCCTTGATGAAATCGACCTGAACCTGAGGCAGTTCAATGGCTGTGCGGTCTCCTCCCTTGAATCCGGGAATGCTTACGGGCATTTCCTCACCTTCAAGTGACGGCGCAATACCGCCGGCAAACACCACGATGTCGGCATCGGCAACGTTCTGCACGGTCTTTTCGGCACTGATAACCTCTTCAATGCCGAGGTCGAAGCTCAGTGATGCCGGACCGCGCTGGCATGAGTATGAAATCTCAATCTCGTACTCCTGTCCGGCTTTGGCCTCAATGGTATGCACCTTGCGCATTTCGCTGCCGCCACGTCCCTGAATGCGGACTCTCTCTCCGTTTACGGTAATCTGGACACTGCCCTGGTTCTTAAGGTAGAGTGCGACATCGCTGTCTGTGGTTGCAGTGAACGTGCCTGTATATTTGGCTGCAAAATCGGTCAGATTCACATTCGGGGCGAATACCGTGGCTCCGGCAGTCGTGAAGTTGAGCGGGGTGGAGTTGTGGTGCAGCACATCGGGCTCACCCTGTGCGCGTGCGTTGTTCCAATACTGTGCCTCAAAGCCCGGCTGTCCGCCGGCGCTGCACTGCGAGAACAGGCTTCGCAGTGACAGTGACTGCTGTGCATAGTCGCAGCCGTGGTCGTAGATGACCTGTCCGAGACGGTCGTTCATTGCTGTAAGCAGGGTGACGGTGTGGCTCGGCGTGCCGTTGTAGTTGCCCCACTGCATGACTGAATCGTTGGCGTTGGGGCCCACAATTGCAATCTTCTGACCTTTGTCCAAAGGCAGTATGCCGTTGTTCTGCAGCAGCACCATGCTCTCCTGCGCCATCTTGAGCGACAGTGCACGGTGTTCCTTGCTGTCAACGACCGAATAAGGTATGCTGTTCCACTCGACGTCTTCGGGGTCGTCCATCTCGCCAAGTTCGTAGCGTGCTGTCATTAGGCGTATGAGCGAGCGGTCAACATCGGACTCGCTTATCAGGCCGTCTGCAACGGCCTGAGGCAGGTTTGCGTACGAGCTGCCGCACTCCAGATCGGTGCCGGTAACGACTGCCTTCGATACGGCATGCTTTGCATCGGGCTCGGTATGATGGTGCCCTTCCTGAAAAAAGTCGTTTATGGCCCAGCAGTCCGATACCACTATGCCATTGAAGCCCCATTCGTCACGCAGAATCTGCTGCAGCAGGCGGTTGCTTCCGCAACAAGGCTCGTCCTCATAGCGGTTGTAGGCGCACATGACCTCCTTCACGCCGGCCTCCTGCACAAGTGCCTTGAATGCCGGCAGGTAGGTCTCGCGAAGGTCACGCGGGTCAATGTCGTCGGCATTGAATTCGTGACGGTTCCATTCCGGGCCGCTGTGGACTGCAAAATGCTTGGCGCAGGCGTGCAGCTTGTCATATTTGGCATCGGAGGGTCCCTGAAGTCCGTTTACGACCGATACGCCCATGCGGCTTGACAGGTAAGGGTCTTCGCCGTATGTCTCCTGTCCGCGTCCCCAGCGCGGGTCGCGGAAAATGTTCACGTTGGGTGTCCAGAACGTCAGTCCCTGATAGCGGTTGAGCTTGCCGTTCCTGCTGTACTGTGCGCTTTTTGCACGTGCCTCGTCGCTCACGGCGGTGAACACGTCAAGCAGCAGAGCGTCATTGAACGATGCGGCCATGCCTATGGACTGCGGGAAAACCGTTGCCAGACCGGCACGTCCCACGCCGTGAAGTGCCTCGTTCCACCAGTCGTACGCCTTGATTCCGAATTCCGGAATGGCAGGCGATGAGTTCTGCATAAGCGATGCCTTCTGCTTGAGCGTAAGGCGGCTGACCAGGTCTGTGGCGCGCTGTTCAGGTGTCAGCGACTTGTCCTTATAGTCCTGTGCACCTGCCGGCATCATTGTAAAAAGGGCAATGCCCAATAGTGATAATGTCTTGGCTTTCATATTGTTGTAAGTTTATTCCATAATTCTGAACGGCAATCATCAGCGCCATGAGGCAATCTGCGAAACAAAAGGCGAATTCTTGAGCATATCGATGAATATGCCGGCAGCACGCTTGCGGTAGCCGTCCTTCAGACAGTGTATGCATCCAAGCATGTCATATCTGCCGTTTTCAAAAGGTATGGCTACAAGGTTCGGACGGTAATAGGCTGCAAGCGAAGAAACTATGGCCGCCATATTCGTTCCCTGTACAAGATCCATGATTATGCTGGGGTCATTCAGTTCTATCCTGACATTCAGTTTTTTCGTGTCAATTCCTATGAACCTGTCAAACGCCCGGCGTGCCTGAAGTCCGCTGCCAGGCATCACGATGTTCTGTTTCGACAGGTCATCCATATTCAGGACCTTGCGCTGCGCCAACGGATGTTCCTTGCGTACCACCACACTGAGCTGTGAACTGAACAGTGTCTCGGACTCGATATTCTCATATACCTTGAAAGGCTTGAATGCCAGAACCATGTCGAATGCCTTTTCCTGAAGCATTTCCATAAGTTCCGATGCAGTACGGCATTGCAGATTGAGCTCGACGTGCGGATACTGTCTGACGAATGTCTTTACCGTATCGGTCAACAGACCGCTGAAAGAATGTGTCAGACCGATATTCAGAACACCGCTCACGATGCTGCGCATATCTATCATCCTGTTCCTGCAGTTTATCGCCGAGTCAATTGTTTCTTTGGCAAGCGGCAGCAGTTCTTCGCCTGCTTCGGTAAGCATGACGCTGTGCGACGTGCGTGCCAGAAGCTGCACGCCCATTTCGTCTTCCAGCTGCTTGATTTGCTGTGACAGCGTTCCCTGTGTAATGAACAGCTTGCGGGCGGCATCCGAGAAACTCCTGGTGGCAGCCACAGTCACAAAATACCTGAGTTGGCGCAATTCCATATCGTTGACATTTATCCGGTTGTAAATATATTGGTTTTATCAATAGATACTATTGAAATAAAGTAATAATATCAATAATCAAGGATTTCCTCCACACATACATTTGCACTGTCATAAGTGTTCTGTCAGTCATTGAAAGCAAAGGATCCGGCTCATGATGAAGGATGGAAATAATGGACAAACATATTATTAACTATCTAACGCTATTTGAGTTATGGCAACAAAATTCTTTAAATGCGCAGTCTGCGGCAATGTTATTGTAAAGTTCGTTGACAGCGGAATTATCCCTGAATGCTGTGGGGAGGAAATGGTTGAACTGCAGCCGGATACGACCGATGGCAAAGTGGAATACCACATTCCGGTGGTAGAACGCATGGAAGACTCTACCCTCAAAATCATGGTAGGTGCCGAGCCTCATCCAATGACCGAGAAGCATCACATTGTATTTATCTATGCCGAAACCGAAAACGGCGGTCAGATTCATTATCTTGATCCTACCAAACCTGCTCAGACTGTTATCTGCGACTGCACGGACAAAATTGTGGCAGTGTATGCCTACTGCAATCTGCATGGGCTGTGGAAAGCCGAATTCAAGGAGGAAGAACCAGACAACTGCTCCCGCTACGAAAAATGTTGCTGCGGCAGCGTTGGCCCTAATCTGAAAGACGTGAAAATGCTGCTTGCATCGATACTGTATTTCTGACTTATTTTTCAAAGTCGGTCAGTAATGTGTCCGGAACTTTTTTTTCCGGACACATTCGGTTTATAAGAATCTGTTCCTTTTTACCTGGATTGTATTGTCCAGCTTCCAAAAAATGTATAGCTTCGCGGAAAATATTGAACAAATACCAAAGAACGGAGAGGTGATGCCATATATGAAATACAATGACAGAAATAGCGCATTGTCTGTGGTTTGGACTATGCTTCTGGCAGTTTTGGCCATTCCTTTTTCTGCAGGTTGTGCAGACCCTCGCTCTGATGGGGATATTGTTCTCGAAGCCGAGACAACGGTGAAGGCAATCAACGGTTATGGGCAGGCCGTGCTTGAAATGCCGGCATCGGAATTTATGGCTCTCGGTTTTGAATTCGGCGATGTGCTTGACGTTGAAGCAGGTACCGGTTCATATCCCAATGTTCCATTTTACAGCGGTTTTTATGTTTCACGTGGTGAACCGATGGTATCGGTAAGCCAGGAAACGGGAGAACTGTTCATGACAAGGAACTACACCGGTGTCAGTTTTACCATGGCGCAGGAACTTGAGGTGGGTGATGCTGTGACGATTGTCATGGCCCGCAAGGGTGGCTGCCGTGTCGTTGAAGAGACCATGAGCCTGAGTTACGTTGATGACCGCAGCAAGTTTGCAAGTGATTCCGTATTTGCAAATGCGCGTTGTGTAAGCACTACAGGCATTAAGCAGGGGGTGCTGTTCCGTTCGGCATCGCCAGTGGATAACAAAAGGGGAAGGGCGGCGTATGCTTCTGAAATAGCCCGTGAAAACGGCATAAACTGTGTTCTGAACCTTTCTTCCGATTCTGCCAGTCTGTCCAATGATTTGCCTGAATATGCCGCCAAGCTGGTTGATGAAGACAAGGTTATTTTTGCCAGGATGGGTGTTGATTTTGAAAACCTTGCCAACATTCAGATTCTTGTTGACGGACTTACCCGCATGGCACACTGTGATGGGCCTTACCTCATCCATTGTCTTGAGGGCAAGGACCGTACGGGTTTTGTATGCATGCTGCTTGAAATGCTGTGCGGTGCCACGACAGAGGAAATGTGTCAGGATTATATGCTAACCTACAGCAATTACTACGGCATAACAAAAGAGAATGCTCCTGAAAAATATGACTGCATTCTTGAAATGAACCTAACCCCAATGTTTGATCTTGTCGGGACCGATGCCGCCGAATATCTGGAAAGCTTCGGCATGAAAGATTCAGACATTACCCTTCTGCGTTCAAAACTGACAGAGTAAACCGTTCAAATTGGAGATACCTCTGATTTGCCTTCGGTCTACCTCTGAGTACCGGAGTATATCGATATAATCCGGTACTTCTTCGATATGACTGGTGAACTTCTATCTATGACTATCGTGCAGAAAAGACAAGAAACACATTGGCGAACAGCAGAATGGGTGGTTCGGGCTTTTTTATGGAAAAATTTGTTCGTTTGAAATCGTTTCTATTTTTTTGCAGAATTTTATCAAACAAATACCAAATAAATGAAGAAGTCAATACTGGCATTAATGGCGTTTTGCGCTGTAGCGGCTGCATCGTGCGGCAAAGAGGAAAAAACTGTCATAGTAACTGAAACAAGAGGCCCGATGGTTGAAACGACGGGCGTTTCAGATGTGGCATTCACCGTTGCTACTCTGGAGGGCAGACTCAATGTCTCCGACGAGCTTGTTTCCGATATCAGGGAGTTCGGCTTTGAGTATTCCACCGATTCTGAAATGTCTGATGTACAGACTGTCAAGTCGGAAAGCATGGACATTGAAATGAAATTCAGAGTTCCATTGAAAAAACTGTCGGAAAATACACAATATTACTACCGTGCATATTTGAAACACACGAATGGTTATATTATATATGGCAATATAAAGTCGTTCACCACAAAGACACACGAATATGTTGACCTTGGACTGAGCGTCAAGTGGGCTACGTTCAACGTCGGTGCTGAAAGGCCAGAAGATTGTGGCTATTATTTTGCATGGGGCGAAACGCAGTCCAAGTCAGACTACAGCTGGTCCACCTACAAGTACTGCAATGGCAGTGAAACCACC
>JAZUFX010000026.1:0-37450 GCA_045640885.1 Bacteroidaceae bacterium | reverse complement strand
TTTGATGGTATTTTCCGCCCGATAGTTCTCCATGCGCAGGCGGCTTTTCTCGGTGAGAGCCGCATTGCTCTCGATGACGGAGCTGTTTTGTATCTGAAAGGAAGGGTCGTAGTTTTTGTCCATAGTGAAAATTATCCCAGGTACTTGACCAAGAGCTCATGGAGACGGGTGAAGTCCAGCGGCTTGGCGATGTGCTCGTTCATCCCGGCCTGTCGGGATGCCTGAACATCCTCCGCGAAGGCGTTGGCTGTCATGGCGATGATGGGTATCTTTGACATGGGCGTTCCAAGTGCCCTGATTCTGCGTGTGGCTTCGTGTCCGTCCATGACGGGCATCTGAATGTCCATGAGTACCAGGTCATAGTCTCCATCAGCGGCTTTTGAAATAAGGTCAAGCGCTATCTGGCCGTTTTCGGCGGCAGTTATCAGGCAGCCGTATTCTTCAAGGATGGTGCATGCAATTTCGCGGTTGAGTTCGTTGTCCTCGGCCAGCAGTATTTTCTTGCCTTCAAGCCTGAAGGCGCTGGCATTGTCTTCGTTTCCGTTCGGTGCAGCCTGGGTATTGTCTGTCTCGTCGGCCATATGCCTGAATGTGATGCTGACCGATATGGTTGTGCCTTTGCCCAGTTCGCTTTCTATGTCAATGGTTCCGCCCATAAGGTCAATGAGGTTCTTGGTGATGGCCATGCCAAGTCCTGTACCCTGTATGCCTGTCATGCTTGATGACTGTACGCGTGTGAACGGGTCGAAAATTGTCTTCAGGAACTCCTTGCTCATGCCCATGCCGTTGTCCTTTACCTTGAAGACGTATTTGCCGTAGTCTTTCTTTGACTTGGTCTGTGAGACGCTCATGCAGATCTTTCCGCCGGCAGGGGTGTATTTGATGGCATTGGACAGCAGATTCAGCAGAACCTGGTTCAGACGAAGCCTGTCACATTCGACATTGGCATTGTTTATTCCGCTTATGTCAAGACTGAATTCCTGCTGCTTAGCCTGGATATCGGCCTGAATAAGGTCGGCGATTGTGCGTGTTATGTCAACAAGACTCTCCGGATGCGTGTCGAGGGTCATTTTGCCTGACTCGATACGGCTCATGTCAAGCACGTCGTTTATAAGTGAGAGCAGATGGTTCGATGACTGTGTTATCTTTTCCAGATAGTCACTTAACTTCTCAGTGTCACCGATATGGCTTTTGGCAAGTCCGGTAAAGCCTATTATGGCATTCATAGGCGTGCGGATGTCATGGCTCATGTTGTTCAGGAAGGCTGTCTTGGCGCGGTTGGCGCTCTGTGACATGGACAGCGCCTCTTCAAGCTGTTTCTGCTGCTTTTCAAGGAGGACCTTCTGGCTTGCTATCTGCTGGCTCATCTTTATGCTGTTGGCACTCTCGTCATCAAGGTCCTCGTAGGTGGCGCATACTGTCTGAACCTCACCGTCCTTGCGCTCAATGGCATACACTGACAGTCTGGCAAGACGGCCGTCGCTTTTGGGCTTGTCAAACAGAATCTCCCTCTTGTTCTCGTTTTTCAGGAATCTCCTGAATTCCCTTGCGTCAATGAAGGGCGCGATATTGGCTTTGTCCTTTTCACTGAGCATGTCAACGAGATAGCCGAACATCTCCGAGTGGTGCATGGTCGGCATTTCGGTGTCGGAATTCTCCTGAATGTCATCCTGTTTGACCACCTTGACCGTGTCGGTGTCGATGTCAACCAGGTATATTCCGTAACAGTTGCTTGAGACAGCCTTCTGTGCCATCTCGTTCGCCACTGTCGAGTCGATGTCGGCAAAGGCTATGATGACCAGATCGTTATCGAGGCCCGATACGCGTACCATATTCCAGTGCACCAGTCCTTCCAGGACATTCCGGAACCGGATGGTGAATTCTGATTCTTCCTTTATTCTCGCTCTGAGTGCGGAAAGGTTGAATGTGTCCTGCAACGCTTTACGGTCATCATCATGGATAAAGGGCAGGAATTTGTCAAATGATTCGGTGAACGTTGAATTGGCGCCGACGGATACTTTGTTCTGAATCTTGCCCAAAATACGGTATGTGTCGTTAAGGGTGTTTACGACGACTGTGGCCTGATAGTCCTTGCTGAAACGGCCTATCACTTTTCGCATGTTGTCGTTCTGACGGACCTGCTCCTCACGCTGTTTCTTTTCCTTCAGTTCGTTTGATATGTCAATGAAGCCGATGGCGGCGTGACTGGCGTCCGAACCGCGGACAACCTGCAGCCTGTACAGCTTTTCCTGCCCTCCGGATATGTCACTGAATACATGGGTGTATTCCGGCCTTTCGGCAAGCATGGCTTTCATGCGTTCGGGACGCAGCATGTCAAGCATGCTGTCGCGGTCCTGAGGGTGTACGTCGTTGTTTATGTACTGTGCAAGAGCATCGAGGTAGTTGGTGCTGATGGGGTATTTGCCGTCAAGGAACTGCGATTTCTTGTAGGTCTGGCAGCTGTGGTCGTCAAGGCCTATGTAGTATGCTGAAAGATATGTGTCAAGGAAGAAGTTGGAGAACGTTATTATTTCGCCAAGCTTGCAGTGAAGTTTGTCGGATATGGACAGCAGAATGTCGTCGCCGCCAAGCGAGGTTACGTTCATTTCATTCCACATTGCCACACCGTCGATTTCCGACCTGAACTCCAGACTGTACGAGTTGACGTCCCTGAGCTTTGTGCGGATAACGTCAAAGTCCAGTTCTTCAACCATCTTGTCATGGTCAGTGTATGTGACGACATTGGCAAGGACATGGTCCCTGAACTGAGAGAAGGTCTTGCATTTCAGTCCGAATCCGGCCATTACCGAATCGGTCCTGACAACTGTATATGAATCGTCGGCCATATTGACAGAATATACCAGATAGAAGTTCCCGGTAATGCTGTTAATCAGCTTGCTGAAGTCTTTTCGTCTAAAATTCAACATATTGAAATGTTCTTATGTTTATTGTGCAAAGTGCAGCAATGTTTCTTTGAGTCTGTCAACGTCAATGGGTTTTGCCAGATGACCGTCCATGCCGGCTGCCATGGCGTTCTGGCGGTCTTCGGCAAATGCATTGGCAGTCATGGCGAGGATGGGGATATGGACTCCTGCCATGATGTCGGTTTTCCTTATCTGCCTTGTGGCTTCATAGCCGTCCATGACAGGCATCTGGACATCCATGAGTATGTAGTCGAAATGGTCATATTCGCCTTTGGCAAACAGCTCTTTTATCATTTGTACGGCAATGTCACCGTCTTCGGCCTCTTCGACGGCCATGCCCATATCTTCAAGTATGAAATGCGCTATTTCGCGGTTCAGGGCGTTGTCTTCGACAAGCAGGACGCGCCGGCCCTTGAGCCTGTCGGGATTGACGGACTTGGCAGGGGTTTCTGATCCGGTACTTGCGCTGTTGTCGATTTCAAGGTCAACGGTTATGTCAAAACGCGTTCCCTTGCCTTGCTCTGAGTGGACTTCAATTTTTCCGCCGACCAGTTCCAGCAGACTTTTCACTATTGAAAGGCCCAGACCTGTACCCTGTATCCTGCTGACGGTCGAACTTTTTTCACGGGTAAACGGTTCGTACAGCACTTTCTGGAATTCCTTGCTCATGCCGATGCCCGTATCCTGAACGCTGAACACGAATCTTGCGTATCCGCGCCGGTCACATTCGGTTTCCTTAAGTGAAAAGTCAATAGTGCCTCCGGAATTGGTGTATTTGATTGCGTTGCCTGTGATGTTCAGCGCTATCTGGCTCATTCTCGCTTCATCGACAAGGACATTGAAGTGCCTGATGTCGAGTTCCGGGTTGAAAGCCAGTCCCTTGCCCTTGGCCTGCTCGGAAAGTATCGTTACCAGCGATTCGTAGCGTTCCTTCAGATTCACAGGCTTGAAATCCATCTCTATTCGGCCCGATTCAATCCGGGACATTTCAAGTACCTGATTGATGAGCAGAAGCAGCTGCTGTCCGGACAGGTCTATCTTGTTGAGGTATTCCGTGACCTTTTCCCTGTCATTGCTGTTCTTGAGGGCCATGGCGGTGAATCCCTTGATGGCGTTCATGGGGGTGCGTATGTCATGACTCATGTTGAACAGGAAGGTGGTCTTTGACTTGTTGGCCGACTGAGCCATGGCAAGGGCATCTTCGATTTTCTTCTGATTCTCCTTCTGTTTCTCGATCTGGTCAGATACGTCGATGTGGATTCCCAAAAATTCTCCGTTTCCCAATTCATCACGGACTACACGGCCTGCCGAACGGAACCAGTGATAACGGCCGTCCTTCTCCATCATGCGGTATGTGGTGTCGAAAGGCGTCTTGCAGCTGTGGTCCCTGATGGCGGCATAGAACTTTGCCATGGTATCGGCCTTGTCATCCGGGTGTATGGTTTCTGTCCAGGCGAACAGCGATGATGAAAGGTTGATGTCGGTCAGTTCCTGAAATTTTGAAGACAGTCCGCCGCTGACGACTTCATCGTTACGGTTGACGATGAATGACCATTTGTTGGATTGTATGATTTCATGAATGATGTCGTTGCGCTTTCTTTCTTCTTCGGCAATTCTCAGGGCTTCTTCCTGTTCCTGTACTATTTTTCCGGTAAAATGGGTGATGCGCGCAAGAAGCGAGTTGTCCTTGCTCCTTTTTATTGCAGAATGGCTTCTTGTCTTCGCATCGCCTTCACGGAAACTGATGAGTACCAGCGTGGAGTTCATTACGCGTATCTTGTTGCCTATTCTGAGTATCTCGCCGCCGGTGTAGAAACCGTTGGTCGTGGCAATTCCCTGCAGGGGTATGGTTTCACGGCTTATGTCATCGTCGCCCCAAAACCATTTTCTGGCGGCACATGAGAACGATTTGATGAACTCGGGGTCAAAGGATTCAATTGAATTCAGTTTGTCATACAGACTGTCAAGAATGGTGTTCTTGTCGCCGTACGCTATGCGGACAAGCGAATCTTCGTGAATTGGAACAATCATCTGGACAGACCCGTCAGGGAAGAATCCGCGGGGGGTGCGCAGATATTCCACACCTTCTTCTTCAAGCATCAGCGGGAATACGAGCGTGTCGCTGGACTCGTCGTCAACGAGGTTGAGGTATTTCTTGTAGATGTCCTTGGGCTTCTGTTCGTCAATTTCGTAAATGATTTTGCCGGAACTGCGGGTGACGGTCATGTATCGGCCCAGGCCTTTCCAGCCTATTATGCAGTTGCTGGCAATATGCAGGTCATTGCCGAAATACAATATGACGGCTGTTCCTTTCTTTGCAATGGGGTGTCCTTTTGCGAAGACCGATGCTTCAAGCGTGAGTTCCTGACAGCTGATGCTGAGACCGCCGAATATCGTGACCCGGCTGCTCAGGTTTATTTTGCTGTTGTCGATGCCAAGGTATTCGTTGTCGTACGATGACGGGATGAGTTCAACGCCTTTCAGACCGTCGAGCGTCCTGCAATATGACCACAGGCCGTCAAGGGAGGAATACTCGGTGCCTTCTTCCATCCAGAGCAGGCTGGCTTTCGTGTCCTGTCCTTCAAGCACCTGACAGCAGATGAATATGCCGTACTGGTGAACGCCGTCTATGATGCTTGCAGAGACTTCGTTGCCATAGTATATGGCGTCGGGGAAGATGCGTTCTATGCATTGTGCAATTTCAGGAACGAGTCTGTCAGGGCAAATTGACCATGTGACGTAGAAAAGGAATCTGTCGCTTGGAAGGTCGGAGTGCAACCCTTTGATTTCGTCCAGCCTGCTTTCGAAACTGACGGCATCGGTGAATTTGATCTGATACGATTTCATATTGCCTGTTTGAAAATGCCTTTTTATGCGCATCTCTTATATGCAAATGTATAGGATTATTTCAAGTATTGTCCTGTATTGTGCAATTATTTTATTGTATTATGAGTGTATGGTGGGGAAAGAAAGGTATAATTGCGGCAGTTTGCGGTTATAAGTGGGGCAAAACACCATAAAAAACAGGCTGCGGCCCGACGTGTGCCGGACCGCAGCTGATTGGATTTGTAAAGTACTTAGAAAAGGGCTTTCACCTTGGCGATGATTTCCTTTGACGGCGTGTCGGGTGCTATTTCAAGGTCGCTCTGCTTGAATACATAGCCTTTGCTCATGGCGGCCAGTGTGCCACCGCCTGTGCAGTTGAGCATTATGTTCTCTTCCTTGCCGACACGGCCTTCTTCAACGGCTTGCGACAATGCCGCAACAGCCACGCAGGCCGACGGAAGCAGTTCGTAGCCTTCAAGGTTGCGGAACTGCATCATCCAGTACATGATGTCGTTGTTGTCGGCCAGATAGACGTCGCCACCACTCCATTTGAGCACGTCATACAGACCTCCGGCCATGCTGTATGGGGGCTTGCGGTTGGACAGCACTTTGGCGAGTATGATTTCGGCCTCACGGCGTCCGACTTCGGGGTCAAGAGGCAGGAGTTCGCGTGAACCGGCCTTCCAGGAATCGTAGATGAGCGTGAAAGGTTTGTTCTGACCTACGAACACTTTCATGTTGTTCTTGCCGAAACGGGGGTCCTGTGCAAGACGGTTGGCGTTTTCCCATGCGGCAATGGCGCCCGTACCTGAACCTACCGCCTGGAAATATGCATCGGGAATGACTCCGGTCTTTTCAGCAAAGCTCAGTATGGTGGTTCCCATACCGTCGCGACGTGCGATGTTCTTGGCACCGCCTTCAAGCATGAACATGGGGTCTTCGGCCAGTTTCTCGCCGACGCTGATGGCATCGTAGTAGTCGCATCCGTGGGGGACGGTTACCAGCTTGACGCATTTGTTCAGCTTTTTTGTGAACCACAGGTCATGCAGGCAGTCGCAGGGTACGCATATTACAATCGGAATCTTGTTGTCCGAGCATACCTGGGCAAATGCACGCGCCGTGTTTCCGGCCGACTGAACTACGAGTATGCGTTTTTCACGTGAGCCCATGCGTGCCAGAACCGAGTATGCTTCGGTCTCCTTGAACGAGCAGGTGCGGAACTTGGCTCCAAGTTTCGGGTTCCAGCCGGAATAGGTTATATACAGGTTCTCAAGACCGAGAAACTTTGCAAGTCCTTTTGACTTGTATGTTACAGGTGCACACGACTTTTTCAGTGTTTTGCTTATGGGCATCCAGTTGGCGTAGCGGTATATGCCGTCAAGTTCGGGTCTCGGAGTGAATGAACGGTTGTCATACACTGCTCTGACCAGTGAAGGAACCTTGCCGCTAGGGTCGCTCAGGGTCCATCCCTTGTCTTCAAATTCATGACCATCGGCCACATTGACGAGATGGTACTTTGTACTGTCCAGTTTCATTTTTTTTCTATATTGTTTTTGTCTGTTCGTCAAATATCTGTGCCAGATCCTTGACAGGTCTGTCGCTATAGCGTGAGAATGTTGCCAGGCACAGGGGACAGGCGGTTGCAATGGCATCGGCCCGGCTGGCATACAGGTTCTCAAGCGATGCCCTGGTGATTTTCTCCCTATGTGCGAAATCAAGCGACAGGGAGCCGAGCGAACCGCCGCAACATACACTTTCAGCACGGTTTTTAGGTGCTTCGGCTATACCTGCGGCCTTTGCAATAAGTCTGCGTGGCGTCTCGTACATTCCACATCCGCGACCCAATTCACAGGGGTCGTGATATACATAGCAAATATCGCTTTTTTCTTTCAATTTCAGTTTGCCAGATTCAATGAGTTCAGTGAAATAGTCGGCATAGTGTACAATCCTGATTCCAGGCAGACTGTATTTTTCCCTGAATTCACGGTAGCAGATGGGACAGCTTACCAGCAGGGTGGCGGCACCGCTTGCCAGAATCTGTTCTTCGTTGCGGCGAATCAGTTCCTGTGCCTCTTTCAGACGGCCGGACGTATGAAGCGGACGTCCGCAGCACAGGCCGCCTTCGCGGTCCAGACATTCGTATCCGACACCGGCTTTTTTCAGAACCGATTCAACGCTGCGGCCTATCAGCGGAGTGAGCTGGGTCATGCAGCCTCCAAAATACAGCACTTTGCCCTGGGCGTCGGGTGCCGGCGGCCTGTTTTCAATTGTGGTGAAATCGGGGCCTGTCCTGTATTTGCGGGTTGCCCGTGACAGTATTCTCAACTTAGGTCCGTCAACGCCGACCTGGCAGACTGACTTGCATTTGCCGCACAGCATGCACTTGTCGGCAATCTGTTCGATTCTTTCCTTGTTGTTCCTGCGTACCTGACGGGTAAAGTAGACCGTGCTGTCTTTAAGATTGGCGGTATCGGCATTCATCGGACAGGCATCGATGCAGACGCCGCAGTTCGGGCAGCTGTCTGTCTGGACTTTGGCCATTCCCTTTCCGGGCTGCGTGACGTCAAGGTGTGCATTGCGCATGGTTATCAGCAGCATTTCGGCGGGAATGTGCAGATAACGGCTGAACGGCAGGACGCACATGAATGTGCAGAGCGCAATTGAGTATGCCCACCAGAGTGTGGGGTCGGGATTGCCGCTGCGGGCGCACAGCTCGGCAAGGAATCTTAACGGGAAAATGGCCCATAGCGAGTATAACCCTATGAGGTTCAACAGCGTGGGTCTTGCCGTACGCTTCATTCCGAACAGTCTGGACCAGAATCTCTTTATTACGGCAAGTGCGATGCCTGCAAGTATTATGTAGAGGAACAGATCCAACAGCTTGGCAATGAGTACGGTATTGCCTCCTTTAATGAAATAGTCAAAGAAGATGGGGTAGTAGAATGTGCTTATCCTGCTGGGAAAATACATGAGTACCTGAATGTGTCCGAGCAGTATTATCATGAACCAGCCGAACGCTATGCTTGAATGCATGAAACCAAGCATTGCGTTGCGCTTCCATAGTCTGACATGAAGCAGACAGTCTTTGATTATGTCAAAGATATTCTTGACTATGATTTGCGGAATGACAAGTGAAAGGAAGTATTTCCTCCGGCTTTTTGAATCAAGCTGGAGTATGACCTTTACAGCCTTGACAAGACATGCCAGCAATACGAATGCCATTCCTGCAAGGAACGGAATGACGAACGGATGAAAGCCTTCCTGGAATCTCTCAGTCATAAAGCTGGCAAATCTTCAGAATGATGTTACGGGTATTGAGTCCGCGCGGGCAGACCATGGTGCATTTGCCGCACAGCATGCAGTTCTTGAGCATGGGGCTGACATCGCGGCCACGCTGTATTGCCAGAAGGACTTTCCGCATGCTCATGCCCGACAGACTGGCTGCAGGGCAGCTGGCACTGCATGAACCGCAGCTTATACAGGTGCGGGCGCCCGGTTCAATCCGGCACAGCTGCTCGAAGCGGTCGGTTTCCACTTTGCTGAGGTCAATGGTGGAACTTTTGCTTAATCCGAAACCGAAATCCGTCATAGGGCATTTTTCAAATACGAATGGATCTGCAGGGCTGCGCTGCGGGCTTCGGCAACGGTCTCGGGCACTGTCTTGGGGCCTGTGCATGAGCCGGCATAGAATATGCCCGGCTGTCCCGATTCGACCACGCCGTATTCGTTGTCACTGCTGCGCAGGAATCCGTCGCTGTCGGTTTCCAGACCTGCCATGTCCGATATGCCCTGTACGCTTGGGTTGCGGACAATGCCTGCCATGAGTACGAGCATGTCAAGCTTCAGCTTGAGCGGCTTGCCCGAGAGGGTGTCTTCGGCCTTGACCTGAAGGCTGTGTTCGAATGTTTCGCCGACCTCTGAAACGCGGCCGCGTATGAACTGGACTCCGTAGTCACGCTGTGCGTTGGCATAGAAGTCTTCGTATTTTTTTCCAAACAGTCTGAGGTCCATGTAGAAGCAATAGACTTTTGCGTAAGGAAAACGTTCCTTGATTTCAATTGCCTGTTTGATGGCTGTAGCGCAGCACACTTTAGAGCATTGTCCGTTGCAAGCCTTCAAGTCACGGGAACCTACGCAGTGAACAAAGCCTATGGCCTGCGGATTCTGTGGAATACGCCAGTCCGATTCGCCGTTGAACCACGCTTCAAGGTCGGCGTTGGTAATGACATTCTCGTAGATGCCGTAGCCGTACTCCTCTTTCTTTGCGGCATCGAACAGCTTGAATCCTGTGGAGACGAGCAGGGCTGCCGCATTGATTACAATACCGTTGCTCAGCTTGAGCGTCCAGCCATCGGCCAGGCGGTTCATGGAGATGACATCGGTGTCCAAAAAGATGTTGGCTGCGGTGATGTCCTTGCGCAACTTTGCCACCAGTTCCTGAGCCGATGTCATATCGGGGAACAGCTTGTGCCACTGTGCCACATGACCGCCAAGGAACGGCTGGCTTTCAACGAGAATAGGAGTGTGGCCAAGGGCAAGCAATGCCTTGGCCGCCTCCATTCCGGCGATTCCTCCGCCAATGATAACAATATTGTTGTTCATGGTTATGTCAATAACATTTTATCGATTCGGGAAGTTCCGGTTTCATAAGGTCTTCCCTGTTCAGACCAAGATATTTGGCGGCAGGGTCGAATTCCACTCCCATCTTGTGGAGCAGAGGCTCGACGGCGACCTGATGCAACTGCAGTCCCAAATCCCATGGATTGTAGCCGAGAACCAGACCTGCCAGTTCCTCGTATGTCAGTACAGGTATGCCATGACCGTTTTCGCCGTATGTCTTGCCTGTCTGGCAGGCTATCACGTACTGCCATCGGTCAAGAAAATACGGACAGCCGGGACAGTTGGTGATTATCAGGTCGGGATGGTATGGCTCCATCGATTCAAATTTCTTGTGCGTGTTTGAAAGACTGTAGCCACGGTTGGCCTTGACGTGGTACTGCCGGAATCCGTAACCGCAGCAGTGACGGCGCTCCGGATAATCAATGACCTGGCCTCCCCAGCTTTCAATCATGCCGGCCAGAACACATGGGTATTCCGCACCGCCTACACCTTTGCTCGGGAACATTTTGGCATAGTGGCAACCTATATGTTCCACAACCTTGAGCGGTTCGCCGGTATTGACATTGACGAGAAGTTTTTTTGCGCGTCGGGCTATTTCACTGCGCCAGTGGTATATAAGGTCACTTGAATGTGCCAGGTATTTGGGCTTGTTGAACTCACGGCGACAGGCCTTCCACAGGTTTTCGCGGATTTTTGCCTCGAGTTCCGGGAATTCGCGCCATGTCTCAAGAATTTCGGCATAGTTGCCGAACGATGTTATGCAGCTTGGGCAATAGTTCTCATAACCGGCTTCGGTCATCAGCGCAAACTGGCGTGCGACAATAGTCATGGCCGTTTCCTGCGGAATGGTATCGCAATGGTATGCTATTCCTCCGCAGGTGGTGTGGTGGGGGGTCTCGTACAAATCCTTGCCAAGAACGTCCTTGACGATGTGGCTGAACATACGTTCGCTTGCCGGAAAGAAATTCTGGCGTATGCAACTGCGCACGTAATACCAGTGGTCATCGGGGATGTCCTTCTGGTAATCGCTCCATATTTTCTGTCTGCCTTCCAGTATCATTCGTTGAAGTGTATATCGCTGCAATGCTCAAAGGCATTCTTTTCATATTCTTCCATTGACATTCCCATTTCCTGCGCCTTCTGGCGGGAGTATTCTTCAACCGTCTTTATTCTTTCGGTTCCTCCCGATACGTCAAAAATGGCTTTCAGTTCATCAAGCGACTCCTGCGGAATCTTGCGGAGAATGCCGGGGCCTTCGCCCTTGTAGTTGGCACCCTGACGTTCCATGCTTTTTTCCAGATGCTCCATGTGCCATTTCCATATGGGGCCCGATTCCATGTGGTCCTCCCACTTGAACGATTCGGGATGGATGCAGTAGCCGTATTTGAGAATGTTGCCAGTCATGGTGTGCGTCAACGGCAGCATCTGGCGTCCTTTTTCCGACTGGGTAAAATAACCAAGCCTGATGCTCAAGTCACGCAAGGCCATAATTACAAGCCCCGGACCATTTTTCCTAGGACAGCGTGTCACGCAGCTCATGCACTCACCGCAGTACCAGATGGTTTCCGATTTGAGAAGCGCCTCGATCTGCGCATCGTCGCGGGTCTGGACGGTATCGACTATACGCCGCGGATCATATTTGTAGAACTCGGCGGCAGGGCATATTGCCGTGCAGGTTCCACAGTTGATGCAGTTGTGGAATCCCTCCTTGAAACGATAGTCCTTGCAAAGTTCGTCAAACAGATTCTCCATCACATTGGCTTTATTCTGGCGGCCAGTCTGGCGCAAAGGTTAGGGAAGAAGCGCTTGATATGGACCATAAGCAGTTCGCCGCGTCCTACAAGCACTTCGTTCTTGCGACGCCTGATGGCACGGACTATCCTGCGTGCGGCCTTGTCGGCACTCAAGCCGCCGTCCTGTCCCGGGTCCATGACTCCATGCCTGACACCGCCTTTATCAAGCGCGTTAAGCGATATGCTGGTTCTGACACGTCCCGGACAGACAATGGTGACCGATATGTTCTTTCCACTGTTTTCGGCTCTGAGGGTTTCAAAGAAACCGTACAGGGCGAATTTTGACGAGCTGTACGCGCATCGTAGCGGGAATCCGAATTTTCCCGCTATCGATGACGTGACAGCAATTCTGCCTCCTCCGTTGGAAACCATGAGAGGAAGTATTGCCTGGGCCATGGCAGCCGGTGCAAAGTAATTCACTTCCATTATTTTTCTTACAACAGTCATAGGGGTATCTTCAATGGAAGTGCGCTGGCTTATGCCGGCGTTGCAGTATAGAATGTCTATGCCGCCGAAAGCGTCCCAGGCTTCGTGTACGAGCAACCTGATTCCGTCAGGTTCTCCAAGGTCATACGGCAGAATCCTGATATCTGCCGCACCCAGCTGGCGGCACTTGTCGGCCGTCAGTTCAAGTGTCGGTCTGGATGTCGCTGTAAGCACCAGACGGCAGCCGAGCCTGGCGTAGCGATACGCACAGGCCTGGCCGATGCCCGATGATGCTCCTGTTATCCAGACTGTCTGCATGGTATGTTATCCTATTATTGCCTTGTCTGCAAAGCCCTTGTCATACTCGCCGCGGTCAAGACGCTCCTTGATGTCCTTGAATGCGGCCAACGTGCGGTCGACATCATCGATGCTGTGTGCAGCGGTAGAGATGATGCGGAAGATAAGCATTCCTGGAGGAATGACAGGGTAGGTGACTATCGAGCAGAAAATATGATAGTTCTCTCTAAGGTCAACGGCAATTTGCGTCGCCTGGTCAACACCGCAGCGAAGGTGTACCGGTGTCACGCATGCTTCGGCCGGGCCTATTTCGTAACCGAGTGAGCGGAAGCCTTCCTGCAGACGGCGGGTAACTTTCCACAGCTGTGCACGACGCTCGTCGCCTTCAGGGCTGTCAATGATTTCAAGGCGCTTTATGCATCCTTCGACGATAGGCATAGGCAGAGCCTTTGCATACATCTGGGAACGCATATTGTAGCGCAGGTATGTGATGATGTCCTTTTCACTGGCAACGAAACCGCCTATGGTGGCCATTGACTTTGCGTATGCACCGATGTAAATGTCAACGCCGTCCATGCAGTTGAAATGCTCGGAGGTGCCGCGGCCGTGAGGACCCATGACACCGAATCCGTGAGCGTCGTCAATCATGAAACGGAAGTTGTATTTCTTCTTCAGAGCGACAATCTGGTCCAGAATGCCAAGTGCGCCGGTCATGCCGAATACACCTTCGGTAATTACCAGAATACCGCCTCCGCGCTCTTCGGTAAGTGCCTGTGCCTTTGCAAGCACGCGGTCGCAGTCTTGAATGTCGTTGTGACGGAACTTGAACTTGTCACCTATGTGCAGACGTATGCCGTCTAGCAGGCAGGCGTGACATTCTGCGTCATACACGATGATGTCATGACGGCTTACCAGTGAATCTATTGTAGAGAGAATTCCCTGATATCCGAAGTTGAACAGGAATGCAGCCTCTTTCTTTTCGAATTTGGCAAGCATGTTCTCAAGCTTTTCATGGAGTGCGGTCTGGCCGGTCATCATGCGGCTTCCCATAGGGTAGGCCATACCCCAGCGGACTGCGGCTTCGCCGTCAACCTTTCTTATTTCTGGGTGGTTTGCCAGTCCCAGATAGTTGTTCAGACTCCAGCACAGTACGTCCTGGCCGTTGAACTTCATGTACGGTCCGAGTTCTCCTTCCAGTTTAGGAAAGGCAAAGTAGCCGTCTGCCTTCGCTCTGTACTGGCCTATGGGACCACCTGAAGACTCTCTAATCTTGTCAAAAATGTCCTTTTGCATTGTAAATATTATTATAGTATGCTTATTTACCAGTTATCGGGTGCAAAGATAGTACAAGGTTTTACTATTCCACCTAAAAAAAAGTTAAATTCCGGGATGGGGTAAGCTGATAAGCATTTGTTGGTATATTTGCATTGAATGGAAACGGATTCTTTGAACGTATAGGCAAATGGAAAAGTCATTGACAATAGAATATCAGGAGTTCGATTCGCCCGAGCAGTTGAGCCGGCAGGACCGTGAACTTGTGGACAAGGCAATAGAGGCAACAGGTACATCGTACGCTCCATACTCGGAATTCAATGTAGGCGCAGCGGTAAGGATGTCGGATGGACGTGTTTTTACCGGTTCAAACCAGGAGAATGCCGCATTCCCTTCCGGACTGTGTGCTGAGCGTACAGCGCTTTTTTATGCTCACGCCCATGCGGAAGGCTCGACAATTGATGCCATTGCGATTGCCGCCTGCAAGAACGGGATCCAAGTTGCTCAGCCCGTTCCGCCATGCGGTGCATGCCGGCAGGTGCTGACGGAATTCTCAGCCAGCGACAAGCCTGTTGCCGTCATTCTTGCGGGGTCCCGGAAGATTGTCAGATTCGGGAATGCAAATGATCTGCTTCCATTCTCATTTGACAGTTTCTGACTGTTCCAATACTCAGTTTTTGACCGAAATGCTGAAATAGTACACATTGCCATAAAAATATGTGTATTTTTTCTTGCACATTAAATTTGAAGGGCATATATTTGTAATGCAAATATGTCTGATAGCGATTGGACATGTTTGAAGTCATTTCATAGTGATGACGGTAAAGTGTTTAGTTGTAAGTGTACTGCGAGGGTATTGAGCCGGTAACTCAATGTTGACCCTCGCAGTCGCATTTTATATGTACTGAAAAAAAGAAAACGGCCGGCGACTGCCGACCGTTTCCATATGCTTTGTCTTGATTTTTTAGAAATCGTAAACCAATCCGAGACCGAAGCTGAGCGATTCTCTGTTGAATACGTCATGTCCGGGTGCCGGTACTTTGCCGGTGTAGCTTGCATAATCCTTTTCAAACTCGTCATAAAATGTCTTGAAGCATGAAAGGTCAATGGCCATGTTGTCATTGATGTGGTAGCGGCCGCCAAGACCGAGACACCAGCAGCCAAGGCTGAATGACATGTCGTTCAGATACTGGTTTCCTTCACCGTAGTCGAAGTGAGTGAACTGGGCACCTGTGCTGACTGTGAACTTTTCACATGCATCCCATTCAAGTCCGACAAGTTCCTCGTGCGAGTTGCCGCCAAGAAGCTTTTCCCTGCCGTTGTAGTCGGCATCCTTGTCAAAGAACAGATTGTATCCCAAAGAAGCGCGCAGAGTAGGCAGTATGCTGTAATTCAAACCTACGGCCAGGATTGCCGGAAGGTCGGCGCGCGATTCGGCGCCATCGGCAAACTGTGCCAGTCCTGCGGTGTTAATCTCGGTTTCGTTCTTGAGTGTGACTGAAGTGTTGAACTCGTAGCGGGCTGCAAAGTCAAGGTTGCCGAATGCCAGGTGTGATGACAGGATAGGGTTGACAGCAAAGCCTTTCTGTATGCAGCCTACCTCCATGTTGTCATTGAACTGACCTGCAGTGGCAGCTGTCGCTGAAACTGGAGCTCCTGCAACGGTAATCAGGTTGTAGTTGAATATACCGCCAGAATAATCGTTCTTCAATGAATTGAGACGGATACCGGCGGCTACAGCCAGTTTCAGGGCGTCGTTGTCAATCAGCTTGTATGAGAAGTTGAACTGACCGGCAAATCCGTACTGCTTGCCTGTGAAATTGATGTCGGCTGAATATCCCTTATGATGCATGGACGGGTTCATGAGAACCGGAATGGACAGCAGCGATTCGAATGAACCGAGACCGTTGTCGAACTTGCAGGCTCCGCCGCCTGACAGGACACCGAAGTGGAACGATGCTGCCCAGTTGTTCTGGTTGTATGCGAAATCCAATGTCGGGATGAAGGGCGATACAGTTTCTCCCTTGAATTCGACGGTTGTCTGGCCCGGACGGCTGGCATTGTATTCAAATGGAGCGTATGTCGATTGGATTCTGCGTTCCTGGATTGCAACCTGATTGCCGATTCCATAGTGGAAACCCTCTTCCATCAAAGCCAGACCTGCAGGATCATAATATGTTCCCTGAATGCCGATGACCGCATTCTGGGCAGGCTGTCTGAAAAAGACGGGGTTCTGGTTAGTGTTTGTGAACAATCCGCCGGCGAACACTGATGTTCCGGCAAGGCACAGGACTGTGCCCACAAGAAGTTTTGTCTTCATAAATTGTGTTTAGTTGTGTTTTTACGCCCGCAAATTTAAATACAAATCGGCAACCGTCGGTTACATTTCTTAATAAATGTTTGAACGGTTGCCGATAATTTAACAGTTGGGCTGTTATTTAACAACCATCCTGTTGAACCAGTCAAGGAAAAACGGCCAGTTCGGAGTGGCTTCGTGACCGCCGTGATGCTGCCTGTAGGCCAGAGGACCGTCCATCAGACCGTTGTCGACACCCGGGAACAGGTCTGTTCCAAGACCGGGCAGCCCGAATAGTTCATATACCGGACTTGCCTTGCTGGCCGATATGAACGACCCGACGACATCCTGCCATTTGTCACCTTCAAAAGTGCCTGTGGAAATGAAGCAGGCGCGCGGGGCGCACAGCGCTATGAGTTCATGCTGGTCAACGGGAAGGTCGTTTTCGGTCATAGGGTCTGTGCCGTATTTGATAAGGTTGCCGCATACCCAATGGTATTCTTCGTTTGAAACGATGTTGCCTATGCTTTCACCGCAGTCACGGCGCCAGCCTGCAGCACCCGCCTTGCCTGACGAGGCAATGAAGCCTGCGGCAATTCTGGGCTCGAATGCCATGGCGACCAGGGCGGCCTTGCCGTAGCGTGACACACCTTCAATGGCGGTCTTTGTGGCATCGAACTCCGGACAGGTCTCGAAATAGTCAAGCAGGCGTGATACACCCCAGCCCCAGGCACGGAGCGAGCCCCAGTCGGTCGGCTTGCGGAATTCCCCCTTGTTGCACAGGCCTATTATTCCGTTCGTGAGTCCGGAACCTGCATCGGCCTGTATCGATGACGGGTTGATTGAGCAGGCCGCCCATCCGCGTTCGACTACCTGCTGCTGCCATGAGACGGCATTGCCGCGTGTGGCTGTGGGATCGCCGGCACCAAAGCCGAATTCCATGATTACCGGGACGTTTGTACTGCCTTTCGGCCATACGACATTGGCCTGTATTTCAACTGTAATGGCAGGGTATGACGAGTTGTCGACGGTGCCGGTCAGATAACGGACTATGACGGGAGTGCCCTTGAAATCCTTTTCCTCTTCTTTCGTAATGCTCCATGTGACGCCCGGCACATTGTCGGGAATACGGCCGTAAACATTGTCTTCGAACAGTTTTACCAGTTCGGGACGGCGAACCTTGTTCCACATTTTTGCATTCTTGACTTTCTTGCCGTCAAGAGTGGTCAGGGCATCGGGGTAGAACGGGTAGGGGTTGGCCTCCAGTTCGTTGTAGTTGGGGTGCTTGCTTTCGTCCTTGCTGTTTGGCTGGCGGCCTTCACGCGGTGCGTCGATTCCAAGCTGGCTGAGCATATTGCTGTAATCGGCTGCGGCTATTTTGCGAAGGCTGTCCTGGGCGGCGCGGTTACCTCCACCCATCATGAAGAACTGAGCATCGGCTCCTGCAGATATGGCAAGTCCCAATGCCATGACAATGACTTTAGGTATTCTGTTGTTCATACGGTTATGTAATTGGTCTTTTGCGCAAAGATAGAATCTGTTTTGGAATGTTCCAACCAATCGGAGAAAACAAAGCAAGCCCCGGCCGAATTGTTTTCCGGTCGGGGCTGCTGTCTGAAATCTTTGTTATCAAGAATCTACAATCAGTTCTGGGCTTCGGCCTCCTTGATCATGTTCTCGTTGGCTGAGATGAAAATCTCGACACGACGGTTCAGTGCACGGCCTTCTTCTGTGTCGTTGCTGGCAACAGGCATTGTGTATGACTTGCCTTCGGCAGTGATGCGCTCTGCTGCAATGCCGGCCTTGGTCAGATAGGATGCAACTTCATTGGCACGCTTTGCAGAAACCTTTTCGTTAGCTTCGGCTGTACCTACGTTGTCAGTGTGACCGAATACGGTGATATCGGTTTCAACCATGTCGGCCATGGTCTTGGCGAACTGGTCAAGTGATTCCTTTGATTCACTGCTGAGCTTTGAGCTGTTGAAGCCGAACAGGATTCCGCTGTCAAAGGTGACCTTGATGGCCTCGAGACCGTTGACGTCTGTAACGGTTTCAACCTTGGCAGCCTCAATGGCAGCAAGTTCTTCGGCCTTCTTGTCCATCTTGTGACCGATAATGGCACCTGTACCGCCACCGACAGCACCGCCTATTGCAGCGCCGATAGCAGCGCTCTTTGCGTCATTACCAATCAATGCGCCTATTCCGGCACCGATAATTGCTCCGGCTGAACCGCCGAGTAAAGAACCGTTTGTAGTTTTGTTCCATGATGCGCAACTTGACAGAAGCAGAGTTGCAGACAAACAGATTGCAATGATTTTCTTCATTTCTGTAATTATTAAATTTGACGCACAAAAATAGCGTATATTTTTGAAAGTGAGTATGTCTTTTTTGTGTAAGTTTGCATTCAAAGCATCAAGTTAACACCTTTATTATATATGAACAAATACATTGAAATGAACCCCAACGGCCTGGTACGTTATCTTGGCAAACCGGCTAAGGAGTTTACATGCAGCGACATTGTCCGCTATTGCAAAGAGAATTCTGTCGAGTTCGTGAATTTCCATTATTGCGGATGGGACGGCAAACTCAAGACTTTGAACTTTGTCATCGGCTCACAGGAACATCTTGAGAATATTCTCATGGCCGGTGAACGTGTTGACGGTTCAAGCCTTTTCCCGTTCATCGAGGCTGGCAAAAGTGACCTATACGTTATGCCGCGCTATTCAACGGCTTTTCTGAATCCGTTCACTGACGTTCCTACGGTTGACATGCTCTGCTCGTTTTTTGACCGTGACGGCCAGCTGTTTGAAAGCAGCCCCCAGTTCATTCTCCACAAGGCTCACAAGGCTTTTCAGGAGACCACAGGACTTGAAATGCAGGCAATGGGCGAACTTGAGTATTATGTTGTGGCCGATGCAGACCCACTGTATCCCACACCTGACCAGAAGGGTTACCATGAAAGCGCTCCGTTCTGCAAATTCGCAGACCTCCGCACTCAGGCCATGCAGATTATCGCACAGTGTGGCGGCAACATAAAGTACGGCCATTCGGAGGTGGGCAACTTTACCCAGGACGGCAAGATATATGAGCAGAATGAGATAGAATTCCTTCCCATCAATATAGAAGATGCCGCCGACCAGCTTGTAATAGCAAAGTGGGCAATGCGCCAGCTTGCCTACCAGTATGGAGTGACTCTGACTTTCGCCCCGAAGATTACCGTGGGCAAGGCCGGCTCAGGCATGCACGTCCACTGCAAGTTTACCCGCAACGGCAAGTCAGTCATGACAAGCAAGGGCGAACTGACCGACGAGTGCAGGAAGGCTATTGCCGGTTATATGGACGCAGGTACTTCACTGCCTGCATTCGGAAATCCGCATCCGCTGTCATTCATGCGTCTGGTTCCGCATCAGGAGGCACCCACATCACTGTGCTGGTCGTTCTCGAACCGCAGCGCTCTGGTACGTGTTCCATTAGGATGGCTCAAGCCTATGAATATGGCTGCCGTTGCCAACCCGCAGGACAAGGATATTGCCGGAAACAAGGACTTCAGCGACAAGCAGACATTTGAATGGCGTGCCTCGGACGGCTTTGCCGATACTTATCTGCTTATGGCTGCACTTTGCTGTGCTGCACGTCATGGCTTTGAGATGCCGAACGGTCTGGAAATTGCGGAAAGGACTTTTGTCGGTCTAGGCGTTAATATTCATGACGAAAAGAACAAGAAGGTCCAGGAGGCTTTGGAACAGCTTCCCGGCTGCTGCGTTGAAGCTGCGCAGGAACTGGCCAAGGACCGTGAAATCTACACTTCAAAGGGAGTGTTCTCCGAGAATATCGTGGATTACATGATAAAGTATCTTACGGATTTCAATGACACCACACTGCGTCAGTCGCTTGATGCAGCAGGACTTATGAAACTTGTGAACGACAGCATTGACTTGGGCTGAACCGGGGAATGCATATAATGGGGAGGGCGGCCTTATGGACCGCCCTCCCGTTGTTTATGAAGTGACCTTTACAGAAGTGAACCGAATATGCGGGCAGCTTCGAGAGCGTCCTTGGCATAGTAGTCGGCACCGATGGTCTTTGCTATCGGTTCTGTCAGAACCGCACCGCCAACAATGATGGGGCAGGTTATGCCGTTTGAACGAAGGTGTTCTATTGTTTCGCGCATTGATTCAACGGTAGTTGTCATAAGTGCGCTCAGACCTATAGCATCGGGGTTTTCTCTGACTGCCGCTTCAAGAACCGCTTCCTTTGTGACATCTTTGCCAAGGTCAATGACACCGTATCCGTGGCTCTGTACCACCACTCCTACAATGTTCTTGCCTATGTCATGCACATCGCCGTGTACGGTAGCCATCATCAGCGTTGCCTTGCTCTGCGGATTCCCGTTGCATTCATACTGCTTTGCCAGAAGTTCGAATGCCTCTTTCGCGGCCTGAGCCGAGCGTATGAGCTGCGGCATGAACAGCTTGCCTGTAGCGAAGCCGTCGCCTACCTTGTTCAGCGCAGGAATAAGTACTTCATTTATTATGCCGTCCTTGCCATACTGTGGAAGTTCGCGCTCCAGACACTCTGCAATGCGGCTGCGGTCACCGTTCACAATGACGTCATGCAGTGTGTCAGCCTGTGCTTCGGAACTGCTGTCGTTGTTGAAGTCAATGTAGCTTCTGCAGTCCTGGTCATTGCCTGTGAGTGCCATTGCTGCCTTCAGGGTTGCCATGGTGTCGCGGTCCATGGGGTTCATTATGGGCATGTCAAGACCGGCATATATGGCCATGGCCAGGAAATTGCGGTTCAGGGTGGGGCGGTCCGGCAGGCCGAACGACACGTTTGAAAGGCCTATCGTAGTCAGGAATCCTGCGGCATGGAGCTGTGAAATGGTTTCAAGTGTCACGTTACCGTATCTCTGGTCACTTGACACAGCCATTACGAGACCGACAAAGACAAGCTGACGGCGGTCTATGCCGAGGCCCGATGCCCTGAGCTCTATGCGGTTGGCAATGTTCATGCGGCCTGTTACATTGTCGGGAACTCCGTTGTCGTCAAGCGGCAGCGTGACGGCCGGCAGACGGTATTTTGCAATGAGTGGAAGCATGTCGTCCATAGACTTCTGGCTGCCGTTCACTGAATTGATCATCGGTACGCCGTTGCAGACACGGACTGCGGCCGCAATGGCTGCGGGCGATGACGAGTCAAGCTGAAGCGGAAGGTCGCAGACCTCCTGCACGTTCTGTACGGCCTGGCAGAGAAGGGACTTCTCATCGGCGGCAGGGATGCCGCAGTTCAGGTCCAGATACTGCGCTCCGGCCTGTTTCTGGGCAAGGGCCTCTTCCTTGAGATAGTCGAAGTTGCCGTTTGCAAGGGCTTCCTTGAGCTTCTTCTTTCCGGTCGGGTTCAGGCGTTCTCCGCAAACTGCTCCCTTGCCGAGTTTCAGAAGGACGGTCGATGAACAAATGTATGTTCCGTCAGGTTCGCAGATCATCGGGGCGTCAAGTTCCTTCAGCTTGCTTATTGCCTTGATGCTTGACGGCGTGGAACCGCAGCAGCCTCCTATGTATGTTGCGCCGGCCTGGACAATCCTGCGGCAGACGTCGGCAAAGGCGGTGTCGGTGAAATCGTAGAAGACACGGCCGTCCGTCATGCGCGGCAGGCCCTTGTTGGGCTCGGCCAGAATCGGGCACTGGGCGAACGGCTTCATGCGCCTGACCACTTCCAGAACCAGTTCCGGGTCCGATGAACAGTTCACGCCAAGGGCATCGACCCCGAGCGAAGACAGTGTCAGGGCAACTATTTCGGGCGTGGAGCCGGTCAGGGTGCGGCACTTGTCATCGAATGTCATCGATGCGAATACCGGCTTGTCGCACACGTCTTTGACGGCGAGAACCGCAGCACGCAGTTCGTACAGGTCGCTGAAGGTTTCAAGAAGGAATCCGTCAACCTTTTCGTATGCGAATTCGGCAACCTGACGGTAGTTGTCGTATGCCTCCTGGAAGGTCATGGAACCTACGGGCTGCATGAGCTGTCCGCTTGTAGATACATCGAACATGAGTTTTACATCGGTCCGTGTGCCTATGGCCTTGCGGGCATTGTCAATGGCTGCGGCGCCAACTTCCTGCCACTGCTGTTCGTGACCTGCCCATTTTACGGGATTCAGTTCGAACGAGTTGGTCGATATGTACTGTGAACCGGCTTCAATGTATTCGCGGTGCATGCGCTGCACCAGTTCGGGGGCGGTCAGGTTGAGCAGGGCTACGCAAAGGTTGTCGCTTCCGCTTATCTGCGACAGGTAACTGCCCTGCGAACCGTCAAGAATCTGTATCTTGTCTGTCATCTGGATATTATGGTACGGAATGTCATTCAAAGAACTTGTCGGCAACATAGCTTATGTTGTCCATAAGACGGCCTATGAAGCCGCTCCTGTTCATTGAATAGATGTGTATTCCGTCAACGTCGTTTGCTATCAGGTCAAGAATCTGGTAGCTGGTGAAAATAAGGCCTATTTCTTCGATGGCGGCCTTGTCGTCCTTGTATTTGTCGAAGTAGTTGCGCAGCTTGAGCGGCACGTTGCAGCCGGTAACCTGAATCATGCGGTCCAGCTGGGCGTAGTTGGTGACGGGCATGATGCCGGGCAGGATAGGTACCGTGATGCCGGCCTTGCGGGCCTGCAGCAGGAAATGGTAGAAGGCTTCGTTGTCAAAGAACAGCTGGCTGTTGAAGAACTGCATGCCTTCGTCCTGCTTCCTTTTCATGAACTCTATGTCCTGACGCATGTTGTCCGCTTCGGGGTGCTTTTCCGGATAGCATGCTCCAGCCAGGCAGAAGTCGCCCGGGAAGGTGCTGTGGATATAGTGCGCTAGGTCCGATGCGTGCTTGAAGTCAGACATTGTCGGAGCGGTGACATCCTTGGGCATGTCTCCGCGCAGCGTGAGGATATTCTCCACACCGGCCTGTTTGAGTTCGCCGCACACTTCGTCAATCTTGCCACGGGTCGATGCCACGCAGGTGAGGTGGGCAAGGGGCTCGGCGCTTGTGTGTTCCTTTATGTGCCTGGCAATCTTTGCCGTGTTGGTCAGGGTGTTGCCCAGGGCACCGTAGGTCACGCTGATGAAATCAGGCTTGTACGAGTCAAGCTTTGTTATAGTGTTCTCAATGAGAGTGAAGGTGTCTTCTTCTCTCTTAGGAGGAAAAATCTCGAACGACAGTGTCTTCTTTTTGGCAAAAACGTCACTAATCTTCATTTCGCTGCAGTTGTGGGTTAAATAACCTTTTTCGTTTCAAGCCGCAAAGGTACACTTTATTTTTTAAATAACGTGTAGAATCTGCCTGACAAGTGGAAGAACGGCCTGTCTCAGCGACTTGTCGTTCAGACTGTGTTCTCCTTCAAAACGCTGTGCGTTGCTGTAGTGCTTTCTGAACAGGTCATAGCAGTTGACCGATGTGTCGTGCGTGCCGAACAGACCCCAGGTGTTCTCAAGGTCAAAGCCGGTAATTCCCTTGAACTGCTGGCGTTCCATCTGGTTGAAGTTCTTTACAATCTGGCCGGTTATCATGAAGTCCTTGGCACCGTCCTTGCGTCCGTTCTGGAACGGGTACTTCTTTCCGGCCTTCATGACTTTCGACATGGTTGACATGTTGAACGCAGGATTTACCAGAATCTTCCTGAAGCCGAACATCTGCTGTGCGTACATGGCACCCATCGAAGTGCCTATTATCAGGTCTGGCTGCTGCTGTTGCACGAATTCCTTCAGGTAGGGCAGAGCCTCAGCCGGGTCGACCGGAATATCGGGCGCGACAATCTCGAAATCGGGCAGGAGACGTCTGAGGCTTTCAACCGTACCGCTGGCTCCCGATGATCCGAATCCGTGGAAATACACTATCTTCATATACGAATGGTTGTCATTATTGCTGCAAAGTTAATCTATTTCGGTAACTTTGCAGTATGCTGCAACGCAAGGTACAGAATTTCATTGCACAGAACGGTCTGCTTGAACCCGGCGCGAAAGTGCTGGCAGGCGTAAGCGGAGGGGCCGACAGTACGGCTCTTCTCCTGTTGCTGAAGGCGCTGGGATACAGGTGCATTGCGGTTCACTGCAATTTTCACCTGCGCGGTAGCGAGAGCGACCGTGACCAGCAGTTTGTCAGTGACCTGTGTGCCGGACTTGGCGTGCAGCTGGAACTGTGCAGCTACGACACGGAAAAATACGCCCGCGAGCACAGGATTTCCATTGAGATGGCAGCAAGAGAGCTGCGTTATGCCGATTTTGAACGCATACGGGTGGAGACCGGAGCACAGGCCATCTGCATAGCGCACCACCGTGACGATTCAGTCGAGACGGTGCTGATGAACCTTATGCGCGGTACCGGAATACGCGGACTGGGCGGCATCAGACCCAGAAACGGCTATATTGTAAGGCCACTGCTGTGCGTCTCGCGTAAGGAAATAGAGGACTGGCTTGAAAAGCTGGGACAGGCATACGTCACGGACAGCACCAATCTTGAAGCCGACTGTACCCGCAACAGGATACGTCTGCAGATTCTGCCCGTGATGCGTCAGACCAATCCGGGAACCGATGCTGCAATAGACAGAACATCGGCCCATGTGCGTCAGGCTCTGGCGTTCTACGAGGAGGCTGTCAGCAAGGCGAAGTCAGAGGTGGCCAACATGTGTGACGGTGGCTGTGACATTGACTTTCAGAAACTCCTGTCATTGGATCTGGAAGGTGTGAATCACATGAAGGCCAGGGCTGTGCTGTTTGAAATACTGTCTGGCTACGGCTTTTCCGAAAGCCAGGCGGAACAGGCATTCCTGGCCGCAAATGAGCCGGGACGTTGTTTTTATGCAGGTTGTCATGTCCTGTCAGTTGACAGGGGCAGGCTGCTGGTCCGTAAGGATGATGAATGCGGATACGTCAGGGACATTGAACCTGAAGACGGTCTTGCGGTTGAGGTTCCGGACGGATGCCTGAGTTTCAGGTTCGCACCCGGCGACGCTCCCATTTCAAAGGACCCCAATGTGGCAACGCTCGATGCGGACCTTGCCGGCAGTTCGCTTCAGATAAGGAACGTACGCAACGGTGACAGCTTCCACCCGTTCGGAATGAAGGGACGCAGGCTGCTGAGCGATTTCATGACTGACCTCAAGTTCAGCGTGCCGCAGAAACGGCGGCAGCTTGTACTGACAGACGGGAAAGACATTCTGTGGGTTGTGGGGCAGCGCAGCGACAACCGCTTCCGCGTATCGGCCGGCACTTCAAGACAGCTTGTCATCACTCTGACTGGCAAATGACCATACTGTTTTTCTGATATGCTTACCCGGTGCTATCTGGAGATTACCAATGTCTGCAATTTGGACTGCAGTTTCTGCCCGGGGCATGAACGCAGGCCAAGACAGTTGTCCGTGCAGGAGTTTGACACCCTGACCGACAAGCTCAGAGGCAGGGTCAAGTTCCTTTATTTTCACCTTATGGGCGAACCGTGCCTGCACAACAGTCTGCCGGAATTCATTGATTCTGCACGCGGCAAGGGCCTGATTCCGGTACTTACCACCAATGGAACACGTCTGAATGGAAGGCTGCTGGAGAGCCTGCCGTATAAAATCAACATTTCACTGCACGCTTTTGAAGGAAATGACGGCGGCAATCCCCGTGCATATATGGACTCTGTAATGGATTTTTCGCTCAAGGCAGCCGGCAAGGGCTGTATTGTGGTGCTCAGACTGTGGAATCAGGGCGGGCTGGAAAGCCTCAACAGGGAGATTGTCGATATGCTGCACGAGTACGTGCCGTCGGCATGGAAGGAGAACAGCGGCGGATTCGAACTCATGCGCGGGCTGTATCTTGAATTCGACAGCAAGTTTGACTGGCCGGACAGCGGCGAAGGCGGCGATGTGTATGCTGATGATCTGTTCTGCTATGCACTTCGCAATCAGATAGGGATTCTGTCCGATGGTACGGCGGTTCCATGCTGTCTTGACCACAACGGACGCATGCCTTTGGGCAATCTGTTCACACAGAGTCTGGAGCAGATTCTTGAATCGGATGCGGCAAGGCGCATATATAACGGATTTACGGCACACAAGGCTGTGGAGCCCATGTGCCGTAAATGCGGATATGCAGCGCAGACAAAGCGCTACCGTATGGATTAGAACCGGTCAGAACGTCTTTACAAATTCCTCCAGCGCACGGTATTTGAGATGCCTGTCGGAGGGCTTGCAGTTATCTGAAGGATATCCCAAGGGCAGAATCGCTACCGGGTGCTCGTTGGCGGGAATGCCGAATTCCCTGGCCACGTCGTCAAATGAGAATGCTCCAATCCAGCATGAACCTATTCCGAGTTCCCATGCCTGCAACATCATGTGGGTGGTCACTATGGCGCAGTCTATTTCACCGCCTTCGTGATTGCCGCTTCTGGCATTCTTCCAGGAAAGGCGGTCATCGTAACATACTATTATGGCCATCGGCGCACCGTACAGCGGCTTGATGGCGGTTAGTCTTGACATTGCCTCGCGGCTTTTTATCACGTACAGTTTCTGAGGCTGGTTGTTGACGGCGGTAGGCGCTACCTGGGCCGCTTTCAGTATAATGTCAATCTTTGACTCTTCAACCGGAGTCCCGGCAAAATCCCTGACAGAATAACGCTCTGTCGCAAGTTCCAGAAAATTCATGGTTCCAAGCTTCTGAAAAATTAAAAGCCAGACATGGCAAGTGTCTGGCTTATCGGTTGTCTTGAATTGATTAACGGTCGCGCAGAACGACTTCGATGTAATAGTAGTAGTTGTGGCCGAACTGGATTTCCTCCTGATAGCCGTTGTCGTTCTTGGCTTCCTTATCCTTGTTCTTGAGAGTCATCTTTGTATTGAAGTTTCTCAAGTAGGTGTAGTCATTGGCAATGACAAGTTTTGCAATGTCGGTAACCTTGATGATGGCAGGATCTTCATAGATTCCCTTGTGCAGCCACTGTGTCGAATTGTGCATATAGTAGTAGATACTGAAGCCGTCCCACTGGTGACCGTCGGTCGAGATGGGCGCATTGATTTTTGACAGATAGCCAATCAGGTCAGTGTCATACATTGCCCTGTCTTCATCGGTCAGCTGTGCAGGGAATTCAATGGTTGTGTATTCACCGTCGTTGGTCAGTGTGGCCTTGTCGCCTTCGACAAGAACAAGTTCCTTTGACTTTTTGGGCGCACCGGCACCGCATGAACTGAACAGTGTGACAGCACTCAGGATAAGCAGCATGCTGTATCCGAAACTTTTGATAGCTTTCATAAAAATTGGATATTGTAAATAGGTTAATAAATCTCTCTCAACTACCGCAAAGATAAGCTATTTTGTCAAAGTGTACTCCTTTTTGCGTATATTTGCAGGCAATATGGCGCCATTTTCGGCTCTTTCATGAATCAGGACAATAAAAACGTATTTCTGCATGGCGTCCGCGACGGCATTCCGATAGCAGCGTGCTATTTTGCGGTATCCTTCTCAATGGGTATTGTGGCAAGGAATGCCGGACTTGTCCCGGCAACAGGTTTTCTGAGCAGTCTGCTTACACGTGCATCGGCAGGAGAATTCGGAGCATATACACTGTTCGCAGACAATGCATCGTACCTTGCGGTAATAATAATGTGTGTGGTGGTGAACCTGCGCTATCTTCTCATGAGCGCAACCATTACACAGAAGCTTCCGCCGGAATCGGGCCTGTTCACCAAGATACTGGTAGGCTGCTGTATGACCGACGAGGTCTATGGCATAACCATTGCATACCCCGGGACATTGAACCCCAGATATACATACGGTGCCATGACAATTGCAGGTATAATGTGGGCGGCAGGTACGGCATCGGGTATCGCTGCCGGCAATTCTTTACCTGACAATGTTGTCAGTGCCCTAGGGGTTGCGTTGTACGGCATGTTCATATCAATAGTCGTGCAGGCTGCCAGAAAACACTGGAAACTTACGGTGGCAGTTGTCGTGGCATGCATGCTGAGCTGGATATGCTCAATATTTCCGGGAATAAAAGAAGTGGACAGCGGAACCAGAACTATGATACTGACTGTTGTAGTGTCGCTGTTGTTCGCATGGCTTCTGCCGGCATCGGCCGAAGCTGATGACAGTAAAGTTACAGGAGAGCATGACCGATAGGAACATTTTCATATACATAGCAGTTACGGCACTTACGACAAACCTGGTGCGCGTGCTTCCGTTGCTTGTACTCAAGAAACGCATTACGAGCCGCTTTGTCAGGAGTTTCTTCCATTACGTTCCGTACATAACACTGTCGGTCATGACATTTCCGGCCATTATGGAAACAACATCGCCAGCGGTAGGATTGGCTACGCTGGCGATAGGTGTTGCATGTGCCTGGAAAGGCTTGGGTATGCTTGCAGTATCTCTGGTGTGCTGCGTGTGCGTCTTTCTGTCCCAGTTACTTTGAGAGCATGTCCTCTTTTGTGAGAGGTGACCATGCACAGTCCTGAGCCATGAATATTATGGCCAGTTCTTCAACTTCAAAAGTGTGCCACTGGCCTTTAGGGATGTTCACGCCGAAAACTCCGGTATCACCGCCCATGTGTATGCGTTCCTTTTCCACACCGTTTTCATTGTAGAATACGGTATCCATCTTGCCACGCAGAAGCATTATTGTCTCACTTGACAGATTGTGCTTGTGGATTGTGGTCTTCGTTCCAGGAAGCATGACATTGAGCATACGCTGTGACTGGTCCTCTTCGCTGTTGCGCAAGTCATAATTCATACGCAGACGAGGGGAGTCCTGTGCCATGCGCTGTACCTTGTCCAACAGGTCTTCGTCAATGACTACCTGACGGTCAAGAAACTTCTTGTCCATACCGCGGAATACGTTGAACATGGCCTTGCGCACGTCTTCAATGTCGCCGCATTCGCCGTCAACTTCGTTGTATTTGCTGCAGTCGCGGTAGTACTTGATAAGCGGTTCGGTCTGCTTGTGGTATGTTTCTATACGGTTCTGTATGGTGGTGGGGTTGGCATCGTCGGCGCGTCCTTCAATCTGGGCACGATGTGACAGACGGGCCTTGATTGTCTCGTCTGAAATCATGATCGAGATGACTGCATTGACCTTTTCACCGCGCTTTGCAAGCATCTTGTCAAGGTCATCGGCCTGTCCGAGCGTACGTGGAAAACCGTCAAGGAGGAAACCTGCAACACCCTTTTCGGTGTTGAAGACATTCTCAATCATTCCTTCAACTACGCTGTCCGGAACAAGCTTTCCGGCTTCAATGAGGTCCTTTGCCTGCTTGCCGAGTTCGCTTCCGGCTGCAATCTCTGCACGCAGAAGTTCACCGGTACTTATATGTTTCAGGTTGTACTTTTCAGAAATGGCACCAGCCTGAGTGCCTTTGCCTGCCCCGGGAGGGCCAAAAAGAATGTAATATTTCATCGGTTAATCGGTTGTTTTCAAGAACTGTGCGCAAAGTTATTCTTTTTTTGGCAAGCATGGCAAAGCCATAACAAACTTTTATTTGCCAAGAAGAGAGTTTAATTCCAAGATGAAATCGGTTATGTTGGCGTTTTTAAGATAAGTGCTCAGCTTTCCCTGGCTGGGACGCTCGCTCAGACATACATATATAAGGTCGATACACGATGACGAAACATGACTTCCGGTTGAAGGCATAAACAGTACATTGCCGCGCTTTTTCCTGAATTGCTGGTATGTGTCATATGCCGTGCCAAAAGGAATCACATTGTCTTCCGGACTGTGAATCCAGAACAGCGGGTGTGACGGAGACCAGTTGTCGGCTATGTCCAGTCTGTCGAGGTTTAAAGAAAGCATCTGCGAGAGTCTGTTGCTCATGTCCAGTCTGCCGACAGGGTCGAACAGATCGTGATTCATGAACAGCTTCATATTGCCTCCGTATTCCGTAAAGTAGGTATAGACATTTATAGAAGGAAGCAGGGTCTGTGTGAAGGCCTCAAGATCACCGACATATTCTCCGTTTGAATTGGGTATCATGTGGTCGTTGATGTGTGAGTCAAAATAGTCTTCAAACTGACACTCGCCGCGTGTCGACGGGTTTATGGCGAACATGGTGGAAACCATCATGGGCACAACGCACGGGAATGTAAGTATATCGTCAATAAGGTACTGGTTGAAAATTCCCTTGATCGATGTGGGGCAGTCACTGGCAAACGTTGAGAAGTTGGGCAGGATTTCACGTTCAACCCAACTTGGACACTGGGTCGATTCAAGGTATTTTTGTGTACCAAGAGCCGCATTGCCGCCCAGTGACACTCCGATGTTTTCGGTAAAGCAAGTCCTTGTAAAAGTGATATTCTCCTGCTTGAGAACCTGCATTGCTGCAATGGCTGCATCAATATACTGGCGTCCCTTTGAAAAACCGTCAAAATAAGGCGGACAATTGCCATAGTCAACACCGAATCCTTCGGTGTCGCTGAAAACGACAGCCTGATTGAATATCGCGCGGAAGGAGAACATGGCCGAATTCTTGCTGAGAATGTCATTGTTGTCACAGTTGGCGCACTGGTGCACCAGGCTTATACCGTCCAGTCTGTGTCCTTTGCCGGATTTTGGCGCCGGATAAATTACCGAGCCGCTGAAAGTGGCCGAATCGCCGTTTGCCTTCACGGAACGGTAATGGAAATTCTGCTTGACGAACTTGAATCCGGACAAGTGTCCTTCAAGGTTGAATTTCAACGACATTTTGGTGTAATTCAAATTGATGAAGACATCAAGTGCCGAAAGTATGCTGGCCGGTGATATTTCAACTTCCATATCTATAACGTCAAGATACGAAGTGAGATATGCCTTGAACACATCATTGAAATTGTCGGTAGCGTATTCCGTTCTGTTACTGAGCTCGACCAGCCTGTATCTGTTGTCCATATCGGGCTGAAAAGGCTCTTCGATAAAACCGTCTTTTGAACACGAAGTGAAAACCGCCAGAACTGCCAGAACTGCCAAAGTTGCGCTGAATTTGCTTTTCTGCATGTGACTTGTCATTTGTTTGTTTTTTTGCAAAAATACAACAATTGTGTAAAAATAATGGAAGACTGGCATTGTTTTTGACAAGCAAAAAGCCTCATATCTTCACAGACCTGAGGCTTTAAATCATACCATTTTAGGGAGTCATGAGTATGTCACGACTTTCTTGCTGCAAAAATAATCCCGTTGTAAACAAGTCTTTAATGATTTTCACAAATAATTCCGGCAATGCTTCAAATTGTCTACTTTTGCCATGGTAATACTGAAAATATGAACAGACTGACACTCAAAATGCCGCAGGAATGGATGTGTAAGGTGGAAACCGTAACGGGTCCTTTCGGAACGGAGGAACAGCATGCCTATGCATCGGAACCGTCAAGCGGGGTGGAGATTGAAGTGGACGAGGCGGAAATGCCCCAGGATTCTACAGCTCCGGACCAGGCTCTTACCAACTACGTCGATATGGTAGGATTCGATGAAGACGACCCCGAAGATTACAATCCTATAGAGGAATGGATTTTCAACAACAGGAAAGCGTACGGTTTCCAGGTATTCTGTGACGACGAGTCGCAAATTCGTGTAATGTGTCAGGAACACCATCGTGGCAGGCTTGCCGTGATAAGTGTACAGGCTGCATCGGATGCCGGGATAGAGAATGCTGTGCGCCTTCTTGAAAAAACATTGCGGTTTTAGCATAGTTTTTCATTCCGGACCGATGGACTTTTTCCCTATTTTTTGTAATTTTGCGGCCATAAAACCAATAAATTGAATATGAACACTGGAAACGTACGTCCGGCAGACATGGAGCGCATTACAACTCCTGCTCTCGCCAAGAAATTCATTGATGAACAGATCGTAGCCCTCAGGGAGCAGATTGGTGACGGAAAGGTTCTTCTGGCACTTTCTGGCGGTGTTGATTCATCAGTAGTTGCAGCACTTCTCATCAAGGCTGTAGGCAATCAGCTGGTTTCTGTACACGTAAATCACGGACTTCTGCGCAAGGGTGAGCCCGAGCAGGTTATCCGCGTATTCCGCGACGAGATGAAGGCAAACCTTGTATATGTCGATGCAACCGACCGTTTCCTTGACAAGCTGGCAGGCGTAGCCGATCCCGAACAGAAGCGCAAGATAATCGGCGGTGAGTTCATCCGCGTGTTTGAAGAGGAGGCCCGCAAGCTTAAAGGCGTGAAGTTCCTTGCTCAGGGCACCATATATCCTGATATCGTTGAATCAGGTCCCGTAAAGTCACACCACAATGTAGGCGGTCTGCCTGATGACCTCCAGTTTGAACTGGTCGAGCCTATCAAGCTGCTGTTCAAGGATGAGGTCCGCATGGTAGGACATGAACTTGGTCTTCCGGATTCAATGAATTACCGCCAGCCGTTCCCCGGTCCCGGACTTGGCGTACGCTGCACAGGCGCAATTACACGTGACCGTTTGGAGGCTGTACGTGAAAGCGATGCCATTCTGCGCGAGGAATTTGCAAAGAACGGTCTTGAGGGCAAGGTATGGCAGTACTTCACTCTGGTTCCGGACTACAAGTCAACCGGTGTCAAGAACAACCAGCGTGCATGGGAATGGCCTGTTGTAATCCGTGCGGTGAACACCCGCGACGCCATGACGGCAACAGTCGAGAACATTCCGTTCGAACTGCTCCAGCACATTACCCAGCGCATTGTAACCGAGGTTCCGGGCGTCAACAGAGTCCTGTATGACCTGACTCCGAAACCAACCGGCACAATCGAGTGGGAGTAATTCCATAATCGGAACAGATTATATCGGAAGCGGGTTGAAGTGTAAAAACTTTGACCCGCTTTTTTTGCCTTGTCTTATTTTATATCTTTGCGGTGTATGACACTGGACGAGCTGAAAATCGGAGAGTATGCCCGTGTGCTTGAAGTAGGCGGGCAGACAAATTTGCGCCAGCATTTCCTTGATATGGGACTATTGCCGGGAACAGCCGTGAAATTGCTGAAATATGCACCTATGGGTGATCCTATGGAATTGCTTGTCCGCGGATATGTGTTGTCGCTGAGAAAGGCCGACGCAATGCAAATCACGGTTGAAGATTGTACGCAAAATTCCGATGCAGGCAATATGGATACTACCGATGATTTCGGTTACAATCTTTCACTTCATGAGCATAACGCTCACCCTGGCCTGGGTGAAGCCGGCAAATATCATGACCCTTTGCACGAACAGCCCGTTTCAGAAAGACAGACGCTGAAATTCGCCCTCGTAGGCCAGCAGAACTGCGGAAAGACAACACTGTTCAACGCATTGACCGGTTCCAATGAACATGTCGGTAATTTTCCCGGCGTTACCGTAGGCAGAATGGACGGTCCTATGAAAAAGCATGAAAACATTACCGTTTCGGATCTTCCTGGAATCTGCTCGCTGTCAACATACACTCCCGAAGAGCTGGTTGCACGCAATTTCATATTTGACGAGAAGCCAGACTGCCTGATAAATGTTATCGATGCTTCAAACATTGAACGCCATCTTTACCTTACAATACAGCTCATGGAGTTGGACATTCCAATGGTCGTGGCTGTCAATATGATGGATGAACTTACCGGAAACGGCGGCTCGATACGTATCAATGAAATGGAAAAGATACTGGGCGTTCCTCTTGTTCCGGTATCGGCCAACATAGGCGAAGGTATTCAGGAACTTGTCGAACACGCCATTCATGTGGCATGGTATCATGAAGTTCCGGCACGTCAGGATTTCTGTGACAAGGATGAATATGGCGGTGCAGTCCACCGCTGCATTCACAGCATAATGCATCTTGTTGAAGACCATGCCGAAAAGACCGGTCTGTCAAAACGCTTTGTGGCCGGTCAATTGATTTATGGCGACAAGGCGGTCAAGGATGCTCTGGAACTGAGTCGGAATGAAGATGAAATGCTTGAACATATCATTGTCCAGATGGAACAGGAGAGGGGGATGGACCGGAATGCGGCCATTGCCGACATGCGTTTCTCATTCGTTGAGCGTCTGTGCCGTCAGACTGTAAAAAAGCCGTCGCAGAGCATTCAGTATATGCGCAGCAAGCGCATTGACCGCATCCTGACGGGCCGATGGACTGCAATACCCATTTTCATTGCGATAATGTGTCTTGTGCTGTGGCTGACAATCGATGTGATCGGAGCGCCTTTGCAGGAAATGCTGGCCCGGTGGATAGGTGATTTGGGCCGTATAACCGTCAATGGCATGAACAGGGCCGGAATAGGTCATGTGCTGGTTTCACTGGTCGGCGATGCCATATTCGGCGGAGTGGGAACTGTAATCAGTTTCGTACCTGTCATTGTGGTGATGTTCTTCTTCCTGAGTATTATTGAAGACAGCGGTTATATGTCACGCATAGCATTCGTCACTGACAAGATACTGCGTAAAATGGGACTGTCGGGACGTTCGATAATTCCCCTGCTGATAGGATTCGGATGTACTGTTCCTGCAGTTATGGCAGCCGGTACATTGCCATCGTCCCGTGACCGTAAGCTTACCATTCTGCTCACGCCGTTCATGAGCTGCAGCGCGAAAATTCCAATATACGGTTTCTTTGCAGCTTTTCTGTTCCCAGGACACGGAGGGATTGTTCTGGCTGCGCTGTACTTGCTGTCACTTTTGATTGGAGTTCTGGTGGCATTCGGCGCGAAACTGCTTCATCCGAATTACCAGGCGGTTCCTTTCGTTATGGAAATGCCGAATTACCGTATGCCCGGTCTGAAAAATGTCGGGCATCTGCTTTGGGACAAAACACGTGACTTTGTTGAGGGTGCAGTAACGGTCATTCTCATCTCAACGATAATAATCTGGCTGCTTCAGTCCTTGAATCTCAGATTCCAGTTCGTTCAGAACAGTCAGGACAGCATAATGGCATGGGTTTCCGGAATACTGACACCATTGTTCCGCCCGATTGGCTTGGGTGACTGGCGGATTGTTACCGCACTCATTTGCGGATTCATGCGCAAGGAAAGTGTAGTTGCCACCATAGACCTTCTGGGCGTCGGTGCTTTGCTAAGTCCGGCATCAGCCGTGTCAATGCTGCTGTTCTGCCTGTTGTACACTCCTTGTGTAGCCGCAATAAGCAGCGTAAAGAATGAACTTGGCGGCCGATGGGCTCTGTGGGTTGTTGCCTTCCAGTGCTTCATAGCCTGGGCTGTAGCCTTTGTCGGTTACACCATAGCAGGTTTTTTATAGAATGAATGCGGCGGATATAATTACGATAATATTGCTCTCGGTGCTGATTGCACTGGCAGGAATGGCGTCGGTGCGTTCATTCAAACGGAACAGGGGCTGTTCATCGTGCCCTTTGCATGACACTTGCAGGAAAAGGAATGCTTTTTGATACAGATACATACTCGCAGCGCCGCCGTATTCTCAGCGGTAAGACAGGCAGTGGACTCATTGTACTTTTCGGTAACGATGAAGCTCCATGCAACTATCAGGCAAACGGCTATACATTCCGTCAGGACAGCTGTTTCCTGTATTATTTCGGCCAGAAGCGCAGCGCGCTTGCCGGTGTGATTGATGCCGATACCGGTCAGGAATGGCTGTTCGGTGACGATATAGACATTGACGATATTATATGGACAGGCTATGTGCCGTCGGTAGCTGAACTGGCGGCACAGTCAGGAGTTGCCCATAGCGCTCCAATGTCAAAGCTGGCCGATATGGTGGCCGGGGCCCGAAAGGCAGGCCGGACGATACATTTCCTGCCTCCATACCGTCATGATACGATGATAACGGTTGCAGACCTGATGGGCATACATCCGCTGCAGACCGGGGCGGCGGCATCGGTCCGGCTGATAAAGGCGGTTGTAAGTATGCGCTCGGTCAAATCGGCTGCCGAAGTTGAAGAAATAGAACGTGCAATGTCCATAGGTTACCGTATGCATACGGCTGCAATGAAGGCCTGCAGACCGGGTGTCACCGAGAAGTCAATCGGCGGACTTATGGAGGGGATAGCCATGACATACGGAGCCAAGGTGTCTTTCAACAGCATAGTCACAATGCATGGAGAAATATTTCACGGCAATCCTTCAATGGAAGCTCTTGAGCCGGGCCGTCTGCTGCTTGTTGATGCCGGAGCCGAGACAGTGAACGGCTACTGCAGCGACAATACGCGCACAATGCCGGTCAGCGGCAGATTCACTCCGAAACAGCGTGACATATATTCAATTGTCGAGGCCTGTCATGACCTGACTGTAGAAAAAGCCCGTCCGGGGCTCAGATGGAAGGACATGCACCTTGATGTATGCCGTCTAATGACCGAGCGTCTGAAAGACCTTGGACTGATGAAGGGGAATACCGACGATGCCGTTGAAGCCGGTGCCCATGCCATGTTCATGCAGCATGGACTCGGACACATGATGGGTATGGATGTCCATGACATGGAAAACCTGGGGCAGAATTATGTGGGGTTTGACGATGAGGTCAGTCCTTCGACACAGTTCGGCACAAACAGTCTGCGATGCGGACGCGGACTTCAGCCCGGGTTCGTAATGACCGATGAACCGGGCATCTATTTCATTCCTGTGCTGATTGACAAATGGAAGGCCGAGCATATGCATACCGACTTCCTGAACTATGACCGTATAGGGCAGTACCGTGATTTTGGCGGCATACGCATTGAGGATGACATACTCATTACCGCTGACGGCTGCCGTGTGCTTGGCAAGGACACAATACCGTATCACCCCGACGATATAGAGGCGTTTATGGGCTCCGGAATATGAAAAGACTGATTGTGGCATTTCTGACTTTTGTTGTCTGTACTGTCGCATGGGCCGGACAGTATGGCCGCAGCCGGTATGAAATATCCGTATCGGGCATATGTGGCTACAATACCACGTGGCGCAGTTATGGAGGTGGAAGTATTGACGGTTTCATGCCGGTTTGCAGGTATTTTGAAGCCGATGCCGGAATTATGGAACTCAGTCCGGGAACATTCTCGTGCTGCGCAACGGCAAGACCGAAACTGCAACTTTCTGTCGGGGAACTGTTCCTTGACG
>JAZUFX010000025.1:0-29264 GCA_045640885.1 Bacteroidaceae bacterium | reverse complement strand
TTACTGCGGGACAGGAAGAATCCCAGGAAAATGAGCAGTGCCAGATAGGCAACTACCACAATGTAGTCAATTGTCTGGAAGCCGTTGTTTTTAAGGCCTTCCAGTACAGAAGCTGATTGTAAAAACATTGAAATTATTTTATTTGGTTAATAATCGGTGAATTATTCTACACCAAACTGATAGATGCAGTGGCTGTAATATTCTTCGCCAGGATTGAGTTCCGCGCTGTACCAGCCTTCAAGGTCAGACTTGTTCGGGCTGTCCGGGAATTTCTGTGTTTCAAGGCAGCAGCCTGTGCGGATAGTCATAGGATTGCCCTGTTTGTCATTGCCTGAACCGTCAAGGAAGTTGCCTGAATAGAACTGGATGCCGGGTTCGTTGGTATAGACTTCAACGAAGATGCCGGTAACAGGGCTGTACAGCTTGGCGCAGCACTGGGTGTCGTCGCGCTTGGTGTTGAGTACCCAGTTATGGTCGTAACCGTTGCCGTTCCTGAGCTGCTCGTCTTCAAAGGCTGCACCTTCCAGACCTTCGATTGCTTCACCTATTCTGCGGCCCTGAGTGAAGTCCATCGGGGTGCCTGCTACAGGTGCAATCTCGCCTGTGGTCATGTATGTGCTGTCAACCGGAGTGAAGTAATCGGCATTCAGAGTCAGAATGTGGTTGGTGATGGGCAGTGAGTGGTCACCGTTCAGGTTGAAGTAGCTGTGGTTGGTCATGTTGATGACAGTCTTCTTGTCGGTTGTGGCCTTCCATACAATGTCAATGGCATTGTTGTCATTCAGGGTGTATGTCACGGTTGCAACGACGTTGCCCGGAAAACCGGCTTCGCCGTCAGCTGAGTTCATTACAAGGGTGATGGCGTTGTCCGACACCTCCTGGACATCCCATACAAGATTCTGCCATCCCAGAGGTTCCGGGGTCAGAGTGCAGCCGCCGTGAAGGCAGTGGCCGAAATTGTTCTGCGGGAGCTGGTATTCTACACCGTCAACGGTAATCCTGCCCTGGTTGATGCGGTTCGCGTAACGTCCTACGGTCGAACCGAAGTCACTTGCAAGAGTGGTGTAGTCCTGAATGTTCTTGAATCCTATAACGGCATCCTGCATCGTGCCGTTCTTGTCAGGAACCATGATGGCAACGATACGTGCGCCGAAGTTTGTAACATAGACTTCGCACTTGCCAGCGTTTGTCAACCTGTACAGGTCTGTCTGTTTGCCTGTGAATTCTGTCTGGAAATCTGCCTGATTGAGAACAGGAGCTGTTTCCTTCTGAGAGCACGATGCAATAGCCAGCATTCCAGCCATCAGGATAATTGAACTCTTTTTCATTTTTTTGTCAGTAAGTTTATTGGTTAGTTATTGAAGAATTATCTCGTGTGAGCCGTCACCTGTCGTGACACCGTATATCTTGGGCTCTATGCCAAAGCGTTCCCTGTATGCGTGTATGACCTTCTGCTTGAAACCCTCAAGAAGCACGTCTTTGACAAGGTTGATGGTGCAGCCTCCAAAACCGCCTCCCATTATGCGGCTGCCGGTAACACCGTATTCTGTTGCAACTTCAACCAGAAAGTCGGTCTCTGGACAGCTTGCTCCGAACTGACGGCTCATGCCCCAGTGTGTACGGTACATGCATTTGCCGACATTTTCATAATCGCCTTTTTCAAGGGAACCGCAGACTTCAAGGACACGGTCCTTTTCGTCAAGAATGTAAAGGGCTCTCTGGTAATCGGTTTCAGAAATGCAGTCTTTGACGGCATAGAGCATCTGATGCGTGGCGTCGCGCAGCGCCTTGACCTGCGGCCAGCGTGATGCTATTGCCGCGACTGCATTCTCGCAACTCTGCCGTCGTTCGTTGTATTCGCCTCCCAGCATGTGCTTGACGCATGAATCGACCAGAATCAGACTGTAGCCTTTGGGGTTGAACGGAAAATATTCGTATTCCAGCGAACGGCAGTCAAGTCTTATAAGCTGCCCTTTTTTGCCGAATACCGATGCAAACTGATCCATGATGCCGCAGTTCAGCCCGCACCAGTTGTTCTCAGTGGTCTGGCCTATGCGTGCAAGCTCGAATCTGTCAATCTGCGAGCTGCAGAACAATTCGTTGAGGGCGTAAGCAAAGACACAGTCGATGGCTGCCGACGATGACATTCCGGCACCAAGCGGGATGTCTCCCGTGAATGCCGCATCGAATCCCTGACATTTGAATCCTCTTGCTTCAATTTCCATGCAGGTGCCGAAAACGTAGCAAGCCCAGCGTTCGCCGGGCTTTTCAGGGTCATCCAGATTGAAACTGCATACAGGCATTCCGTCGGTGTCGGCGGAAAGCACGTTGACCGTACGGGTGCCGTTCGGTGCAATGGCCAGGGCGATGCCTTTGTCGACAGCTCCTGGGAACACGAAGCCGTCATTGTAGTCGGTGTGCTCGCCAATCAGATTGATGCGTCCGGGCGAAAAGAACAGGCGGCACTGGCGGCCGAACTGTTTTTCGAATAGGTCTGTCAGGTAGGCGTAGTCCATGTGCGCCGGTTATTCGACTCCGAAACGGTAAATGGTTGTCTGGGTATAGACTTCTCCGGGGTTCAGCGTGGTGCTGGGGAAGTACGGGTTGTTGGGGCTGTCCGGGAAATGTTCCGCTTCGAAGCATACTGCGCAGCGGCGCGGCAGATCAGCTCCGTGGGCGCAGATGCTGCCTGAGCACCAGTTGCCTGTGTAGCACTGTACACCGGGCTCTGTGGTCCAGCATTCAAGACTGCGTCCGCTTGCGGGGTCAACGCACTTTACTGCGAATGACAGTTCTCCTGGTTCGCGCTTGTTCAGGACCCAGCAGTGGTCATAGCCGTGACCGTTTGCGGTCTGCTGTCCCTGGTCAATGCGTTTGCCTATCTTTTCGGGTGTACGGAAATCAAACGGAGTGCCTTCAACCTTGTCGATGTTTCCGAGTGGAATGCATGTGCCGTCAATTGGAATGTAATGGTCGGCATTGATGGTCAGGTCGTAGTCCAGAATGTCTGCCGGGTTCTTCTTCATTCCGTTCAGGGTGAAGTATGCGTGGTTGGTCAGGCATACCACGGTCTTTTTGTCGGTGGTGGCTTCGTATTCGATGACCAATTCGTTGTCATCGGTAAGACGGTATGTCACATTGACGTCCAGATTGCCGGGGAAGCCTTCTTCACCGTCCTTGCAGAGATAGTGCAGCTTCAGTGTGCAGGCATCGGTCTGCTGTGCGTCGAATACGCGCTTGTGGAAACCGGTAGGGCCTCCGTGCAGGCTGTTCGGACCGTCGTTGTTTTCAAGCCTGTATTCCTTTCCGTCAAGAGTGAATGCGCCTTTCGCAATGCGGTTGCCGTAGCGGCCGATAAGAACGCTCAGGTATGTTTCCTGGCTTTCCATTACGTGGTCAATGCTGTCATGCCCCCATATCACGCTTTCCATCTTGCCGTTGCGGTCCGGCATCATGACGGAGAGCAGCGCTCCGGCAAAATTCGTTATGGCTATTTCGGCACCCTTGCTGTTCTTGAGAATGAACAGGTCGGTCTGTTTCCCCTGTAATGTTTTCTGGAAATCCTGTCTCTTGAGCCCTGACAGGTTGTTTTCTGCAAAAAAGCTACTCATCGCTGTATATTTATTCATTAATTGGCTTTAACGGTGCATAAGCACGCAAATTAAACCAAAAAATACAGCAACTGCAAGCCTGTGGCGCAAAAAATAATCAAAATGAATATGAAAAATCGGGTAATTTGAGCAAATCGGCAACCACGAATGTGCTTCCGCCTACAAAAATCATGTCATTTGCCGATGCGTCGCGCCTGGCCGCCCGGAATGCCTCGCCAACTGAACCGTATGCGGTACCGCGTAGCCCGTGATTGTTGGCTTTCTGCTGAAAAACATTTACATTCATTGCGCGTTCGACCGATGCTTGCGTAAAGTAATAGACTGCATTTTCCGGCATGAGTTCCAGAACGTTGTCTATATCCTTGTCTCCCACCATTCCCATGACAATCCGCATGGTTCCGAATCCCGGACCGGACATGATTTCCGTAAGATGACGTGATGTGTATTTTATGCCATGGCTGTTATGCCCGGTGTCGCAAATCACTGTGGGATGTTCTCCCAACTGTTGCCATCGGCCCATAAGGCCGGTCATGCGGCAAACATCGGCAAAGGCCTGCCTGATGTCGGCGTCGGTTATCGTGTATCCCTGGTTGCGAAGGCAGTCTATGGCATGCAGGATGGTGTTCGCATTCTTTTCCTGACACATTCCGGCAAGGCCGCTTTCAAGGCCGCTGATGTCGGAGGTTTCGTAAAAGACTTTGTCAAGTGTTTTGTGTGATGTAGAAATAATTTTACAGTTATCCTGTGCAAAAATTATTGGGGCATGTTCTTTTTTCGCTTTTTCTTCAAATACCGGACGGGTTTCAGGACAATCTTCTCCAATGACTGTCGGAACGCAATGCTTTATGATTCCGGCCTTTTCAGAAGCGATGCTTTGAAGGGTGTTGCCAAGGAACTGCATGTGGTCAAAGCCAATGTTGGTTATGACACACAACTTTGGGGTTATGATGTTGGTGCAGTCCAGACGGCCTCCAAGGCCGGTCTCGATTACGGCTATGTCTACCTTCTCATGGGCAAACCAACTGAATGCCATGGCCGTGGTGACTTCGAAGAATGAAGGATGCATGCTTTCCATGAAATCCTGGTTCTCGCTTACGAAGCGGGCAACGTATTCCTTGCCGATGGGGGTGCCGTTCACTTTTATGCGTTCCCTGAAATCGATAAGGTGCGGCGATGTGTATAAACCGACTTTCAGTCCTGATGACTGCAGTACGGCTGCCAGAGTGTGTGAGACACTCCCCTTGCCGTTGGTACCGGCTATGTGGATTGTCTGGAAAAGTCTGTGCGGACTTCCGAAATGCCGGTCAAGTGCCAGAGTGTTCTCCAGACCTTCCTTGTACGCACCGGCTCCTGTGTTTTGAAATAACGGCGTACGGGTGAACAGCCAGTTCACAGCCTGGTCATAGTCCATTTGCATCAGTCAAAATAACTGCGGAATTTCTTGAATATCTTTTCTTTGATCGAGAGGCTGGGGGTGAAGTTGTCTGACTGGCCGAACTTTTCCAAGGCAGTCTTTTCATCCTTTGACAGAGTCTCTGGAATATAGACGCTGATGTTGACGATAAGGTCACCGCGACGGCTGCTTTGCAGTTCCGGAAGACCCTTGCCGCGAAGTCTGAGCATCTTGCCCGGTTGTGTGCCCGGTTCTATCTTGACTTTGACTGCCCCGTCAATGGTGGGAACTTCCACCGCTCCGCCCAGACTTGCCTGCGGAACGCTCAAAAGAAGATTATATACAAGGTCGCTCTCGTCACGTACAAGATCCTTGTGCGGCTGTTCCTTTATCACTATGAGCAGGTTGCCGTTGTAGCCGTTGTGTTTTCCGGCATTGCCCTTGCCTTCAACTGACAGCTGCATGCCTTCCTGTACGCCGGCCGGAATGGTCACTTCTACGATTTCTTCTCCATATACCACTCCGTCGCCTGAACAGTGAGGGCATTTCTCCTTGATGATTTTCCCTTCACCTCCACAGCGCGGGCAGACGGTCTGTGTCTGAACCATGCCGAAGAAACTCTGCTGCGTACGCAGTACCGTACCGCTTCCGTGACAGTCCGGACATGTTTCTGCACCCGTTCCGTCCTTGGCTCCGGTACCATGGCAATGCGAACATGGAACCAGTTTCTTGAGCTTGAATTTCTTGGTGACGCCCGAGTTGATTTCTTCAAGTGTCAGGGGAACGGAAATCCTTATGTCCGAACCCTGCGATTTGCGTTCTCCGCGCTGGCGTCCGCGTCCGCCGAATCCGCCGAATCCGCCAAAGCTGCCGCCTCCGCCAAAAATGTCTCCGAACATGGAGAATATGTCGTCCATTGACATTCCCTGTCCGCTGAAACCGCCGCCTCCGAAACCTGACGCACCGTTCAATCCGTCAAAACCGAACTGGTCATATTTGGCACGTTTGTCGGGGTCACTCAAAACTCCGTATGCTTCGGCTGCCTCCTTGAATTTCTCTTCGGCTTCCTTGTCGCCCGGATTCTTGTCGGGGTGGTATTTGATTGCAAGCTTGCGGTATGCCTTCTTTATTTCATCGGCGGTTGCGGTCTTTGAGACCTCAAGCACCTCATAATAGTCTCTTTTTGCCATATTGACTTGAAACTTTGTCGTTTATTGTCCTACAGCGACTTTGGCGTGGCGCAGAACCTTGTCGTTAAGCATATATCCGTCAATTGCACAGTCCAGGACCATTCCCTTCGATTCATCGTCGGGTGCTGGAATCATTGCAATCGCTTCGTGAAAATCAACATTGAACGGCTCGTTTTTCGGACAGATCTTCTTTACGCCCTTCTGTTCCAAAGTATGCATGAGCTTGCCGTAAATGAGTTCGACACCTTCTGCAATGGCGTTGTAGTCGGCCGATTTCTTCGAATTGCTTATCGCACGTTCCAAATCGTCGATGACTGGCAGTATGTCAGTTACAATGTCGGCCGAGCCGTTGACAATGAGTTCTGCCTTTTCCTTGACCGTACGCTTGCGGTAGTTGTCAAATTCGGCCATCAGACGCAGATATCTGTCGTTGAGTTCGGCATATTCAGCCTTTGACTTTTCCAATTGTGCTTCCAGACTGTCTTCCTGCGGCTGTTCGCTCTGCTGGCTTTCAAGATTCTCCTGCTCCGGTTTCTCTTCCTGGTCTTCCATTCCGTTGACTGGTTTGCTGTTCTTTTTCATCAGTTGAAATAATCGTCTTTTTACATTGACGTTATGTCAGCAAATGGCATGCCAGAACATTATCAGTGACACTGTGGCAGAGCTTTTGTCCAATAATGCGGTATTTTATGTATTTTTGTGAAGGTATAAACGATAAAACAATATGAAGTCAGGATTCAGCCTTTCGTCCATAGTGCTTGCCGTCATGCTGTCGGCATGCGGTACAATGAATGATATTACAGTTGTCGGCACCGATGTGAAAAAACAGTCAGTCCTGCCTGAGGCAATTCCTCAGGCCAAGGGGACCGATGCCTACTCAGTCTATATAAACAAGTACTCGGACGTGGCCCGTGAGGAAATGAAGGAATATGGAATACCAGCAAGCATTACTCTGGCCCAGGGACTTCTGGAGTCCGGTGCCGGCAGCAGTACTCTGGCATCGAAATGCAACAATCATTTTGGAATAAAGTGCCATTCGGACTGGACGGGCGGAACGATGTATAAGGACGATGACCGCAGGAATGAATGCTTCCGCTGTTACAAAAACGCAGCCGAGTCATTCCGTGACCATTCGCTTTTCCTGAAGAACGGCAGACGCTATGCTTTCCTGTTCGATATGGAGTCCGATGACTACGAGGGATGGGCCAAAGGCCTGAAGAGTGCCGGCTACGCCACAAGTCCTACATACGCGACAAAACTTATTGAAATCATCGAACGGTATGACTTGTCCAGATATGACAGGCAGACTGCCGTCACTGCCGACAGGTATCATGCGGTCGATGCCGGTTCTATAGACAGGATCAACGGTTGCCTTTGTGTCAGAATTGCCTGCGACATGACTCTGGCGGACATATCACGCCAGTTCAAGGTACCTGTTTACAGACTAAGACGCATCAATGACATGACACGCGGCATGACGGTTCTGGAAGGTACTCCCATATTTGTGGCGAAAAAGAAACAGCGTGCCGAGAGGAATTCCGGCACGCATATTGTAGCTCCTGGCGAGAGCCTTTGGTACATATCACAGAATTACGGCGTCAGACTTGAAAGTCTGGTAAAGCGCAACGGTTTTGAAAGCGGACGTCAGCTGGCTGTGGGACAGACTCTGAAACTGCGATAGCGCCCGGCGGGCCTGTCAGTATATGAATTCAAGCTCGTCGACATAAAGCACGCTGCCCACTCCCCCGGTAAAATCATCGGCGTATCTGCTTGCGCTGCAGCAGATGAATAAATATGTGGGCGTACGGCTGTCCCTGTATTCAAAATCAATGCTGAACTCTCTGTATTCTCCGCCTGTGTCATCAAGTTCGATTCTTGCCAATGCAATGACACTCGGATCGGTATCGAGATTTATGATGGTGGACTTGTCACCGGAATTTGCACGGTGCGGACCGCTCCAGTCATAGAGACACGCATAAATCAGACCTTTGTCCATTTTGCCCTTTTCGGCGGAATACGGTTCTCTTGTCTTATTGACCACTGCCGGCTTGTAATCATAGAATCCGTGGAATTTGGCGGGTCTGCCGGAAAAAGGCCATCCCTGGTCAATAATGCCATTAAGACCTTGGATTCTGACAAAAGTGCCGGTATATATGTTTCCTGCGGCAAATACCCCTAACATCGAGGATGATTCCATACGGCAGGCTTTTCCCTTTATTACATGCTTTTCTTCAGGACTGGTGGAACTTGAACCTCCCAGAACGGTGACAGCTCTGTTTGCCGTATCCCAGCAACGGACGGAGTCGTTCTTGAGATAGGGATTCCACACATTTCCGTCCTTCCACCAGTTCTCAAAATTCATATTGGGAACTTGTGTGTACTTTGTTACCGGCTTGTCAGAATGAGTTTCGTGGTCGGCTGAAACCTTCCATTCATATATCTGTTCCGGATAGGTCTCAATGCTGAGAATCAGGGGCTTGCTTAAATCCAGAACGGAATAGGGTCCGCCCAATATATGTGAACCGTCACTGACAGACAGGTAAATCAGTCTGACATTGTCCAAAGCCATAGTGTCGGCAAGATGTAGCGTCACGGTTCTGTTCCCTCTGTCAATACTCGCACTTCGCATGCCTTCGGTACGTATATCGGTAATTTCACCGACAAGTACCGGGTAGGTGGTGGTATCTTCAATGCATCCTACATACAGCATCGGGCATAGTACCAGCACCCATAACGGAAAAGATATTCTGAATTTTGACATGAATGACATTATTCGGGGAACGTAAAGATGAGACCGATATTGATTGACATGAAATCTAATGACAAATGCCCTCCGAAGCCGGAGCATGAGCCTTTGTCAACGCGGTTCCTGGTTTGTTCTTTTGTGGAATATGAGACTCCCAACAGATCCAGGGATAATTCAAGGGCTGTAGTATTTGTCAGAAACATGTTGATGCCGGGAGCGATACTGAGACCGTATTCCCAGGATGTGGTGTATGTCCCGTTGCGGTCGTCATCGGTGCCGGACAGATTGCGGCTCTGGCCGTATCCGATTTCCAGACCTGCATCGGCAAACAGTGCGAATGTTCTTGACCCCCTGAATGGCATATATGCCCTGTATGCTGCCGAAGCACAGTATGTATGCTGCAGAAGATTGAACTCGGACAGCGAAAATGAAAGGTCGTCGGACAGGTCCAGATTTGCTGCGCTGAAATCAAGCATCGTTCTCTTGTAGGAAAACCTCAAACCGACAGCCTGATTGTCCGCTATGCAATAATATAGAAATGGGGTCGCCTTGAGAGTGTATGCTTCGAGCCCAAGATCATTTGCTATGGCAATCTGATAACTTGAGGCGTTCAAGTTGTGATAGGAGAACAAGCCCCCGGAAAACACCGTTTTTTCAGGCATGAATACCGGCATGTCTTTCAATGATAGACCTCTGTCAAAACCGGCCGCTTTTGCACTGGTTACAAGCAGTGCCGGCAGCAGTATCAGTGTCAAAAGTTTCTTGTGCATTGGTCAAATTATATGATTTCGTGTTCTTCCTTCATGTCGAGCTCGGCACCGGTGGTATCGGTGAAACGGTATGCAAGGAACGCCAGATTCTGGTCTGGAAGTATTTTTATTCCCCAACCATAACGTGATTGCCATTTGCGCTTGAGCGATATGAATCCGCTGTTTATGTAGGAATAGACGTACGGGTGAACGAAGAGCCTGAATGATTTCATGCTCTTGCTCAAGCATGCAATCTTGCTTTCCAGTTGGTCGGTAAACAGGATTGACGGTCCGATGGTACCTTTTCCGAAGCAGGTCGGGCATGTCTCGTCGACAGGGACATCCATGACCGGACGCACGCGCTGGCGTGTTATCTGCATCAATCCGAATTTGCTCAACGGCAGAATGTTGTGCTTGGCGCGGTCACGTTCCATATTCTGACACATGCGGTCATATAGGGCTTTGCGGTCTTCCGGTAAATCCATATCGATGAAATCGACCACAATTATTCCGCCCATATCACGCAGTCTGAGCTGTCGGGCAAGTTCGTCGGCGGCTCCAAGGTTGACTTCCAGGGCATTCTCTTCCTGTGAGCTGTCCTTCTTGACGCGATGCCCGCTGTTTACATCGACGACATGAAGAGCTTCTGTGTGTTCAATGACGAGATACGCACCGCTTTTGTATGACACGACACGGCCGAATGAAGACTTGATCTGCTTCGTTATGCCGAAATGGTCGAAGATGGTCAGCTCTCCCTTGTACAGCTTGACTATGTTCAGGCTGTCGGGCGCAACCAGACCGACGTAGTCGCGTATTTCATTGTATGTTTTTTCATCGTTGCAGTGTATTGACTCATACGATGAGTTCAGCATATCGCGCAGAATGGCTATGGTGCGGCTTGTCTCTTCATATATGAGCGTTGCCGGCTTTTCGGCTTTCTGTGCGGCTGCAAGGCTGTCTTCCCAACGGCGGTACAGGATGCCGAGCTCGTTGTCAAGTTCGGCTACGCGCTTGCCTTCGGCTACCGTGCGTACAATGACACCGCAGTTTTTTGGCTTGATGCTTGAAATGAGCTGTTTCAGCCTGTTCCGTTCTTCGTTAGCTTTGATTTTCGATGATACCGATACCTTGTCGGAGAATGGAATCAGAACCAGAAAACGGCCCGCAAATGAAATTTCACCTGTCAGGCGGGGACCTTTTGTTGAAATGGGTTCTTTGGTCACCTGGACCATTATCTCCTGTCCCTGCTGCAGCACCGTTGAAATATTGCCTTCCTTTTCGTTGAATTCAACATTCTGGGCCTTGGCGAATGGAAACAGCTTTCTTTTGTTGCTGCGAACCTGCAGCAGCAGTTTCTGCATTGACAGGAATGACGGACCCAAATCCTGATAATGGAGGAATGCCTCCTTTTCGGAGCCTATGTCCACGAAACATGCGTTCAGTCCCGGCATGAGTTTCTTGACTCTGCCAAGATACATGTTGCCCACAGCGAATGTCATTTCCCTGTTCTCGTTCTGGTATTCAACCAGATTGCCGTTTTCGGTAATGGCAATCTGAATGCTCTCGGGCTGGACGTTAACCGTCAGTTCGCTTGTCATCTGTCTTGTCGTTCAGTGTGGCTGTTAAAATAAAGCAAAGAACAAACCTGGCGCAGAATTATGCGTACGACAAGTTTGTTCTTGAAATTCATAACAGACGTTTATTTGCTCTTGTGTCTGTTCTTTCTCAGTCTTTTTTTACGCTTGTGCGTAGACATCTTATGTCTTTTTTTCTTTTTTCCGCTTGGCATGGTTTCTTAATATTAAGGGTTAATTATCACTTTCTTACTGATATTGCAAAGGTCTTGGCTGGTTTGAAAGCCGGAATCTTATGCTCTGGAACGGTGATTGTTGTGTTCTTGAGGATATCACGGGCAGCCTTTGCAGCTCTTTTCTTGGTGATGAAACTGCCGAATCCTCTAAGGTAAACGTTTTCGTCATTTACAAGAGACTCTTTAACCACTTCCATGAATCCTTCAACGCATGTCAGAACATCGGTCTTGTCGAGACCGGTTTTCTGGGCAATCTGGTTTACAACATCTGCTTTAGTCATATCATCAATAATAAATTTAGTTTGTCCTTTGTTTTCAACGGGTTGCAAAGATAGTCTATTCAAATGACAATAAAAAGATTCCGCGATTTTTTTGTGAAAAAAATAAATGTTTTCTTCTGGCTGAAAAAATTGCAATATCCATTTGGAAACACTGGGGCCAGTGTCTATATTTGTTCCGATAAATTTTAATACCTATTTAATTATGTCAGTCAACAAAGTAATTCTGATTGGAAACGTTGGCAAGGATCCGGATGTGAGATATCTTGACAACCATGTATGCGTAGCTAGACTTTCATTGGCTACAACTGAAAGGGGGTATGTGACCCAAAATGGCGCACAGATTCCTGATAAGACCGAATGGCACAGGCTGGTATTTTGGCGCGGCCTTGCGGAGAAGGTGGAAAAAAACGTACACAAGGGTGACCGCATCTATGTAGAGGGAAGCATAAGATACAGTAATTATGAAGACCAGGGCGGAACTAGACACGATGTCACGGAAATATTCGTGGACAACATGGAAACGATGACTCCAAAGTCCGTCAAACCGGACCCGGCACCGCAGCAGCCGCAGCCTGTCCGGCAGCCGCAAGAGGAAGCCGGAGACGTACCGTTCTGATTTTCTTCTTTCAAGCAAAGGGGCCTTCACCGTCAGGTGACGGCCTTTTTTTATGTCTGCTGTTCTAAAATACATGTAACGGCGCTTATGCTAACTGGCATTTTTTATACCTTTGCAAATTATTATTGAATAATAAAATTATGGGAAGGCAATTAGGCGTTATCGTTTGCGTGGCCCTTGCGGTTCTTGGAAACGCTTCCTGTGTCCAGGTTGATGACAGTCTTGACCTTGACAGGAATCTCAGTCTTGATATGAGGCTTGGCGGAGACGGTCTCTGCATTCCGCTTGGAACGCTTGACACAATCTGGATGGATTCGCTGCTCCAGACAGACACTGACAATGCTGCGCTCAGATGTTTGGACAATGGAGTGCTGGGCATCTGCATGAACGGCTCGGTTGACAGCATAATGTACGGTCTGGACCCTATTGAAGTCAAGGTACATGATGCATCCATTCCGTCTTTTTCACATGAATTCGGCGATCCGGTCATATCCGGAACATGCGCATGCTTCAGTTGCCGCATATCCGACAGCACGGAGCTGAATATCGATGCCGCAGCCGACGATGCCGTCGTTTCAATATCAGGCGCATTCTTACGGCAGCCTGCCGGCCTTGGTGTTGAACTGGATTTCGCGAATATGCCTTCATCGGCCGATACGATACGTCTGAACGGTTTTGAGATTCTGCTGCCGGACTACATGAACATATCGTACGACGGAAGGGATCCGCGTGTCGGATATGACTCGACAGGGCACATTCTGACATTCAACGGAGAACTCGCTTCAGCTGAAAGAAACGGATTGACCTTATCCGGCCTGACGGTAAACGGATTGAATTTCGTGACCAATCCTATAGTGAAACAGCCGTCTGGAACCAGGCTCGTGGCCGATGACCGGAAAATCAGGATATCCGGGTCCTTTGACATAAAGGGCAAGTCATTGGCACTGGCCGATCTTGCCGGCCTGGCAATCGGTTTCAACGTGTCGGTGGATGAATTCTGCATTGACGCAGTAAGAGGGGTTGTAGACCCTGAGATAGCCAGTGTGAACCAATCGGTCACCATGGATTTCGGCGATGATCTGGAATTCCTGTTTGACAAGGAAAACAAGCTGAAACTCAGCGATATGCTGCTGGCATTGAATCTGAAATACACTCTGCCGGCCGATGTAGACATTGACTTGGGGCTGCTGTCGAAGGACAGAGAGGGCAATGTGCTTTCGGGCGGTGTCATTACTCCCGATGACGGCAGCATAACCATACCGGGGTGCGATGCCGCCGGTGACACTTGCAGCATCACATTGCTGTTCTATGCAAACAGCCGTCCTGACGTCTGCGGCAGTGATACCATACCTGTCAGAATGAGCGGCATGACAGGACTCCTGTCGGTTATGCCCGATTCCATTCTTGTCAACCTGGAAGCAGGCGTCGCCGGTCATGAGGAGCAGACATTCCGGCTTGATGACATATCGGTTGCAGGCGATTACGACATTACCGTTCCGCTGTCTTTTGACGAGATGACAATTGTCTATTCCGACACCATTGACGATATTGCCGGAGATTTGGGCGACATATCGGATGCCGTCGATGAGATAGAGGCGCGTCTTGAAGCGCAGTACGTCAGCAATGTCCAGTTTGGCGTTGATTTGGAAGTGTGGGCCATAGACTCATTGGGAAATGCAATTCCTGAAGTGACGGTCAGTCCGCTCAACGTTCCGGCCTGCTCCGCTCCGGAAACGGTGGACAAGCCGATAAGCCTTGCCATGACCATACGGCCGGGCGGAGTCGAAAAGCTTGACGGTCTGGTATTTTCTGCAAAATGCCAGGCTGCCGATGCGGCCGTGAAGACCGGAGGATTCATACTTGTCAAGGATGCGTTCATAGCCTTTGACAACGGTATTGATGTTGATCTCGACAAATTCTGAACGTTAACCATTTAATTTGCCGATTATGAAACCGAACGGACTTAAAAGAATGGTCATCGTGACCTTTGGACTCGTATATTCCGGTATGTGTGTGTTTGCACAGACCTCTTCTTCATATTTTGTTGACGGCTCATACAACCGTTACCGTCTGAACCCGGCCCTTACACCGGAAAGGGCTTTTGTCTCACTGCCCGTACTGGGCGGAACATCAGTCCAGACCAACATGAATGCGGGCCTTGCCAATTTCATCTATGAATCCAAGTCGAAACCCGGCGAACTGACAACGTTCATGAGTGGCGATGTCGATTCCCGAAAGTTCCTGAACGGATTGCCCGATGCCGTCCGACTGAATGCCAACCTGGACATTGATGTGCTGGGATTCGGCTTCGGGACCTCCGAATGGTATTTCTGGCTCGATTCGCGTATCAGAAGTTACCAGGGCGTTTCCATTCCTGATGACATGTTCCGGTTTCTGAAAGCTGGCATGTCAAAGGGCGAGTACTTCATAAGGGACTTGAATGTAACGACAACCAATTATGTACAGACATCTCTTGGATTTCAGATAAAGCCTGTTGAAAACCTGAGCGTCGGTGCTTCAACGAATATCCTGTTGGGCGGCGCATATTCGAAACTGAACATCGATTGCATGCATTTCAGACTCGGGCCTGACTCCTGGCTTGTCAACACCGAAGCAACGGCTACGGTGTCTGTTCCGGACACGCGCGTCATTCTTGACGAAGAGGGAAAGATAGACGATATCGACTCGGATATAAATGGCTTTCCTGGAATCGCCAGCTATGGTCTCTCGTTCGATTTGGGTGCAGAATATGACTTGAAGGACATTGTTCCCGGACTCAAGGTGTCGGCATCGGTCACCGATATGGGATTTATGATATGGAAAGATGCACAGGTACTCAAGACCGACAGGAACAATACCGTCGAGTTCAACGGAATTACCGATGACGGTTTTTCCGACCAACTGTCCGACGATGCCGAGAACATGGCACGCTTTTATGAGTGCGATGACAATTCTGTCACAAGCAAGTTCAATGCAACCGTCCGGATGGGTGCAGAATACAGCCTTTCAGGGGTTGAATGGCTTTCTTTCGGTGAACTGATAACCCTGCGCTCAGGCTTGGACAGACTGTATGAATCAAGAACATCGGTCAATCTGAAGGCTGGCAATGTCCTTGACGTATCGGGCAGTGTGGCATTCTCGAACATTGGTACCGGCTTTGGCGGAGTGTTCAATCTGCATCCGGGCGGAGTCAACCTTTTCGTCGGTGCCGAGATGGACGTCCTGAAAGTGAATCCGCAGTTTATCCCACTGGAGAAATTTTCATGCAATGTCAACTTCGGTTTGAGAATGGGACTTGGCAATCGTAGATTCTGATGTCGCTGACAATATCACTGCCCATAATCGCCAAAGCAATGGCCATAGGCCTGCTTGGAGCGGCTCCCACCGGACCTTCGGGAGTGCTGGTAATCCGTAAGACTTTGGAAAAAGGCCGGTTGGGAGGGTTCCTGACCGGTTTCGGCGTTACACTGAGCGATGTCGTGTATATTGCCATAACCATGGTGGGACTGTCACTGGTCCTTGGCTATCTGGAGAATCCGGCCATCGCCATGACGGTCAAGCTTATAGGGTGCGGACTTCTGCTGGTCTTCGGCATTTCCACGGTAAGGAACAATCCTTTGGCCAAAGAAAGACTGGATAGAACTGTGAAAAAGGAGTCATACTGGCAAAGACCGTTATCCGGTTTCCTTGTCGCAATAGTCAACCCGCTGGTGGTGTTCATCTATATGGGACTGTTCGCATTCTTTTCACTGCCTGTCAGCGATTTGTCAAGGGTGCAGAAGCTGGAGACACTCCTGTTCTGTACGGCGGGCGATGTCTGCTGGTGGTTGCTCTTGAGCTTTCTCATCAACAGGTTGAGAAACCGTTTTGACCTGAGAGGCATCTGGATGATAAACAGAATACTTGGAACCGTTCTGATTGTCGCATCGGTCGGATGGTTCATATTGCTGATGATATAACATGTACATATCGGAAGAACTCAGAAAAAACAATATTGCCGAATACCTGCTGTATATGTGGCAGGTCGAGGATACGGTTCGTGCTGCAGGACTTGATTCCGACAGGCTTTACGAATCTGTGATAAGTGCAAGCGGACGTACGGAAAAGGAATGTCAGGCATGGAAACAATGGTATGCAGACATTGCCGACATGATGCGCCGCGAAGACAAGGTCGGCGGCGGGCATCTTCAGGTCAATGACACTGTGCTGGCCATGCTGTCTGACCTTCATGCAAGACTGATTGAAAGCGGCAGGACCGTGGAATACCGTGATGCGTATTACAAGGCATTGCCGTTCATCGTGGAGTTCCGTTCAAAAAACCGCAGCCAGGACAACGATGAACTTCGTGACTGCTTTGAACTGATGTACGGCGTCTGGATGCTGAAGCTCCAGAAGAAAACGATAGGCGAAGCTACTGCGCAGGCGGTGGCCGCCATTTCAAAAATGATAGCCATGCTTGCCTCGTACTATCGTGACGACAAGGAGGGCAGGCTGGATTTGGACTGATTATGGAAGAAATAGATAGAAGAAGAACATTTGCAATTGTTTCACACCCGGATGCGGGCAAGACGACACTCACAGAAAAATTCCTCCTGTTCGGCGGACAGATACAGGTGGCCGGTGCTGTAAAATCCAACAAGATACGCAAGACAGCCACATCGGACTGGATGGACATTGAAAAGCAACGCGGCATTTCCGTTACCACGTCCGTCATGGAATTCGATTATGAAGGATACAAGATAAACATTCTTGATACTCCCGGACATCAGGATTTTGCCGAAGACACGTTCCGTACGCTGACAGCCGTTGACAGCGTCATCATTGTCATTGACAGTGCAAAGGGTGTGGAAATGCAGACACGCCGCCTTATGGAGGTGTGCCGTATGCGCTCCACTCCGGTCATTGTATTCGTGAACAAGCTTGACCGTGAGGGTAATGACCCCTTCGATTTGCTTGATGAACTTGAAGAGGAACTGAAGATACATGTACGTCCGCTCAGCTGGCCTATTGAAAAGGGCGCCCGTTTCAAGGGTGTCTACAATATATACGAACAGCAGCTCAATCTGTTCACTCCCAACAAGCAGATGGTGACAGAAAGGGTGTCGGTCGATATCCACAGTTCGGACCTTGAGGCTCATGTGGGCGATGCCAATGCCGCCAAGCTGCGGCAGGATCTGGAACTGATTGAAGGCGTATATGAACCGTTTGACCATCAGGCCTATCTGGACGGTCAGCTGGCTCCCGTATTCTTCGGTTCGGCTTTGAACAATTTCGGCGTTCAGGAACTGCTGAACTGTTTTGTCAAGATAGCTCCAAGCCCAAAACCAACCCAGGCGCTTGAGCGTCAGGTCAATCCCGAGGACAGCAAGTTTACCGGATTCGTGTTCAAGATTACAGCCAACATTGATCCGAACCACCGTTCGTCGGTCGCTTTCTGCAAGGTCTGCTCGGGCAAATTTCAGCGTAACGAGCCATATTACCACGTGCGTCTGGACAAGACGTTCCGTTTCTCGTCGCCGACCCAGTTCATGGCACAGCGCAAGAGTACCATTGAGGAAGCTTGGCCGGGTGACATCATAGGTCTTCCGGATACCGGAAACTTCAAGATTGGCGATACTCTGACACAGGGTGAAAAACTGCATTTCAAGGGCCTGCCAAGTTTCTCGCCCGAAATGTTCAAATACATTGAGAACGCTGACCCCATGAAGGCCAAGCAGCTGGCCAAGGGCATTGACCAGCTTATGGGTGAGGGTGTCGCACAAATGTTCATCAACCAGTTCAACGGTCGCAAACTTATCGGTACTGTGGGACAGCTGCAGTTTGAGGTAATCCAGTACCGTCTGGAGCATGAATATGGCGCAACCTGCCGCTGGGAGCCTGCGAATTTGTACAAGGCCTGCTGGATTGAGAGCGATGACGCCCAGGAACTGGATGCTTTCAAGAAACGCAAGTATCAGTTCATGGCTACCGACAAGGAAGGCCGTGATGTGTTCCTGGCCGATAGCGGTTATGTGCTCCAGATGGCACAGATTGATTTCAAACACATCAAGTTCCACTTTACAAGTGAGTTCTGATTATGGCAAAGCCGGTATATGATGAAGATTTGAAGAAGGCGGTCGAGGTGATGCGCCGTGGCGGAATAATCCTGTATCCGACCGATACCATTTGGGGTATCGGCTGTGACGCTTCCAATTCACAGGCTGTCAGACGCATATTCGAGCTCAAGAAGCGCAGTGACAGCAAATCAATGCTCTCGCTTCTTGACAGCGATGCCAAGCTGGGGTATTACGTTCCTGACATTCCCGATGTGGCATATGACCTTATGGACATGTCGGAAAAGCCGGTCACCATTATCTATGACAACGTTCGCCATCTGGCTCCTGAACTGGTGGCGGCCGATGGCAGCGCCGGGATACGCATTTCGCGTGAGGCTTTTTCCCGTGACCTGTGCGCCCGTCTTGGAGGAGCCGTGGTGTCAACATCGGCCAACATAAGCGGAGAGCCTTCACCCCAGTGCTTTGCTGAAATATCGGAAGCGATACTTGACGGTGTGGATTATGTGGTCTCATACCGTCAGAATGAAAGTGTCAGGGCCAGTGCTTCCAGCATTGTAAAACTCGGTTCGGGCGGACTGGTAAAGGTTATCAGGGAATGACATTCAAGTTGAATAATCTGCTGAACGCGTTCAACCAGTGGCGTGTCGGGCATATAAGGCAAAGGCAGTTTGTCCTTATGCTGAGCCTCGTCGTCGGCGTGGCGACTGCGTGTGCGGCACTGTTGCTGAAGTATCTTATCGAGCTTATCCATAATCTGCTTAAGGACGGACTCGTGACGGGCGGCTATAACTTCGGCCTGCTGCTGTTCCCTGTAATAGGCATACTGCTGTCGGGTCTGTTCATAAGATATGTGGTGCGCGATGACATAGGTCATGGCGTCACCAAGATTCTGTATGCGCTGTCAAAGAAGAACGGGCGCATCAAGCCGCACAACATGTATTCATCGGTTGTGGCAAGTGCCATCACCATAGGCATGGGCGGTTCTGTCGGTGCCGAATCGCCGATTGTCCTTACCGGTTCCGCCATAGGCTCGAACATAGGACGCATGTTCAATATGGAACACCGCACGCTTATGCTTCTGGTGGGCTGCGGCTCGGCCGGTGCCATTGCCGCCATATTCAAGGCTCCCATTGCCGGTCTTGTGTTTGTGCTTGAAGTGCTCATGTTTGACTTGAGCATGGGGTCTCTGCTGCCGTTGCTCGTGTCCTCGGTTACAGCAGCCACCATTTCATACCTGGTTACAGGAACCGATTCGCTGTTTTCATTCGCATCGGCTCATGAATTCAGCCTTTCAAGCATTCCGTATGCACTGGCCTTCGGCGTGCTGGCCGGTCTCGTGTCGCTCTATTTCTCGCAGACCATGCACTGGTTCGAGACCCGTTTCGCCCGTGTAAAGAGTCCGTGGGTCAAGTTCGTCCTGGGAGGCGCCCTTCTGAGCCTGCTCATTTTCCTGTTTCCTTCACTTTACGGTGAGGGATACGATACGATAAATGCCATTCTCGACATGAACTGCGACGACAGCGTTATTCTGGAAGGTTCGATATTCCAGAAAAGTGGCCTTCTGCTGCCTTATGTCATGCTGGTCATATTGACAAAGGTGTTTGCATCGACTGCAACCAATGCCGGCGGCGGATGCGGCGGCATTTTTGCACCGAGTCTGTTCCTTGGCTGCCTGACAGGTTTCATGTATGGCGAAATAGCCAATATCATTATACCTGAAGCCGGTCTGTCTGCCCAGAACTTCGCTCTGTTCGGAATGGCCGGGCTGATGTCCGGCATCATGCATGCACCGCTTACAGGCGTGTTCCTTATTGCCGAGCTTACGGGCGGCTATTCAATGTTCCTGCCGCTCATGATGGTGTCGATCATGTCATACCTGACAGTGCGCGTATTCCAGAAACATTCAATCTATTCGATGCGTCTGGCACAGAAGGGCGAACTTATGACCCACCACAAGGACCAGTCCGTCCTGCTGCTAATGAGCATGACCGACATCATAGAAACGGAATTCAAGCCTGTACGGCCGGACATGTATCTCGGTCAGCTTGTAAAGACCATTGCACGTTCCAAACGGAACCTGTTTCCGGTGGTCGATGACGATGGCCGCCTGGTGGGGGTCGTGAGTCTGGAGAGCATACGCAACATAATGTTCCGTCCGGAACTGTACAAGCGTTTCAAGGTTCAGAAACTTATGGAACTGCCGCCTGCAAGACTGTCTGTTAAAGACAATATGGATACTGTGATGAGACAGTTTGACGAAACGGGAGCGTGGAATCTTCCCGTTGAGGACGAAGACGGCCGATATATGGGTTTCGTATCAAAGTCAAAGATATTCGGTGCATACAGGGATGTGCTGCTGGAACTCTCGGACGAATGATTAAGGGTATGGAAAAGAAAGATTTGAGGATTGTGTTCATGGGAACACCGGAATTCGCTGAATTCTGTCTTAGGAAACTGGTTGAAAACCGGTATAATGTGGTCGGCGTGGTTACAATGCCTGACAAGCCGATAGGACGTCATGGCAGCGTACTGCAGGCCAGCCCGGTAAAAAAATGCGCTCAGGAATATGGCATTCCGGTCCTTCAGCCCGAAAAGTTGAAGGACGAGTCCTTTCTCGGTGAACTGAGGGCTTTGAATGCCCAGCTCCAGATTGTCGTGGCTTTCAGAATGCTGCCCGAAGTTGTCTGGAACATGCCTCCCATGGGTACCTTCAACCTGCATGCTTCATTGCTGCCCCAGTATCGCGGTGCCGCTCCCATCAACTGGGCCATCATCAATGGTGACAAGGAAACCGGTGTCACGACCTTCTTTCTCAAACATGACATCGACACAGGCGATATAATACATCAGGAAAAGACTCCCATACACGATTCCGACAATGCCGGCACTCTGCATGACCGTCTTATGGAAACAGGTTCGGCTCTTGTCTGCCGCACCGTTCAGGATATCATTGACGGCAAGGCGAATGCTGTCAGCCAGCAGTCGGTCAATGATGGCGGACTGCGTCCGGCGCCAAAGATATTCAAGGACACATGCCGTATTGACTGGAGCCGTCCGGCGCGCAGGGTGTTTGATTTCATCCGTGGAATGTCACCGTACCCGGCAGCCTGGACCGTCATGGTTAACAGGGAAGGCCAGAGGCAGGATTTCAAGATAATGGAAACCGAATTGTCCGACAGCTGTAATGGCGCACCCGGAACGGTCCGCACCGACGGCAGGAAATTCATTGAGGTGGCCTGTGGCGATGGAAAAGGCGTGAAGCTGCTCCAAGTGCAGGCGTCGGGACGCAAGCGTATGCCGGTACGCGATTTCCTTTGCGGCGGTCAGTTTGATGAAGGCTGCCGCTTTGAGTAGAAAATGTTAAAACCGGCAAATAATTTGTCTGTTGTGTGAAAATGAGTCATATTTGTGGTCTCAATACAAACAAAAACAAATAGCCTATCGACTGAACCTTACTCCAAGAACAAGTAAATAAAGAAGTAATGGAGAATTTGAATTCAATGACTGACGATATGCTGGTCAGTCTCTATTCAAACGGTAATGTTAAGGCATTTGATGTTCTGCTGTCACGCTACAGGGACAAGCTGTATTCATACATCAGTTTCATTGTACGCAACCGTGAGCAGACCGACGATATCTTTCAGGAAACTTTCGTAAAGGCCATTGTCACACTCCAGCGGGGTGCATACACTTCAAACGGCAAATTCGGCGCATGGCTTACCCGTATTGCGCACAATCTGATAATTGACAGTTTCCGTCAGGAAAAAAACGACAACACCGTGAGCTGTGATTCCGCGCCGTTCGATATGCTCAATGACGCATCGCTTTCCGATTCCAACATCGAGGACGATATGGTAAACGGTCAGACACTGGACGATGTGCGCCGTATGGTCGATATGCTGCCCGACTGCCAGCGCGAAGTTGTGTTCATGCGTTATTATCAGGACCTCAGTTTCAAGGAGATAGCGCAGATTACAGGCGTATCAATCAATACTGCACTCGGACGTATGCGCTATGCCATTTTGAATATGCGCCGTATGTCCGTTGAGAGCGGCATTCTTGCCTGACGTCAGGAATTTTTATTAAAAAATGTAAACACGGGTGTTCCTGAATACTATTCTTCATAAGTTTGCGTTATAAAAGCGAACTTTAACAGGAACGCCTATGGATGAGAATTCTACTTCTTCTTTATCTACTTCGTTGGTTTTTGATGACATGATGCGCAAGGCACTGCACTCGGTTTCATACGGACAGCCTTCCGAAGGGGTTCTGGATTTCATACTGGGCGTTGCACACGGAACTCTGTTCCGACATTAAGACCAGTAATGAGTATCATTGTAGCGCCATCAATTCTTTCGGCCGATTTCGGCAATCTTGGCAGGGATATAGAAATGGTCAACCGCAGTAAGGCTGACTGGGTGCATATTGACGTGATGGACGGAGTGTTTGTCCCGAATATATCGGTGGGCTTTCCGGTGATTTCCGCAGTCGCATCATTAAGCGGGAAACCGCTTGATGTCCACATGATGACAGTCAATCCGGATCAGTTCATAGACCGTCTGGCAAAGTTGGGAGCATCGACAATCAATGTCCATTACGAGGCATGCCCGCATCTGCACAGGACAATATCCAGAATTCGGGAACTGGGAGTCAGGGCTGCTGTCACCATCAACCCGGCAACTCCCGTAAACGTTCTGGAAGACATTGTCTGCGATGTCGATATGGTACTGCTCATGACCGTGAATCCTGGCTTTGGCGGACAGAAATTCATTGAACATTCCATAGAGAAGACAAAGCGTCTGCGCAGGCTCATTCAGGAGAGCGGTTCCAAGGCTCTGATCGAGGTTGACGGCGGCGTGAATCTTGAAACAGCACCGCGTCTGGTAAAGGCAGGCGCCGATGTCCTTGTGGCTGGAAATGCAGTATTCAGTTCTGACAAACCTGAAGACGTGATAGAAAAACTCAAACAACTGTGATATACATGTGAGGCTCTCTGACTGGCCCTCCCTGAGGCTGGTTCCGCCATTGGCCGGGGGCATTATATTATCTGATACCATTCAAGACACCGGCACGCTGGTGCACGTTTCCTGTGTCCTTCTGATTCCTGCGCTTGCCGTAGCTCTTACTGCTTTCATTTCGGGCAGACGCCTGCCGCATCTGTATGGTGCCGGGCTATTCCTGTGTCTTTTCCTGTCAGGCTGCCTGCTGTATGGCAACTATTCAATGAAAGTCCATGTGAAATGGCCGGACAGTGCGGCGGTGCACTGCGGACGTCTTGTTGACTGGCCTCAGGAAAAGGCACGGAGCTACCGGCTGGACATCGAACTTGAAGACAGCGCGGCCGCCGGCCGCAGAATCATCCTGTATGTACCTAAGGACAGTGCTGCCGGGAATGTCGTGCCGGGAATGACTGTGTGGTTCTACGGTGCAGTCAGGGAACCTGAAAATACGGCTGATGCCGGTTTCGATTACGCCCGGTATCTGTACAGGCATGGCATTTCGGGGGTGCTGTGGGTTCCGGCAGGCCATTGGATGGTGACGGCATCGGCCGACGATGCGGGTCTGAAGACAAAGGCCATGCTGTTAAGGCACAGAATGGTGGAGAAACTCCGGGAATGGGGCCTGGAGGGCAGAAGCCTGGCTGTGACCGCTGCCGTTTCGCTGGGCGAGAAACGTGCCTTGGATGATTCGCTGAAACAACTCTATTCCGATACCGGCGCCAGCCATGTACTTGCCGTCTCCGGACTGCATGTGGGCATAATATGCTGGCTGCTTGGAGCGCTCGTTCCCGGAGTGCTGTTCCCTTACAGACTGCGGTGGCTCAGGGAACTGATTGTCATACCAGTGCTGTGGGCGTATGCCTTTGCCATCGGTCTGCCACTTTCCATCACAAGGGCGCTGGTCATGTTCTCCATGCTCGCGCTGTGCCGGTCTCTGGGCAGTGACAGCTCGTCGGGCAGTGCACTGGCGCTGTCGGCCCTTGCCATTCTTGCGGTGCAGCCGCAGGGACTGTTTGACATAGGTTTCCAGCTTTCATACAGTGCTGTTGCCGCTATTCTGATGTTTGAACCAGACATTCGTGGGCTGATGGAACCGAAAACCGTTCCTGGCAGATACTTTTGGGGGATTGTGACGGTATCGCTTGCGGCACAGTTGGGCACAGCACCTCTTGTAGCCTGCCATTTCGGAACATTTTCAACGTGGTTCCTGCTGGCTAACATTGCCGTCGTCCCGCTGATGTTTGCAACGGTGTGCCTTTCCGTGCTAATCTGGGCGCTTGGCTGGTACGTTCCAGCCCGGACAGTGACAGTGTGGTTGCTGGACAACGTCATAAGTCTTGAAAACGGCATCCTGGAGAAAATTTCACTGCTGCCTCATTCCGTCATTGAACTCAATGCTGACAGTGAAGCTCCGGTATGGGCCGCTTACGCGCTGATGCTGTCGGTTTTCATGTGGCTGCACGAGAAAAATACCCACCGTCTGGTACAGGGGCTGTCGGCGGTGGCATCAATTCTGCTTATCAGTCTTGTCTTTGGAAATCTGACTTAAAATGGAGACGTTTCAAGCGGATTCTGAATCATATTCAGTAACTTTGCAAAGTACGAATCTGTAACCGATGTTCAAGAATGTTCTTACAAAAGCCGATGTCCGCAAGTTTATTGAGTGGATGGAGTGGGCGGACCGATTTGTGATTCTGACTCATGTGGGCCCGGATGGCGATGCGATAGGTTCGTCCCTGGCGTTCTGTTCCTTTCTTCGTGACAAGGGCAAGAAAGCCGTTGTAATCATACCTGACCAGGCTCCCGATTTCCTTTCGTGGCTGCCCGGCTTCAATGATGTCCTTGTCTATGCCGGCAATTCGGAAAAATGCGATGACCTTATTGCGCAGGCCGATGTGCTGTGCGGCCTTGACTTCAACACCGTCAGCCGTATTGACGGTGCATCCGCAAGCTTTGCCGGTTCCAAGGCTAAGAAGATGATGATTGACCATCACCCGTATCCGGGCCGTGATTTCGAAATAGTCATTTCACATCCCGAACTCTCATCGGCCAGTGAACTGGTGTATCATGTCCTTTGCGCCATGGGCCAGTACAAGTCAATAACCCGGGACATCGCCACCTGCATATACACCGGCATCATGACCGATACAGGCTGTTTCTCGTACAACAGCAGCGATCCGAATCTTTTCATTGTCGTGTCCAGCCTTCTGGATGCAGGTGTTGACAAGGATGCCGTATATGCACGCATCTTCCAGAACCACTCCGAGTCAAGACTTCGTCTGCAGGGCTTTGTGCTGCATGAGAAAATGAAAGTGTTTTCCGATTGTTCCACTGCTCTCATCACTCTTTCGGCCGCGGAAATGGAAGAATACAATTGCCGTAAGGGCGATACCGAGGGGCTGGTGAATATGCCTCTTCAGATACGGGGAGTCAGAATGTCCGTTTTCCTGAGGGAGGATACGGAACATGACCAGATAAAGCTGTCGGCACGCTCGGTCGGCAGTGTACCATGCAACAGGTTTGCCAGTGACTATTTTGGAGGCGGCGGCCACATGAATGCTGCCGGAGGCGAATTCAAGGGAACGCTGGACCAGGCTGTCGAATGTTTTGCAAAAGGTCTGCGGCAGTGGAAAAAGTCAAAGGAAGACTGCATCAGACAGTTGTTCGTAAAATGAAAAAATAATCAAGTATGAAAAAATACCTATTGTTGCCTCTGGCTTTAATGACATGTTTCTGTGCTGCAGTAACCTCATGCGATGACGAGGAGACTTATGCCGAGCAGAAAGCGCGTGAAGCCAGGCAGATCAGCGATTATCTTGCTGCGCAGCACATTGACTGTATCACACTTCAGGATTTCCTGCAGGATACGGTAACGAACAATCCAGTAACCGGTCCCGACAGGACACGCAACGAGTATGTCCTGTTCAGTGACAAGGGCGTGTATATGCAGATTATCCAGCGTGGCGACGGACACGGAATATCTTCTGGAAACAGCTATTTCAATGCAAGATACCGTGAAATATACATACCTACCGGCGATACCCTGACAATGAACCTTCTCGAACGCTGGCCCGATGAGTTCTACGTGACACGCACAGGCGACACGTATACCGCGTCATTCACAAGCGGCATTATGGCGAACGCATACGGCAACTCGGTCCCGAATTCATGGATTATGGCATTGCCGTATGTCACTCCGGGCCTCATGAACGGCGAGTCATCGGCGAAGATACGCATCATCGCTCCTCATAACGAAGGAACCCAGAAGGCTGCCAACAGCGTCTATCCCGCATTTTACGAAATCTCAATCACTACAAGATAATGTCAATGATCAAGTCAATCTCCGGACTTCGCGGAGAAATTGGAGGCGCAGCCGGCAACGGCCTCACTCCTCTCGATATAGTCAAGTTCACATCGGCCTACGCAACATTCATACGCCGCTGCAATCCGGCGGCAAAGCGTATCGTGGTGGGCCGTGACGCACGTCTTTCGGGCGAGATGGTACGTCAGGTGGTATGCGGCACCCTTATGGGCATGGGTTTTGATGTGACCGACATAGGCCTGGCATCGACCCCGACAACTGAGCTTGCCGTCACATGGCTCAAGGCCGACGGCGGTCTCATACTTACCGCCAGCCATAACCCGCGTCACTGGAACGCACTCAAACTGCTCAATGAAAAGGGCGAATTCCTGAGCGCCGCCGACGGCAACCAGGTGCTTGCCATAGCGGAAAGCGAGGATTTTGACTATGCGACAGTCGATAATCTGGGCAAATACTCTCGCGACGACAGCATGAACAGCCGTCACATCCAGTCTGTCCTTGATCTGGAACTGGTTGACGTGGAGGCCATACGCAAGGCCGGATTCAGCGTGGCAATTGACTGCGTGAACTCGGTCGGCGGCATTATCCTGCCCCAGCTGCTTGAAAAGCTGGGGGTAAAGAGCGTAAAGAAACTGTACTGCGAACCTACAGGCGATTTCCAGCATAATCCGGAGCCTCTGGAGAAGAACCTGTCCGACATCATGAATCTCATGAAGAAGGGCGGACAGGATGTTGCATTTGTGGTTGACCCCGATGTTGACCGTCTGGCCTTCATTGACGAGAACGGCAATATGTACGGCGAGGAATACACGCTTGTAACTGTCGCTGACTATGTCCTCAAGCATACCCCCGGCAATACCGTATCGAACCTTTCTTCGACGCGCGCTCTGGCCGATGTGACCCGCTCGTACGGCTGCGAGTACAATGCTGCGGCAGTGGGCGAGGTCAACGTGACCACAAAGATGAAGGAAACCGGTGCCGTGATTGGCGGCGAGGGCAACGGAGGCGTAATATATCCGGCTTCGCACTACGGCCGTGACGCCCTGGTAGGCATTGCGCTGTTCCTGAGCCATCTGGCACACGAGGGAAAGAAGGTGAGCGAACTGCGCAGGACCTATCCCGAGTATTTCATAGCCAAGAACCGCATAGACCTGAAGGCAGGGACCGATATCGACGCCATTCTGACAAAGGTCAAGGGCATTTATTCCGACCAGAAAACCAATGACATTGACGGTGTGAAGATAGACTTCCCCGACAAGTGGGTGCATCTGCGCAAGAGCAATACCGAGCCCATTATCCGCGTCTATTCCGAGGCCCATTCAATGAAGGAGGCCGATGAGATAGGTCAGGCGGTCATGGATGTCATAAAGTCTATGATGTAATCCGGTTAAAGGAACAGGGAACTGACAATGTCATCGCTGACGAACCAGTGCTGTTCGGGTATTGACAGACGGTTCCCGCTGATAATCAGGCGGCCTGCTGAAATGAAGCGGGCCGCTTCCTTTTTCAGAAGTTCAAGCTGCTCCGTTCCGAAAGCCTTGCCGAATGCCTGCAGGTCCAGGCCGCGGCCGGTGCGCAGCGCCAGCATGACCGCCTCGTTTCGTCGGTCCGTGTCGCTCAGGGCCTCCATGTCAAGGCAGGGCTTGCCCTCCCGTATGGAAGACATGTATGCGCCGATGTCCGACGGCGCCCAGTAGCGGTGACTGCCATCGTATGAGTGTGCGGCGGCACCGGCCCCCAGGTATGGTGTGCCGTCCCAGTAGCTGCTGTTGTGGCGGGAATGGAACCCCGGCAGGGCGAAATTCGAAATCTCGTAGTGGTTGAAGCCATGTGCGGCCAGATGCGAACACATGGTGTCATACATGGAACGGCACAGCTCGTCATCGGCCGGCCTGACCTTTCCCTGCTTCTTCAAATTGAATAGGGGGGACCCTTCCTCGTATGACAGACAGTACGATGATATGTGCTGTATGCCCAGCGCTGTGGCCGTCTCGAGGTCCTGCTTCTGGATTTCGGGCGTCTGGCCGGGCAGCCCGTACATCAGATCAATGCTTATGTTCGTGAATCCGGCTTTCTGGCAGTCATGTACGGCCGATACAGCCTGCTGTGCCGTATGCCGCCGGCCCAGAAACTCCAGAAGAGAGTCGTTGAACGTCTGCACGCCCATGCTTATGCGGTCAACCCCAAGGCCGCGCAGGCCTGCGGCAAATGCCGGTGTCAGGTCATCGGGGTTGCATTCCACGGTGGTCTCGATTATCCGGCCTCCTTCGCATATTTTCCGCGCAGAGTCCAGAATGGCTGAAATCTGTTCCAGTGAAAGCTGTGAGGGTGTGCCTCCGCCAAGATATATGGTATATTCACTGTGCCCGGTCAGAGTATGCGCTCTCATTGACAGTTCCCTGCATACGCAGTCGGTATAGCATTGCCTGTCATCGGGCCTTACGGTAGAATAGAATGCGCAGTACAGACAGCGTCTGGCGCAAAACGGAA